>NZ_JBJQIZ010000007.1:0-277437 GCF_046487695.1 Escherichia sp. WS1118 | reverse complement strand
CAGCCGTGTCGAAATGAGTCTGGAAGCGCGGCTGACCCAGCTCATCATCAAACCGCAGAAAACCGGCGGTGACTTCAAGGAAATTGACCTGCTGGGACGCCAGATTGAACGGCTGGCGCGGGTCAACCGCTACAGTCAGACCGGCAACGAGGCAGACCTTAATCCGAACGTCGCTAACCGCAACAAAGGCGGGCGTCGCAAACCGAAAAAGAATTTTTTCAGTGACGAGGCCATCGAAAAGCTGGAGCAGATTTTCTTTGAGCAGTCTTTCGACTATCAGTTGCACTGGTATCGCGCCGGGCTTGAGCACCGCATCCGCGATATCCTGAAATCCCGCCAGATTGGCGCGACGTTTTATTTTTCCCGCGAGGCGCTGCTGCGCGCCCTGAAAACCGGTCATAACCAGATTTTTCTGTCGGCCAGTAAAACGCAGGCGTATGTGTTCCGCGAATACATCATCGCCTTTGCCCGGCTGGTTGACGTTGACCTGACCGGTGACCCGATTGTCCTGGGCAATAACGGCGCAAAACTGATTTTTCTCGGCACCAACTCCAACACCGCGCAGAGCCATAACGGCGACCTGTACGTCGATGAGATTTTCTGGATCCCGAATTTTCAGGTACTGCGTAAGGTGGCATCAGGTATGGCCTCACAGAGTCACCTGCGCTCGACCTATTTCTCCACCCCGTCCACGCTGGCGCACGACGCCTATCCGTTCTGGTCGGGTGAACTGTTCAACCGGGGACGCGCCAGCGCCGCCGAACGCGTGGAAATCGACGTCAGTCATAACGCCCTTGCCGGTGGGCTTCTCTGTGCGGACGGCCAGTGGCGGCAGATTGTCACCATTGAGGACGCCCTGAAAGGTGGCTGCACGCTGTTCGACATTGAGCAGCTTAAACGCGAAAACAGCGCCGACGATTTTAAAAACCTGTTCATGTGTGAATTTGTTGACGACAAGGCGTCGGTATTCCCGTTCGAGGAGCTGCAACGCTGCATGGTCGACACGCTGGAAGAATGGGAAGACTATGCGCCGTTTGCCGCGAATCCGTTCGGCTCCCGCCCGGTCTGGATTGGTTACGACCCGTCACACCGTGGCGACAGTGCCGGATGCGTGGTGCTGGCACCGCCGGTGGTGGCCGGTGGCAAATTCAGAATACTTGAGCGTCACCAGTGGAAAGGCATGGACTTTGCCACCCAGGCTGAATCCATCCGCAAACTCACCGAAAAATACAACGTCGAATACATCGGTATTGATGCCACCGGCCTCGGTGTCGGCGTGTTCCAGCTCGTGCGCTCGTTCTATCCCGCCGCGCGCGACATCCGCTACACGCCGGAAATGAAAACCGCAATGGTGCTCAAGGCAAAAGACGTCATCCGCCGTGGCTGTCTGGAATACGACGTCAGCGCCACCGACATCACCAGCTCGTTTATGGCTATCCGCAAGACCATGACCAGCAGCGGACGCAGTGCCACCTATGAAGCTAGCCGCAGCGAGGAAGCCAGCCACGCCGACCTCGCCTGGGCGACCATGCACGCCCTGTTAAATGAGCCACTCACCGCCGGTATCAGCACCCCGCTGACATCCACCATTCTGGAGTTTTACTGATGAGCAAGAAAAAAGGGAAAACACCGCAACCTGCGGCAAAAAAAATGACCGCCAGCGCCCCGAAAATGGCGGCATTCACCTTTGGTGAGCCGGTGCCGGTACTCGACCGCCGTGATATTCTGGATTACGTCGAGTGCATCAGTAACGGCAGATGGTATGAGCCACCGGTCAGCTTTACCGGTCTGGCAAAAAGCCTGCGTGCTGCCGTGCATCACAGCTCACCGATTTACGTCAAACGTAATATTCTGGCCTCAACGTTTATCCCGCACCCGTGGCTTTCCCAGCAGGATTTCAGCCGCTTTGTGCTGGATTTTCTGGTGTTCGGTAATGCGTTTCTGGAAAAGCGTTACAGCACTACCGGTAAGGTCATCAGACTGGAAACCTCACCGGCAAAATATACCCGCCGTGGGGTGGAGGAGGATGTTTACTGGTGGGTGCCGTCCTTCAACGAGCCGACACCTTTCACGCCCGGCTCCGTGTTTCACCTGCTGGAGCCGGATATTAATCAGGAGCTGTACGGCCTGCCGGAATATCTCAGCGCCCTTAACTCTGCCTGGCTGAATGAGTCGGCCACGCTGTTCCGCCGCAAGTATTACGAAAACGGCGCACATGCCGGATACATCATGTACGTCACTGATGCCGTGCAGGATCGCAACGATATCGAAATGCTTCGCGAAAACATGGTGAAGTCGAAAGGCCGCAACAACTTTAAAAACCTGTTTCTCTATGCCCCACAGGGAAAAGCCGACGGCATTAAAATTATCCCGCTCAGTGAAGTGGCGACGAAGGACGATTTTTTTAATATCAAAAAAGCCAGTGCCGCAGACCTGCTGGACGCGCACCGCATCCCCTTTCAGTTGATGGGCGGCAAGCCGGAGAACGTCGGGTCGCTGGGTGATATTGAGAAAGTGGCAAAGGTCTTTGTCCGCAATGAGCTTATCCCGTTACAGGACAGGATCCGTGAGATAAACGGCTGGCTCGGTCAGGAGGTCATCCGCTTTAAAAACTACTCACTGGACACTGACAACGGCTGAACATCGCCGCCTGCGGGCGGCTTTTTTACACCCCGTCATCACGCCCTCACACGCTCACCACCGCACAAAACACCCCGCAGACACACCAACGCCCCGGCGCACAATCTAAACGCCATCACGACGCGCTGAGACGCTAAAAAATAAAATCAGCACCACCGCCAGCGCGCAGTGCTTTCCCCGCCTCGCCCGCCCGCTTCGTGGGGCGATTTTAATGCGGTTGCATGACAAATAGAAATGCATGCTAGCCTTTACATAAGGACTACTTAGCAACACTTATATCCTCATGCAAATTCATGCAGGTTCTACATGTAATACTTTGTCTAGACAATATAAAACTTGCACATGTTACAAAAGAAGCCTCTAAAAAAAGCAATGAGGATTCAGCCTATCAAATAACAAAATATCACAAGAACTCAATTACAAATTCATTCTCTTGATACTTACGTCCTAACATAACTTCATGTGCCGTTTCATAATTTGGCTTAACTTTTAAAGATGCATTATTATGTTTCAACAAAGTTTTAGCCCTGTACATTCCTATTCCGCTTCCCGCACGATTACTCTTTTTAGCCATAACACCAGAGTACCCCTCAATAAAGATCTTATCGATCTCATCAGGATTAATTACAAGGCTAACCATCTTAAATGAAATAGATAATTTTTTTGTCTCTGTGTTTTTATCGAAACAAATCACCAACCTCGAATCAGGCTTAATATATTTAACAGAGTTTTCAATTAAATGATACACAGCAACCTGAAAAGTCTCATAATCAATATATACCGTATCATTAGATTCAGCCACTTCAACACGAATTCCCTTATCCGTAAACTCAGGGAAAAAGACATACACTATATTCATTAAAACTCGATGAATACTATGATTTCTCAATGCTATTTTTGGATGCTCACTCAATAAAGCATTATAAACATCTATCTCAGCCTTCATCTTGAGTGTATTTTTTGCAATATTAACTAATGACAATCCTGCATCATATGGGTCTTCAGCCACCTGTTCTTTTATTCTATTTTTCCAACCCGCTCGCTTATCCTGCATAACTTCTTGAGGGATAATAGAGTAAACCTCTTGGATAATATGACCATTGAGAGTAACCAAGTTATGAATCAATCGATTAACATGTTGCTTTGCCTCTTCCTTAGCCTTACGGTGAGCTTCTTGCACGGAAGGAATACCGTCAAGCAACATCTCAGCTTTAGCTCGTGCAACTTTCGAACTCTTAAGCATTGCATCATTTGCTGATATTAATGTTACAACTCCAAATTGATTGGATACTCTTACAGCTCTATAGGCAACTTTATTATATGAGAACTTAACTGACTCTGCCTTCAGAGAGTTGAAGTGCTCTAAAAGCTCCCTCTCAATATTATTGACTAACAAACAACCATCTGTCGTTTCCAACTTATAATAAAAAGACATTTTAAAGCACCATCAAGCAAAACTTTCTACAATTGTCTGGAACTGATAAGGATCTGCATCCTTTGGTAAAAAATCGTCTACCTCTCGAAGAGCTTTATGGAATCTATCACCTGTTTGCTCTGCGGAGTAGATAATGATTTTCTTTTCTGGATATTTTGTTTTCAAAGCGAGAGCCAAGCCCAACCCTTCTTCGTTAGGTGTAATTTCAAGCCCAACCCCTTGTATATCAACAAAGATTATCTTAGCTTCCCTTATTTCGACTTGATCAATACTATCTGCATCCTTAATTAGCTTCGTATGCACCCAACCGGCCTTTTGTAAAATCTTAACTACTTTAAATCTCACTTCATCATCAATAAAAAGTATTTTTGTAGTGTTTTTTTTATAATCCAGATCTTTTTTATCATCCACCATGGCATCATCCTTCTTAGAAGAGTCTAAGTTACCATTATAGATGTTCAAATTGACATTTTGTTCATTTGTAATCGGTTTGGAGTCCTGAACAACAGCCTGTGTTTGGCCTGAAAAGAACTTTTTCCACACGACACTCCCAAGCCACCCAACAATAGTTACACCAACACCACCAAAAGCCCAGTTGATTAAAGGATGAGAAGACGGGTCGAAATCCATGATAACCTCAATAAAATAAGAAAATTCTACTATAAACAAAATTCTTAATTCGATCAATAGCTTAAAAAATCGACACCCGATGTGGTTGGTAGGCTATATGCTGTAGAAGTAGACAATTTCGTTCATCAGTTACTAAAAAACCTCAAACGATAGTAGTTAAGCCCCAATTAATAAAATGTAGTGAATCCACGAAACTCATTTTCAGATGAGTACACAGCTTTATAATTACCATATGAAATCGTGGCCCCGCGCGCCAGCGCCTCAAGCTCCCATCGCTGCGGCCTGATACCGTTCTGAGCAAGGTCAACGCGGATACGAGTAATTTGCAATCGTTCCGACCGGGTCAGTCTGGCCGACGGTGCTATTTCATGTGGTTTTAACGGGCTTCCGTTTCTTTGCTGACGACTTGGCGTTCTCAGCCCGTGTTTTAATGCGCCCCTGAGCGTCCTCACGACCTCCGGGTCATTCCATTCGATAACACCGTCATCAACCAGATTTAGCACTGCTGCGGCGTGCTCAGAAGGTGTGGGAGCCAGTAACGAAGGATCACCACCGGTGAGCTTTCCACAGTTATTGACAGGACTCCGAGGCGCGGCGATGCCGCTTTTTAAAGTCAAAGGCTCCACGACCGGAACTTTCGGCACAATGCGCCAGTCCGTCGTTCTGGTGATATGAATATGACGCGCGCCGAGATGCGGCGCGTAAATGCCGACCACTCTCTCGACTTCTTCCTCGTACTCGTTAACTTCATCCGACGGGCTACGGGCGACTCTGACAGTCTGGCAATCGCGCGGAACATTTGCCCCACCCTGCGCACTGATATACAACGCAAAATCGCCACTGTCTGCGGCAGCGCGTGCAGCCTCGACGCGTTCGTCAAACTCATCAGCAATGCTGACGCCGCGAGGCAATTTGCGTAGTTCACGGTAAGCCCCCATTGTCGGCAGACCAACCGTTTTAAATTGCGGGATGCGCCACGTTGACGCCCATGCAGTAACAGCCGCGGCAGTATCTTTCAGCGGTCTGCCGGTATCGTTATCGAGCTGCCCATCCAGTGCATAGCCGTCGATATTTTTTGAGATGTATTTCGCGATATACCCCGCAGCACCGCCCCGGTTAAGATGTTTTGCCTGAAAACGGTTTCGCGCGGCTCCTCTTTCGTCGCCATCCTCTTTGAGCGCATAGCGACGCATGATTTCGATAATCTGGTTACGCTGGCGTGGATTACAAAAAAGCATCATATGCCAGTGCGGCGTTCCGTCGTGGTGTGGCTCGACGACACGCAAACCGTAGGCCTGTAAATCATTATCCTTGAATGCCGTGCGCATCAGGCTCCAGATACGGCAGAGATAACGCTGCGCATCCTTTGGATTAAATGCCTTATCGTTCCAGCCGTGATTAAGCTGAACGGTTTTACTTTCGCCTTTTCCGACCTGACGTGTCGGGTGATACTTTGACGGTGCGGTCAGCGTGATAAACATCCCCACATCACCCTCTGCAGCGGCGTAACGCTCAATACCGGCAATGGTGTTCATCAGCTCCATCCGGCGAATTTCAGGATTAGAAATACTGCCCATCACCTTACTGATAAGGTCGATGCGCTCGCCGGTTTCCTTATTTTCAAGGTCACACGATTTAAGAAATTCCAGATTTGCCTGGCGGCGTGCACGCACATCACGAATGGCATGTTTACTGGCATAAGGAGAACGGTCTTTATTGACCTCCCCGACAGCAATCAGTAACGCCTCATGCCAGCGCATACGCTGGCCTTTAAGCTGATGAGTCCACCACTCATCGTTAAACAGACGGGCAATGGCAGAATATGCCTGCCTCGTGGTCATCTGCCCTTTACGGTATTTTTTCCAGTAGAGAGGGGAAATATTGAAAGCTCGTGCAGCGCCAGCAACATGACCATACAGGTGAGCCTGCGCCTCATCCGTAAACAGCGATTCTTTCTCGCCATGCGCATCCACCCAGGCATCGCAGAGTTCCTCATACATCATGAAAAGCTGTGATGAGATACGGGCGGCAAACTTTTTCAGCTCCTTGTCATTCATTCCAGGCAAACGCGCATAATGGTCACGCTCTGCCAGAAACAGCAACGACGCGTCGGTGTTCATTTCATGGCGCTGATTCACACGCTCAATGCGCGGCCATAAACGACGCTGAAAAGTGGATGTGAGGAAATAAAACCCGTGCACCGGGCTTTTATTGCGCCGGATGTAGTCATAGCGTGAAGTAAACAGCGAGCGCAAAAAATAAGGCAGGCGGTTAATCGTGGATAAAACACCTTGCACCTGACGCATCTCGTCACGTGTAAGAGGTCTTTCGCGCCCGACAGCCTCGCGTGGCGCGTTCCATGCATAAGCACCGGTAAACGTCTTACCGGTGCCTGCGGCAAATGCTGACGGAGGGACAAAACGCCCGGAGGCTTTAACGGCCATATGAGCCAAAAGCCTCTGAACAACGCCTGCTGAGTTGCTCAACCTGCACGTTTAAATCGGCAAAAGATTTTGCGCTTCCGGTCAGAATATCGTGATGCATCAGGCCGGAAACGAGCTGGCTTAATTTCGGGTAATAACCAACCACCGCCAGCCATTCCTGACCGGCGTTTTTACCGCTTTCCGCTCTCTTTTTCTCGTGGAGAATAAACTGAAAGCTGTCACTGGTAACGACATAACGTTCGCCAATTTCAATACGAATACTCATGCCGTTCTCCGGTAATGTTTGTTTTTTGCTTCAAAGACTGACTGACAGGAAACACAACGCGTGGCTGACGGATAAGCCGCACGACGGGCAGCAGGTATTGGCGCATCACACTCTTCGCAAACCAGCGCAGAAGCACCACAATGTTTTACCCTTGCTGCGTTAATCTGGCGCTCCAGTAATTCAGCCTGTTGTTCCTGAATAAAATCCACATTGTCCGGCATTACCAGCTCCTTTTGTCGTTCAGTTTCTTAAATTCATCAGCGCAATAGCTGGCGATTTCTGTCGTTAATTTTGTCAGTTCATCCACGGAGGAAATTTGCTTGTGAAATACAGCGCGTTTAACAAGTAAATTGACCACATCAGACAGGAGGTTTAATTCACTCTGATAAATCGCGATAACAGATTCAGTTATTTCGCGTTTTTCTTTATCAAGACCAAGTTGAATAAGAGACAAATCGCCATTTTTCATAACGACGATTTTTAAGGCATTGTTCAGTAAAACAACTGAACGAGAACAGGACATCAAAGCACCTCCCCGCGAGACAATCCGATGTTGTGAAATTTTTCCGACTCCTGACTGAGCAGCTCGACTATCTCCACGCGGGATAACTCCGCCTTTGTGATGTGGCGAATCATGGCGTCAAGATGAGAAGAAAAGCGCGTCGCAGCGTCGGCCTGTGCTTCGGTTCTGGCCTGTTGCAGCAGTAATGCGTATTTACCGCACTGATTTTCAGAAACTGTATGCATGACTTTCTCCAGGCAAAAAGAAGCCCCGCACGATTAAGTGCGTTAAAAACTCTGGTTAATTACTTAATGCAGATATTGCTCTGGTTTTACCGACGTCAGAATTGTCGGTGCATACTCAAACAGACTGAATAATTCACGTAATGCACGGAATAAAGCATCACGCCAGTAACATGATTCTTCATTAATTCGCCAGTATGGCTGGTTAAATTCTTTTTCTGTCAGTCGTGCGTGCATAAATAAAGTGCGACGCTGACTGACTGTTAAAAAACTAATATATGCATACTCACTTGCGCCAACCTGACGGCGTTTTGAGAATGCCCCACGCAATTCATCAATTGCACATACCAGTCGTTCACGTTCGACGTCGTTCATTTCTTCAAAACGCATCGTTGCGTGACGCTGTTTTAACTGAGCATGGAAGCAAACCGTTAACCGTTCGCGCTCCATCATCTGATTATAATAATCACATGTATCCTGCCAGCGAGGAACGGCAAGATGCTTACCAATTATCCGGCGCATAGCTGCTGGCTGTTTTTCAACGAGATTGAGCGTCATCACTGTCATTTCCAGACCCTCCGGCTTTTCAGAAAGGTCAGAGCCTTTTTTACCGGACTCTGTTTTTTGGTGCGGATAATGATTCCCTTACGCCCCTTACCGTGGGTGATGGTGAAGTCAATCGCCCTGGGGCTTTCGTTACGCAATAACTGAGCAATACAACGAGGCTCATTCATACGGTTCTCCTTAACGTGGTTCACCGAGACCTAACCACATCAACCAGCCGTCACGAATCTCTTTAGGACGGCTTTCATAAGCCAGTTTTAGTCCGTTATTCCATGCCGGAAGGTATACCCAATATTCACCAGCACGCCCCGATACTGACTGAGGGTCAGTAATCTCAATAACTGGTAATTTCCCTTTCTCAATCATGCCCCTTACAGCTCTTGGAGTTTTACCAATGAGTTTTGCAAACTCCTGATAAGGCACGGCATCAGTCACGCTTACAAGCTGTCTATTCATCTGCTACGATTCTCCCTTAGTGCTTCTAATGGCTCCTAATGGCTAATTATTGCCTAAAAGGATAACTCCAGAAGCACAACATTTCACACTATCAGCAAGAAATTACGCAATCGGAGTAATTATGTCAATAGACGTTTCGGAGAAGTTGAAGCTAATCCGTGAATCTGAAAGGTTAAACCGTAAAGAATTCAGTGAATTAACTGGTGTAGCCTACAGCTCACTTTCGAGCTATGAGAGCCGGTCAAAAAACGCTGGAGTTGAAGCCATAATGAAGGTCTTACAACATCCTAGATTTACTAAATATACTTTGTGGTTCATGACTGATCAGGTAGCTCCAGAAGCCGGGCAAATTGCGCCCGCTCTCGCACACTTTGGGCAAAACGAAACAACGTCGCCCCACTCCGGTCAAAAGACTGGTTAACAATTTATCGTGAATATATTCATCACAAGTGCCTACTATTGGTGGCTAAATTTCAGCCACCACGAAAAAAGCGATTAGTAGTAGCAAAAAAAAGTACCACTCGGAGGGTTTTCTGATGGCAATCAAAAAACTCGATGATGGTCGATATGAAGTGGACATCCGCCCTACTGGACGTAATGGAAAACGCATCCGTAGGAAGTTTGATAAGAAAAGCGAAGCTGTCGCTTTCGAAAAATACACGTTGTACAACCACCACAATAAAGAATGGCTATCAAAACCAACAGACAAACGACGTCTGTCGGAACTGACACAGATCTGGTGGGATTTAAAGGGTAAACACGAAGAGCATGGGAAATCTAATCTTGGAAAAATTGAAATCTTCACAAAAATAACGAATGACCCATGCGCATTTCAAATCACGAAATCCCTTATCAGCCAGTACTGCGCCACCCGAAGAAGTCAGGGTATTAAACCTTCGAGTATCAATCGTGATTTAACATGTATTAGCGGCATGTTTACAGCCCTGATTGAAGCGGAGTTATTCTTTGGTGAGCACCCTATCAGAGGGACAAAGAGGCTTAAGGAGGAAA
The DNA here is from genome assembly GCF_046487695.1 of Escherichia sp. WS1118. NCBI lineage: Bacteria > Pseudomonadati > Pseudomonadota > Gammaproteobacteria > Enterobacterales > Enterobacteriaceae > Escherichia > Escherichia sp. WS1118. The sequence goes on along the minus strand of NZ_JBJQIZ010000007.1, from coordinate 267,248 downwards.
AACCAGAAACAGGCTATCTCACACAGGAAGAAATTGCCTTACTGCTTGCAGCACTTGACGGCGACAATAAAAAGATTGCGATTCTTTGCCTGAGTACAGGAGCACGTTGGGGAGAAGCAGCTCGTTTGAAAGCAGAAAATATCATCCATAACCGCGTCACGTTTGTTAAAACGAAAACAAACAAACCACGCACCGTCCCGATCTCAGAGGCTGTTGCCAAAATGATCGCGGATAACAAACGAGGTTTTTTATTCCCTGATGCTGATTACCCTCGCTTCAGACGAACAATGAAAGCAATAAAACCGGATTTGCCAACGGGGCAAGCCACACATGCACTAAGGCACAGCTTTGCCACTCATTTCATGATTAATGGAGGAAGTATTATCACGCTACAACGGATACTAGGTCACACGCGGATTGAGCAAACTATGGTTTACGCTCATTTTGCGCCAGAGTACCTTCAGGACGCCATTTCTCTTAATCCGCTAAGAGGTGGTACTGAGGCCGAGAGTGTCCACACAGTGTCCACAGTAGAGTAACGTTTAAGGGCTTTCAGTGGTAATTTATGCCGCTCAAACCCGCATTGTACCGTTGAAAGCCCCTACTGGTGACACCCTAAATATCCCTTACACGGGCTTATTTTTTATGTATAAGCCGTATCCTGGTAACCGTCTTCCATTGACCACATCGAAAGAATCTCCCTTCATAGCACGATGCCTTTCACTTATTGGCATCGTGCTCGCACAGGTTCCGGTTACGCACAGCCAGAACGCGCATGTTTGATGCTTACTAAAAAATATTCTCACTCTCCACATTTGAATGTCAGACGAGCGACGCCATGTAATCCTGCACCTTCTGTCTTCAGGTCAACTATCTGCATTTTTTTGCCCTGAGTAACACAGAAATGAGTTGCATCATTTTTTACTATATTTTCTGCACCAGATATTCTACCCCTGGCTAAAGAAGCTTCGGCTTCGGTGTAGTATTGGTTATCCAGTTTACGCTGAATATTACTTTTATATGCAAGGCCAAATTTACCGATACTTGTCTCATCATTATGCACAGCACAACCAGACATAAGAAAAACACTAATTAATGATATAGCAGCTATCTTTTTCACCTTACCTTCCCCCATTAATTACCAACGACATTCTCTAGTGTTTAAATATAATAATGGCATGATTATTATAATAGAATAGGATTATAATAAATGTTCTGTACAACATTTCCTACATAAGTAGGAATTACAGACATGGTGGCCCTTCCGGGTAACCCCATGGGGGACTTTAATATATTTTGAATAGTATATTGAAGATGCCACTGTTTAGTTGAATATTAGGTATATTCTCTTTTTTAAAAATTTATCAGTGGCTACCGTTAATATTCGCTGTCCCCATTGTAAGCTCCTGGTGGTAAGCACTGAATCCCCATACCTGAACTGACTTTTTATCCTCCGACTTTCATCCTGTTCTGACTCCACCTTTTCTTTTCTGCTCTACACTATCTACAGACCAATCATAAAGGCACATACGATCATGGCAGAATTTCCCGCCAGCTTACTGATTCTTAATGGCAAAAGTACTGACAATCTACCCTTGCGCGAAGCAATTATGCTGTTGCGTGAGGAAGGAATGACGATCCATGTGCGGATCACCTGGGAGAAAGGCGATGCTGCACGATTTGTAGAGGAGGCCCGGAAGTTAGGTGTCGCAACAGTGATTGCCGGTGGTGGCGATGGCACCATTAATGAAGTTTCTACGGCATTGATTCAATGTGAGGGGGATGACATACCCGCGCTGGGAATTTTACCATTAGGAACTGCCAATGATTTTGCCACCAGTGTAGGGATTCCTGAGGCACTGGATAAGGCGCTGAAACTGGCAATTGCCGGTAACGCCATTGCGATAGATATGGCGCAGGTCAACAAACAAACCTGTTTTATTAATATGGCGACAGGCGGGTTTGGGACGCGTATTACCACAGAAACGCCGGAAAAATTAAAAGCCGCGCTGGGTGGCGTCTCTTACATCATTCATGGCTTAATGCGCATGGACACTCTGCAACCGGACCGTTGTGAAATCCGCGGTGAAAACTTTCACTGGCAAGGTGACGCCCTGGTCATTGGTATTGGTAACGGGCGTCAGGCCGGTGGCGGTCAACAATTGTGCCCGAACGCATTAATTAACGATGGCTTGCTGCAACTGCGCATTTTTACCGGCGATGAAATTATTCCGACTCTCGTATCAACCTTAAAATCTGACGAAGATAACCCGAATATTATCGAAGAAGCTTCGTCGTGGTTTGATATACAAGCCCCACACGAAATCACTTTTAATCTTGATGGCGAACCGTTGAGTGGGCAAAACTTCCATATTGAAATACTTCCGGCGGCGTTGCGTTGTCGATTACCACCAGATTGTCCATTGTTGCGTTAATCAAACTATTCTCTGTTGAACCAGGGATAATCCGTAATGCCGGATGCGGTGTAAACACCTTATCCGGCATACAGAACAATACTACACCGTAATTAATTTTACCCGTGTCTTCTGCAATGCCAGTTTATCCACCTCAGACACAGCATCATCGGTAATAATAATGTCAATTTTTTCGATTGGCAGTACCTGATTAAAACCGCGACGATTAAATTTCGATGAATCGAGAACGGCAATCACTTTATTCGCCGCTGTCACCATCGCACCGCTAACGGAATAACCTTCATTAAAGGTCGTAATACCATTAACCGCATCAATACCATCAGCACCGACAAACATTAAATCGGCATTAATATCCTGCAGGGAACGTTCAGCAATAGATCCATGCATAGATCGCGTTTTATGGCGGACCGTGCCACCGCAGACGACCAGAGTAATGTCTTTATTTTCGGAAAGGGCAAACGCCGCCGGGAGACTGTTGGTAATCACCGTGATATTTTTGGCGGTCATTAATCCTTCGGCGATAAGCATTGTGGTACTTCCGCTGTCGAGAATAACGGTCATCCCTTCGTGGATCATTTTGACTGCCGCCTGCGCTATTCTGTTTTTCGGCGCGCTGGCGAGCTGAAATCGCTCTTTAAACCCGACTTCCTGGGTCTCGGTTTCGCTATTACCGGACATTATTTTCGCCGCACCGCCATGAAAGCGCGTAACCACGCCTTTTTGTTCGAGAAAGCGCAAATCGGCACGGATTGTCGCTTCCGAGGCAGCAAATACTCCCGCCAGATCCTGAACAAGCACGGTTCCCTGTTCATTCACTAATTGGATGATCTTATTCCTTCGCTCGAATGAATTCATCGTCATTTACCCATATTCAATTGTGGCTAGTGTAAACGAAGGGGGACCATTGGTGAATGATCTGTTTTGCACAATACCGGGCCTGCATCACGCTGGCCCGCGGTTTCAGGGAATGAGCAACACTTTGCCCGGCATGGCATTACGAGCGATGTCACGCACCGCCTGGGCGAAGCTTTCAAAGCTTCCACGGTGAGCGATTAATGGCTCCAGGCTTAACTTACGTTCTGTCAGCAACCGGCTCGCCGTTTCCCACTCCTGCCCCGGCCAAGGGCTGGAGTAGTTCATCCAACTGCCGATAACCGTCAGCTCTTTACGCAATATTTTGCCAAACGTTGCAGATGTTAAATGCAGATCCTGATGCAACGTGCCCACCAGCGCCAGTTGGGCATGAGGACCGGCAATCTCTACCGCCAGTTCGACGGTTTGCGGGACGCCAGCCGTCTCGAGGATAAGCTGATTAAAGCGCAGATCGCGTAAAACGCCCTGTATTTGCGGCGCGCTCATTTCACGGCTGTTAAATGTTTGCATCGCACCGAAAGATTTTGCCAGTGCCAGTTTTTCTGAGCTAATGTCGATAGCCGTCACACTCTTTGCTCCCAGCGCGACAGCGCACTGAATTGCCAGCAGGCCAATGGTTCCGGCACCAATAATAATAACGTTTTTATTCTCACATCCTTGCGCTAAATGGAACGCATGCAGGCCAACGGTAATCGGTTCAATAAAAGCGCCATCCTCAATAGGCATATCCGCAGGTAGTGCAAAGACATTGTTTCGCTTAACGACAATATATTCGGCAAATCCACCATCACGCCGTGAGCCAATAAAATCATATTTTGCGCACTGGGAATAAAACCCTTTCAGACACTCTGGACAAGTAAAACAGGGTAATAACGGCACACAGGCAACCGCATCGCCGGGGTGTAAATCATCAACACCGGATCCCACCGCATCAATATAGCCACTAAATTCATGGCCTAACGTTATTGGATAATAATGTGCACCATTTTTAAATATCCTGGGTAAATCGGAACCACATAAGCCCGAGCTGGCAATTTTTACCCGCACCTCATCCTGATGTTTAATTTCAGGAATGACGCTTTCTGCTACGCGCACGATACCATCAGTATCATTCACCACTGATTTCATAAAAACTCCTGATTGTTAAGGGGGATAACCTCCCCCTCAGGTAAAAATTATTCTGCGAGAACGACTTTCTCTTGTTTGATAAAGCCGCGCGCCCTACGCCAGGTCATGAAAATACCGGTGAGATAAATGGCGCCGATAATAATGAAACCGGGAATATTTTGCGGGGAGAAAACCTGAATCAGTAACCAGGTAATGGGAGAACCGCCCTGATCCATTGAAGCCACCATACCCCCGGCTTTTAACGCGCCCGCATTAGCCGCCAGTTGGGTGTGCAAACCAATAGTTTGCGTCGCGATCCACAGGGTGATGCTCATAATGATGACACCCGAGATTAAGGTGCGGAACAGATTTCCACGATGCACCGCGACCGCCATCGCCACAAAGAAGCCGATGGTGGCAAGGTCGCCAAACGGCAGCACCTGATTACCCGGCACACAAACAGCAATTAAAATGGTGAGTGGAATAAAAATCAGGCTTGCCGATACCACCGCCGTATGTCCCAGCAGCAACGCCGGATCAAGGCCAATCAGGAACTCCTGACCGCCGAACTTCGCCTGTAAACGACTACGGGCCTGCTTAGCGATGGGCGTTAAACCATCCATGATGGGTTTAATCACCCGTGGCATCAGCAGCATAACTGCCGCCGTTTTTACCGCCAGCTGCAATACACCTTTGACATCGTAACCCGCGAGGATGCCGATAATCAGCCCCATCACAAAACCCACGGTGACCGGTTCGCCAAAAGGGCCAAATTTGCGCTGAATATCATCGGCGCTAAATTTAATTCGGTTAACGCCTGGGATTTTCTCGATGATAGCATCGACCAGCACCGCAATCGGCCCCATATACGCCGACGTACCGTGCGGAATAGCAATGCCTTCCAGCTCAAAGAAATTTCGGGTATCGCGGGCAAACCAGTCGCCGAGCTTATAAACAAACGCCGCGTGAATTACCACACCCGCCATCCCTATCATCCATGAACCGGTTGCCAGATGCAGCAACGCGCCGGTGAAGGTCATATGCCAGATATTCCAGATATCAACATTTACCACCCGCGTCATACGGGTCAGTAACATCGCCACGTTAACCAGAATCGCAATCGGAATCGCCACCAGCGCAATTTGCGACGCCCAGGTCATGGGTGAAGAGCCCGGCCAGCCGACATCGACCACATGCAGATTCAGGTCGAAATTTTCCGCCATCGCTTTCGCCGCCGGGCCAATGGAATCCAGCATTAAGCCAATCACAAGGCCAATGCCAACAAAGCCAATCCCGATATGCAGACCTGCTTTAAAGCAATCGCCTGCCTTCATGCCTAATATTTTAGAAAACATAATGATGACAATCGGCAGCATCACCGTAGGGCCGAGGTCGAGAATATACCGCATGACTTCTGAAAACATAGGTCACCCCTGTAAGATAGTCAGAATTTTATTTTGTAATGCTTCGATACCGACACCAGAAACAAAAGGCATGCCGTGAACTAACGGAATATCGCCAAAACTACGATCCACCCTGGCAGTGGTGCATATCAAATGCACGCCATCCATATAGGTTTCTATTTCATTAACCCGACACTGGATTAATTCAACAGGAATATTATGACTCTGACACAACTCTTTAATTTCTTCCGCCGCCATCGTGGAGGTCGCAACCGCGCCTCCGCAAGCGACAATAATCTTGCGTTTCATAAATAGTCCTTTTTATTGTTACAGAGGGATTTATTCGTCTGAATCTAAAACATACTTTGTGAAGTATTCCTTTAACTGAGTTTCAGGAAGAGTAATTAGTGTCTCGACGATATCGGGCTGTTGTAACTTGCCAAATAAACAGCGTAAAAGTTTCAATTGCTGCTGCGGATTTTCCACAATCAACGCAATAACCAACGATACCGCCACGTCGTTATCATCATCCGCTTGCTGAAAATGAACTTTATTTGTTGGCCTTAACAGATAAATGGCTGACGACTTAGCATGAATCGCCTCACAATGCGGTATTGCAATGGCGTGCTGCTCAAGCATTATCCCGGTAGGGAATTCTGCTTCTCTGGCAATTAATGCCTGTGGCCAGGTATCATGAACCACACCTTTCGCGAGCATCTCATTACCGATATGGGTTAAAACTTCGCTACGATCGACAAAAGAAATTCCGCTACGAACAAACAGGTTAGTCATATACCGTCCTTATTCCGCACAGCCGTAGCGATAGGCGCGCAAAACATCATAAATTTTATCCATAATAAGCTGATGCGGTATTGCTGATAATTCCCCGGACTGAATGCGTTCAAATTGTTTCGGAAGATACTGACTAATCATGCCCAGTGGGATGTCCACGCCTTCCAGATTCACCATCATCGTTTCGACGCTATTTTTAATCCGGCTATGCGGCCAGTAATAACGAATACGATCCGACAGGCTGTAATGAATATCCAGCAATGAATCGTTAAAACCCGTGCGATAATATTTTTTCCAGTATTGCGGTTCGTCGAGCATCACTTCTTCAATCACCGCCAGACAACGGCTACGATTTTCTGGAGCGATGAGTTCCTGCTCAATTTGTGCCAGCGCAAATATCGCCTCGCGTAACGCAAAGGTTAATGCCGGACCGACTTTCAAAATTGCAAAATGATCGCGAACTAATTCCCGATAGGCCGTCTGAGTCTGGTAATCGGTGGAATGCGCTTCATAAACCATTTTGGTTTTTTCTATCCATTGCGCCAACGCCTGAGCTTCTTGCGCCTGATAATGAATAATATTGCTATGGTCAAATTCCACACCCGGCTGCACCACGATGGCAATCACGCGTGTTAACGCCTCTGCCAGACCACGGGCAATAAAGGCCTTTTGATGCGTGCGTAAAGTATTGGCGGCATCTTCAACCTGGGTGATGTGTACTGACTGAATGGCGCTGGCCTCACCGCCCGGAACCGGAACTTCGGTGCCAATGACATAGTTCAGTTGCTCACGCTGGCAATCAGTCGCCACACTTTCCGCCGCCAGACAAAGCACAGCGGCACGTTCAGCAACCGTTTCTGGCGCTAACGGTATGGAATCGTCAGCGCAGGACATTGACGCATCAAGATGAATTTTACTGAAGCCGGCACGAACATATGCCTTTACCAGCTCGACGGATTTTTCCATCGCCGCATCCGCATTTTCTTGCTGCCAGCAGTTTGGTCCCAGATGGTCGCCGCCGAGAATAATACGCTCACGAGCAAATCCGACTTTATCGGCAATCGCAAAAACAAATTCGCGAAAGTCTGCCGGTGTCATTCCGGTATAACCGCCAAATTGATTGACCTGGTTTGACGTTGCTTCAATCAGCACTTTACGCGTGCTGTTGCGATCAAATGCCAGCGCCGCTTCGATAACCAACGGATGTGCAGAACAGACTGAACATATGCCAATATGTTCACCAGCTTTATGCCGGGCAATTAACGTTTTCATGTTTTTTCCTTGTTAAATGGCAGGTGCGTTATGCCCTGCCCTCGCAGCCACAATCGGCAATCACTTTGCTCACCACATCGCGCATTGCAGATTTAGCCGACTGCAAATAATCACGGGGATCGGTCGCTTCGGGGTGCTCGGTCAGGTAATTTTTTAACGCCTGCGAGAAGGCATTTTTTAGCTCTGTTGCAACGTTGATTTTGCATATCCCCAGTTTGATGGTTTGCTGAATATCCTTAGTCGATAATCCTGACGCGCCATGCAGCACCAGCGGTAAATTCACCCACTGGCGAATGTTCTCCAGTCGAGAAAAATCAAGCGCCGGTGCTCTGGCATACATACCGTGAGCCGTGCCGATGGCGACCGCCAGGGAATCAATCCCGGTTGCCTCGGCAAATTCACGCGCCTGAACGGGGTTGGTATAAAAAGCATCGGCTTCATTGACTTGCACATCATCTTCCTGGCCGCCAAGTTGCCCCAGCTCCGCTTCGACGCTGACATCAAAGCGATGGCAAAAATCCACCACCTCTTTGACCCGTGAAATATTTTGCGCAAAAGGCAAATGCGAGGCGTCAATCATGACTGAGCGCACGCCAGAACGAACCTTCTGAGCGATATCGTCAAATTTTGTGTGATGGTCGAGATGAATTGCCAGTGGATGGTGATATTGCTTCGCCATCGCGCTGACCAGCGCCATCAGATTTTCTGTACCGGCATGAGTAAATGTGCCGGGCGTTCCGGCGATGATGACCGGCGCATGCATGCTGGCAGCGGTTTCCACCACCACTTGCATCGTTTCGAGATTGTGAATATTGAATGCCGGAACCGCATAACCGCCGCGCTGCGCGTTGTTCAGCATCTGCTTTGTCGATACCACGTACATTTTCACATCCTGTCGTTTATTTTCGATTTCAAAACATAATGAAATTATTTGTTTTTAAATGTCGAGATAACGATCACAAAAACGACAATATGAAAATTGTTCGAGGAATGAAAGGCAAAAAAAACGGCCTCCCGGGGGAAGCCGTAACAAAGTACGCGTGGTTTTATGCCGGATGTGGCGTTAACGCCTTTTCCGGCCTACGGGGTAGTGCTGTTCGTATGAAGCGCATCAGGCGATAGTAATTTTGCTATCGAGATAAACGTCCTGCACGGCGTTAATCAGTTTCACGCCGTCAGCCATCGATTTCTTGAACGCCTTACGTCCAAGAATCAGCCCCATTCCGCCTGCGCGTTTGTTGATAACCGCAGTACGCACTGCATCGCTGAGGTCAGTTTCACCGCCTGCAGCACCGCCGGAGTTTATCAACCCGGCCCGGCCCATATAGCAGTTAGCTAACTGATAACGCACCAGGTCAATCGGGTTTTCACTGGTCAGTTTGCTGTAGACTCGATCGTCGGTATAACCGTAATTAATCGCTTTATAGCCGCCGTTATTTTCCGCCATTTTTTGTTTGACGATATCTGCACCTATGGTTGCCGCCAGATGGTTCGCCTGACCAGTCAGGTCGGCGGAAACATGGTAATCAACGCCATCTTTCTTAAAGGCGGAGTTACGCAAATAGGCCCACAGCACTGTCACCATGCCCAGCTCGTGCGCACGTTCAAAAGCCGCAGAAATTTCTTCAATCTGGCGACGTGACTCTTCCGAGCCAAAATAGATAGTCGCACCAACCGCCACCGCGCCCATATTGAACGCCTGCTCCACGCTGGCATACAGCGTTTGATCGTAGGTATTCGGGTAACTTAGCGTCTCGTTGTGATTAAGTTTGACGAGGAATGGAATGCGATGCGCGTAACGCCGCGATACCGATGCCAGCACGCCGTAAGTTGACGCCACACAGTTACAGCCCGCTTCGATCGCCAGTTCAACAATGTTTTTCGGGTCAAAGTAGAGCGGGTTAGCGGCAAATGAAGCTCCGGCAGAGTGCTCAACGCCCTGGTCAACCGGCAGAATAGAAAGATATCCTGTGCCAGCCAGACGCCCGGTGTTGTACAACGTCTGCATATTACGTAACACCGCTGGCGGGCGATTATTGTCAATCATCACGCGGTCTACGTAGTCATGTCCGGGGAGATAAAGCTGGTCAGAAGGAATAGTCATACAACGGTGCTGTAAAAGGTTGTCGGCGTCTTTGCCAAGCAACTGCGCAATATCTGTCATTACTATGCTCCCGTAAATTCCGATTGGATATCGGCTATGGATTGTCCTGGCCCGCCTTTTGCGGGCAATCATAATCCTGGTCGTTACGGGCGAGTTTTTCCATCTTTTGGATGTTTTTTCAGCGTTTTCTGTTGGCTCGATTCATCAGAAAAAATGTTACCGCGGTCAAGTTTTCACCGCAAAGGTATTTAAAAGGTATTATTAAGTGGTATTGTCATCGCGTACCTTACATTACCTGTCATGAAGGAATTAAAAGATGAAAACAACAGCAAAGCTGTCGTTCATGATGTTTGTTGAATGGTTTATCTGGGGCGCGTGGTTTGTGCCATTGTGGTTGTGGTTAAGTAAAAGCGGTTTTAGTGCCGGAGAAATTGGCTGGTCGTATGCCTGTACCGCCATTGCGGCGATCCTGTCGCCGATTCTGGTTGGCTCCATCACTGACCGCTTTTTCTCGGCGCAAAAAGTGCTGGCGGTATTGATGTTCGCTGGTGCGGTGCTGATGTATTTCGCCGCGCAACAGACCACTTTTGCCGGGTTCTTCCCGTTACTGCTGGCCTACTCGCTAACCTATATGCCGACCATTGCGCTGACTAACAGTATCGCTTTTGCCAACGTGCCGGATGTGGAGCGTGATTTCCCGCGCATTCGTGTGATGGGCACTATCGGCTGGATTGCCTCTGGTCTGGCATGTGGTTTCTTGCCGCAAATGCTGGGGTATGCCGATATCTCACCGACGAACATCCCGCTGCTGATTACTGCCGGAAGTTCTGCTCTGCTTGGTGTGTTTGCATTTTTCCTGCCCGACACACCGCCCAAAAGCACCGGCAAAATGGATATTAAAGTCATGCTCGGCCTGGATGCGCTGATCCTGCTGCGCGATAAGAACTTCCTCGTCTTTTTCTTCTGTTCATTCCTGTTTGCGATGCCACTGGCGTTCTATTACATCTTTGCCAACGGTTATCTGACCGAAGTTGGCATGAAAAACGCCACTGGCTGGATGACGCTCGGCCAGTTCTCTGAAATCTTCTTTATGCTGGCATTGCCGTTTTTCACCAAACGCTTTGGTATCAAAAAGGTATTATTGCTTGGTCTGGTCACCGCCGCGATCCGTTATGGCTTCTTTATTTACGGCAGTGCGGATGAATATTTCACTTACGCTCTCTTGTTCCTCGGCATTTTGCTGCACGGCGTAAGTTACGATTTTTACTACGTTACCGCTTACATCTATGTCGATAAAAAAGCCCCCGTGCATATGCGTACTGCCGCGCAGGGGCTGATCACGCTCTGCTGCCAGGGCTTCGGCAGTTTGCTCGGCTATCGTCTTGGCGGTGTGATGATGGAAAAGATGTTCGCTTATCAGGAACCGGTAAACGGACTGACTTTCAACTGGGCCGGGATGTGGACTTTCGGCGCGGTGATGATTGCCATTATCGCCGTGCTGTTCATGATTTTTTTCCGCGAATCCGACAACGAAATTACGGCTATCAAGGTCGATGATCGCGATATTGCGTTGACACAAGGGGAAGTTAAATGAAAACAGAACGTATTCTCGGTGCTCTTTATGGGCAGGCGTTAGGGGATGCGATGGGGATGCCCTCCGAGCTTTGGCCGCGCAGTCGCGTCAAAGCACACTTTGGCTGGATTGACCGTTTTCTGCCTGGGCCAAAGGAGAATAACGCAGCCTGTTATTTTAACCGCGCCGAATTCACCGACGATACCTCGATGGCGCTGTGTCTGGCGGATGCGTTACTGGAACGTGAAGGCAAGATCGATCCGGATCTGATTGGGCGTAATATTCTCGACTGGGCGCTGCGTTTCGACGCCTTTAACAAAAACGTACTAGGTCCGACCTCGAAGATTGCGCTTAACGCCATTCGCGACGGTAAACCCGTTGCTGAACTGGAAAATAACGGCGTGACCAACGGCGCAGCGATGCGCATCTCGCCATTAGGTTGTTTGCTTCCGGCGCGTGATGTTGATTCCTTTATTGATGATGTGGCGCTGGCCTCCAGCCCGACACATAAATCCGATCTGGCGGTTGCGGGGGCGGTAGTCATCGCATGGGCGATTTCTCGTGCCATTGACGGAGAAAGCTGGTCAGCGATTGTTGATTCACTGCCTTCAATTGCGCGACATGCTCAACAAAAACGCATCACTACCTTCAGCGCCTCACTGGCAGCACGTCTGGAGATTGCGCTGAAAATTGTGCGCAATGCTGACGGCACCGAATCCGCCAGCGAACAGCTTTACCAGGTCGTTGGCGCAGGTACCAGTACTATTGAGTCCGTTCCGTGCGCCATTGCGCTGGTTGAACTGGCACAAACCGACCCGAACCGTTGCGCCGTCCTGTGCGCTAACCTTGGCGGCGACACAGACACCATCGGTGCTATGGCGACGGCAATTTGCGGCGCGTTGCATGGCGTTAACGCTATCGATCCTGCGTTAAAGGCGGAACTGGATGCAGTAAATCAGCTTGATTTCAACCGCTATGCCACGGCGCTGGCGAAGTATCGCCAACAACGGGAGGCGATATGAGCGGCGCTCGATTACACACGCTGCTGCCTGAATTAGCCACGCGTCAGCCGGTGATGGTCGTCGGCGCGGCGGTCATTGATGTGATCGCCGACGCTTATGCCCTCCCCTGGCGTGGGTGCGATATCGAACTGAAACAGCAGAGCGTTAACGTTGGCGGCTGCGCCCTGAATATTGCCGTGGCATTAAAGCGCCTCGGCATCGAAGCGGGTAATGCCTTGCCGCTCGGTCAGGGGGTGTGGGCGGAGATTATTCGCAACCGCATGGCAAAAGAGGACTTAATCAGCCTGATCGATAACGCCGAAGGTGATAACGGCTGGTGTCTGGCGCTGGTTGAGCCGGATGGCGAACGCACTTTTATGTCATTCAGCGGTGTGGAAAATCAATGGAATCGCCAGTGGCTGGCGCGATTAACCGTTGCGCCTGGCAGCCTGCTCTATTTTTCCGGTTATCAACTGGCCTCGCCCTGCGGCGAATTGTTAGTGGAATGGCTGGAAAAGCTACAAGACGTGACGCCGTTTATCGATTTTGGCCCACGTATTGGCGATATCCCGGATGCATTACTGGCGCGGATCATGGCCTGTCGACCTTTAGTGTCACTCAATCGTCAAGAGGCTGAGATTGCCGCCGAACGTTTTGCTTTATCCGCAGAGATAACAACACTTGGCAAGCAATGGCAGGAGAAATTTGCCGCGCCGTTGATCGTTCGCCTCGATAAAGAAGGCGCATGGTATTTCAGCAACGACGCTTCTGGCTGCATTCCGGCATTTCCAACGCAAGTTGTAGACACCATTGGGGCGGGCGACAGTCATGCCGGCGGCGTACTTGCCGGGCTGGCCTCTGGTCTGCCACTGGCGGATGCCGTATTACTGGGCAATGCAGTGGCGTCGTGGGTTGTCGGGCATCGGGGCGGTGATTGTGCGCCAACGCGCGAGGAACTACTCCTCGCACACGAAAACGTATAGATCGCTGCGACAGTGGCTGATGCTGTACTCAATAGGCCGTTGCTGTTGGTCAAGCGCCACTTGCTTGATCACCAGCACCGGTATTTTGCTATCTAACTGAATATGTGACTGAAACTCGGCATCCGGCATCCGGGCGCTAACGCGGGAACGCGTACGTTGTGGGTAAATGTGCTGGCTGCGGAAGTAGTCATAAAGAGAAATCCCGATGGCATCAACATCATGAATTAAATGTGCCGGAACCCACGATTCCTCAATCGATACCGCCTCTTCATCGACATAGCGAATACGCTTAAGCAAAAAGACATCACTTCCCGCTTCGACCGCCAGCTGTTGCGCGACTTCTTCGGGACATTTCACGACACGCTTGTTAACCCATAGCGTATCGGGCTTTTTCCCGCGCAATACCACCTGCTGAGAAAACCCCCGCGCTTCTTTCAGCGAGTATTCGAAGATGTTGTTGATCTGCGTGCCGTAACCACGCGAACGCGTCACCACGCCCTCTTCTTCCAGCGACTGCATCGCCTTGCGCACCGTAATGCGCGAAACGCCGGTTAACTGACTTAAATCACGCTCACCGGGCAAAATATTGCCATGCTCCAGCACCCCGCTGCGCACGGCATTTTTTACCGTTTCGGCAAACTTAATATAAAGCGGCGTGTTATCCGCCGCTAAAATACGCTCGTTCAGTTGGGCAATCAGCTGGGTATGCGCTTGTTCCATTTGTCTTTTTCCTGCCGGGGAATCTGGTGGGAGTATATCACTGCTTCATATTTAAGGCGTTTCTTTAATCCCATCAACGAATGCCTGCAACTCCTCCACCGTGCCATTAAACACATTAAAATCCACCGGACCATTAATGCCATCGACCTGTCCACGGTCGGAATGCTGCCAGAAGCGCCAGGCCACGCCGTCATTGTCCGGGCGACGTTGATAATAGTGAGCCACCCACCACGGATATTCATTGAAATAGCCCGCCAGATTGGTGTGATAAAAAACGGCTCCTGAGTAAATAATTGGCTTTTTTCCCGTACGTTTTTCGACCATTTTTAGCCACTGACTTACCCGCTTGCGTAATTCTTTTGCCGATAATTTTCCCCGTTCTTCTACGTCCAGCATGGCAGGGAAATCGCCTTGTGAGAAATCCACCGTTTGCAGAAATAATCGCGCCTGAACTGAAGCAGATACCGACGGGGAAAAATAATGATACGCCCCGCGCAGCAGGCCATTTTCGCGGCTTAGTTGCCAGTTACGCGAAAAATAGGGGTCCACCAGCTTTTCGCCTTCCGTCGCCTTAATAAAGGCAAACTGCAAGCGAATACCGTTATCGCGCATTTTTGCCACCCGCTGCCAGTCGATCCGCTCCTGCCAGCGCGAAACATCTATTCCGTGAATGGTGTAACTGGCAGGAATGCGAATAGCGAAAGATTTAACCGGGCGATAACCGTAGAAGTGAATGTAGTCTTTAATCTGAATTGCTGTCGAATAGAAAAAATTCACCGTCTGACGCGGATAAATTGCAACGATGGAAATTAGCCCAAGAGCGCATAATAAAACGGTGAATTTTTTTCGACTGGTGATTCTCAACTGCATTGGTTTCATCCCTGAATGTCAGCACCAAAGGCTGACAATAACCAAAGCAGCTATAGTACGGTGCTCACCACCAGGCGTGGAAGTGGTGAACCGGACCAATACCGTGACCAACTTCCAGCGTGTCGGCCTGGGCTAATGCCGATGAAAGCCAGCTTTTTGCCTCCTGTACGGTGTCAGCCCAGTTTGTATGGCGCGGGCGCAGTGCAGCCAACGCCGCAGAGAGCGTACAACCAGTGCCGTGAGTGTTTTTGGTCATAATGCGCTGTGCGGTAAACCGTTG
This sequence comes from Escherichia sp. WS1118, assembly GCF_046487695.1. Classification (NCBI taxonomy): domain Bacteria; kingdom Pseudomonadati; phylum Pseudomonadota; class Gammaproteobacteria; order Enterobacterales; family Enterobacteriaceae; genus Escherichia; species Escherichia sp. WS1118. Next base: position 251,835 of record NZ_JBJQIZ010000007.1, on the reverse strand, counting down.
TTCACCCTCGCGGGTAAACAGCCAGTCCGGGCTTTGCTCATCATCCAGATGACCACCTTTCATTAGCACTGCGCCACAGCCCATCGCCAACAGCGATCGCCCTTGTTCCAGCATTTCCTGTTCGGTGCGCGCGTGTGGCGCGTCGAGCAAGGCGGCTGCTTCGGGCAAGTTTGGTGTTATTAATGAAACCTGTGGCAATAATCGACTGCGTAGCGTGGCAACTGCCGAAGGTGAAAGCAGCGGGTCGCCGCTTTTTGCCAGCATAACGGTGTCGAGTACCACGTTTTGGATCTGATAACGTTGCAACCGTTCTGCCACCGCTTCAACAATATCGGTTTCCGCCAACATACCGATTTTAGTGGTGTCGATTCGCACATCGCTGAACACCGAATCGAGCTGGGCGGCGACAAAATCAGGCTCAATGCGATACACCGACTGTACGCCACGGGTATTTTGCGCCACTAGTGCAGTAATAACTGAGCAACCATAAGCGCCAAGTGCCGAGAAGGTTTTAAGATCGGCCTGAATCCCCGCACCACCACTCGGATCAGTACCGGCAATCGTCAGAGCGTTAATTCGTTTCATGCCTGCACCTCCTGCGTCAATTGCCAGAGCGCATCAAGGAAATGTGGAACAAAACTGCCTGGCCCCTCGCTTCTGGCAACTGCGCGTTCTCCGGCTTGTTTCATCCAGTGACAGGCAGATGCGATATTTTCCAGCGTATCGCCTGGTAGCGCACAACAGGCAGCGACAACCGCCGATAGTGCACAGCCAGTTCCTACCACTTTGGTCATTAACGGATCGCCACCGTGAATGCCAATGATACGATGTCCATCGGTAACATAATCCACCTCGCCAGTGACCACGACGATTGCGCCAGTTTCCCGTGCCAGTGTTTGTGCAGCGGGTATCGCGTTAGCTGCGGCATCAGTGGTATCCACTCCCCGTCCACCATTAGCAACGCCAGCTAATGCCATGATTTCCGAAGCATTACCACGTATGGCGGTTGGCTTATGGGACAGAAGTTCCACACAAAAACGGCGGCGATAATCGAGCGCACCAACCGCAACCGGATCAAGCGTCCAGGGCGTTTGTGATCGTGTTGCTTGCTCAACGGCAGCACTCATCGCTTGCGCTCGTGGCTGCGTCAGCGTGCCAACGTTAATCAACAAGGCACTGGCGATAGCCGCAAACTGACTGGCCTCTTCGGTTTCGATAACCATCGCTGGCGATGCGCCGAGCGCCAGCAAGGTATTGGCAGTAAAAGTTTGCACCACATCGTTGGTCATGCAGTGCACAAGAGGGGAATGTTGGTGAAAAAGGTGTAACGCGTGCGCAGATTGCGCTGAACTCAGCAGGTCGACTTGCATAGTTTGCTCCTGCCATAACGTGAAGAAGCAATGACCTGGTGGTCCGTGACTTCCCTACGCTGGCATTATCCAGATCAGGTGATACGGGTATTTCTCAGCCTTCACAAAGAAGGGCACCCCGAGTCGTTTGGTTGCGATAATAAATCGCAGAGGAGGATGGTAATGTCCAGCGCACGCGTTGTAAACGGGGAAAAACGGCGGTATTACAATAACGTTGTGAAATTATTTGATATAAGAATCCAGCACCTTCAGAACGACATCCAGATCTTCTTCACGTTTTAGCTCATCCCCCTGGTGAACGATGTGTTCCGTCAGATGGCCTTTAATCACTTCCCGCATCAGACCGTTTACCGCGCCACGGATAGCAGCAATCTGTTGTAAAACTGCAGCGCATTCATGCGGTTCGTCGAGCATTTTCTTGAGCGCCACGACCTGGCCCTGAATCTTACTGGCACGCGCTTTCAGTTTCTGTTTATCACGGATTGTATGAGACATGGCAACACCTGGTTAACAAGAATATGAAAAATCATAGCACTATTAATCTACTGGGGGGTAGTATCAGGTACTGGGGGGGAGTAGAATCAGATTGCCGAATTAATACTAAGAATTATTATCATGACCGAATTTACAACACTTCTTCAGCAAGGAAACGCCTGGTTCTTCATCCCCAGCGCCATCTTACTTGGTGCGCTTCATGGCCTGGAACCGGGGCACTCAAAAACGATGATGGCGGCGTTTATCATCGCCATCAAAGGCACCATTAAACAGGCGGTGATGCTCGGACTGGCAGCAACTATTTCGCATACCGCAGTGGTCTGGTTAATTGCCTTTGGCGGGATGGTGATCAGCAAACGCTTTACTGCTCAATCAGCAGAACCGTGGCTCCAGTTGATTTCCGCAGTGATCATTATTAGCACCGCGTTCTGGATGTTCTGGCGTACCTGGCGCGGCGAACGCAACTGGCTGGAGAATATGCACGAGCATGATCATGAGCATCATCACCACGATCACGAAGATCACCACGACCATGGACATCATCACCATCACGAACATGGCGAGTATCAGGATGCCCATGCACGAGCCCATGCCAATGACATTAAACGACGCTTTGATGGTAGAGAGGTCACCAACTGGCAAATTTTGCTATTTGGCTTAACCGGTGGCCTTATCCCCTGCCCGGCAGCAATTACCGTGCTGTTGATTTGCATTCAGTTGAAAGCCCTGACACTGGGCGCAACACTGGTCGTCAGTTTCAGCCTCGGCCTGGCGTTAACGCTTGTCACCGTAGGCGTTGGCGCAGCAATCAGCGTTCAGCAGGTCGCAAAACGCTGGAGCGGATTTAACACTCTCGCTAAACGCGCTCCCTATTTTTCCAGTCTGTTGATTGGCTTAGTTGGTGTGTATATGGGCGTACATGGCTTCATGGGCATAATGCGATAACTCAATCCTTTAGGCTTGCATGTTATCTTCAGCCCAGGATGATTCTTAAATCAGCTATTTCCGCTGACTCTCTGCTCGCTAAGGATGCTTTTAGGGCATCCTTTCATTTACACTTTTTACGAAATCATGGGATCACTAACAAAATATCGCTTGTCAGTTATATTGTATGGCAGGAAAGATATGCGACTGATATTACAGATCCCCAAAGTGGAGAGTTTATGACCATTAAAAATAAGATGTTGCTGGGTGCGCTTTTGCTGGTTACCAGTGCCGCCTGGGCCGCACCAGCCACCGCGGGTTCGACCAATACCTCGGGAATTTCTAAGTATGAGTTAAGCAGTTTCATTGCTGACTTTAAGCATTTCAAACCAGGTGACACCGTCCCAGAGATGTACCGCACCGATGAGTACAACATTAAGCAGTGGCAGTTACGTAACCTGCCCGCGCCTGATGCCGGGACGCACTGGACCTATATGGGTGGCGCGTACGTGTTGATCAGCGACACCGACGGTAAAATCATTAAAGCCTACGACGGTGAGATTTTTTATCATCGCTAAAAAAAAGCCCCCTCGGAGAGAGGGGGGAATGCAGACACCTTAATATTTTTATTATTAGCCACTTGCTCGTCTTGCTTGTTATTAGTCGTATTTCACGTTGATTAATGCGGTTGCCTCCAGTGCGCCAGATTTAACTTTGTTTGTATCGTAGACGTAGTAACTGGCCGTTATCGGAATTGAAACCGTTGTATCTGTAAGTTTTGACTTTGCCGCAATTTCTTTTAAATTTGTATATCCTTTACTGCTGTTAGTGATATTTAAAAGTGTGACTGGCGTACCATTACTTTCAAGAATAAATCCTACGCCATTATCTTCCGCACCTTTCAGGATCGTGTTGCTGTTGGTTAACAAGTCAGAACTTGATAAATACACCTGCATTTTCCGTGATGTTTGACTTTGTTGACCTAATAAATTTTTACAACGCAGAATAATATCCCCTTTTTTACTATTTATTGTTGTTTTGTTACCTGTGGCTGGTAATTGTGAAACGGGAATACTCTCTAACGTAATTAATAAATCGTCCGGTTTGCAGGTTGTGGTTATCGGGTTGTATGACAATGTCAGATTAAAGGAATAGACACCTGCATTTTGTGCCAATGCATTTCTGTAGCTATTTACACATGCATCCCATGACTTACCACCTAATAAACACAGTAGAAATTGTACTGCGGCACTCCCGCGTGTCGATGATGAAGCACTGGATAATGTCGCAACTCCATTAATCATCACTGAACCACCGCCCCCCGCAGAAACATTCACTTTTGCATTACTGGCCGCAGGTGTCACCGTCACCGAATAACCACTGGTGAAACTGGTCTGATTATTTGACAACGTAATGTTGTTTTTATTGGTCCATTCAAAATGTAAATTTAATTTAATGGTATCGTTATAAAGTCCAACAATAATATCCGACGGGCTCATAGGTGTGATAGTATTTGTACTCACGCATGACGAATCATTAAAATTATGCTCATATGTCGCCATTTGTGTTTGAGTAAGTGCAAAATCCCCCTGAACAACCAAATTGTGCTGAACAGATAACTCACTATAACATGCCGCATAGCTCACAGGCATAACCATCATCATTACTATAAATAGCATTATGCGAATTTCCATAGAACCACCTGACTATTACTGGCAAATATAATTTCTACTTTCATCAATCTCTTTACCGAAGGTGATTGTGCATGAAAGCCCTTGTTGCTTATCAATTGCCACATTAACCGATGGCGGTACTTCATTGGTGCGAATAAATAACTGGCTTCCCTGGCCGACAACACCAATATTATGACCATGGATATCATTGACTTCATAACCAAACGTTAATGGTTGCCCATCCGCTCTTAACGCTTTTATAAACCATGGCTTGCGCTGATCGGTATCAAAATTAACCAGTACAACCGCGCCGCGATAAGGGGCGGCAATTTTCCGGTTGCCACGTAATTCTGCTTCGCTATCGCTTTGTGACACATCCAACATCAGGTAATTTTCCCGATAAGGTGTCATTCCGTCGTATACCACCACTCCATTACGGTTTGTTGTGCGATATTTTTGCCCATTGACATAAGCATCTTTAATTCCTGGCGCATTCATCACAGCAAACGTTTCAGAAAGACGGTTTGCCAGATTAACGCCACCCGACCAAGCGACAATGCCCCCTGAAACACTGGCTCCAGCCTGTCGATAAGCACTCGACTGACTATAACTGCCATTCACTGTCGCAACCGGCGCGTTCCAGGTTAAATTCGCCCCAGCTGTCGTTTCATTTCCCTGATACTGATAACTCAGGTTGACCCCATAGTTAAACTGATCCCGGCTTCCAACGGTTCCTGATAATCCCGTATTATTTGAGGCAACCCCCTGATCATCAAACGTCGTTGAGTTAGACATATATATTTGCCGACGAGGCGTCGTAACGTCATCACCCCAATCAAAGGGAATCGATATAAAAATATTAAAACGTTTCTCTTCATGATGATTCTCGTCATAAGCATGGCTTGCCGCGAGGGTATAGCTTATCCTTCGCAGGTTGTTGGAATAACTCAACTGATAATCCTTACTGCTGCCGCTACGCCCCCAGTAATCTCGCCATAACGTACTTAAGGACACAGAACCCCAGCCTTCTGGCAATGACTGACTCATATTGGCAGAGAAGCTATTTTTACGGCCAAAATCGTTCTGGTAATAATCGGCAATGTCATAGATATCGTTTTCATCACGGCGATAATTATCTTTATTGTTTGCCCATACGTGATCATTAAATGTCCGATAATCACGCGACGAATAACGCCAGGCCGCCAGACCAAAACGTGTCGACGTTTGGCTCACAAATTTGTTGTAGGCAATTTGATAACTTTGCCCGTCAAACACATCGCCGTTGTCTTGTTTACTATGCGACTTCGTGGCATCGACGGAAATGGCACCAATGCGTGTATTCCAGCCAGTCCCCAAAGTGAACGCGTAATAATTATTCGCGACCATCGAGCCACCATACAGCGTTAATAAGTTATTAAAACCATACTGATGACCCACCTGGACAAAATCACTTTGTTTGCTCGCCCCTTCAATATGGCTACGACCCGCCGCAAAATCATATTTCGACACGCCGGGTTGCAGCATATTTGGTACCGCTGCATAAGGCACCAGATAGGTGGTTACCGAACCGTCCGCCTCTTTCACGCTGACATCAAGATCCGCTCCACCACCGGCCAACTGCAAATCTGTAATCGCAAACGGGCCAGGAGGAACCTCTTTCTGATAAACCACAAAACCATTCTGTTCAATAGTTACCAGCGCGTTACTCTGAGCAATCCCCTGCACCCGTGGCGTAAAATTTTGTTTCGAGTTAGGCAACATCTGCATATCACGAAACAACCGCACACCGCTGAAGCGAACAGAATCAAAAATATCGCTTGATGTGTACATATCACCCACACGAAGCGTGCCGAGAAGTTGGGCAAATCCACGTTCCAGATACAGGGTATTGCTTTTCCACACCCCTGGATTGTTATTTGTTTTACTGAAACTGGCATCAGAATGCAGTTGCCACCCCAATAAATTTAACCCGCTGTTAAAACGTACATATGTACTCTTGCTATTACCGGACGCTTTATAATCGCTGTAATACTGACTCATATAATAAGAGGTATAAAACGCATTAATACCCCGCTCCCAGTTTTCAGGTGGTACATAGCCACTTTCCAGTTCTTCCACCCAGGCCTGCGGGACACTGAAATCGAGACGAAAAACTCCGATATCCCAGGTATAGCTCCCGCCCTGAATAAGTTGCTTAAATGTTAAACATTGCTTACCGCTGGCAAAGCTATCGGTATTAATGCCTAACCGCTTGATCATTTCCCTTGATAAACATGTTTCTTGCGGGTTGTCTTTAACAATGATCTCATATTTCCCACGCCATTGCTTATTGACATAAATATCGATGTCATACTGCCCCGGCAAGGGCTGATTATCTTCAAGACGAATATTTGAAACCTGCTGGTCTTTCATTCCACCTATCATGAAATGGGTATCAAAGGTTTCTTCAGCTGCATAAGCTTCAATGCCGATCAATAACGCTACGATTGCTGATGCAAGTGGGGGCATTCTCAACATAGGCAGCTCCTGCAATTAAATTTTGTCACTAATATAATTGCCATGGTCATCGATAATGGTCAGATGCCAGTTATTTGCATTATTACTTTTGACATTAACACTCTGACTTTCTAAGGGGGCAATCATAATAGTTTCATAATTGACTTTGACATTATTAGCTTTGACATCCGAAATCGTCACCCAATTAGCTGAGTCATTTTTTATCACCAATCCATTGCCACTGCGATTTACCAGTAACTTTTTAAAGGTCACTTTATTTACCGGAGCAATACCCGCTGGCCGGTAAAACAACTTAATTCTGTTTTGCATCGCAAACTTCAGTGCATTCTTACCTTCTTGTTCTGGACTATTTGGTGGAATATCCAGAACATTCAGATAAAAAATACTCTCTTTATTAGTGGGGAGTTTATTCGGCATAATTTTAATTTTTACTTGCTGCCCGGAATTTGCCCCTATTTTTGCCACTGGTGGCGTTAACATGAAAGGAACCTGAATTTTTTCTGGTGGTAATGACGTATCGCCATCATCAATCCACGCCTGCATCAGCGAAGAACGGTTTCCCTGGTTCATCAACTGCACCATCACTTCTTTGTGCTCTGCCGGGTAAATAATACGCGTCCCGTAGATAACAATACCGGCATGTGCAGGAAGGACCATAGAAGAAATGAGTAAAGCTAATAATCCTTTCATCTTAATGCCTCTTAAATTAAAAGGCCGCCATGGAGATAGCGGCCATGTTAATTACCTGAAGAATATTGCAATTTTATTTATTAATCCTGCGCCACACGCATAATCAGGGAAGATAACACATCACCTGAATTCACTGAGTTATCTGTCAGTTTCAGGTATTTTGCTTTAAACGGAATGGCATATTGACCGTCCGCTGTTTTATAACTCTCGATGTTGAAAGGTGCAGAAACATCCAGGACATCGCTGTTATCACCTAAATAGAGATAATAACCCACGGTATCGTTGCTACTGGCTATCGCCTTATCGTTTCCGGTTATTTTATCGTTGGTAATCAACGAGAGTTTTACACCAGCAACTTCTTTCGGACAGCTAATTTTTAACATGCTGCTGGTTACACCGACTGCACCATCATAGGTCGAGTATTTAGCTTTACCTTCAAAGACCGTAGTTGGTACAGTTGGCATATTAATACTTAATGAATCGCCACCTGCTTCGAATTTACACGGAGATTCTGCAATATTCCCTTTAATGGTTAATGTTCCGGTATCAACGTCTGCGGCAAATACCCCAGCGCTCATAAAAAAAGAAGAAAAAACAGCGGCAGCAATAATTGAACGTTTCATAATATGCTCCTTAATAAAATCTATTTTTGGTTGTTAAGAGTCTGTATCTCTTGGAAACAAATTTCTCACACCAAAAAAGTTGCCGCAATGTAAACACATTGTTTTATTGATTTAAAGCAAATTAACTATTGCAATATAAACACAACAAATACTTAAGCACATTAAATATTTATCAAATCTATTAATTAATGTGGATTTCTATAAATGGTATTATTAATATCAATAAAAAAAGCTTAAATCATTCATGTAAATGATTTAAGCTTTCTAAATCCGATTAAAACCAGGGTGGCAAATTAATCGTAGCGATTTAACACGATTCGACGTTTGCTATCGCTATCTGCAGCAATCACTTCCGTCGTTACACCTTTAACTGGCGAAGAAACCTGATGACGGGTATCAACATTATACGTTAACTGACCACAATGCTGTTGAGGTTGACCATTAACCATAGCCATACTGCATGTTGGGGGACTGATCCTACCATTAATCGTTAATGTAGCAGTTTCTGAAGAGAACGCGGGAGAAGCCAATCCATAGGCAAGAAAAATAATTCCTGACAGCCAGTACTTATTCATTGAACGTTATCCCTGTAGTAAAGGTTATGCCTGGAAAGAATGAGTGCATAACAAACTATAGCTGTACATCCACTACACAGCCACGAAGGATGATAATGAAGCATCGCCGGTACGATCAATCGACTTTGTAGAGTTTCGGACGAAGGTCCGCAGAATATTCGCAGCATTAAATAAGTGTTCATTAATGCGGCAAAAACAAATACACCGCATCAATGTAACATCTCTGCGGTGTATGAAGAATAATCAGAATGGTTAATACGCGTTAGACCGCGCGGAAGGAAATCTCGCCTGGAATGACTTCACCCTGCCAGTAGAGCTGAGCTGCAACGCGGTCAGCCAGCTGGCGGTAGATAGCGGTAAATTCGCTCTCAGGACGGCTGATAACCGTTGGCGTGCCTTTATCGAGATCCTCACGTAAGGAGATGTGTAACGGCATCTGCCCCAGCAGCTGCGTGTGGTATTTCTCGGCCAGTTTCTCTGCACCACCGGTACCGAAAATCGGTTCATGGTGACCACAGTTACTGCAAATATGCACACTCATGTTCTCGACAATACCGAGCACCGGAACCTCGACTTTCTCGAACATCACAATGCCTTTTTTCGCATCGATCAACGCGATGTCCTGCGGGGTGGTGACCACGACTGCACCGGTTACTGGAATGTTTTGTGCCAATGTCAATTGAATGTCACCGGTACCTGGCGGCATATCAAGCACCAGATAGTCGAGATCCGGCCACAAGGTTTCCTGCAACATTTGCATTAACGCCTTGCTCGCCATTGGGCCACGCCACACCATCGCATTGTCGTCAGTGACCAGATAACCAATTGAATTGGTTGCCAGGCCATGAGACATAATCGGTGCCATATGGGTACCGTCCGGCGAAGTTGGACGCTGATTTTCTGCGCCCAGCATGGTGGGGATTGATGGGCCGTAGATATCGGCATCCAGAATGCCGACTTTCGCCCCTTCCGCCGCCAGTGCCAACGCCAGGTTTACCGCCGTGGAGGATTTACCCACGCCGCCTTTACCGGAACTGACCGCAATGATGTTCTTCACGCCATTAATACCCGGCTGATTCTTCACGCGTTTTAAGGTGGCGATATTGTGCGACAGTTTCCAGTCGATAGCTTTCGCCCCGGTAATGCGCAGCAGTTCGGCGCTACATTGCTCTTTTAACTCTTCGAACGCGCTATGCCAGACAAACGGCATAACCAGTTCCACATGCAGCGTGTCGTCCATCCAGGCGACATGGTGCAACGCTTTCAGCGTAGTGAGGTTATGCTTCAGGGTTGGGTGCTGAAAATTGGCCAGTGTCCCGGCGACCATTGCGCGCAGGGCTTCTGGTGATTTGGCCTGGGATTGTTCGTTCATCCCGACTCCTTTTTTGTATAGATAAACCATCAGCTGATAGTTTACCTGAAGAATATAGAGAAGTACTTACTTAACATTTTCCCATTTGGTACTATCTAAGCCCTTTTCACTATTAAGAAGTAATGCCTACTATGACTCAAGTCGCGAAGAAAATTCTGGTGACGTGCGCACTGCCGTACGCTAACGGCTCAATCCACCTCGGCCATATGCTGGAGCACATCCAGGCTGATGTCTGGGTCCGTTACCAGCGAATGCGCGGCCACGAGGTCAACTTCATCTGCGCCGACGATGCCCACGGCACGCCGATCATGCTTAAAGCTCAGCAGCTTGGTATCACCCCGGAGCAGATGATTGGCGAAATGAGTCAGGAACATCAGACTGATTTCGCAGGCTTTAACATCAGCTATGACAACTATCACTCGACGCACAGCGAAGAGAATCGCCAGTTGTCAGAACTTATCTACTCTCGTCTGAAAGAAAACGGTTTTATTAAAAACCGCACCATCTCTCAGCTGTACGATCCGGAAAAAGGCATGTTCCTGCCGGACCGTTTTGTAAAAGGCACCTGCCCGAAATGTAAATCCCCGGATCAATACGGCGATAACTGCGAAGTCTGCGGCGCGACCTACAGCCCGACTGAACTGATCGAGCCGAAATCGGTGGTTTCTGGTGCTACCCCGGTAATGCGTGATTCTGAACACTTCTTCTTTGATCTGCCCTCTTTCAGCGAAATGCTGCAGGCATGGACCCGCAGCGGTGCGTTGCAGGAGCAGGTGGCAAATAAAATGCAGGAGTGGTTTGAATCTGGCCTGCAACAGTGGGATATCTCCCGCGACGCGCCTTATTTCGGTTTTGAAATTCCGAACGCGCCGGGCAAATATTTCTATGTCTGGCTGGACGCACCGATTGGCTATATGGGCTCTTTCAAGAATCTGTGTGACAAGCGCGGCGACAGCGTAAGCTTCGATAAATACTGGAAGAAAGATTCCACTGCCGAGCTGTATCACTTCATCGGTAAAGATATCGTTTACTTCCACAGCCTGTTCTGGCCTGCCATGCTGGAAGGCAGCAACTTCCGCAAGCCGACCAACCTGTTTGTTCACGGCTATGTGACGGTGAACGGCGCGAAAATGTCCAAGTCTCGCGGCACCTTTATTAAAGCCAGCACCTGGCTGAATCATTTTGACGCCGACAGCCTGCGCTACTACTACACCGCCAAACTGTCTTCGCGCATTGATGATATCGATCTCAACCTGGAAGATTTCGTTCAGCGCGTGAATGCCGATATCGTGAACAAAGTGGTTAACCTGGCGTCCCGTAACGCTGGCTTTATCAATAAGCGTTTTGACGGTGTGCTGGCAAGCGAGCTGGCTGACCCGCAGTTGTACAAAACCTTCACTGATGCCGCTGAAGTGATTGGTGAAGCGTGGGAAAGCCGCGAATTTGGTAAAGCTATCCGTGAAATCATGGCGCTGGCTGACCTGGCTAACCGCTATGTCGATGAACAGGCTCCGTGGGTGGTGGCGAAGCAGGAAGGTCGCGATGCCGATCTGCAGGCGATTTGCTCAATGGGCATCAACCTGTTCCGCGTGCTGATGACTTACCTGAAACCGGTACTGCCGAAACTGACCGAGCGCGCAGAAGCATTCCTCAATACAGAACTGACCTGGGATGGTATCCAGCAACCGCTGTTGGGCCATAAAGTGAATCCATTCAAGGCGCTGTATAACCGCATCGATATGAAACAGGTTGAAGCACTGGTGGAAGCATCCAAAGAGGAAGTAAAAGCCACAGCCGCACCGGTAACTGGCCCACTGGCTGACGACCCGATTCAGGAAACCATCACCTTTGACGACTTCGCCAAAGTTGACCTGCGCGTGGCGCTGATTGAAAACGCAGAGTTTGTTGAAGGTTCTGACAAACTGCTGCGCCTGACGCTGGATCTCGGCGGTGAAAAACGCAATGTCTTCTCCGGCATTCGTTCTGCTTACCCGGATCCGCAAGCACTAATTGGTCGTCACACCATTATGGTGGCTAACCTGGCACCACGTAAAATGCGCTTCGGTATCTCCGAAGGCATGGTAATGGCTGCTGGTCCTGGTGGGAAAGATATCTTCCTGCTAAGCCCGGATGCCGGTGCTAAACCGGGTCATCAGGTGAAATAATCCCCCTTCAAGGCGCTGCATCGACAGCGCCTTTTCTTTATAAATTCCTAAAGTTGTTCTCTTGCGATTTTGTCTCTCTCTAACCCGCATAAATACTGGTAGCATCTGCATTCAACTGGATAAAATTACAGGGATGCAGAATGAGACACTTTATCTATCAGGACGAAAAATCACATAAATTCTGGGCGGTGGAGCAACAGGGAAACGAGTTGCATATCAGTTGGGGAAAAGTTGGTACCCAAGGGCAAAGCCAGGTAAAAAGTTTTGCTGATGCTGTGGCAGCGGAAAAAGCGGAGCTGAAGCTGATTGCGGAGAAGGTGAAGAAGGGATATGTGGAGCAAGCGAAGGATAATTCTTTGCAACCTTCCCAAACGGTAACGGACTCTCTCAAGGTAGCGGACTTATCCACCATTATTCAGGAACAACCCTCTTTCGTAGCAGAAACCCGTGCGGCTGACAAAAATACAGATGCTGTTTTACCGTGGCTGGCGAAAGATATTGCTGTCGTTTTTCCGCCCGAAGTTGTACACACCACGTTAAGTCATCGCCGCTTTCCCGGAGTTCCTGTTCAGCAAGCAGACAAATTGACCCAATTACGTCGCTTAGCCTGTAGTGTGTCGCAACGGGATAATACAACAGCCACATTTGACTTCAGCGCCTGTTCTTTAGAATGGCAAAACACCGTCGCCCAGGCGATCAGTCAGATCGACGACCTGAAAACAACACAGCTACCATCACCCGTAATGGCTGTACTCACGGCACTTGAAATGAAATGCACAAGATATAAAGAGCGTGAGGATGTTATGGATCAGATTATTCAGGAAGGCGGTCTGGAATATGCTACTGATGTAATAATACATCTTCAACAAATATCTATTGAATGGGATTATGTCAACAATAATATTGTTTTCCTGTCGTCTGGCATTTCACCTGATTATTTGCAGCAATATTCCAGCTTTGAATTACGCCTACGTAAACATTTATCACTGGCGGAAGAGTCTCTCTGGCAAAAATGTGCACAAAAACTTATTGCCGCAGTTCCACATATTCCAGAATGGCGGCAACCATTAATTGCTTTGTTATTGCCCGAAAAACCAGAAATTGCACATGAAATTGCCCAGCGTCTACTGGGGCAAAAGAAATTACCCTCGCTGGAGTGGCTAAAAATAGTGGCGACTGATGAGCACATTCTTGCCTCATTAGAAAAATATCACGAGCCATATGCCATTTTTGATGATTACTATTGTGGTGCGATATGGTCAGCCACCGTATTACAGGAGCAAGGTGTTGCGGCCCTGCCCCGATTTGCTCCCTATGTCGCAAGTGACTACTGCGCCGATGTGTTGCGTCATATCAATCATCCGTTCGCATTAACACTGCTTATACGTGTAGCAGGGCATACTAAACGCTGTCACGATCGAATGACGAAAGCCTGCGCTGCGTTCCCACACGCAGCACTGGCAGCACTGGCGGAACTTCTAGTGCAAAAAGAAGAGAATAGTTGGCGCATTATGCTAATGACGATGCTTATCTCGCAACCGACACTAGCAGAACAGGTCATTCCCTGGCTTTCGACACCCGCAGTTGCAGTGCTGAAATCATGCCAGCAACAACTGACACAGCCCTCAAACCATGCCAGCGCCGATCTACTGCCGGCCATAGTAGTCTCCCCACCATGGCTTTCGAAAAAGAAAAAATCGCCGATTCCGGTGCTGGATTTAGCACCGCTCAACCTCGAATCCATATGCACAATAACCGACACAGAAGCTAAAGAGTTTCAAACTCATTGGGACTGGGAACCGCATAAGCCAGGTGAAGGTGCTAAAAATTTCCTTTACTCGCTGGGGTATCGCCGCTGGGATTTTGACACATATAAATATATCGGCGCTTCTGACTCGGCAATTGACGCATGGGAACGTGAGGACTTCGCTACACTCATCCAAATGTTTAAAGCCCACCATGCACCGTATCAGGGGGAGTGGCATCTCAACTCACTTCCCTTTTTACCTATGCAAAAAGCGATTAAGCTATGGGAATTTCTCAGCAAAGAGCCGCATACCGCGATAAAACCAGTCATGCTTTATTTGCGACTGGCAGGTATGAGTGGTTTTCTACACTCGTTTTCACGCTACCCTCAAGAAGGTTTTGCGGTTGCTAATTATTTTGCCGCAACGGAACTGGCTCCTGCCGTCGCCCGCGCCTTCAACAAACTCAAAACATTACGACAAGACGCCAGTAGCTGGCTGCTGAAATACCCGGAACACGCCATTACCGGCCTGCTGCCTGCAGCGCTCGGCAAAGCCAGTGAAGCACAGGACAACGCCCGTGCTGCCTTGCGTATGCTTACCGAAAACGGTCATCAGCCATTGCTGCAAGAAATCGCCCGGCGTTATAACCAGCCGGAAGTAACCGATGCGGTGAACGCTCTACTTGCGCTCGATCCCTTAGATAATCACCCGACAAAAATCCCCACTCTTCCGACCTTTTATCAGCCATCGCTCTGGACGCGCCCGTTATTAAAAGCAAACGCCCAATCACTGCCTGATAGCGCACTCCTCCACCTCGGTGAAATGCTCCGCTTCCCTCAGGAAGAGGCACTGTATCCGGGATTATTGCAGGTGAAAGATGCCTGTACCACCGACTCACTGGCTGAATTTGCCTGGGATCTGTTTACCGCCTGGCAGACCGCTGGCGCGCCGTCGAAAGAGAGTTGGGCGTTCACTGCGTTAGGCGTTCTCGGTAACGATGACACCGCCCGCAAACTGACGCCTTTGATTCGCGCCTGGCCTGGTGAATCCCAGCATAAACGCGCCACCGTCGGGTTGGATATTCTCGCTGCTATCGGTAGTGATATCGCCCTGATGCAGCTTAACGGCATCGCCCAGAAACTGAAATTCAAAGCATTACAGGAGCGGGCAAAAGAAAAAATTGCCGACATTGCCGAGAGCCGCGAACTCACGGTGGCGGAGCTTGAAGATCGGTTAGCACCGGATCTCGGTCTGGATGATAATGGTTCGTTGTTGCTGGATTTCGGCCCACGCCAGTTCACCGTCAGCTTTGATGAAACCTTAAAACCGTTTGTGCGTGACGCTTCCGGCAGTCGTCTGAAAGACCTGCCCAAACCAAACAAAAGCGATGATGAATCACAGGCGAACGATGCTGTTAACCGCTACAAATTGCTGAAAAAAGATGCGCGTACCGTCGCCGCCCAGCAGGTAGCAAGGCTGGAATCCGCCATGTGCCTGCGTCGCCGCTGGTCACCGGAAAACTTTCAGCTCTTCCTGGTTGAGCATCCGCTGGTCCGCCACTTAACCCGCCGTCTGATTTGGGGCGTTTATAGCGCCGAAAACCAGCTACTGGCTTGCTTTCGCGTAGCGGAAGATAACAGCTACAGCACCGCTGACGATGATCTTTTCACCCTGCCGGAAGGCGATATCTCTATTGGTATTCCTCACGTTCTGGAAATATCACCGACGGATGCTGCCGCCTTCGGGCAGCTTTTTGCCGACTACGAACTGTTACCACCGTTCCGCCAGCTTGATCGTAACAGTTACGCGCTGACAGAAGCCGAGCGCAACGCCAGCGAACTGACACGCTGGACAGGCAGAAAATGCCCGAGTGGTCGGGTAATGGGGCTGGCGAATAAAGGCTGGATAAAGGGCACCCCGCAGGATGCTGGCTGGATCGGCTGGATGATCAACCCCCTGGGCCGCTGGTCGTTAATCATGGAAATCGATGAAGGTTTTGCGGTAGGCATGTCGCCAGCCGAACTGAGTGCCGAGCAACTCTTAAGCAAGCTGTGGCTATGGGAAGGCAAAGCGGAAAGCTATGGCTGGGGGAGTAATTCAACACAGGAAGCGCAGTTCTCCGTACTCGATGCCATCACCGCCAGCGAGCTAATTAACGATATTGAAGCCCTGTTTGAATAAGGAAAGAGCATGGACAAGGAATTACCGTGGCTGGCGGATAACGCCCAACTGGAACTTAAATATAAAAAAGGCAAAACACCACTCAGCCATCGCAATTGGCCAGGCGAACCGGTGCCTGTTATCACTGAAAGCATCATTCAGACACTGGGTGATGAATTGCTACAAAAAGCAGAGAAGAAAAAAAACATTGTCTGGCGTTATGAAAACTTTTCACTGGAGTGGCAGTCCGCCATCACGCAGGCCATCAACTTGATCGGCGAACACAAACCCTCAATCACGGCCCGGACAATGGCGGCGCTAGCCTGTATCGCGCAAAATGATAGCCAACAGTTGCTCGACGAAATCGTCCAACAAGAGGGGCTGGAATATGCAACTGAGGTGGTGATTGCACGCCAGTTTATTGTACGGTGTTATGAGAGTGATCCTCTGGTAGTAACATTGCAGTATCAGAACGAGGACTATGGCTATGGTTATCGCTCAGAAACCTATAACGAATTCGATCTCCGATTACGTAAGCATCTCTCTCTGGCAGAGGAAACCTGCTGGCAGCGTTGCGCCGACAAACTCATTGCCGCACTGCCAGGAATAACCAAAGTTCGCCGCCCTTTTATTGCTCTGAACCTCCCGGAAAAACCCGAAATCGCCAACGAGCTGGTAAGCCTTGAATGTTCGCAAACTCATTTTCGCTCAAAAGAGTGGTTAAAAGTTGTTGCTGATGACCCTAAGGCGGTGAAAGAACTCGCACGTTACTGGAGCCAGGATATATTTAGCGATCGAGAAGCCAGCTACATGTCGCATGAAAACCACTTCGGCTACGCGGCCTGCGCTGCCCTTTTGCGCGAACAAGGACTGGCAGCCGTTCCGCGCCTCGCGATGTATGCACATAAAGAAGATTGCGGCAGTCTGCTGGTACAAATTAACCATCCGCAAGTCATCCGCACCTTGCTACTGGTGGCTGATAAAAACAAACCCAGCCTGCAACGTGTGGCTAAATACAGTAAAAACTTCCCCCATGCGACGCTCGCCGCACTGGCAGAACTGCTGGCGTTAAAAGCCCCCCCTGCGCGCCCTGGTTATCCCATCATCGAAGACAAAAAGCTGCCTGCACAGCAAAAAGCACGTGATGAATACTGGCATACGCTGTTACAAACGCTGATGGCATCGCAGCCACAACTGGCAGAAGAGGTGATGCCGTGCTTAAGTACACAAGCCCAGGCAGTGGTGAATGGTTATTTATCGGCATCGCCAAAACTTGCTTTCGAGAGTACTCATAGCAACGACCTGCCAGAAATACTTGTTTCTCCACCGTGGCGAGGTAAGAAAAAAACGGCATTGCTGCGCCTTGATTTAGTGCCTCTTGAATTAGCGCCCAAAGCCCGCTGGCAACCAGGCGAACGAGAGAGACTTGCCGCCACAGAGTCTGCCCGTTATTTCAGCACGGGATCTTTTACGGAACGCATGGAACGAAAAAGTGGTCGAGTTGTACTACAGGAGCTAGGTTTTGGGGATGATGTATGGCTGTTCCGGAATTATATACTGCCCGGCAAACTGGATGCGGCGCGCAAATCATTAGTGGGTCAGTGGCATTACTCCCCGCGCAGAGTAGAGGAAATCAACAATGGCTGGCACTCCACGGAAGCAAAATCAGCCGAACAGGCGCTTCGTTCCGGCGACGTTGAAGCGTTAATTAACACCTGGGAAAATGATAGCTACTCACGTTATCGTCCGGAAAAGAGTGTCTGGAACCTGTATTTATTGGCACAGTTGCCGCGTGAGATGGCTTTGACTTTCTGGCTGCGTATCAATGAGAAAAAGCATCTGTTCGCGGGTGAGGACTATTTTCTCAGTATCCTCGGGTTGGATACATTACCTGGCCTGTTATTGGCTTTTTCACATCATCCAAAAGAAACATTTCCGTTAATTTTAAATTTCGGCGCAACAGAACTGGCCCTGCCCGTTGCCCGCGTCTGGCGACGTTTCGCGGCGCAGCGTGATCTGGCTCGCCAGTGGATTTTACAATGGCCGGAACATACGGCTACTGCACTTATCCCTCTTGTCTTTACAAAACCCTGCGATAATAGCGAAGCTGCATTACTTGCCCTGCGTTTACTGTATGAACAAGGGCATGGCGAATTACTGCAAACCGTGGCAAACCGCTGGCAGCGTACAGATGTATGGCCTGCCCTGGAGCAATTACTTAAACTGGGTCCAATAGAAATTTACCCGGCACGTATTCCAAAAGCTCCTGATTTCTGGCATCCGGCAATGTGGTCCAGGCCGCGCCTTATCAAGAATAATCAGCCTGTTACCGATGACGCTCTGGAAATTATCGGCGAAATGCTGCGCTTTACCCAGGGCGGACGTTTTTATGGCGGACTGGAACAGCTGAAAACGTTTTGCCAGCCGCAAACGCTGGCAGCTTTTGCCTGGGATCTTTTCACCGCGTGGCAACAAGCTGGTGCTCCCGCAAAAGACAACTGGGCATTTCTGGCGTTAAGTCTCTTTGGCGACGAAAGCACGGCACGGGATCTGACGACACAGATCCTCGCCTGGCCACAAGAGGGCAAATCTGCCCGTGCTGTCAGTGGTCTGAATATACTTACTAAGATGAATAATGATATGGCACTGATACAGCTGCATCATATATCGCAACGGGCGAAATCCCGCCCCTTACGTGATAACGCGGCGGAATTTCTTCAGGTGGTCGCAGAAAATCGCGGGCTAAGCCAGGAAGAGTTAGCGGACAGATTAGTCCCAACACTGGGTCTTGATGATCCGCAGGCGTTGATTTTTGATTTTGGTCCACGGCAATTTACCGTTCGCTTCGATGAAAACCTCAACCCGGTTATCTTTGATCAGCAAAACGTTCGCCAGAAAAGCGTTCCCCGGTTGCGCGCCGATGACGATCAACTGAAAACCCCCGAGGCACTGGCCCGACTCAAAGGGCTAAAAAAAGATGCGACTCAGGTGAGCAAAAACCTGCTCCCGCGTCTTGAAACTGCCCTGCGCACCACCCGACGCTGGTCGCTGGCAGATTTTCATTCTCTGTTTGTTAATCATCCCTTTACCCGTCTGGTTACTCAGCGATTAATATGGGGGGTTTATCCGGCAAATGAACCGCGTCGTTTACTTAACGCCTTTCGTGTGGCCGCTGAGGGGGAGTTCTGCAATGAGCAAGATGAGCCAATTGACCTGCCTGCCGATGCTCTGATTGGCATTGCCCACCCGTTAGAAATGACAGCAGAAATGCGCAGTGAATTTGCACAGCTTTTTGCCGATTACGAAATTATGCCGCCTTTTCGCCAGTTGACGCGGCGCACAGTGCTGCTCACGCCTGACGAGTCAGCCAGTAATAGTTTGAATCGCTGGGAAGGTAAATCTGCTACCGTTGGGCAGCTTATGGGAATGCGATACAAAGGCTGGGAGTCAGGCTATGAGGACGCATTTGTCTATGACTTAGGTGCGTACCGGCTGGTCCTTAAGTTTTCACCCGGTTTTAACCATTACAGTACTGATAGCAAAGCGCTAATGAGCTTCCGTTCTCTTCGGGTTTACCGTGACAATAAATCCGTCACTTTTGCCGAACTTGATGTGTTTGATTTGAGTGAGGCATTAAGCGCACCTGACGTCATTTTCCATTAAAACACAGCGGGCAGTGATGCAACTGCCCGTTATCAACACGACCTACCAGCGGGGGAAGCGATGATCGTGCAAAAAGAGCTGGTTGCTATTTACGATTATGAGATCCCTGTACCTGAAGAGCCGTTTTCCTTCAGACTTGAAATCCATAAATGCTCTGAATTATTTACAGGTTCCGTCTATCGACTGGAGCGATTCCGGCTACATCCAACATTTCATCAACGTGATCGAGAAGATGCCGACCACTAATAAATGATGCGTTGATTTATATAAGAGATGAGTTTATTGATGAGCGGAAATTACGAGGTGAATCACATGAAACAGTAATAGCAATTTTTAATTGTGAACTACAGAATATATTCAACCAAGAAATAGAATAATATACTCTAGATAATTCAAGTCGCAGGAAGGCGATAAGCGAGTGAATCCCCAGGAGCTTACTAAAGTAAGTGACAGGGGTGAACGACAAATCCGCATGGAGCGGATTTGAACGCTACTTGTAGCGGCCCCGTAAGGGGTGAGGTCCATGGATGGGCCGAATAACCCGCAGTCGCAGCACATGCAACTTGAAGTATGACAAGTAAAGCTTTATTAAAGGGGGAAACGGTATTCCCCCTTAAATGCGTTTCAATTTGCCCGTTACTTCAACAAATCAATCAACCGTAACAGAGCCACTAATAACTCCAGTACGGCAATGAGCACGGTTAACTTTTGTGTCAGCGTGTCCATTCGCTCTCCTTATTAAGGAGCGCAACACCAGCATCTTACCCTTACACTGCCTGTCGATACTGGTTTACGTATGTTGAGTCGCCATGTTGCACTCCGGATCAGAGCACTACCTGCGGCACCACCCGTCCGGTAGCCAGGACTTGAAATTGGTTCGATCCGGCGCAACTTCCCAACAGTCAGGATTATAAATCTCATTATCTTAATTGCAACGGGGTCCGTAGGTGGTTATAATTCGTTCGTTGGGGCGCCATGTTGCATAATCAGTAACTTAACGTCAAAGTTGTAAATAAAAGAACCTGCCTCACCAGCAGGTTTTTTTATTTTTTGCGATCTGCTTTCCAGATATTTTCCGCTCAAACAACTAATGCGCCAAACATTTATTGCGCGTAAAATATCGTTTATTTCATTAATACATTTCAGGGATGAATATATGTCACCGCAGAATAATCACCTGCAGCGTCCGCCTGCTGCTGTGTTATACGCCGTTGAACTGGCAAAATTAAAACAAAATGATAACGCACCTTGCCCGCCAGGTTGGCAGTTAAGTTTGCCTGCGGCCCGTGCTTTTATCCTTGGCGACGAAGCGCAAAATATTAGCCGTAAAGTGGTGATTAGTCCCTCCGCTGTCGAACGTATGTTAGTCACTCTTGCCACCGGGCGCGGTTTGATGTTGGTGGGGGAACCTGGCACCGCAAAATCTCTCCTGTCTGAATTACTGGCAACCGCTATTAGCGGCGATGCCGGGTTAACCATCCAGGGCGGCGCATCTACTACTGAAGATCAAATCAAGTACGGCTGGAACTACGCCCTGCTTATCAACCATGGTCCGTCAACGGAAGCACTGGTCCCTGCCCCGCTTTACCAGGGAATGCGCGACGGCAAAATCGTCCGTTTTGAAGAGATAACGCGTACACCGCTGGAAGTACAAGACTGTCTGTTAGGTATGCTTTCTGACAGGGTGATGACGGTGCCGGAACTCACCGGTGAAGCCAGTCAGCTCTATGCGCGGGAAGGCTTTAATATTATTGCCACTGCCAATACCCGCGATCGCGGCGTCAATGAAATGAGTGCCGCGCTAAAGCGTCGCTTCGATTTTGAAACTGTCTTTCCGATTATGGATTTCGCCCAGGAGCTGGAGCTTGTCGCCAGTGCTTCGGCGCGTTTGCTGGCCCATAGCGGCATTCCGCATAAAGTGCCTGACGCGGTACTGGAGTTACTGGTCCGCACCTTTCGCGATCTGCGTGCCAACGGCGAAAAGAAAACGTCAATGGATACACTGACAGCGATTATGTCCACCGCTGAAGCCGTGAACGTGGCCCACGCGGTGGGCGTCCGCGCCTGGTTTTTAGCGAATCGCGCAGGTGAGCCGGCCGATCTGGTGGACTGTATTGCCGGAACCATCGTCAAAGATAACGAAGAAGATCGCGCGCGCCTGCGCCGTTACTTCGAACAACGTGTTGCTACACATAAAGAAGCTCACTGGCAGGCTTATTATCAAGCTCGCCACCGCCTGCCGTGAGGAAAGATGTATGAGCGAGCCGTTAATTGTCGGCATCCGGCATCATAGTCCGGCCTGCGCCCGGCTGGCGAAATCGTTAATCGAAAGCCAGCGGCCACGATACGTATTGATTGAAGGCCCGGCTGATTTTAATGACCGGATAGACGAACTGTTTTTAGCCCACCAGCTTCCGGTAGCTATTTACAGTTATTGCCAGTATCAGGACGGTGCGGCCCCCGGGCGTGGTGCCTGGACGCCATTTGCTGAATTTTCGCCGGAGTGGCAGGCGCTACAAGCCGCACGTCGTATTCAGGCACAAACTTACTTCATCGATTTGCCTTGCTGGGCGCAGAGTGAAGAAGAGGACGATTCGCCTGATACACAAGATGAAAGCCAGACCTTACTGCTGCGTGACACCCGCATGGATAACAGCGATACCCTGTGGGATCACTTATTCGAAGATGAAAGCCAGCAAACTGCATTACCCTCTACGCTGGCGCACTATTTTGCTCAACTGCGGAGCGATTCCCCCGGAGATGCGCTCAATCGTCAGCGCGAAGCCTTTATGGCTCGCTGGATTACATGGGCGATGCAGCAAAACAATGGCGACGTGTTAGTCGTCTGCGGCGGCTGGCACGCTCCTGCACTGGCAAAAATGTGGCGCGAATGCCCGCAGGAAATTAACAAGCCAGAATTGCCCTCGCTGGCAGATGCCGTTACTGGTTGTTATCTCACACCCTACAGTGAAAAGCGCCTTGATGTGCTGGCAGGATACCTTTCCGGAATGCCTGCCCCGGTCTGGCAAAACTGGTGCTGGCAGTGTGGCTTACAGCAGGCAGGTGAACAGCTGCTGAAAACGGTTCTTACCCGTTTGCGCCAGCACAAATTGCCCGCTTCTACCGCTGATATGGCTGCTGCTCATCTGCATGCTATGGCACTGGCACAGTTGCGCGGCCATACACTACCTCTACGCACTGACTGGCTGGATGCCATAGCTGGCTCGCTGATTAAAGAAGCCTTGAACGCGCCGTTGCCGTGGAGCTACCGCGGAGTTATTCATCCCGATACCGATCCGATTCTGGTAACGTTGATAGACACATTAGCGGGTGACGGATTCGGTAAACTTGCCCCTTCTACGCCACAACCGCCTCTGCCAAAAGATGTCACCTGCGAACTGGAACGTACCGGAATCTCTCTTCCGGCGGAGCTTACCTTAAATCGCTTTACCCCCGATGGACTGGCGCAAAGTCAGGTGTTACATCGGCTGGTAATACTGGAGATCCCAGGGGTTGTGCGCCAGCAGGGAAGTACACTGACACTTGCAGGCAACGGTGAAGAACGCTGGAAATTAACCCGCCCGCTTAGCCAACATGCGGCATTAATTGAGGCCGCCTGCTTTGGTGCCACACTCCAGGAAGCCGCACGCCATAAATTAGAAGCCGATATGCTGGACGCGGGTGGAATCGGCAGTATCACCACATGTCTTAGCCAGGCGGCGTTAGCGGGTCTGGCGTCCTTCAGTCAACAATTACTGGAGCAACTTACATTATTAATCGCCCAGGAAAATCAGTTTGCCGAAATGGGCCAGGCGCTGGAAGTGCTTTACGCCTTGTGGCAGCTCGATGAAATCAGCGGTATGCAAGGCGCGCAGATATTACAAACGACGTTATGCGCGGCTATCGATCGCACGCTGTGGCTGTGTGAATCTAACGGCAGACCGGATGAAAAGGAGTTTCACGCTCACCTGCATAGCTGGCAAGCGCTTTGCCATATCCTGCGCGATCTACATAGCGGCGTTAATTTACCCGGCGTTTCTCTTTCTGCGGCGGTAGCCTTACTGGAGCGACGCAGTCAGGCGATTCATGCCCCGGCGCTGGATCGCGGCGCGGCTCTTGGCGCACTAATGCGTCTGGAACATCCCAACGCCAGTGCCGAAGCGGCGCTGACGATGCTGGCGCAGTTATCCCCGGCACAATCCGGCGAGGCGCTGCACGGTTTGCTGGCGCTGGCCCGCCATCAACTGGCCTGTCAGCCGGCATTTATCGCCGGTTTCAGTAGTCATTTAAATCAACTGAGTGACGACGATTTTATTAACGCCCTGCCCGATTTACGCGCGGCGATGGCCTGGCTACCACCACGAGAACGCGGGACGCTGGCGCATCAGGTGCTTGAGCATTACCAGCTCGCACAGCTTCCCATTTCAGCGCTGCAAATGCCGTTGCATTGTCCACCGCAAGCCATTGCACATCATCAACAACTCGAACAGCAGGCACTGGCATCGCTGCAACACTGGGGAGTTTTCCATGTCTGAACTGAACGATCTTCTGACCACCCGTGAGCTACAACGCTGGCGATTAATTCTTGGCGAAGCGGCAGAAACGACGCTTTGTGGGCTGGATGACAACGCCCGGCAGATAGACCACGCGCTGGAGTGGCTGTACGGGCGCGATCCTGAACGGCTCCAGCGTGGTGAACGCTCCGGTGGATTAGGTGGCTCAAATCTCACCACCCCTGAGTGGATCAACAGCATTCACACGCTGTTTCCGCAACAGGTGATTGAGCGGCTGGAAAGCGATGCCGTGCTGCGCTACGGCATTGAAGATGTGGTGACGAATCTCGACGTGCTGGAACGTATGCAGCCTTCGGAAAGCCTGCTACGCGCCGTTTTGCACACCAAACATCTGATGAATCCCGAAGTACTGGCTGCCGCCCGCCAGATAGTGCGCCAGGTTGTTGAAGAAATTATGGCTCGACTGGCAAAGGAAGTTCGTCAGGCTTTTTCTGGTGTCCGCGATCGCCGTCGCCGCTCATTTATTCCACTGGCGCGAAACTTTGATTTCAAAAGTACTCTGCGCGCCAACCTGCAACACTGGCACCCGCAACACGGCAAGTTGTATATCGAATCCCCCCGCTTTAACAGCCGCATTAAACGCCAAAGCGAACAATGGCAACTGGTCTTACTGGTTGATCAAAGCGGATCGATGGTCGATTCGGTGATCCACTCTGCGGTGATGGCGGCCTGTTTATGGCAGTTACCCGGTATTCGTACCCATCTGGTGGCGTTTGACACCAGCGTGGTTGATCTCACGGCAGACGTTGCTGATCCGGTAGAGTTATTAATGAAAGTACAACTGGGCGGCGGGACCAATATCGCCAGTGCCGTGGAGTATGGTCGGCAACTTATTGAACAACCAGCGAAAAGCGTCATTATCCTCGTGAGCGATTTCTATGAAGGGGGTTCATCATCATTGCTGACGCATCAGGTGAAAAAGTGTGTCCAGAGCGGCGTCAAAGTGCTGGGACTGGCGGCGCTCGATAGCACCGCAACACCTTGCTATGACCGCGATATGGCCCAGGCGCTGGTTAATGTCGGCGCACAAATAGCTGCCATGACACCGGGCGAACTGGCGACCTGGCTTGCGGAGAATCTTCAGTCATGAATTCACTACGTCCGGAATTATTAGAACTGACACCGCAGGCCCTGACGGCGTTAAGCAATGCCGGTTTTGTTAAGCGCAGTCTTAAGGAACTGGAAAATGGCAACGTCCCGGAAATCAGCCATGAGAACGGCGCTTTAATCGCCACCTTCAGTGACGGTGTCCGTACCCAGCTGGCGAACAGTCAGGCACTGAAAGAGGCTCAGTGCACCTGCGGGGCCAGCGGCATGTGCCGTCATCGCGTGATGCTGGTGTTAAGTTATCAACGACTTTGTGCTACCGCCCAGCCTACAGGAAAAGAAGATGAATGGGATCCGGCAATCTGGCTGGAAGAACTGGCTACCCTGCCCGATGCCACCCGCAAACGCGCACAGGCGCTGGTCGCTAAAGGCATCACCATTGAGTTGTTCTGTACGCCGGGCGAAATTCCCTCTGCCCGCTTACCGATGAGCGATGTGCGTTTTTATTCCCGCAGCAGTATTCGTTTCGCCCGTTGTGATTGTATTGACGGCACACTTTGCGAACATGTCGTACTGGCTGTGCAGGCCTTCGTCGAGGCCAAAACTCAGCAAGCGGAATTTACTCATTTAATCTGGCAGATGCGCAGCGAACACGTCACATCATCTGACGATCCGTTTGCCAGCGAAGAGGGCAACGCGTGTCGTCAATATGTTCAGCAATTAAGTCAGGTATTATGGCTGGGCGGGATCAGCCAACCGTCAATCCACTACGAGGCCGCTTTCAGCCGTGCGCAGCAAGCGGCGGAACGCTGCAACTGGCGTTGGGTAAGTGAATCGCTACGGCAACTGCGCGCCAGCGTTGATGCCTTCCACGCCCGCGCCAGCCACTATCATGCCGGGGAATGCTTACGTCAGCTTGCGGCATTAAACAGTCGATTAAATTGCGCACAAGAGATGGCGCGGCGCGACAGTGTTGGTGAAGTTCCTCCTGTGCCGTGGCGCACGGTCGTTGGCGCTGGCATTGCCGGAGAAGCAAAGCTTGATCATCTGCGGCTGGTGTCTTTAGGTATGCGTTGCTGGCAGGATATTGAGCAGTATGGTTTACGCATCTGGTTCACCGATCCCGACACCGGCAGTATTTTGCACCTTTCGCGTAGTTGGCCGAGAAGCGAACAGGAAAATTCACCGGCAGCGACGCGTCGGCTGTTTAGTTTTCAGGCTGGCGCACTGGCTGGTGGGCAAATTGTTTCACAAGCAGCAAAACGCAGTGCCGATGGCGAGCTGCTGTTAGCGACCCGCAACCGCTTGAGTAGTGTTGTTCCACTGTCGCCAGACGCCTGGCAAATGTTGAGCGCGCCGTTGCGCCAGCCGGGCATAGTGGCTTTGCGGGAATATTTACGCCAGCGTCCCCCCGCCTGCATACGACCACTCAACCAGGTCGATAACTTATTTATTCTGCCAGTCGCTGAGTGTATTTCACTCGGTTGGGATAGCAGCCGCCAGACACTGGATGCGCAGGTAATCAGCGGCGAAGGTGAAGATAACGTGCTGACATTATCCCTACCAGCCTCTGCCTGTTCGCCCTTTGCTGTTGAACGCATGGCGGCGCTTTTGCAACAAACAGACGACCCCGTGAGTCTGGTTTCTGGCTTTGTCAGCTTTGTAGAGGGGCAATTGACACTGGAACCACGGGTGATGATGACAAAAACCCGCGCCTGGGCGCTGGACGCAGAAACTGCGCCTGTGGCACCGCTACCTTCTGCCAGCGTTTTCCCTGTGCCGTCTACCGCTCATCAGTTGCTGATGCGCTGCCAGGCGTTACTTATTCAACTGCTCCATAACGGCTGGCGCTATCAGGAACAGAGTGCAATTGGTCAGGCAGAGTTGCTGGCGAATGACCTCACCGCGGTGGGTTTTTATCGGCTGGCACATGTGTTGGGACAATTTCGTAATACAGAAAGCGAGGCACGGGTAGAAGCAATGAATAACGGTGTTTTGCTTTGCGAACAATTATTCCCCATGCTTCAGCAACAAGGATGAAATAGTGCTTTTTATTAAGAGTTCTACTCCTGTTCCGGACTGCTCACGCCACAGTATTAGGCATATCCTATATAGCCCCTGGTGAGAGTCACCAGTTCCTTGATTAAATAAAATGGAGTTTTACATGAAGGCTTTCAATAAGCTGTTTTCCCTTGTTGTTGCATCTGTTCTGGTTTTCTCTCTTGCTGGCTGCGGTGACAAAGAAGAATCAAAGAAATTCAGCGCCAATCTGAACGGCACTGAAATTGCCATTACCTATGTCTACAAAGGTGACAAGGTGCTTAAGCAATCTTCTGAAACCAAAATTCAATTTGCCTCCATTGGTGCAACCACCAAAGAAGATGCCGCCAGGACACTTGAGCCGTTAAGCGCCAAATACAAAAACATCGCGGGTGTTGAAGAAAAATTAACCTATACCGATACCTACGCGCAGGAAAACGTGACTATTGATATGGAAAAAGTGGATTTTAAAGCCCTGCAGGGTATTTCAGGAATCAACGTTTCTGCTGAAGATGCCAAAAAAGGTATCACTATGGCGCAAATGGAACTGGTGATGAAAGCCGCTGGTTTTAAAGAAGTGAAATAATCTGTCGGCGGCCATGTTTCGCATGGCCGCCATACCCGTCTTAGCTTTTCTTCACATGCTGGCGCGCTGCCAGTCCACGCAGAAAATAACGTAAAAATTGATCGCCGCATTCGCGGAAGTTTTTATGATCCGGTGCACGCATCATCGCCGTAATTTCCGGCATCGAAACGCGGAACTGCTGTTCGGTGAGGATTGCCAGAATGTCATCGGTTTTAAGCGAAAACGCGATGCGTAATTTTTTCAGCACGATGTTGTTATTAATGCGACGTTCCGGCTCCAGTGCCGGAGCAGACTCATCCTTGCCGCGTTTTTCATAAATCAGGCCATTGAGGAATGAAGACAAAACAATGTCCGGACAACGCTGAAAACCCTCTTCGTCTTCTTTACGTAGCCAGACGGCGATCTGTTCCGCGGTGGCTTCGACATTACCCAGCGCCAGAATACGCACCAGGTCATTATTATTGGCTTTCAAAATGTAGCGCACGCTGCGCAGAATATCGTTACTTAGCATGAGGCCTTCAGGTGTTGATGAGGCAAAAAGCCATTTTAGCAGTCTTTTACAGGCCAATCGCCTCTTTTAAGCTTTTCAGATAACGGCGGCTGACCGGCACGGTTAAGCCATTACGCAAAATCAACTCGGCCTGGCCGTTATCTTCCAGACGGATCTCCTGTAAATGCGCGAGGTTAACCAGATACTGACGATGGCAGCGCAGTAATGGTGTACGACTTTCCAGGGTACGTAATGTCAGTTCGGTAAAGCCCTCTTTCCCTTCGTGACTGGTAACGTAGACACCGCTCATCCGACTGCTGACAAATGCCACATCTTTCATTTGCAGCAAATAAATCCGACTATGCCCCGTACAAGGGATAAATTTCAGCGCCTGTTGATTTTCCGGTAACAGCGAAACATCCTGCTTGCTGCGCTCCTGACGCAATCGCGCCAGCGTTTTCTCCAGTCGCGCTTCATCAATTGGCTTCAGCAGATAATCAAAGGCATGTTCTTCAAAGGCTTTAATGGCGTATTCGTCAAACGCGGTGAGAAAAACAATATACGGGCGATGTTCCGGGTCGAGCATCCCCACCATTTCCAGACCACTGATGCGCGGCATCTGGATATCGAGAAACAGCACATCCGGGCGCAGTTTATGCACCGCACCGATCCCTTCTACGGCGTTTGAACACTCTCCAACGATTTCAATATCGCTCTGCTCCTGCAAAAATACGCGCAGGTTCTCCCGTGCAAGCGGTTCATCATCGACAATTAAGACTTTAATCATGCCTCGTCCCTCCATGGTAGTCGTAACGTTATTCGGGTGTAACTATCAGGCTCACAGGCGACGCTTATCCCATAGTCATCGCCAAACCGTTCACGTAAACGCTTATCCACCAGATTCATCCCCAGCCCACTGGCATTGGTTACCGGTTGATACAAACCGGCATTGTCTTCGATCTCCAGCATCAAATGTTGCCCCTCACGTCGGGCGCTGATTGCCACTCGCCCTGTATCCAACAGTTGTGATGTCCCATGTTTAATGGCGTTTTCCACTATCGGTTGCAGGGTAAACGCGGGCAATTGCTGCTGGGATAATTCTTGCGGAATAGCAATGTTGACCTGCAACCGCGACTGGAAGCGCGCCTTTTCAATTTGCAGATAAGCGTTCACATGTTCAATTTCGTCGGCGAGAGTAACAAACTCCGAAGGCCGCTTTAAGTTTTTGCGGAAAAAAGTAGAAAGATACTGCACCAGCTGGCTGGCCTGTTCGCTGTCGCGGCGGATCACCGCTTTAATGGTGTTAAGCGCATTAAACAAAAAATGGGGATTCACCTGGGCGTGAAGCAGTTTGATCTCTGACTGGGTGAGCATCGCTTTTTGCCGCTCATATTGCCCGGCGAGGATCTGCGCCGAAAGCAGTTGCGCAATCCCCTCGCCCAGCGTGCGGTTGATTGAACTGAATAAACGGTTTTTGGCTTCATACAATTTGATGGTACCCATCACTCGCTGATTTTCACCACGCAACGGAATGACCAGCGTCGACCCCAGTTTGCATTGCGGATGCAAAGAGCAACGGTAAGGCACTTCGTTGCCATCAGCGTAGACCACTTCACCGGTTTCAATCGCTTTTAAGGTATAAGTCGAAGAAATTGGTTTGCCGGGTAAATGGTGGTCGTCACCAATTCCGGTAAAGGCCAGCAATTTCTCTCGATCGGTAATCGCGACTGCACCAATATCCAGCTCCTGATACAGCACCTGTGCCACTTTCATGCTGTTCACTTCGTTAAACCCCTGGCGCAAAATGCCTTCCGTCGAGGCCGCCACTTTCAGCGCAGTGGCAGAAAAAGCCGAAGTGTATTTTTCAAACATCGCGCGTTTATCGAGCAATATACGCATAAACAGTGCCGCGCCGACGGTATTGGTGACCATCATTGGCGCAGCAATATTACTCACCAGACGCACCGCATCTTCATAAGGTCGGGCGATCGCCAGGATGATCAACATTTGCACCATTTCAGCGACGAACGTGACGGCACCGGCGGTAATGGGGTTAAAGACTTTATCAGTGCGCCCGCGACGGATCAGGATGCTGTGTACCAGGCCGCCGAGCAATCCTTCAACGATGGTCGAGATCATGCAACTTAGCGCGGTCATGCCCCCCATCGAATATCGATGTAACCCGCCGGTCAGACCAACCAGCCCACCGACGACCGGACCGCCGAGTAAGCCGCCCATTACCGCACCTATCGCACGGGTATTGGCAATAGAATCGTCAATGTGCAACCCAAACCAGGTGCCCATGATGCAGAAGATGGAAAAGACGATGTAGCAGAGAAATTTATGCGGCAGACGAACCGTGACCTGCATTAACGGTATGAATAATGGCGTTTTACTCATTAACCACGCAATGACTAAAAAAACGCACATCTGCTGAAGCAGCAGCAACACCAGATTAAAATCGTACATACCCGCAAACCACACTTCCCTTTAAAACGCGTAACATACATTGCTTGCGTTTAACTTTCTTTGAACTCTTGCAGAAAAATGAGAATTCGTGAGTACGATCACTCAAAATCGCCTGGCAAAAATAAAATCACCCTATAGATGCACAAAAAACGGGCAAAACTACCTGGTTCGCAAAACTGCGTCTAAAGTTAAACCGGGACCTCGCGAGCAAGGGTGAGACGATGGCGCTTTACACAATTGGTGAAGTGGCGTTGCTTTGTGATATTAACCCTGTCACGTTACGCGCGTGGCAGAGGCGTTACGGATTGCTGAAACCGCAACGGACAGACGGCGGTCATCGGCTGTTCAACGATGCCGATATTGACCGGATCCGCGAGATCAAACGCTGGATCGACAACGGCGTGCAGGTCAGCAAAGTAAAAATGCTGCTCAGTAATGAAAATGTTGATGTGCAGAACGGCTGGCGCGATCAGCAAGAAACATTACTGACTTACCTGCAAAGCGGCAATCTGCATAGCCTGCGAACGTGGATCAAAGAGCGCGGTCAGGATTACCCCGCCCAGACACTCACCACACATCTGTTTATTCCTCTGCGCCGACGGCTTCAGTGCCAACAACCGACTCTCCAGGCGCTGCTGGCGATCCTCGACGGCGTACTGATCAACTACATCTCTATTTGCCTGGCTTCGGCGCGCAAAAAACAGGGTAAAGATGCACTGGTGGTTGGCTGGAATATTCAGGATACCACTCGTCTGTGGCTGGAGGGCTGGATTGCCAGTCAACAAGGATGGCGCATTGATGTCCTCGCCCACTCGCTCAATCAACTACGCCCTGAACTGTTCGAAGGCCGTACATTGCTGGTATGGTGCGGTGATAATCGAACCTCCGCCCAACAGCAGCAACTCACCAGTTGGCAGGAACAAGGCCATGATATTTTCCCACTCGGCATTTAATGATTCGTTAACAAATGCGCTTTACTGTACAATCCTTTCGTTAACATAAGGAGTGCATTATGCGCATAGCTAAAATTGGGGTCATCGCCCTGTTCCTGTTTATGGCGTTAGGCGGAATTGGTGGCGTCATGCTCGCAGGTTATACCTTTATTTTGCGTGCTGGCTGAACGCCTGCACCAGCCTTTCAAACAGGCGGTCTGCGATGATCGCCGCCAGTGCCACCAGTAACGCTCCCTGGATCACATACGCGGTATTAAATCCGCTAAGTCCGATGATGATGGGCGTACCCAGCGTGTTGGCCCCTACCGTTGAGGCGATCGTCGCCGTGCCAATGTTGATAATCACCGAAGTTCGTACACCCGCCAGAATCACCGGAGCTGCCAGCGGTAGCTCGACCTTACGCAGTCGCTGACTACAGCTCATTCCCATGCCTTTGGCAACTTCGGTCACGCTGGCATCAATCGATCCCAGCCCGGCAAGTGTCGCCTGCAGGACGGGCAGCACACCGTAAAGGATCAAGGCGATAATCGCCGGTTGCTGACCAAAGCCGATCACCGGAACGGCAATCGCCAGCACTGCAACGGGCGGAAAAGTCTGTCCAACGGCGGCAATAGTTTCCACCAGTGGACGAAATTCCGCGCCCCAAGGGCGAGTGACAGCAATTCCGGCACCAGTACCAATGATCACCGCAAACAAACTCGAAATTCCCACCAGCCAGAAATGAGCCAGTGCCAGAGCTGCAAAGCTTTCCTGCTGATAAACGGGTCGTGGCAGTTGTGGGAACAAGGCAGCAAACAGCGGCTGGCTGTAAGGCAGCCAGAAAATCAGCGCCACAAACAGAGCAATCAGCCAGAACAGCGGATCGCGCAACATCTTCATACGATTACGCCTCCTCCAGCAGATCCTGAAAATGCAGCGTGCCGCAAGGCTCGCCCTGCGTGTTCACCACCGGCAGCACCTCGCATCCCCGCGCGACAAACAGAGAAAGCGCATCGCGTAGCGTCATCTCTTCTGCCAGCGCCTCACCTTCTGCCCGTTCTTCGCGACGCACGTAATCCGCCACGCTACGTAACGAAAGCAGGCGGACACCCAGTTCACTATGCCCAAAAAACTGGCGGACAAAATCATTCGTCGGACGAGTCAGCATCGTCAGCGGATTGCCCTGCTGCACCACTTCACCGTGATCCATCAACACCAGATGTTCTGCCAGTCGTAGCGCCTCATCAATATCATGAGTGACCAGCACAATGGTACGCCCCAGCAAACGGTGTATGCGCGTCATCTCTTGTTGCAACGCGCCGCGCGTTACCGGGTCCAGCGCGCCAAAAGGTTCATCCATCAGTAAGACTTGCGGATCGGCAGCCAGCGCGCGGGCCACTCCCACACGTTGCTGCTGACCACCGGAAAGCTGATGCGGATAACGCTCACGCAAATTTGGCTCCAGCCCCAGTAGCGCCATTAATTCGTCGATACGATCGTCGATCCGCGCCCGTGACCATTTTTGTAATTGCGGCACGGTGGCAATATTTTGCGCCACGCTCCAGTGGGGAAACAGGCCAATAGATTGAATGGCATAGCCCATCCGGCGGCGCAACTCCAGCACTGGCAGCGAGCGAATTTCTTCTCCGGCAAAGCGGATCACGCCACTGTCATGCTCCACCAGGCGGTTAATCATTTTCAGAGTGGTGGATTTACCGGAACCCGACGTGCCAATCAGTACCGAAAAACTCCCTTCCTGAAAATTGAGATTGAGATCGTTAACGGCTTTTTGTGCGCCGAACAGTTTGCTGACATGGCTAAATTCAATCATTACGTTTCACCTTCAGCAGTGCGATAAGCAAATCGAACAGCGCGTCGGTAAGCACCGCCAGAACAATTACCGGGATCACCCCCAGCAACACTAAATCAATGGCACTGCTTAGCAGCCCCTGGAAAACCAGCGCACCAAAACCGCCTGCGCCGATTAACGCCGCAATCACCGCCATGCCAACGGTTTGTACCATCACCACCCGCAGGCTGCGCAGAAATATCGGTAACGCCAGCGGTAACTGAACATGCAGGAAACGCTGCACCCCGCTCATCCCCATCGCTCTGGCGCTCTCCAGCACATCGCGCGGGATCTGGTTCAAGCCGACTACTACGCCGCGCACCAGCGGCAGCAAGGCATAGAGCACCAGCGCAATCAGTGCGGGTGTCATTCCGGTTCCTGCTATGCCGAGCATTCCCAGCCACGGAAAGGCCGTAACCAGCGCGGCAAGCGGCGCAATCAGCAGGCCAAAGAGCGCTATCGAAGGCACGGTCTGAATGACATTCAGCAGAGAAAAAATCGCTCCCTGCCGCGCGGTGGAAAAGTAGCACCAGATGCCCAACGGCACACCAATCACTAACGCAGGCAGCACCGCACCAAACAGCAACGTCAGATGTTGTGCCAGCGCGTCGTCAAACACATCCTGACGGTTGGCGTATTCTTTCATTAACGAGAGATCGTTAAGCGTGCCGGAGTACAGCAACCACAGCGGAACAATGGCAATCTGCATATGCAACAACCAGCGCCACAGCGGATGCGTGGAGATTCGGCGGATGGCATCGCTACAGGCCAGCAGTGCCAGCGCCGCAGCCAGCCAGAAACCACTTCCGAGGCTGGTACGCGCCAGCGCACTACCATTTTGCGCCAGTTGTGTCGCCGCCTTTCCAGCTCCCCACACCAGCAATACGAAGACGAATTGCGCCAGAATGAGTGCAAAAATGCTGCCTTTTTTAGCGGGAATAAAACAGGCTGTCAGCCAGGCGCAACCAACGCCCACCAGCATCCAGAGAGTTTGCGGCCACAGCTGCCAGAGATGACGCCCCTCACCCGAAACTAAACGATTAGGTGCGTAACTGATAAACGGCAGCGCCGCTGCGATTGCCGTCAGCAACAGCAGCAGCGCCAGAACAGGATTAATACGGAAATAAGTCACGGGAAATTACTTCGTCCACCCTTTTTGTTTCAGGTAGTCGGCTGCCACTTTTTTGGCATCCAGTCCTTCCACTGCAATGCTGGCATTCAGCTGCTGCAATGTTTTTTCATCGAGGCTGGCGAAGACTGGCTGTAGCCACTGTGCTATTTGCGGATACTCTTTCAGCACCGACTCACGCACCACTGGCGCAGGCGCGTAGATAGGTTGCACGCCTTGCGGATCGCTTAAGGTTTGCAGCCCCAGCGCCGCAACCGGGCCGTCGGTGCCGTAAGCCATTGCGGCATTAACACCAGAAGTTTGCTGGGCAGCGGCTTTGATCGTCACCGCCGTGTCACCACCGGCCAGTGACAGCAACTGATCCTGACCGAGCTTAAAGCCATAGGCTTTTTCAAACGCGGGTAAGGCATCGGCGCGTTCGATAAACTCTGCCGAGGCTGCCAGTTTGAAGTTGCCACCCTCTTTCAGATAACGACTCAGCTCGGCAAGCGAAGTGAGTTTGTTTTTCTCTGCCACATCCTGACGCACGGCGATGGTCCAGGTGTTATTTGCAGGCGCGGGCGTCAGCCAGATTAACTTGTTTTGCTCTGCATCGAGTTTTTTGACTTTCTCATAGCCTTGCTGCGCGTTTTTCCATGCCGTATCGTTTTCATCTTTAAAGAAAAACGCGCCATTGCCAGTATATTCCGGATAGATATCCAGCTCGCCAGAAGTGATCGCCCCGCGCACTACGGGAGTCGTTCCCAGCTGCACTTTATTTACCGTAGGAACGCCGTGACTTTCCAGCACCTGCAAAATGATATTGCCGAGCAGCGCGCCTTCCGTATCGATTTTTGAACCAACCTTAACGGGGGAAGCCGCCTGTAGCGGCAGGCTCACGGCTGCCAACAAAACCAGTGAACCTGCCCAGACCTTTGAGAGTGGCATGATGCTTTCCTCATTCTTTTACTGTTGTTTTCAGCGAATTAAGAGAAAAGCATAGTTGATAATGGCGGAGTTAGCCTGACTGGGTGGACTCAGTTGCAGAATCAGATAAATACTTAAAAGGCATATTTTGCCCGGCGTTTCTTGCCGGATGCGGCGTAAACGCCTTATCCGGCATACAAACATCGAAAATTACAACAACTCAAACTCGCCTTTCTTAACGCGTGCGGAATCAGTGCCGATGAAGACATTGAACTTGCCAGGCTCGGCGTCATATTTCATCTGTTGATTCCAGAACTTCAGCGCCTCAATATCGATTGGGAAGCTGACGGTCTGAGTTTCGCCCGGTTTCAGGGTAATTTTCTCAAAGCCTTTAAGCTGCTTCACCGGGCGACTCATGGAAGCCGTCACATCCTGCAAGTACATCTGTACTACCGTGGCCCCTTCGCGTTTACCGGTGTTCGTCACCTGCACGCTGGCCGTCACTTTGCCGTCACGCTTCATGGTCGGCGCAGAAAGTTTCACATCAGAGACGGTGAAAGTGGTGTAGCTCAGACCATAGCCGAACGGATAAAGCGCCCCGTTAGCTTCATCAAAATAACGCGAAGTGTATTTGTTCGGCTTGTCGGCATTATACGGACGCCCGGTATTCAGATGGCTGTAGTACACCGGGATCTGCCCGACAGAACGCGGGAAGGACATCGGCAGCTTGCCGGACGGGTTATAATCGCCAAACAATACATCGGCAATTGCATTACCGCCTTCAGTCCCCGCAAACCAGGTTTCCAGAATCGCATCAGCCTGCTGATCTTCTTTCACCAGCGCCAGCGGACGCCCATTCATCAGCACCAGCACCAGCGGTTTACCGGTGGCTTTCAGCGCCGCAATCAAGTCACGTTGGCTTTGCGGAATAGTGATATCGGTACGACTGGAAGCTTCGTGCGCCATCCCCTGAGCTTCACCGACCACAGCTACCACCACATCAGATTGTTTCGCGGTTTGCACCGCTTCATCAATCATCTCTTGCGGCGAACGCGGATCAACTTTGACCGCCTCTTCATACTGATTCAGGAAATCGATAATGCCTTTGTCACTGGTAACGTTCGCCCCTTTGGCATACAGCACTTTACCGTTCTCACCGACGGCGTTTTTAATCCCTGTTAGCACAGTAACAGATTGATCGGCGACACCTGCTGCCGACCAGCTTCCCATCACGTCACGCTTGCTGTCTGCCAGCGGGCCAACCACCGCAATGGTTGCAGATTTTTTCAGCGGCAGCGTTTCGAGACGGTTTTTCAGCAACACCAGGCTTTCGCGCGCCACTTCACGCGCTTCTTTACGGTGCAGGCGGCTTTCGGCATTGGTATCCACCGGGTCAGACTCTTTCGGCCCCAAATGGCTGTATGGGTCGTTAAACAATCCCATATCATATTTAACGTTCAGTACATGGCGGGCAGCATCGTCCAGCTCTTCCATCGTCACTTTGCCGGATTTGATCAACCCAGGCAGATACTTCGAGTAATACTCGTCGCTCATGCTCATGTTGATTCCGGACTTCAGCGCCACGCGTACCGCATCTTCCGGGTCTGCCGCCGTGCCATGTTTAATCAGTTCTTTGATTGCGCCGTGATCGGAAACGGTGATGCCTTTAAAGCCCCACTGGTCGCGCAGAACATCTTTCAGCAGCCAGGAGTCGGAGGTGGCTGGCGTGCCGTTCAGCGAGTTCAGCGCCACCATCACCGCACCGCTGCCTGCATCCAGCCCCGCTTTGTACGGCGGCATATAGTCGTTAAACAGGCGCTGCGGACTCATATCGACGGTGTTGTACTCTTTACCGCCTTCTACCGCGCCGTATGCGGCAAAGTGTTTGACGCTGGTCATCACCGAGTAACGATCTGCCGGGCTTTTACCCTGCATCGCTTCCACCATGGTTTTGCCCATTATTGAGGTGAGATACGTATCTTCGCCAAAACCTTCGGAAGCACGTCCCCAGCGCGGATCGCGCGAGACATCGACCATCGGTGCCCAGGTCATATTCAGGCCATCATCTGCCGCTTCATAAGCAGAGACACGCCCGACTGTTTTCACCGCATCGAGGTTAAAAGACGAGGCCAGACCGAGACTAATCGGGAACACCGTGCGCTGACCGTGCAGCACGTCGTAAGCAAAGAAAAGAGGAATTTTCAGGCGGCTTAATTCCATCACCTGATCCTGCATGGCGCGGATATCCTGACGGGTTACAGTGTTGAAAATCGCCCCAACCTGACCGTCTTTGATCATCTCGCGGATCGCCTCTTTCGGGTTATCCGGGCCGACGCTGATTAAGCGCAGCTGACCAATTTTCTCGTCAACTGTCATTTTCTTAAGCAGTTCGGTGACGAACGCATCCCGCGCTTCGGGCGTTAATGGATGGTTGCCGAATAAATCATCCGCCAGTGCTGGCTGCAGGGCCAGACTCACCGCGATTCCTACTGAACATAGCCATTTCATATGGATTTTTCTTCCTTTGTTGCCCGACGTGGCAGCGAAAATGGTGCAAAAACCGTAGTTTGCCATAAGCATGATGGAGAGAGAAAAAGAATGCTCAGTTTATTGTCTGAATTTTCAAAATATTCACTCGCTGAATTGTCATACAAGGCGCTATTCTAGTTTGTGATATTTTTTCGCCACCACAAGGAGTGGAAAATGTCTTCCATGACAACAACTGATAATAAAGCCTTTTTGAATGAACTTGCCCGTCTGGTCGGTCATTCACACCTGCTCACCGATCCCGCAAAAACGGCCCGCTATCGCAAGGGCTTCCGTTCTGGTCAGGGCGACGCGCTGGCTGTCGTTTTCCCTGGCTCACTACTGGAATTGTGGCGGGTGCTGAAAGCCTGCGTCAGCGCTGACAAAATTATTCTGATGCAGGCTGCCAATACAGGCCTGACCGAAGGATCGACGCCAAACGGTAACGATTATGATCGCGATATCGTGATCATCAGCACCCTGCGTCTCGACAAGCTGCACGTACTCGGTAAGGGCGAACAGGTGCTGGCCTATCCGGGCACCACGCTCTATTCACTGGAAAAAGCCCTCAAACCGCTGGGACGCGAACCGCACTCAGTGATTGGATCATCGTGTATAGGCGCATCGGTCATCGGCGGTATTTGTAACAACTCCGGCGGCTCGCTGGTGCAACGTGGCCCGGCGTATACCGAAATGTCGTTATTCGCGCGTATAAATGAAGACGGCAAACTGACGCTGGTGAACCATCTGGGGATTGATCTGGGCGAAACGCCGGAGCAGATCCTTAGCAAGCTGGATGACGATCGCATCAAAGATGACGATGTGCGCCACGATGGTCGTCACGCCCACGATTATGACTATGTCCACCGCGTTCGTGATATTGAAGCCAACACGCCCGCACGTTATAACGCTGATCCGGATCGGTTATTTGAATCTTCTGGTTGCGCCGGGAAGCTGGCCGTCTTTGCGGTACGTCTTGATACCTTCGAAGCGGAAAAAAATCAGCAGGTGTTTTATATCGGCACCAACCAGCCGGAAGTGCTGACCGAAATCCGCCGTCATATTCTGGCTAATTTCGAAAATCTGCCGGTTGCCGGGGAATATATGCACCGGGATATCTACGATATTGCGGAAAAATACGGCAAAGACACCTTCCTGATGATTGATAAGTTAGGCACCGACAAGATGCCGTTCTTCTTTAATCTCAAGGGACGCACCGATGCGATGCTGGAGAAAGTGAAATTCTTCCGTCCGCATTTTACCGACCGTGCAATGCAAAAATTCGGTCACCTGTTCCCCAGCCATTTACCGCCGCGCATGAAAAACTGGCGCGATAAATACGAGCATCATCTGCTGTTAAAAATGGCGGGCGATGGCGTCGGTGAAGCCAAATCGTGGCTAGTGGATTATTTCAAACAGGCCGAGGGCGATTTCTTTGTCTGTACGCCGGAGGAAGGCAGCAAAGCGTTTTTACACCGTTTCGCCGCTGCGGGCGCAGCAATTCGTTATCAGGCTGTGCATTCCGATGAAGTCGAAGACATTCTGGCGCTGGATATCGCTCTGCGGCGTAACGACACCGAATGGTATGAGCATTTACCGCCGGAGATCGACAGCCAGCTGGTGCACAAGCTCTATTATGGCCATTTTATGTGCTATGTCTTCCATCAGGATTACATCGTGAAAAAAGGCGTGGATGTGCATGTGTTGAAAGAACAGATGCTGGAACTGCTACAGCAGCGCGGCGCGCAATACCCTGCCGAGCATAACGTCGGTCATTTGTATAAAGCACCGGAAACGTTGCAGAAGTTTTATCGCGAGAACGATCCGACCAACAGTATGAATCCGGGGATCGGTAAAACCAGTAAGCGGAAAAACTGGCAGGAAGTGGAGTAATAATTACGGATGGCAGAGTATCGCCATCCGTCATTCATTTAATCGTTCTGTGCCGTCTGCCCCGCCGCCGCCATTTGGGCGGCTTTTTGTTTTTTATAGCTCAACGCTGCTGCCGGAACAGGCATCACTTTACCGGTTTCAATCCAGGTACGCAGGCGGCTGGCATCGGCAAAATGGGTATATTTGCCAAACGCGTCCATCACTACCAGCGCCACCGGTTTATTATTGATAACCGTGCGCATCGCCAGACAATGGCCCGCCGCATTGGTAAAACCGGTTTTGGTTAACTGAATATTCCAGTTATCACGATACACCAGATGGTTAGTATTGCGGAACGGCAGCGTATACGTCGGGTTAGAGAAGGTTGCCATATCTTCCCGGGTAGTACTTAACTGCCCGATCAACGGATATTGTTTGCTGGCAATGAGTAGTTTGGTTAAGTCACGGGCGGTTGAAACGTTATGCACCGACAATCCAGTTGGTTCAACAAAGCGCGTGTTGTTCATTCCGAGCGATTTCGCTTTCGCATTCATCGCCTTAATAAAGGCTTTGTAACCACCGGGATAATGGTGCGCAAGGCTTGCCGCCGCGCGGTTTTCTGAAGACATCAGCGCCAGCAACAGCATATCTTTACGGCTGATTTCGCTGTTCAGTCGTACGCGCGAATAGACCCCTTTCATCTCCGGCGTCTGGCTGATATCCACTTTTAGTTTTTCATCCAGCGGCAGTCGTGCATCCAGCACAACCATCGCGGTCATTAATTTGCTGATAGACGCAATCGGACGCACCAGATCCGGGTGGTTCGAATAGATCACTTTGTTGGTATTCAGATCAACAATCATCGCGCTACCGGAGGCAATTTCCGGTTGTGACGCGGTGGTAGCGGCTGCCGTTTTCGCAACGGCCTGCGGTGCAAAAGGCACAGCCAGCATCAGGGCCAGGCTAAATAAAGAAACTCGAAATTTCGGCATGATGAGCATTCAGATAGTGGTTCACGCGCACGGGTTGCGCACCGCCGGAGTAAGGATTTACTGAGGCTAGCGACGCCATCATAACGAGCAAAAAGTGCGATCGTCAAAGAAGAATCGTGAGGAAATGCTGCATTGCTGACATTTACGCCAGCAATGCAGCGCAAAAGAACTTTCTAGAACAAACGATAACCGTAGCCCCATAGTATAACGGTAAGGGCGAGCAGCACTTCCAGCACCAGCACGCCTATCGCCAGTGTCGAACTGGAGAAGCTAAGTCCTTCCTCTTTGTTGATATTCAGGAAGCTCGGAATACCGAGATACAGCAGGTAGCCGGTGTAAAACAGCGCCACCGTGCCGACCAGCGCACACAACCAGACCAGCGGGTAAAGCGCCACCAGACCGCTTAAAAACAGCGGAGTTGCAACGTAGCCCGCGAAGACCATGCAGTGCGCAAGTGACGGACGCTGCGGATAATTACGCGCCATCCACCAGATGACCCGCCCCATCACCGCAACCCCAGCCAGCATAACGCCGTAAAACAAGACAGCCAGCGCCAGTCCGGTAAACCAGGATAACTTCAGGATAGTGCCATCGCCAAAATTCCAGCCAATCTGTGTAGTGCCAATGAAGGCGCAAATCACCGGAATCGCCGCCATCAGCAAAACGTGGTGGGTGTAGTGATGAGAAATCGTTTCGTTTTCGCGATTAATCACCTGCATTTCACGATCGGGATGGGAAAACAGTCCCCAGACATGGCTCATACCGCCCCCTTGTTGTGAGTTCATGAACCTGACAGTTCAAGTATAAGTCAGCTTGTGATTGTTTTTTGTTCGCTCATGTAATTTGCACCGTCTGATGTACGTCCTTTTTCAGCGTGAATGATTCACAGGGTGTATGCTTACAGGCAAGCAAAGGGAGACAGACTGTCCTATGGATCTCAATACACTCATCTCACAATATGGTTATGCCGCGCTGGTGATCGGTAGCCTGGCGGAAGGTGAAACCGTGACTTTGCTGGGAGGCGTTGCGGCACATCAGGGGCTATTAAAGTTCCCGCTGGTGGTACTTTCTGTGGCGCTTGGCGGCATGATTGGCGACCAGGTGCTTTATCTGTGCGGGCGGCGGTTTGGCGGCAAGCTGTTACGCCGTTTCTCGAAACATCAGGATAAAATTGAGCGGGCGCAGAAACTTATCCAACGCCATCCGTATCTGTTTGTCATTGGTACGCGTTTTATGTATGGCTTTCGGGTCATTGGCCCGACGCTGATTGGTGCCAGCCAGCTGCCGCCGAAAATCTTTCTGCCGCTGAATATTCTCGGCGCATTTGCCTGGTCGCTGATTTTTACCACTATCGGTTACGCTGGTGGGCAGGTGATTGCGCCGTGGTTGCACAATCTCGACCAGCATTTGAAGCACTGGGTCTGGTTGATTCTGGTCGTGGTTCTGGTGGTAGGCGTGCGCTGGTGGCTGAAACGGCGCGGGAAGAAAAAGCCGGATCATCAGGCGTAAAATTATTGCCCTGGATAAGGTGTTCGCGCCGCATCCGACATCCGGTGCACCATGCCTGATGCGACGCTGGCGTGTCTTTTCTGGCCTAACCCAATGAAATAACCACGCACCTCACTGCGCTATTCTGGGTTGAACTGCGGATTCGCCAACATAAAGCCGCCATCCACTATCAGCGACTGCCCGGTGGTGTAATTTGCGCCCTCCGAACAAAGCCATACCACCAGGCTGGCAATCTCATGCGTTGTGCCAAAACGTCGCAAGGGAATCGAAGGCTCCGCGTCGGGCTTCACGTCGCCGCCATCCATGCCGTTCATTGGCGTGGCG
Organism: Escherichia sp. WS1118; assembly: GCF_046487695.1. NCBI lineage: Bacteria > Pseudomonadati > Pseudomonadota > Gammaproteobacteria > Enterobacterales > Enterobacteriaceae > Escherichia > Escherichia sp. WS1118. The sequence continues at coordinate 208,615 of NZ_JBJQIZ010000007.1, read as the reverse complement.
ATCGCCCCAGGTGCGACTGCGTTCACCAAAATTTTATGCCTGACCAACTCCAGCGCCATTGCTTTGGTTAACCCGCCGAGCGCATGTTTAGCGGCTGTGTAGGCGCTGGCATCCGGCAGCGGCGTATGTTCATGTACCGATGTAATGTTGATGATGCGACCGCCCTGCCCTTGCTTCACCATCTGGCGGGCAGCAATTTGCGAGCATAAAAATGCACCATCGACATCAACGGTAAAAATCTTGCGCCACTCATCGAAAGCCATATCAAGAAACGGCGCTTTGGTCATTGCGCCCGCATTATTCACCAGCACATCAATACGCCCCAGCCGTTGAATAAGTTTCTCCAGCGCCTGCGCACCTTCTGGTAGATTGCCGAGATCCAGTTGCACGATCTCCGCACGTACGCCGTGGCTAACTACCTCACGCGCGGTATCTTTTGCCCCTTCTTCATCTGAGTGCCAGGTAATGCCAATATCAAACCCCTGCTGCGCCAGTAATAACGCGCACTCTTTGCCGATCCCCGAATCGGAGGCGGTAATTATCGCGACCTGTGCCATCGAGTTCTCCACTTAACGCTCAACAAACGTTAAGTATAGAAGGCGCATATCATCAGCGTTTGTAACCCCCGCCCAGCGCACCGGTGAGTTGAATGGAGGCATCCAGCCACTGCCCTTGCAATAACAGGCCATTGGCCCGCTCACGCAGCGCCGGGATTCTGGCTTCGCTGACCCGGGAACCAGCAATGAGGCCCGCGTTAAAGCGGGCCTGCGCAAGACCTACTACACGCAAGGCATCGCGCTCAATTTGCGCCTGATGCTGGTTTTTCTCCGCCAGTGTCTGAACCTGACTGGCTGCCCGCGCCACGTCATTCACCGCTTCAACCACCGCTTTGTTGTAGCTGGCGATAGACAAGTTGCTTTCGGCTTTTGCGATATCGAGGTTGGCGTTAAGACGACCACTATCGAAAATGGGTAGCGTCAGGCCTGCCGTAACGCCCATTTGCTGCGCGGAATGACGGAACAGATCGCTTAAGTGCAACGCATCCTGTTGCAGGAAGGCCATCAGGTTGATGTCAGGATAAAATGCCGCTTTTGCCGCATCAATAGTGCTTAACGATGACTCAACGTACCAGTGCGCCGCCTGCAAATCTGCCCGCCTCGCCAGTAAGGAGTACCCCAGTTCATCAGGAAGCTGGCTTGCCACTTTCGGCAACGCGACCGGTTTAAGCTTCAGTGACTTTGTCTGGTGATTTGTGAGTGCATTTAACCGTGCCTCAATAATTTTCATTTTACCCGCGACATCGTTGAGCTGCTGCCGGGTTTTGCTGGCATTAATATCGGTTTCCACACCTTCAACTGCAGAAGTAATCCCGTTCTGATATAGCTGGCGATCGGTCGCGATAATGGTGTTCTGCTCTTTTTCGATTTGCTGCAAGACCGTGTTTAACGCCGCCTGGGTTTGCCACTCCCAGTACAGGCGGGCTACGCTGCCAGCCAGCAATTGGCGGGTTTGCTCGCGTTCCGCCGCCCGTGCTTTAACCGTACCCAGGCGAGCAGTAACCTCCGCCCGATTCTTTCCCCAGATATCGAGATGCCAGCCCGCCGTTAAGCCAAAAGTACCGTTGGTGTACCACGGACCGGTCGTACCTGCGGCCGGATCGTTCAAAGCAAACGGCCCCATTAACCCTTCTGCCGACATTTTTTGCCGCTCCATATCCGCAGAAAAGTCGAGCTGCGGACCATCCTGAGTGGCAACTGCCTTCGCCTGGGCTTCAGCCAGCTGAATGCGCTGTTCAGCCACCTGCATATCCGGTGCGCTCTGTAGTGCGTTATTAATTAAGGAAGTGAGTTGATTATCGTGATACTCCAGCCACCATTGGCTGTCTGGCCAACCATTTTTCAGCGCCGTGGGTAATACGGTGTCAACTTGTGCAGCGGGCGTTTGCTGGCTTAACGCCTGGCGGGTTTCATGCATAGGCGCACACCCGGCCAGCATCAGTAACAGCGAAAAACAGGCGATGGCGGGATAAAAGGAATCACGATTCATGGGGGAATAATCAGGTAAGAAAAGGTGCGCGGAGATTACCGTGTGTTGCGATATATTTTTTAGTTTCGCGTGGCAATACATCAGTAGCAATAAAACGACATATCCAGAAAAATATACACTAAGTGAATGATATCTTCCGATTTATCTTAATCGTTTATGGATAACGGCAAAGGGCTTCGTTTTTTCCTATACTTATTCAGCACTCACAAATAAAGGAACGCCAATGAAAATTATACTCTGGGCTGTATTGATTATTTTCCTGATTGGGCTACTGGTGGTGACTGGCGTATTTAAGATGATATTTTAAAAATCAGATATGGCATATAAGTTGTCAGGTCAGGAACTAGATATTTTGTGTACTTGATTTGCAAACAGCTCCGGTGTTGGTGGCGTCAAAATCGCTGAAGCGTTCCCCGAAGGCCGGGGCAGCCCACATGGATGTGGGCTGAGGGCGCGTCTTACAAGGACGTTACCTCGCGCCCGACCCGGTAGCCGAAGGGGATAAGCTGAAGGTACCGCGCAGCGGCGATTTTGTTCGCCAGAGCCCGGGGGTGCAGGGGGAGGAGGCGATTGTCCTCCCCCTGCGCGCTCCTTGCGCCAGTGGCAATATGTGGCTTAGCTCATGAAAGGAGCGCAACAAGATGATGAAGCTGAATAAGCGATTCATTGTCTCAGATAAGCTGCGATTCCACTATTATCGCAGCTTATCGATATCAATGGCCTGAATAGCCCTTGCAATATCAGGGGAATTATTCAACACCCGAACATGCTGAAATAATTCCGTTGCTTCATCGTATTCTTTACGCAAATAACTCAACCACTGTTTAATCCGCGCAACGTGATATAACCCGGTATCGCCCTGCTTTTCCAGACGGGTATATTTTTGCAGCAAAGCAACCACCTCCGGCCACGGCATTCGCGGTTCGTTATATTTCACCACACGGCTCAGGTTGGGAATATTGAGCGCCCCGCGACCAATCATCACTGCGTCGCAGCCGCTGATCGCCATGCATTGTTGCGCACTCTGCCAGTCCCAGATTTCACCGTTGGCAATCACCGGAATATTAAGCCGCTGGCGAATCTCGCCAATCGCCTGCCAGTCAATATGTTCCGCGCGGTAACCCTGCTCTTTTGTCCGCCCATGTACTACCAGCTCCGTAGCGCCAGCCTGTTGCACCGCATCGGCGATTTCAAATTTCTTCTCACCGCTGTCCCAGCCCAGACGCACTTTTACGCTGACAGGCAAATGCGCCGGTACAGCTTCGCGCATCGCTTTTGCACCCTGGTAGATGAGTTCAGGATCTTTCAGTAACGTTGCCCCACCACCGCTACCGTTAACCGTTTTCGACGGGCAGCCGCAGTTAAGATCCACGCCCCAGGAGCCTAACTCCACCGCACGGGCGGCGTTCTCTGCCAGCCACTGTGGGAACTGCCCTAACAACTGCACGCGCACCAGCGTACCGGATGGTGTCCGGCTGGCATTTTGTAGCTCAGGGCAAATGCGATGAAAGACTTTTACTGGCAGCAGTTGATCCACCACGCGGACAAACTCGGTGATGCACAGATCGTAGTCGTTAACTTCGGTCAGTAATTCCCGCACCAGAGAGTCAAGTACACCCTCCATCGGAGCCAGTAACACACGCATATCATCACCCGCAAAAAAATGAGGCGCTATGTTAGCGCCTCCGGTCAACGGATTAAAGGTCTGCAAAGAGGGATTGCTGCAAACTGCAATCCCTCTCTATGCTTGATGTATGCCTGAGTTCGCTGCGCATTGCGTAATACCGGGGAGCGAAAAAATAAGCGCTGATTTCTTAATGTGATCGGTAGCACGTTTTACGAATTAATTGTATGATGAATCCATCTCATCTGGGGTGTTGATTATGAGTAAGACACTGAACATTATCTGGCAATATTTACGCGCTTTCGTCCTGATTTATGCCTGCCTGTATACAGGCATTTTCATTGCTTCCCTGCTACCGGTAACCATTCCGGGCAGCATCATCGGGATGCTGATCCTGTTTGTCCTGCTGGCCTTGCAAATTCTTCCGGCGAAATGGGTCAATCCGGGGTGCTACGTACTGATTCGCTATATGGCGCTATTGTTTGTGCCGATTGGTGTAGGCGTCATGCAATATTTTGATTTGCTCCGCGCACAGTTTGGTCCGGTAGTGGTTTCCTGTGCAGTCAGTACGCTGGTGGTTTTTCTGGTGGTGAGCTGGAGTTCACAACTGGTGCACGGTGAACGTAAAGTCGTAGGTCAGAAAGGATCAGAAGAATGATGGCGAATATCTGGTGGTCATTACCGCTGACGTTGATTGTCTTTTTTGCCGCCCGCAAACTGGCGGCACGGTATAAGTTTCCCCTGCTTAACCCGTTGCTGGTAGCAATGGTGGTGATCATTCCTTTTTTAATGCTGACTGGCATCTCTTACGACAGCTACTTTAAAGGTAGCGAAGTGCTAAACGATCTGCTGCAACCGGCGGTCGTCGCACTGGCCTATCCTTTATATGAGCAGCTACACCAGATCCGCGCGCGCTGGAAATCGATCATCACCATCTGTTTTATCGGCAGCGTGGTTGCGATGGTGACGGGGACTTCTGTGGCATTGTTGATGGGCGCTTCACCGGAAATCGCCGCGTCAATCCTGCCGAAATCAGTCACCACGCCTATTGCAATGGCAGTTGGCGGCAGTATTGGCGGTATTCCGGCAATCAGCGCAGTTTGCGTGATTTTCGTCGGCATCCTCGGCGCTGTGTTTGGCCATACATTGCTTAATGCGATGCGTATTCATACCAAAGCTGCGCGCGGTCTGGCAATGGGGACAGCCTCGCACGCCCTCGGTACGGCGCGCTGCGCCGAGCTGGATTATCAGGAAGGTGCATTTAGTTCGCTGGCGCTGGTGTTATGCGGGATTATTACTTCGCTGATCGCACCGTTCCTTTTCCCGATTATTCTGGCAGTAATGGGCTAAAATTTGCGATGCGTCGCGCATTTTTGATGTAAGTTTCACTCGTTGCATAATTAATGAGATTCAGATCACATATAAAGCCATAGCGGGTTCGTAAACTGTTATCCCATTACATGATTATGAGGCAACGCCATGCATCCACGTTTTCAAACCGCTTTTGCCCAACTTGCGGATAACTTGCAATCTGCACTGGAACCTATTCTGGCAGACAAGTACTTCCCCGCTTTGTTGACCGGGGAGCAAGTCTCATCGCTGAAGAGCGCAACGGGGCTGGACGAAGACGCGCTGGCATTCGCACTACTTCCGCTGGCGGCAGCCTGTGCGCGTACGCCATTGTCGAATTTTAATGTTGGCGCAATTGCGCGCGGTGTGAGCGGAACCTGGTATTTCGGTGCCAATATGGAATTTATTGGTGCGACAATGCAGCAAACCGTTCATGCCGAACAAAGCGCGATCAGCCACGCCTGGCTGAGTGGTGAAAAAGCGCTTGCAGCCATCACCGTTAACTACACGCCTTGTGGTCACTGCCGTCAGTTTATGAATGAACTGAACAGCGGTCTGGATCTGCGTATTCATCTTCCGGGACGCGAGGCACACGCGCTGCGTGACTATCTACCGGATGCCTTTGGGCCGAAAGATCTGGAGATTAAAACGCTGCTGATGGACGAGCAGGATCACGGCTATGCGCTGACTGGTGATGCGCTTTCTCAGGCGGCGATTGCGGCGGCAAACCGTTCGCACATGCCTTACAGTAAGTCGCCAAGCGGTGTCGCGCTGGAATGTAAAGACGGTCGTATTTTCAGCGGCAGCTACGCTGAAAACGCCGCATTCAACCCGACTCTGCCGCCGTTGCAGGGGGCGTTAATTCTGTTGAATCTCAAGGGTTATGATTACCCGGATATCCAGCGCGCGGTTCTGGCAGAAAAAGCCGATGCGCCGTTGATTCAGTGGGATGCCACCTCCGCAACGCTGAAAGCTCTCGGCTGTCACAATATCGACCGCGTGCTTCTCGCTTAAGCCTGGTGCCGGATGCGGCGTGAACGCCTTGTCCGGCTTGCCAGCCCTTTCCTGGTGTCGAAAATCCCGGCAAACAGTTTGCCGTTTCTTGCGCAAAACCAGCGGGTAAAGTAGCCTGATGGAAATTTTCCTTAGATCGAGTCTCCTGCATGTTAAAGCGCGTGTTCCTCAGCCTGTTAGTCCTGATCGGCTTGCTGCTGTTGACTGTGCTCGGCCTCGATCGCTGGATGAGCTGGAAAACCGCGCCTTATATCTACGACGAATTGCAGGATCTCCCCTACCGCCAGGTCGGCGTGGTGCTCGGCACAGCAAAATATTATCGTACTGGCGTAATTAATCAGTATTATCGCTACCGCATTCAAGGAGCGATTAATGCCTATAACAGCGGTAAGGTAAATTATCTATTACTGAGCGGCGATAACGCATTGCAAAGTTATAATGAGCCGATGACCATGCGCAAAGATTTAATCGCAGCCGGTGTCGACCCATCAGATATTGTTCTCGATTACGCAGGCTTTCGTACGCTGGATTCCATCGTACGTACACGCAAAGTTTTCGATACTAATGATTTCATTATTATCACCCAACGTTTCCACTGTGAGCGGGCATTATTTATTGCGCTGCATATGGGGATTCAGGCTCAGTGTTATGCCGTACCGTCACCGAAAGATATGCTGTCAGTACGTATTCGCGAATTTGCCGCCCGTTTCGGTGCGCTGGCTGACCTTTATATTTTTAAACGTGAACCGCGTTTTTTAGGGCCGCTGGTCCCTATTCCGGCTATGCACCAGGTGCCGGAAGATGCGCAGGGGTATCCCGCCGTCACACCCGAACAGTTACTTGAATTACAAAAGAAACAAGGAAAGTAGTTATGGATGTACAGCAGTTTTTTGTCGTTGCCGTTTTTTTCCTTATCCCGATATTTTGTTTCCGCGAAGCATGGAAAGGCTGGCGCGCAGGCGCGATTGATAAACGGGTTAAAAATGCACCGGAACCGGTGTATGTCTGGCGAGCGAAAAATCCCGGACTCTTCTTCGCTTATATGGTGGCATATATCGGCTTCGGAATTTTATCTATCGGCATGATTGTTTATCTTATTTTCTATCGTTAATATTTTCCCTTTTCTGTTAATTATTGAGAATAATTATTACTTCACTCAATAAGCTGCGGATATCACATTCTGAACCGCAGCTATTTGTGAATCCTTTCACAGTTTAAATTTCCCCACGCGCATAGCCTTAATATCAGCACGCAATATTTATTTAGCGTTCGCCTTAATTACTCATAGCATTAAGGAAGATCACATGCCGCAACAAAATTATCTGGATGAACTCACTCCGGCTTTTACGCCTTTACTGGCGATTAAAGAAGCCTCTCGCTGTTTATTATGTCATGACGCTCCCTGTAGTCAGGCTTGCCCGGCACAGACCGATCCGGGGAAATTTATTCGCTCAATCTACTTTCGTAATTTTAAAGGCGCTGCCGAGACAATTCGCGAAAATAATGCCCTCGGTGCCGTTTGTGCCAGAGTGTGCCCGACGGAGAAATTATGCCAAAGCGGTTGTACACGTGCCGGTGTTGATGCTCCCATTGATATCGGTCGCTTACAGCGTTTTGTTACTGATTTTGAACAACAAACTGGGATGGAAATTTATCTGCCCGGTACTAAAACGCTCGGCAAAGTCGCCATTATTGGCGCAGGTCCTGCCGGATTGCAGGCCAGTGTGACGCTGACAAACCAGGGTTATGACGTCACGATCTATGAGAAAGAAGCACAACCCGGTGGCTGGTTGCGTAACGGCATTCCGCAATTCCGGTTACCGCAATCGGTGCTGGATGCAGAAATCGCCCGTATAGAAAAAATGGGCGTGACCATTAAGTGCAATAACGAAATCGGTAAAACACTCACCCTGGAGCAGCTGAAAGCGGAAAACCGCGCGGTACTGGTCACCGTAGGGTTATCGAGCGGTTCCGGGTTATCGCTGTTTGAGCATAGCGACGTTGAGATTGCCGTCGACTTCCTGCAACGTGCACGACAGGCGCAAGGCGATATCAGCATTCCACAAAGCGCATTAATTATCGGCGGCGGTGATGTCGCGATGGACGTAGCCAGCACGCTGAAAGTTCTCGGCTGTCAGGCGGTAACCTGCGTAGCGCGTGAAGAGTTAGATGAGTTTCCGGCAAGCGAAAAAGAGTTTACCAGCGCCAGAGAGCTGGGCGTTTCGATCATCGATGGATTTACACCAGTAGCCGTGGAAGGCAATAAAGTCACCTTTAAGCATGTTCGTTTACCAGGTGAACTAACGATAGCGGCGGACAAAATTATTCTCGCTGTAGGTCAACATGCCGAACTTGCTGTTTTTTCCGCACTGGAACCGCAGCGTAACACCATCGAAACGCAACATTACCAGACCCGCGACCCGCAAGTCTTTGCTGCTGGCGATATTGTTGAGGGTGACAAAACCGTGGTCTATGCAGTGAAAACCGGGAAAGAAGCCGCCGGGGCGATTCATCACTATTTAGAGGGAGCTTGCTCATGTTAACGAAAGATCTTTCGATTACTTTTTGCGGCGTGAAGTTTCCCAACCCGTTCTGCCTTTCTTCTTCGCCGGTAGGCAACTGCTATGAGATGTGCGCCAAAGCCTACGACACAGGTTGGGGCGGCGTGGTGTTTAAAACGATCGGTTTTTTTATCGCCAACGAAGTCTCGCCGCGTTTTGATCATCTGGTGAAAGAAGATACCGGTTTTATCGGCTTCAAAAATATGGAGCAGATTGCTGAACATCCGTTGGAAGAGAATCTGGCCGCCCTGCGTCGGCTGAAAGAAGATTACCCGGACAAAGTATTGATCGCTTCAATCATGGGCGAAAATGAGCAGCAATGGGAAGAGCTGGCGCGTCTGGTGCAAGAAGCTGGCGCGGATATGATCGAGTGTAACTTCTCCTGTCCGCAAATGACTTCTCATGCGATGGGTAGCGATGTCGGGCAAAGCCCGGAGCTGGTAGAAAAATATTGTCGGGCAGTAAAACGTGGTTCCACGCTGCCAATGCTGGCGAAGATGACGCCGAATATTGGTGATATGTGCGAAGTGGCGCTGGCGGCGAAGCGCGGCGGCGCAGATGGCATTGCGGCGATTAACACCGTTAAATCCATCACCAATATCGATCTTAATCAGAAAATTGGTATGCCGATCGTTAACGGTAAATCGAGTATTTCCGGATATTCCGGTAAAGCGGTAAAACCGATCGCCCTACGCTTTATTCAGCAAATGCGCACCCATCCAGAACTGCGCGATTTCCCGATCAGCGGTATCGGCGGCATTGAAACCTGGGAAGATGCGGCGGAGTTTTTATTGCTCGGCGCAGCAACGTTGCAGGTGACCACCGGCATTATGCAGTACGGGTATCGGATAGTGGAAGATATGGCAAGCGGGTTGTCGCATTATCTCGCCGATCAAGGGTTTGATTCGTTGCAGGAGATGGTGGGTCTGGCGAATCACAATATTGTCCCGGCGGAAGATTTAGACCGCAGTTATATTGTCTATCCCCATATCAATCTTGATAAATGTGTTGGCTGTGGACGCTGTTATATTTCCTGTTACGACGGCGGTCACCAGGCGATGGAATGGAGCGAGAAAACCCGCACACCGCATTGTAATACCGAGAAATGCGTGGGTTGTCTGCTTTGTGGTCATGTCTGCCCGGTAGGTTGTATTGATCTTGGGGAAGTGAAGTTTAAGAAAGGCGAGAAAGAACACCCGGTAACGTTGTAAAACCAGCGACGCATCCGGCATTTAGTTCCTGTCGCCGGATGCGGCGTGAACGCCTTACCCGGCATACAAAACAATATAAATCAGTATGTTGTGCTCATTGTAGGCCGGATAAAACGCGCCAGCGTTGCATCCGGCATTTGGTTCCTGTCGCCGGATGCGGCGTAAACGCCTTATCCGGCATACAAAACCATACAACTCATGATGTTATGTGCATTTCTGACCGGATGCGAACCACATTCACATCACTTCTTACGCGCGTATTTCAGTGAATCCAGCGCCACGGCGAAGATAATAATCGCCCCTTTGATGATGTACTGCCAGTACGGGTTTACGCCGATGTACGTCAGGCCATAGTTGATGACGGTAAAAATAATCACCCCGGTCACAACACCAATTACCGTCCCCACACCGCCGCTGAACGATACGCCGCCTACCACGCACGCCGCGATAGCATCCAGCTCATACATAAAGCCGAGGTTGTTGGTGGCTGAGCCGATACGTCCGGCTTCTAACATCCCGCCGAAGGCATAGAACACACCAGACAACGCGTAAATCATCAGCAGGTTCAGGCCGACGTTGACACCAGATACTTTCGCCGCTTCCGGGTTACCGCCAATGGCAAAAATGTTCTTACCGAAGCGGGTTTTGTTCCATAACACCCAGACAAACACCACCGCAATCAACGCATAGAAGGTGATGTAAGAGAGACGGAAACTCCCCAGCGCAATAAAGCCTTGGGCAAAAGTGGAGAAACCACTGTCAAAACCGGAAATTGGCGATGCCCCGACAAAGTCGTAATAGAGCGAGTTAATGCCGTAGACGATAATCATCGTACCGAGCGTGGTAATGAACGGCGTCACGTTGAGATAGGCGATAATCAAGCCGTTGATCAAACCGATCACCGCACCAATGGCACAGACAATCAGAATAACCAGCGCAATCGGCATCGTCGCCATTTCCGGGAACACTTTGTTGGCGTTATCCATGGACTGCAATAACGTCGCTGCTACTACTGCCGCCAGCCCCACCTGGCGACCTGCGGAAAGGTCAGTCCCCTGGGTGACAATTAACCCTGCCACACCAAGCGCGATAATAATACGCACCGATGACTGGGTGAGAATATTACTTAAGTTCAACAGACTTAAAAATGTTGGGTCCTGGAAAATAATAATCGCCAGCAAAACTAAAAGAACGACGTAAATACCGCCCTCTTTCAGGTAAGTAAGAAAACTTTTCTTATTTAATGCACTCATGGGAAGCCCCTAATCTTAAAGGTGCAAAGACGCAAGACGCAGAATTTCGCTTTGCGTTGTTGTTTTTGTATCGACAATTCCGGAAACGAGACCATTGCTCATAACCAGAATACGGTCTGTTATCCCTAACAACTCTGGCATTTCGGAGGAGATAATAATAATCCCCTTGCCTTTCTTCGCCAGTTCGGCAATTAACTGATAAATCTCAAACTTAGCCCCAACATCAATACCGCGCGTCGGTTCATCGAGCATTAATATTTCTGGTTGCGTTAACAGCCAGCGACCAATAATCACTTTTTGCTGATTACCACCGGAGAGCGAACCTATTTGCGTCCGATGACCTGGCGTTTTTACCCGCATCGAATCAATGACCCACTGGGTATCGCTTTTCATCCGCGAGTTATCCAGTAAACCAACTTTATTTTTATAGTTGCGGATATTGGAAATTAACGAGTTAAAGCCAATATCCAGATAGGCATAAATTCCCGTTGAGCGGCGCTCTTCAGTTACCAGTGCAAATCCGTGGTTTATGGCTTCGTTGGCATTATGGTTATTGATCTTTTTGCCGTGCAACGTAATGGTGCCAGCCGATTTCTCGCGAATACCAAATAACGTCTCAACAATATCGGTACGTTTCGCTCCCACCAGACCGGCAATACCGAGGATCTCCCCTTTATGCAGATCAAACGAGACATCGCGAATCGACGGCTGGCGCAGCGACGTCAGGTTACGCACTTCCAGAATCACTTCGCCCGGCTTGTTTTCTTTGTCAGGGAAACGCTGGTTAAGAGAACGCCCAACCATCATGGCGATGATTTTGTCCATCGTCAGTCCTGCCAGCGGTTCGGTAGCGATCCACTGACCGTCGCGCAATACGGTAACTTCATCGCATAACTGGAAGATTTCTTCCATTTTATGCGAGATATAAACAATACCGCAGCCGCGCTCTTTTAATTTACGAATAATAGTGAACAGATGATTGACCTCTTTTTCGGTTAACGAAGAAGTCGGTTCATCCATAATCACAATTTTCGCGTTATAGGAAAACGCTTTGGCAATTTCGATCATCTGCATTTGCGAAACAGATAATGTACCGACGCGCGCACGCGGATCGATATCAATATCCAGTTCATCAAAAATCGCTTTGGTTTCGCGGTACATTTTGTCCTGATCGACAAACATGCCTTTGGTGGGATATCGCCCCAGCCACATGTTGTCCATCACCGAACGTTGTAATACCAGGTTTAACTCCTGATGTACCATCGAAATACCATTTTCCAGTGCTTCTTTGGCGGAATGGAAATCGATCTCTTTACCCTGGAATAAAATGGTGCCGGAGTCTTTTTGATAAATACCAAACAGGCATTTTAATAATGTTGATTTTCCCGCACCGTTTTCCCCCATTAATGCATGGATAGAATGTGGCCGGACTTTTAAGTTAACGTTATCAAGTGCCTTAACACCAGGAAAAGACTTGTTGATACCGCTCATTTCCAACAAGTATTCCCCGGAAGACGGAGTCGTTGAGCTGACCATATAATTTTACCTTGTTGGCCATACAATAAGGGCGCAGTAAACGACTGCGCCCAATCAGTCTTATTTCTTGCTGAATTCAGCCAGGTTGTCTTTATCTACGCCAACATAAGGTACGCGGACTACTTTGTTGTCGATTTTCCAGTTGGTGCCATCAGCCGCACCTTTGCCATCGGCCAGGTTTTTCGCCAGATCAAAGGTCGCTTTCGCCTGGTTGTTAGCATCGTTCAGTACGGTGCCCGCCAGTGCACCGGATTTCACCAGCGCCAGCGCTTCTGGCAGCGCATCGACGCCAAACACCGGAATGCTGGACTTGTTGTGTGCTTTCAGTGCTTCTACCGCGCCCATTGCCATCGCGTCGTTGTTGGCGATAACCACCTCGATTTTGTTGGCGTTCGGGCCAGACAGCCAGGCGTCCATCTTATCTTTCGCCTGAGCGGTATCCCACATAGCGGTATCTAACTGTAACTGTTCAGTTTTAATGCCTTTGTCGTTCAATTCTTTAATCACGTAAGTGGTACGTGCTTCTGCATCCGGATGCCCCGGCTCACCTTTCAGCAGTACGAATTGAATCTGACCGTCTTTGTTCAGATCCCAACCCTGATTCGCCGCCCAGTGTTTAGCAATCAAATCACCCTGAATAATGCCGGACTCTTTGGAGTCAGTGCCAACGTAGTAGGCTTTGTCGTAGCTATCCAGCGCCTTACGAGACGGTTCTTTGTTGAAGAAAACCACCGGCACGTTTTGCCCACGCGCTTTCTCAATCACCGTACCCGCAGCTGCCGGGTCAACCAGGTTGATTGCCAGTGCCTTCACCCCTTTCGCCAGCAATACGTCGATCTGATCGTTCTGCTTGGACTGGTCATTCTGAGAATCATTCATCAGCAGCTGAACATCTGGCGCGGCTTTCGCATCTTGCTCAATAGCCTTGCGCACTACAGACATAAAGTTATCGTCGTACTTATAGATTGTTACACCAATGCGAGTATCAGCAGCGTGTGCAGCGGCACCGAATAACATGCTGGCCATCACAGCAGACAGGGTTAACACCTTCTTATTCATGGTATCTCCGGTTTTTCTTATGCAGGGTAGTGCTTGAGATAAATGCTCGGCGGGGCAGTAGAGTTAATGAAGTGTTACTGAACGCCGAAGCTCACTTTTTAAAATTCGTTCTTCCATGCCCGGTAACGCTCCAGAAAACGGCTTTAATTGTTGTTATGACGCTATTACCTCGGTGAAAGTGATTATTCACTGTTACATACGGGTTACAACGTTAAAACGGTGCAATCATAGCCATCACATTGTTAAGATACTGTGAAATCACTCACAGATTGAAAGCGGTTACATCGCCTGATTTGTTGAGTTAGTGATCGCCGCCGCATTCTGGCGTGTTGCGACAGAATGGCGACGCACTAACGTCGGCATAAAACAGTGGCTGGCACGAGGATCAATATTGTCTGCTGCCCCCTGCAAGGCCAGTTCGGTAGCTAATTTAGCCATTGAAGCAATGGGATAACGCACAGTCGTTAATTGCGGGTCGGTGTAACGGGCGATGGGAATATCATCGAAACCAATGATTGAGAGATGTAACGGAATCGCAATGCCATTATCTTTTAATGCTGTCAGTGCGCCAGCGGCCATATTGTCGTTATAAGCAAATACAGCGGTTAGTTGTAGATTGCGCCCCAGCAGTTCAACCATCGCCGCCTCACCGCCCGGCATGTCCGGCGTGCCAGTGCCAATCCAGCTTTCCGGCGGAATAATATCCTGCTCTTTCAACGCACTCATCCAGCCTGCTTTACGCATGGCGTCATCTTCAATGCCGTGGCTGGAAGAAAGATAACCAATACGTTGATGACCGTTATTCAGCAACATGCGCGTCGCCATTCGGGCACCGCTGAGATTATCCAGGCAAACGCAACGATGGGCGTACCCCGGCACAACGCGGTTGATTAACACCATACCGGGAATGTTATCCATAAATTGTGCCAGTTCATCGTCACTCAATGCTTTTGAGTGAACAATCAACGCATTACAACGCTGGCGAATTAACACCTCAATGGCGTGACGCTCTTTTTCCGCTTCATGATAGCTATTGCCGATTAGCACGTATTTCTGATGCTGCTGGGCGACCAGATCCACCGCTTTTACCAGCGCGCCGAAAAACGCATCAGAAACGTCCATCACCACCACGCCAATGGTGTCGCTAACCTGAGTTGCCAGCGCCTGGGCATTGGCGTTTGGCCGATAATCCAGCTCACTCACAGCTTTCATTACTGCTTCACGCGTGTCGGCACTGACCAGCGTGCTGTTATTGAGCACCCGGGAAACCGTTGCCACAGAGACGCCAGCCTGACGCGCTACATCACGAATGGTGATCATATTCACTACCTGTTATGAGATTGCAGTAAATGACTGCTTGCTGGCGGCTATTTTGTCAGCACTGAATACAGGACTTCGTGAATCGAGTCACAGCAATGGAAACGGTTACAGCCGTTTTGTTAACGAATGTGATCCAGATCGTTATCTTGATGTTTTAGATATTGTCGGTCCGGCAGCACGCAAAGTTAACTGACGCCAGAGCCATTCCACCGGCCCCTGGCGGAAGTAACGCAGCCAGATAACAGAGAAGAAGATATTCGCCAGCCATACCGGAATAACAAACGCCAGCAGCTCCAGACGGTCAAACTGCATAAACAAACCGAGGTGGTAAAAAAGCGTAGTACAAATCAGCGTTTGCAATAGATAGTTGGTCAGTGCCATCCGTCCGACACAGGCGATTGCCAGCACCAGCTTAAAGCGGCTTAATTGCGGCCAGAAGCCATAAAACAGCGACGCATAGCCAATCGCCTGAAACGGCGCACTCAGTTCCCGCGGCATCTGAAGTAAGAAGGCGCACCAACGATACGCCCAGTCCAGTCGCCATTGCAGGGCGATGGCAGGAAGGTTAATGATCACCCCAATCGCCACCAGCACAAAACCAGTACGACGATAGTGACGTAAGCTGAACTGCCCTTTCAGCCAGCCACTGCGCATCAATGCGGCACCAATGAGCATCATCCCTGCCAGTTGCCAGCCATACTGTGCGCCCAGTGCCAGTAAACTGTTGCCAACACCATCGGCACGATTACTGATCGCTTCAACACCACCGTGAAGTTTCCAGTGCTTTTCATACAAAATAGCCGATGTATCAGGTGTCCAGGCGCGGCTGGTCTGGCTATCGGAAATCCCCCCCAATAACAGCAAAACGCCAAGCCCCACCAGATAAAGCATGACGCCGGTATTAAACAGGCTTTTTACCGATGGCGCATCGCGCACCAGCCGCCAGCAGATTAAGCCCACCAGCCCGTAAGCCAGCAGAATATCGCCGTCCCAGAACAATAAACCGTGAATAAAGCCCAGCAAGACTAACAGCGTTAACCGCGACTGGATCCATCGTCTGCCACGGGGCAGCAACATTTGCAGGCCCGCACCAAACAACAGCGCAAAAAGCGTGAGGAATTTCACCTGGCCGATGAGATCGAGAAATGCCCAGGTCCATGCATCCTGTGGCGTAATAGCGCCGTACCAGGCGGGATTGAGATAAGCCGCCTTTGGTAACCCAAAGGCGCTGATGTTTAATAGCAGGATCCCCAGAATGGCAACGCCGCGAACAAAATCGAGCGTGACGTTGCGCTCCACGGTTCCTGCCTTTTTATCAGTTGTGATGACGCACAGCGCGCAGAAACTCGTGGCGCGTATTCTGACTGGATTTGAACAATCCACCAAGAGAGGTCGTTGTCGTGGCACTGGTTGCATCGCGGATGCCACGCGCCTTCACGCAGTAATGCACCGCGTCGATAGAGACAGCCACGTTATTGGTGCCCAGCAGCGTTTGTAGCGCAATGAGAATTTGCTGCGTCAGACGTTCTTGTACCTGCGGACGCTGGGCAAAGAACTGCACAATACGGTTAATTTTTGACAGACCGATGACCGAATCTTTCGGGATATAGGCCACCGTCGCTTTGCCATCGATGGTAACAAAATGGTGTTCACAGGTGCTGGTCAGAGTGATATCGCGCACGGTGACCATTTCATCGACCTTCATTTTGTTTTCAATGAGGGTGATTTTCGGGAAATTGGCGTAATCCAGACCGGAGAAAATTTCATCGACATACATTTTAGCGATGCGATGCGGCGTTTCCATCAAACTGTCATCAGCCAGGTCGAGATTCAGCAGCTGCATGATTTCGGTCATATGACCAGCAATAAGGCTTTTGCGCGTTTCGTTATCCATTTCATGCACGGGCGGGCGCAGCGGTGTTTCCAGTCCTCGCGCAACTAACGCTTCATGAACCAGGGCCGCTTCTTTACTGAGTGATGGCATTTATGATTTCTCCTGCAGGTGTGACGCCTCCGCCCTGCGTGGGGGCAAAGTTATTAAGCTGATTTACAGCCTGATTATTGTGCGTGAGGCGGCGCACATAATCCAGTATTCACAGCGATAATTATTGTAATTGCCGCTGCCTTTCATCAGCAGATGTTAAAACATCGTTATGCAAATACGGAAGTGAAAGTTACTCACAGCACATTGAATAAACGGTATGATGAAGAAATTGCAAACAACACAACAAGGAGCCACGCATGGAAATGCTCGAAGAGCACCGCTGTTTTGAAGGCTGGCAGCAACGCTGGCGACACGACTCCAGTACCTTAAACTGCCCGATGACGTTCAGTATCTTTCTCCCACCACCTCGTGATCACACCCCGCCACCAGTGCTGTACTGGCTTTCCGGATTAACCTGCAATGACGAGAACTTCACCACCAAGGCGGGGGCCCAGCGCGTGGCGGCGGAACTGGGGATTGTACTGGTGATGCCAGACACCAGCCCGCGCGGCGAACAGGTTGCCAACGACGATGGCTACGATTTAGGCCAGGGCGCGGGGTTTTATCTTAACGCCACGCAACCACCGTGGGCGACGCATTACCGGATGTATGATTATCTGCGCGATGAATTACCGGCGCTGGTTCAGTCGCAATTTAATGTCAGCGACCGCTGCGCTATTAGCGGTCATTCCATGGGTGGTCACGGTGCGCTGATTATGGCGCTGAAAAATCCGGGTAAATACACCAGCGTTTCCGCCTTTGCGCCAATTGTGAATCCGTGCAGCGTCCCGTGGGGAATCAAAGCGTTTAGCACTTATTTAGGTGAGGACAAAAATGCATGGCTGGAATGGGACAGTTGCGCGCTGATGTATGCCAGTAACGCGCAGGATGCGATCCCGACGCTTATCGATCAGGGCGATAATGATCAGTTTCTTGCCGATCAGTTGCAACCCGCAGTGCTGGCAGAAGCCGCCCGCCAGAAAGCGTGGCCGATGACGCTGCGTATTCAGCCGGGATATGATCACAGTTACTACTTCATCGCCTCTTTTATAGAGGATCACCTGCGCTTCCATGCGCAGTATTTACTGAAGTGAAAGTCCGCCCGGTTCGCCGGGCATCTTCTCATCAGAAGCGATAATCCACTGCCATAAAGTAACGACGTCCGTCTTCGTTATAGCTGTAGTCGTCACGACTGAGATCCTTGTCGCCAAGGTTCAGCACGCCTGCGCGCAGTTTGACGTCTTTAGTCACCTGCCAGGCCGCGCCGGTATTCCAGATGGTATAACCGCCCGGTGTTTTAGCCGTCGCGCTGTCGGCGCGTTTCTGCCCGGTATAGTGACCAGAAACATAGAATGACCAGTCTTCCAGCGCCAGCGGTTTCCAGTCCAGCGTACCGTTAGCAGTATGGAACGGCAGATCGGATAGCGGTTTGTTTTCGCCGTTGCTGACATCACGACCATCGTTGTAGGTGTAGTTGATCGACAGTTTCCATTCATCGTTGAACGGAATTTTCAGTTCGGTTTCCACGCCCTGAATACGAGCTTTGTTAACGTTGTAGTAGCTAAATACCGGTATGCGCCGTCCGTTAGCGCCCGTCTCAAAACCGACAAAGTTTTGGTAGCCCGGTGCAGCATTGACGTCAGACGTACGGCTAATGCTGATACGATCTTTCACATCGTTACGGAAAACGGTAACGCTGGATTCAACCCCTTCCAGCCAGCCTTCTTCACCCATGTAGTAAAGCCCCAGCTCCCAACTTTCGCTGGTTTCTGGTTTCAGATCCGGGCTACCCACAATCTTACATGCGCCACGGCAGGAATTGCTCGTCCAGTCAGGGCTAAGTTGCAACAGAGAAGGGGCTTTAAATGCCGTCGCCCAGCCCCCTTTCACCGTTACGGTGTCGGTGGCGTTATAAACCAGGTAGGCACGCGGACTCCAGTGTTCACCGTAGGTTTCGTGATCGTCCATACGCACGCCGGTCGTCAGCGCCAGCGGCTCGAAGATCCGCCATTCATCTTCCACAAACAGCGCGTACTGGCTGGCAGACGTTTTGGAGCTGGTTCCCCCGGTCAGGTTCACCGCATCGCTAAGTTTGTCGTGACGCCATTCACCGCCAACCGTGAGAAACTGATTAATCGCCGTCAGCGGCAACGTGTATTTGCCGTCGACCGTATTGCTTTCGGAAGTTATCGGGCTGCTGTTGCCAGGGTTTTTGTTCTCGACTTTCTCACCGTAGTATTTCAGTTCGCTGGTGCCGTAATCCCAACGCCCATTATGGCTGACGGAGTAGTTCTGGCGTTCCAGGCGGTTTTTGTCCAGCGAGTCGGAATCACGATCCTGACGGTCGAAACCGTATCCGGCAGTAAAATCGTGATTTTGATTCGGTGTCCAGGCAAATTCGACATTGCCGTCGCGGCTGGAGAATCCTTCAATACGCGGCGTTTCTCCGGTATCGGTGGTCGTTGAGTTTTGCGGGTCATCCTTTTCACGTTTTGCCAGGCTGCCGTAAGCTTTCATTCCCAGCACGCCGTCAATTAATGGTCCGCTGGTAAAGAATTGACCGTTATAGGTATCACCGCGATCGCGATGTTCCTGAACGGTGGTATCGACGGTAACGGTGCCCGACCATTTCTGACCGATTTTTTTGGTGATGATATTCACTACACCGCCGAGCGCATCGGAACCGTACAGCGACGACATCGGGCCACGGACCACTTCAATACGTTCGATGGAATCGACCGGGATCCAGTTCAGATCGAAATCATTGTGGCGGAAGACGGCATTGCGGGAGTTAACGCGTTTACCGTCGACAAGAATCAGGGTGTAGCTGCTGTCCAGACCACGAATACTTACGCCCTTACGGTTATCCCCTTCGTTCGTCAGTTGTACGCCAGGCACTTCTTTGAGGACATCCTTCAGATTCTGTACCGGTTTTCGCTGCAGGTCTTCCTGGGTAATGACGCTGATACTGGCGGGAGCATCTTTAAGGTTTTGTTCAACGGAAGATGCAGTGACAACCATCGTTTCGCCATCATCATCGACCGCTAACACAGGCCATGCACAAGAAATAGCGGACAAACACAGCCCGACCCGTACGAAAGGGTTCAACCTAAACATTCCATATCTCCATGAGGTAACTACGAAAATAAAATGGGTATCGCTCACATCTTCTTTACGTCCCCTTGCGTACGGCAGCATCGCGGTGGACTTATTTGTATGCAGGTGATCATCCCAGAAAGCCGGAACAGCCTCTGATTTGTCAGCCTTTTTTGATTGCGGCGTAACGATAATGCAAACGATAACAATTATCAATCCAAATGTTAAATTTTATATCCGCATGATTTGTCAGGGAAATGGAATTGAAAAAGCCCTCTCGGTTGAGAGGGCTTAGCAAGGAAGCGAGGAAACTTATTTCTTATCGTTCTGCGGGAACTTCATTTCGCTGTAGCGTACGAAGTGAGTTCCTTTAATCAGCTTGTAGCCGAACCAAATAATCAGGAACAGCGGGATACCAATATACGTTGCCGCTACGCCGCCCCAGTCAATGGTATCTTTCAGGAACGCTTCGTAGTTCTGGCCCAAAGTGATAATCAGACACAGAATGAATGCGAAGATCGGCCCCAGTGGGAAGAAACCTGAACGGTACGGCAGATCGTTAATGTCGTGTCCCTGCAATACGTAACCGCGACGGAAGCGATAGTGGCTAATGGCAATCCCCAGCCAGGCGATAAAACCCGTCATCCCGGAGGTGTTCAGCAGCCACAGGTATACCGTCTGGTTGCCAAACATGGAGGTCAGGAAGCACAAACCGGCAATCACCGTCGTCGCATACAGCGCATTACGCGGCACGCCACCACGCGACAGTTTAGCGAAAATGCGCGGCGCTTTACCGTCACACGCCAGGGTATACAGCATACGAGTAGACGCATACATACCGGAGTTACCTGCTGACAGCACCGCCGTCAGAATAACTGCGTTCATCACCGCCGCCGCAGAGAGCAGACCCGCGTGCTGGAACACCAGGGTGAACGGACTGACGCTGATGTCTTTAACATCGTTACGCAGCAGGCTCGGATCGGTATACGGAATAATCAGGCTGATAATCAGGATCGCGAACACATAGAACAACAGGATTCGCCAGAATACCTGACGTACCGCGCGTGGAATGTTTTTCGCCGGATCTTCGGACTCGCCTGCAGCAATACCGATCAGCTCGGTTCCCTGGAAAGAGAAGCCGACAATCATAGCTACGCCGATCATCGCCGCAAAACCACCAGCAAACGGCGCTTCGCCGATTGTCCAGTTGCTCCAGCCCGCAGGCTGCGCGCCTTTGAAGATACCGATAATCATCAGCACGCCAACGATGATAAAGACAATAACTGTCGTGACTTTGATCAGTGAGAACCAGTATTCCGCTTCACCAAAGCCGCGAACAGAGATGTAGTTCAACAGGAAGATAACGCCGAGGAACAACGCACTCCAGATCCAGCCCGGTGTATCCGGGAACCACCAGCTCATGACCAGCTGTGCTGCAACCAGGTCAACGGCAATAGTCACCGCCCAGTTGTACCAGTAGTTCCAGCCCAGCGCGAAGCCAAAGCCTTCTTCAACATAGTTCTGACCGTAAGTGGCAAACGAACCGGAAACCGGCATATATGCAGCCAGTTCACCGAGACTGGTCATCAGGAAGTAAACCATCAGGCCAATCAGCATATACGAGAGCAATGCCCCGCCCGGACCTGCCTGAGAAATCGTTGCGCCAGAGGCAACAAAAAGACCTGTACCGATGGAACCGCCAATGGCAATCATCGTCAGGTGACGCGCCTTCAATTCACGGCGTAAGCCCGGCGCTTCTGTAGTTTTAGTTTCGGAACCCATACAAAAATGCTATCCATCTTAAAAATGAGGCGCGATTGTAGCAGACGATTGGCAATCCTTCCGGCAGAAATACACGGTTATAAGACACCTTCATGATCGCCCAGGGATTATAAGTAAAGCAGCCAATCTCTTTTCTGGCGAATGCATGCTGAGGGCGCTGCGTCACGAAATCGACACAGCACCAGCATGTTCTTGTACAGCACCTTAACGCGGTACATTCGCGGGATCGCAATAGTCCAGAAAGCGCCGTAGCGCGTTGGAAAGGTGTTTTTGCCGATGATGTATACGCCACAACGTACGCATCAGGCGCGGCAGAGGGACCGCAACTTCACTTAATGTGCCTGCCTGCAATTGATCTTCAATCACCCGTCGCGACAGGCAACTAATTCCCAACCCATGACGCACCGCATGTTTGATTGCCTCGGAGTTACCTAATTCCATCGCCATCTCAAACTTCGGTAAATGTGACAGCAACAGATAATCGACAATCTCCCGCGTGCCGGAACCGCGTTCACGCAGGATCCACGGCGCAGCGGCCAGCTGTTCTAAGGTGACCGGACCACGAGCCAACGGCGAAGTCGGCGCGGCGAAAACCACCAGCTCGTCTTCCAGCCACGGTTCAGAAATGATTTCAGTGCTGTGGCACGGTCCTTCAATAAAGCCAATATCAACGCGGAAATCCAGCACCGCTTGCATCACGTCCTGGCTATTCCCAACGCTAAGTTCAATCGGCAACTGCGGATAATCATGGCGATAACGGGCGATAACTGCAGGCAGAATGTAGTTACCGATGGTACTACTGGCATAGATACGAATCGCGCCGTTGTCTTCGCGAAACAGTTGTTCGATTTCAACCGCCTGTTCAAGCAGTGCCAACGCTCGCGGATAGAGCAGCCGCCCGTGTTCATTAACAACCAGTCTTTTCCCCACGCGATCAAACAGTTGAACGCCAAGCTGCCCTTCCAGGTCGGTCAAGGCTGCGCTCACTGCTGATTGCGACAACGCCAGCATCACCGACGCCTGGGTGGTTGATCCACTTTTCAATACTTCTGCAAAAACTTCCAACTGCCGGAGGGTGATGTGCATAGTCGCTTACCACTTATAAAGATTAATTATAAATATATAATCAATTTTATTTTTAAACCAGTTAGTCGTAACCTTATGCCCGGTTAAAGGAGAGGGTTATGACGAATATCACCTTACAGAAACAACATCGTACACTGTGGCATTTTATTCCGGGGTTAGCCCTGAGTGCAGTTATCACCGGGGTCGCCCTGTGGGGTGGTTCCATTCCCGCGGTTGCGGGTGCCGGGTTTAGTGCCCTCACCCTCGCAATCTTGTTGGGGATGGTTTTAGGCAACACCATTTACCCGCACATCTGGAAAAGCTGTGACGGTGGTGTGCTGTTTGCCAAGCAATATTTATTACGTCTGGGTATCATTCTTTATGGCTTCCGTCTGACGTTCTCGCAAATTGCCGATGTCGGTATCAGTGGGATCATCATTGACGTGTTGACGCTGTCCAGTACCTTCCTGCTGGCTTGCTTCCTGGGGCAGAAAGTGTTTGGTCTGGATAAGCACACCAGCTGGTTGATCGGTGCCGGTAGCAGTATCTGTGGTGCTGCCGCGGTACTGGCGACTGAGCCGGTAGTGAAAGCAGAAGCCAGTAAAGTAACCGTGGCTGTTGCAACCGTTGTTATCTTCGGGACCGTCGCGATTTTCCTCTACCCGGCGATATATCCGCTGATGTCTCAATGGTTTAGTCCGGAAACTTTCGGTATCTACATTGGTTCTACTGTGCACGAAGTGGCGCAGGTGGTGGCGGCAGGTCATGCCATCAGTCCGGATGCAGAAAACGCAGCAGTTATTTCCAAAATGCTGCGCGTGATGATGCTGGCTCCGTTCCTCATCCTGCTGGCGGCGCGTGTTAAACAGCTGTCTGGGGCGAACAGCGGCGAGAAAAGCAAAATCACTATTCCGTGGTTTGCCATCTTGTTCATCGTCGTTGCCATCTTTAACTCGTTCCACCTGTTACCGCAGAGCGTGGTGAACATGCTGGTAACGCTGGATACCTTCCTGCTGGCAATGGCGATGGCGGCGCTGGGTCTGACCACTCACGTCAGCGCGCTGAAAAAAGCCGGGGCGAAACCTCTGCTGATGGCACTGGTACTGTTTGCCTGGCTGATTGTTGGTGGTGGTGCGATTAACTATGTGATTCAAAGCGTCATCGCATAAACCACTACATCTTGCTCCTGTTAACCCGCTATCATTACCGTTTTCCTCCAGCGGGTTTAACAGGAGTCCTCGCATGAAATACATTGGAGCGCACGTTAGTGCTGCTGGCGGTCTGGCAAATGCCGCAATTCGCGCCGCCGAAATCGACGCAACCGCGTTTGCCTTGTTCACCAAAAACCAACGTCAGTGGCGTGCCGCACCGCTCACGACGCAAACCATCGATGAATTCAAAGCCGCCTGTGAAAAATATCACTACACATCGGCGCAAATTCTTCCCCACGACAGTTATCTGATTAACCTCGGACATCCGGTTGCTGAAGCTCTGGAAAAATCGCGCGATGCCTTTATAGATGAAATGCAGCGTTGCGAACAGCTGGGGCTTTCTTTGCTCAACTTCCACCCTGGCAGCCATCTGATGCAGATTTCAGAAGAGGATTGCCTTGCGCGTATTGCCGAATCCATCAACATTGCGCTGGATAAAACTCAAGGTGTCACCGCGGTGATTGAAAACACCGCCGGTCAGGGCAGTAACTTAGGGTTTAAATTCGAACATCTCGCGGCGATTATCGACGGCGTGGAAGATAAATCCCGCGTCGGCGTCTGCATTGATACCTGCCATGCTTTCGCTGCCGGGTATGATTTGCGTACTCCTGCCGAATGCGAGAAAACGTTCGCTGATTTTGCCCGTATTGTTGGCTTTAAGTATCTGCGCGGGATGCACCTCAACGATGCGAAAAGCACCTTTGGCAGCCGCGTTGACCGTCATCATAGCCTCGGCGAAGGCAATATCGGTCATGATGCGTTCCGCTGGATCATGCAAGACGACCGTTTCGACGGCATTCCGCTGATCCTTGAAACCATCAACCCGGATATCTGGGCAGAAGAGATCGCTTGGCTGAAAGCGCAACAAACTGAAAAAGCGGTGGCCTGATCGATGAACGACAGGGAAAAGCAGATTCTTAAAATTTTACGGCGTAACCCGCTGATTCAACAGAATGAAATCGCCGATATTCTGCAAATCAGCCGCTCACGTGTTGCCGCTCATATTATGGATTTGATGCGCAAGGGTTTGATTAAAGGCAAAGGATATATCCTTACCGAGCAGGATTACTGTGTGGTTGTGGGTGCAATCAATATGGATATTCGCGGAATGGCGGATATCCGTTACCCGCAAGCAGCCTCTCATCCAGGTTCTGTTCACTGTTCCGCAGGCGGCGTCGGACGTAATATCGCGCATAACCTGGCTCTGCTTGGTCGGGATGTGCATTTAATATCAGCTATTGGCAACGATTTTTACGGCGAGACATTACTGGAAGAAACGCGCCGCGCGGGCGTGAACGTTTCAAACTGCATTCGTCTGCATGGACACAGCACTGCAACTTATCTCGCTATCGCTAATAAGCAGGAAGAAACTATCCTGGCAATCAATGACACACATATTCTGCAACAGCTAACGCCTCAACTGCTCAATACTTCACGGGACTTGATTCGCCATGCTGGTGTGGTGCTGGCTGATTGTAATCTCACACCTGAAGCCCTGGAGTGGGTCTTTACCATTGCTGATGAAATTCCGATGTTTGTCGATACCGTTTCCGAATTTAAAGCGAACAAAGTAAAAAACTGGTACAGCCGGATCCACACTCTGAAACCAACACAAAATGAACTGGAAATTTTGTGGGGGCAACCGATTAAAGACGACAACGATCGCATCAGAGCTGTAAATTCGCTGCATCAACAAGGTGTTAAACGCATTTTTGTTTATCTGAAAGATGAATCTGTATTTTGCAGCGATAAGGATGGAGAACAATTTTTGCTGACCGCGCCAGCGCATACGACAGTAGACAGTTTTGGTGCTGACGATGGTTTTATGGCGGGCCTGGTATATAGCTTTCTTGAAGGATACAGTTTCCGCGACAGCGCCCGTTTTGCGATGGCCTGCGCGGCAATTTCACGCGCCAGCGGCAGCTTAAACAACCCTACCCTGTCTGCCGATAACGCGCTTTCATTAGTGCCAATGGTGTAACAATGTTGCCGGATTCGACGCTTGACCGCATCTTATCCGGCTCATAAATTGCGCACTACGCTAAACCAATAAAGAATCCTGCAATAGTAGCACTCATCAGGTTACTGACAGCAAAAACGCAATAGCCAGTAATACCACCATTCCCAGAACACTTCTCATGACATCCATAGTTATTATCTCTTCATGTCATTTTGGGCGACGGCTCTCTGCCCATCATAAATAGCCGGGCCTGCATCTTGCGATACTGACCCGGCTTGTTATCAACACTTAATGGGTTTTTATGTAGCCGCGTACGCACTCTTCGACTAATCCCCAGAACCAGTCGGTATCAATAGTGATGCCGACTTTGGTATTGGCGGGCTTGCCAAGAACACCCAGCTCGTCGCAGACGGTACGCCCATAGCAAGGGCCACTGTTAACGTCCACTTCGACGTACATTTCCTGGGTTTTAATGCCATCAGGGTTAATCAAATAACCGATGCAGGTGGCGTCGTGCACCGGGCCGCCAGCCAGGCCGTAGTTTTCGAACTGCGTTTTGAGAGTGAAGTTCATGATGTCGCTGAACAGCTCTCCGGCAGGGCCGCCAGCCCTTTCCATCCGAGCAATCACATCCGGGGTGCAAACGGTCTGGTTGGTAAGATCGAGGCCCATCATCACTAATGGAACGCCGGAGGTGAACACCACGCGTGCGGCCTCCGGGTCAGCAAAGATGTTGAACTCAGCAGATGGGGTGAAGTTGCCAGTACCATAAGCACCGCCCATCAGAACAATTTCACGGATTTTCGGCAGGATCGCGGGTTGCATACGCATTGCCACCGCGATGTTTGACAACGGACCAACCGGCACCAGAGTGATATCGCCATCGCTTGCCATAAGGGTATCGATGATATATTTCACCGCATGAGTGTTTTCTGCCTGGCGGGTCAGCGGCTCGAATACCGGGCCATCCAGTCCGGTTTCACCGTGAATATTATCGGCAACAATTTGTTGACGCATAATGGGCTGCGGCATCCCCGCATAAACCGGAACATTAATCTCCAGTTTCTGGCAAACATTCAGGCCATTAATTAATGTTTTATCGAGGGTTTGATTACCCGCTACAATGGTGATACCTAATAAATCAATCGCCGGATGTTTCGCCGCCATCATTATAGCAATAGCATCATCATGACCCGGATCACAATCCAGAATAATTTTTCTCTTTTCCATTGTTTATTTCCTCTGTTTCCAGTTGCGTTATTGTTTCTACAGCAAAGAAAATTCGACCTGGCCGATGATTGAATCTTAACAACAGCGTACGTATGCTAAATATGAGAAATCTCATAGCGGATAAACATCGTGAAAGAAATCCACAATAATGATCTTAAGCAGCAATTGATGAGTGAATCTGCGTTTAAGGATTGCTTTTCAACGGATGTTTCAGCCGATACGCGGCTGTTTCATTTTTTAGCGCGTGACTACATTGTGCAGGAAGGGCAACAGCCGTCCTGGCTGTTTTACCTGACGCGAGGCCGCGCCAGGCTTTACGTCACGCTTGCTAATGGTCGCGTGTCGCTGATCGATTTCTTTGCCGCGCCCTGTTTTATTGGCGAGATTGAGTTAATCGACAAAGACCATGAACCGCGTGCAGTGCAGGCTATTGAAGAGTGTTGGTGTCTTGCGCTCCCTATGAAGCATTACCGCCCGTTGTTATTAAACGACACGCTATTTTTACGAAAACTCTGCGTCACCTTAAGTCATAAAAATTATCGTAATATTGTTTCTTTAACTCAGAATCAATCATTTCCGTTAGTGAATCGCCTGGCAGCTTTTATATTACTCTCGCAGGAAGGTGATCTTTATCACGAAAAGCATACGCAAGCGGCAGAGTATTTAGGCGTTTCTTATCGACATCTTTTATATGTTCTTGCGCAATTCATTAATGACGGTTTATTAATTAAAAGCAAGAAAGGGTATCTCATTAAAAACAGAAAGCAGTTGTCAGGACTGGCGCTGGAGATGGACCCGGAGAATAAATTCTCCGGGATGATGCAGTAAAAATTATTGGCAATAGTGCGATTGCCGGATGCAACGCTTAATAAGGCGTACATCCGGCAATGAAACTCAAGCTAAACCAATAAAGAACCCGGCAATGGTCGCGCTCATCAGGTTGGAAAGCGTCGCCGCCGTCAGCGCCCGTAAACCAAGCTGGGCGATTTCCGGCGCGCGTTTTGGCGAAATAGCCGAAAACGCTCCAACGACAACACCGATAGAACCAAAGTTAGCAAAACCACACAGCGCAAAGGAGATGATCGCCACGGTTTTCACTTCCAGCGTGCCGCCCGTTTGCAGATATGGCGAAAAACTCAGGTAAGCGACAAATTCGTTAATCGCCAGTTTCTGCCCAATCAAACTTCCGGCAAGATTTGCATCACTCCAGTCCACCCCCATAATCCATGCCAACGGGGCCAGCACATAGCCGAAAATGCTTTCCAGAGAGACATTGGCAAAACCAAACCAGCCGCCAACTCCACCAATAATGCCGTTGATCAGCGCAATGATCGCCACAAATGCCATTACCACCGTCGCCACACCGGCGGCGATTTTCAGCCCGGTCATTGCACCGTTCGCCGCAGCTTCAATAATGCTTTTTGGCGGTGTTTCGCTAAACGACAGATTTTCAAACGTAACTTGCGAAGGTTCCGTCGCCGGACTAAGAATACGTGCAAACAGGATACCGCCAGGAATAGCCATCAGCGAAGCGGCTAACAAATAGTCAATCGGCACGCCCATTCCGGCATAGCCAATCATCATCGAACCCGCAATAGACGCCATGCCGCTACAAATAGCCGTAAATAGCTCGTTGCGATTCATGCGATCAATAAAAGGTTTAACGATCGCCGGGATCTCATTTTGCCCGAGGAAAATAGTGGTGACTGCGACAAAAGATTCGATTTTGCTGATGTTGAGGGCTTTCTGAAAAATACTGCCAAGAATGCGGATCAGCAGCCCCATTACGCCAATGTAGTACAGCAAGCTGATAAGCGCGGTAACGAAAATAATCGCCGGGAGTACGCGAAAGGCGAAGATAAAGCCCGCACCGTCAAACAGAACATCCATTTTGGGACCGACCAGCGAACCAAAAATAAAGGCACTTCCTGCGTCACTGTAGGACATCACTTTATGGACGCCTAATGCCGCCTGCTCTACCGCCCATTTTCCTGGTGGAAAATAGAGCATGATTCCGCCAATGGCGATTTGTAGCAGCAACGCGGCTCCAACCGTGCGCAAACTGATGCTCTTTTTATTTACCGACAACAGAAATGCTATTGCCAGTAACACCACCATCCCCACAACACTTCTCATTATATCCATAATGATTTTCCCTTCATGCCAGTAAACCCGGCGTCAGCGCCAGGTTTTGGTATGCTTGATGAGTACGGGCGACGGCTTTCTGCCCACCAGAAATTAACCCACGAGACGCTGATATTCTTTGGCAATTTCGCTCGCCAGAATGGCGTTATTAAAGACCAGTTGAATATTGGATTTCAGGCTATCACCGCCGGTTAGCTCCGCAACACGCGCCAGCAGGAACGGTGTACTCTCTTTCCCAATAACACCCTGTTCTTCGGCTTCAGCAACGGCTTGATCAATTGCTGCATTGATGGTTTCTTCTGGCATCGCAAACTGTTCCGGGATCGGGTTCGCTACCACCAGGCCGCCGTTCAAACCGGTTTGCCACTTCACTGCCATCGCGCGAGCAATTTCGCGGGCACTGTCGAGACGAATGCTGACTTCAAATGGGCTGGTTCGGCAGAAAAACGCAGGCAGCGCTTTTGTCTGATAACCAATTAACGGTACACCAAAGGTTTCTAAATATTCTGTTGTTAATCCTAAATCGAGAATAGATTTTGCCCCCGCACAAACAACAGTGACATTGGTATTTGCCAGTTCCTGTAAATCGGCAGAAATATCGAAGGTATGTTCCGCTCCGCGATGCACACCACCAATACCTCCGGTTGCAAAAACTTTAATCCCAGCCAGTGCTGCAATAATCATGGTTGATGCAACGGTAGTCGCGCCATTTTTCCCTGCAGCAACGACAAAAGGTAAATCACGACGACTAACTTTCGTCACGTTATGTCCTTCACGGCCCAGCAATTCGATTTCTTCTTTACTTAAGCCCACTTTCATCACACCGCCAATAATGGCGATAGTGGCTGGTACTGCGCCCTGTTTACGAATTGTTTCTTCTACTTCAATTGCGGTTTGGGCATTTTGTGGGAATGGCATTCCGTGAGAAATTATGGTCGATTCCAGCGCAACAACCGGTTTTTTATTTTTTAAAGCATCCTGTACTTCAGCGGATATTTGTAATAATTCAGGGGACAGAGTTAATTCAGACATTCTGTGTTCTCCACTAACGATGTAACATTGGCAATTGATAATTCAGGGTTGTTGGTATATTCACAGGCAAGTGCCATTGACGAACATCCCTGCGCAAATCGAACAGAATCGATAAACGGCATACCGTCTACCCAACAGGAGGCCAGCCCCGCCATCATGGCGTCGCCTGCCCCAGTAACATTGATGACATTCGTTTTAATAGGGGCCGACCACCCACTTTCACCGTTGATATCACTGTAGTAAACGCCATCCCCTCCCATGCTCAGCACCAGGCGGTTCAGGCCGTGTTGATGAAACCAGGCGGCGACCTTTGCGACATCTTCACGTCCGGAAAGTGCAATTCCGCTCAACGTTTCGGCTTCAAGACGGTTAGGTTTTAACGTATGGATTTTGCTCAGATGATCGCGGATTTTGACGCATTTCCATGCCGATACCGGATCAATAAATACAGGCGTTTCCCCGCTATTTTCCAGAACCCAGACCAGCGCCTCTTCACTAAGGTTGCAATCCGCAACAATAACCTTTGCACCGCGAATAAACTCCTGATGCTGGGCAAGAAATTCTGCAGAAATACAGTCACTAATACTCATATCATTTATCGCGACAAGCATTTCTCCTGTATTATCGAGCAGTGATAAATAGCTGGATGTATTCTCACCCGGAACAATTAAGCATTTATCGACATAAACACCGGATTGATTAGTTTGCGCCAGTAATGATTGCCCATAAAAATCACCACCTACTGCACTTAAAAGCCAGGCATTTTTCCCCAGTAACGCCAGATTATGAGCGATATTCCTTCCCACGCCACCTGGGGTAAATTTAATTTTTCCGGGATTCGAATCCGCATAATTCAATGGATGATGTGAATACCCAGCCACATCAATATTCGCCGAGCCAATAATTACTATGTAGTCCTTTTCGCGCATAGCACGCCCCCTGGCAATAAATTGCCAACGAAGAAATTGGGTAAAATAGTCATTACAGTCAATAAGACTATTAGAGCACGTGTTCAGATTTAAACACATGTTCATAATAAACATGTTTAACGTAATGTAAATCGATCAGAAAAAACGAAATCGGCCAGATATGAAGGCGGTCACAAAGTTTGTCTATTTATGCAGCAACAAAAGAGAAAGTTGTGATGTGTAACACACAATATGGCAGGCAAGAAAAAGGGCAGAGATATTTCTGCCCTCCAGATTGTTGACAACGCGCGCTTTGTTCATCCTGGATGTGGCGTAAACGCCTTATCCGACCTACAAAAGCGCAAAAATTCAATATATTGCAGGGTTCATGTAGGTCTGATAAGCATAGCGCATCAGGCAATTTTGCGTTTGTCATCATCGGGGCAGAGATGTCTCAGCCCCGATGATGAAGAGAAATTATGCGTTTTTTTCTACTATTTGTGTTTCCGGGCGTTTGAGGAAGGCATAGGCCAAACCCGCCACCAGCGTACCGGCAATAATTGCTACCAGGTAACCCAATACCGGCGTAATAGCGCCAGGGATCAGCAGAACAAACAGACCACCGTGTGGTGCCATCAGTTTTGCACCAATCGCCATTGAGATTGCGCCAGTCAGCGCCCCACCAACGATACAGCACGGTAGCACACGCATCGGATCACGAGCAGCAAACGGAATTGCACCTTCCGAAATAAAGCACAGACCAAGTACCAGAGCGGCTTTGCCACCTTCCTGCTGCGCTTTGTCGAATTTGCGACGCGCCACCATTGTTGCCAGACCCATTGCCAGCGGTGGCACCATACCTGCCGCCATAATCGCCGCCATCGGGCCATAGGTTTGAGTACTCAGCAGACCCACACCGAATGCGTACGCTGCTTTGTTTACCGGACCGCCCATGTCAGTACACATCATGCCACCGAGGATCGCCCCCAGCAGAACAGCATTCGCAGTCCCCATGGTCTGCAGCCAGTGAGTCAACCCATCGAGAATGCCAGCAACCGGTTTACCGATCAGGTAAATCATCGCCAGACCGACCACCAGACTGGAAATTAGCGGAATGATCAGGATCGGTTTCAGTGCCTCCATACTCTGTGGCAGTTTCAGTTGCGTACTGATTAACTTCGCAATGTAACCCGCCAGGAAGCCCGCAATAATACCACCAATGAAGCCAGAACCGGTGCTAACCGCCAGCATACCGCCAATCAGACCCGGCGTGAGACCCGGACGATCGGCAATGGAGAAGGCAATATAACCTGCCAGTACCGGCACCATCAGCGCAAAGGCTGAACCACCACCAATCTGCATCAGCGCCGCTGCCAACGTACCCGGCTCTTTAAACGCTTCGATACCAAAAGCAAAAGAAAGCGCGATACACAGACCACCTGCAACAACCATCGGCAGCATGTAAGAGACGCCCGTCAGCAAGTGACGGTAAGCGCCTGCACTCTCTTTCTTACCTTCAGTGGTCGCTGTTTGAGCTTTGCCCGCTGGTTCATACGGCGTTGCTTCAGCAACCGCTTTATCCAGTTCCTGCGCAGTTTTCTTCAGCGCCAGACCGGTAGAGGTGCGATACATCGGTTTACCAGCAAATTTCGCCAGATCCACTTCGATATCTGCCGCCACAATCACCAGATCCGCTGCTGCGACTTCTTCAGGGGTGATTGCATTACCCGCGCCGACAGAACCACGGGTTTCAACTTTCACCCACCAGCCACGTTTTTTCGCTTCGGTTTCAATGGATTCAGCCGCCATAAAGGTGTGTGCTACGCCAGTCGGGCAAGCAGTCACCGCAACTACGCGTTTCGGACCGCTGGCGGCAACCGGTGCTGTCGCAGCGACCGGCGCAGTGTAAGGTTTCGCATGGCCTTTGGCTTCACTCAGGAACAACTCAGGGTGCGCAACTGCCCGGGAAATATCGCCCAGCCAGACATTTTTACCGTTCAGCGCGCTGTCATTCGGGATGGAATCACCGAGAACAATCGCCATTTCTGCTTCGTTCGGATTGTCGATGATTTCCAGTTTTGCTTTTCGCGCCGCCGCGCCCAGCAGGGTCTTCGCCATATAGGCGCGTGCCTGACCGAGATTAGCGTCAATAATCAGCAGCGTTTTCATTATGCCTCTCCTGCTGTCAGTTAAAAGGTTGTAAGTCGACGCGCGCCATCATTGCGGCCAACTGCGGACGATCGGTAATACCCACATTGCTTTGACTTACCGCCAGGGCTGCAACAGCTGTCGCCAGACGCAGTGTGTGTTCACTGGATTCACGCATCAGCAAGCCATAAATCAGGCCACCAACCATAGAATCCCCTGCGCCAACGGTGCTTACGACATCGACTGACGGTGGTTTGGCGATCCATTCGCCGGAGGCATTAACCCAAAGCGCGCCTTCGGCACCCAGTGAAATAACAACATGCGCAATACCTTGTTCACGTAGCGCATGTGCAGCTTCAATCACATCTTTCATTTCAGGCAGTTTACGGCCTGCCCAGATTTCCAACTCGCGGCGGTTAGGTTTCACCAGCCACGGTGCCGCTTTCAAACCTGCTACTAACGCTTCACGGCTACTATCAAAGATAATGCAAGGACACTGACTACGCAGGCGAGTCATCCAGTCGGTGAACGCTTCCGGGCTGACGCCTGACGGTAAGCTTCCGCTGACACAGACCATATCGAACTGACCGAGCCAGCTCAGAGAATCAGTCACAAAGCGTTCCCAGTCGGCGGGGGTGACTTCAAAACCCGAGAAGTTGAAGTCGGTCACTTCGCCGTCTTTTTCCGTCAGCTTAACGTTAATTCGGGTGCGCCCCTGTACAACCTGGAAACGGTTGGCAATGCCCAGCTCGCTGAACAGTTGCTGAAAACCATCCTGATTGTCTTTACCCAGGAAGCCGCCAACGGTGACATCAATTCCCAGGTCTTTTAATACTTTGGCCACGTTGATGCCTTTACCCGCCGCATGCAGACCGGTGGTTTTCACCAGGTTCACTTCGCCGCGTTCAATTTCCGGGCAGAAACCAACAAGGTCATAAGCCGGATTAAGGGTGATCGTAGCAACACGTCTACTCATTATGCGCCCTCCCCAAGACCAGCAGCGATAGCGTCGCCAATGGCTTTCAGCGCCTGTTCAGCATCTGCACCCTGGGCGGTAAAGCGTAGGCGATGACCTTTCTTAACGCCAAGTGCCACAACTTTCATCAGACTACGTCCGTTTGCCGGTTTGCCGGTGCCATCAAGGTTTGTCACGGTAATATCACTGTTAAATTGTTTAATGGTATTGACCAGCATGGTACCTGGACGAGCATGCAGGCCGTGTTCATTGCGCACCACAAACTCCGCGCTTAACACGTCGTCGGTCGGCGCATCATCGCTGGTCAGCAGCGCCAGCAACGTTGCCGCATCCGCTTTCAGCAAGCGGTCAGCTTTATTATCGAGCAACAAATCAGCGAGACGCTTAAGAACCGCGATGGGCTGATCGTCATTCATCGCCACACTCACCAGCATGGCTGCCGTTTCGCCGTCCACATCAAAAGCATTTGCCGCACGGCTTACCGCAATCGCGCTACGCAGATTGCCTTCGGCGCTATCGCTCAGCCAGATACCCTGCCCGAGGTTCAGCGGTTGTTCATTGATGGCTTTGGTGACGAAAGTGGCGTCAACTGCCCCCGCTTCTTTCAGACGCGCAGCGTTCAGCGCCTGAAGAGTCAGCAGATCGCTGGCGACGATATCCAGCGTCAGCATTTCGTTGTCGAGCTTCAGCTGCTCACTCTGCTTTTCGCCCATCAGCAATGCGCGAAGTTCTTCTGCTGTTGTTGCTGACTTCAGTTGTTCAGCAACGGAATCATCGCTCAGTACGTGGGTCAGCTGGCGTAGCAGGCCCAGATGTTCATCCGAGCTGGCAGCAATACCGATCGCCACGTACGCTACCTGGCCGTCACCCCAGGTGACGCCTTCCGGGAACTGAAATACCTGAACGCCGGTTTTCAGCACCTGATCGCGGGTGTCGGTAGTGCCGTGTGGAATAGCAATACCATTGCCGAGGAACGTTGAGGTTTGCTGTTCGCGCGCCAGCATGCCATTGACGTAGCCTTCAGCTACATTACCGGCCTGCACCAGCGCCGCAGCGACCTGGCGAATCGCCTCTTCTTTGTCTCCGGCCTTTTCGCCCGGATGGATGTCCTGTACGGATAACTGGAACATAGTTCTCCTCTCTTGCTGAATTGAAACGATTCAGCTTCTATGAGAAAAAAAGCGCCAACCTGGCTTAGGGTTAAAGACAAGATCGCGCTGAAACGTTTCAAGAAAGCATAATACTTTTGTTTCAGCACGCAAGGAAAGCCGTAAAGTTATGAGCAAAAGTTTGATGTGCTGCACAATTTTTTGTCATTTTTCCTAATTGCTGATGGGAAAATCCGTTATCAGCAATTTCATTTCAGCAGCGTCAGCAGCCAATCAGCAACAGTGAAATGGCATTTTGATTATTCGTGGCGCTTTTGATTTCGCTGTCTGTTTATTTTCTGACAAGCAGCGTAAACTCCGCGTCTTCCTCTTCCAGTGATCGACCAGCATGCATAACTCCCCCGCAGTCACCAGCGCGAAATCGTTTGACCTGACCTCGACGGCGTTTTTAATCGTTGCCTTTCTCACCGGTATTGCGGGCGCTCTGCAAACCCCGACACTCAGTATTTTTCTTACTGATGAAGTACATGCCCGTCCGGCGATGGTGGGATTCTTCTTTACCGGCAGCGCAGTCATTGGGATTCTGGTGAGTCAGTTTCTCGCCGGGCGCTCTGATAAGCGCGGCGATCGCAAATCGCTGATTGTCTTTTGCTGCCTGTTAGGCGTGCTGGCCTGCACCCTTTTTGCCTGGAATCGCAACTACTTTGTTTTGCTATTCGTTGGCGTCTTTCTTAGCAGCTTTGGCTCAACCGCTAACCCGCAAATGTTTGCCCTTGCCCGTGAACATGCTGACAAAACCGGACGTGAGGCGGTGATGTTCAGCTCTTTTTTACGCGCTCAGGTTTCACTGGCATGGGTCATTGGCCCACCGCTGGCTTATGCCTTAGCGATGGGTTTCAGCTTTACGGTAATGTATCTGAGCGCAGCGGTAGCGTTTATTGTTTGCGGCGTGATGGTGTGGCTGTTTTTGCCGTCGATGCAAAAAGAGCTTCCGCTGGCGACCGGCACGGTTGAAGCGCCGCGCCGTAACCGTCGCGATACGTTGCTGCTGTTTGTCATTTGTACATTGATGTGGGGCTCGAACAGCCTGTACATCATCAACATGCCGCTATTTATTATCAACGAACTGCATCTTCCCGAGAAACTGGCCGGTGTGATGATGGGGACCGCCGCCGGGCTGGAAATCCCGACCATGTTGATCGCCGGATATTTTGCCAAACGTCTGGGTAAGCGCTTCTTAATGCGCGTTGCTGCCGTGGGTGGCGTCTGTTTTTACGCAGGAATGCTGATGGCGCATTCACCTGTCATTCTGTTGGGCTTGCAGCTGCTAAATGCTATTTTTATTGGCATTCTGGGCGGCATCGGGATGCTCTATTTTCAGGATTTGATGCCCGGTCAGGCAGGTTCAGCCACCACGCTCTATACCAACACGTCGCGCGTGGGCTGGATCATCGCAGGATCAGTGGCGGGCATCGTCGCCGAGATCTGGAATTATCACGCTGTGTTCTGGTTTGCGATGGTGATGATTATCGCTACTCTGTTTTGCTTACTGCGAATTAAAGATGTTTAAGGCGCGGTCAGCATTTCCAGATCGATAAGCCAGGTCATTGCCTGCTGACGCGAGTTGCCGCACATTTCAGCGCTGGCTTGTAAGCCTGCACAGACTTTCGGTCGCAGTGGCGAGGTGAAAATTTTACAGCGTTGCTGTTCATCAAGCTGAATGCAGGGCGTATTGGCGGGCTTGCCATCTGGCATACCGGGAATAGGGCTGGAAATTGAAGGGGCAGTGCAACACGCCCCGCAACCCGGACGGCATTCCATACGTTGTTCTCTTAAGGTTAACCACCGGATTGATGAGCGCGCACAGTACCACCTTTTTTGCACCAGCAAAAGTGCGAATACCACTTGCCCGAAAGGCCCGTCGCGAGTACTTTGTCGCGATATTTTTGACATTTTCGACTACAGGAATTTTTCGATGCCAAGAGCGAACGAAATTAAAAAAGGTATGGTACTGAATTACAACGGCAAACTGCTGCTGGTTAAGGACATTGATATTCAGTCGCCCACTGCCCGCGGTGCCGCTACGCTGTACAAAATGCGTTTTTCTGATGTCCGTACCGGGCTGAAAGTAGAAGAGCGTTTCAAAGGTGATGATATCGTTGACACCGTGACGCTGACCCGCCGTTACGTTGACTTCTCCTATGTCGATGGCAACGAATATGTCTTTATGGATAAAGAAGACTATACCCCGTATACCTTCACCAAAGATCAGATTGAAGAAGAGTTGCTGTTTATGCCTGAGGGCGGCATGCCGGACATGCAGGTGCTGACCTGGGACGGTCAATTGCTGGCGCTTGAGCTGCCGCAGACCGTTGATCTGGAAATCGTTGAAACTGCACCAGGTATCAAAGGGGCATCTGCCAGCGCCCGTAACAAACCGGCGACATTGAGCACTGGTCTGGTGATTCAGGTACCAGAATACTTAAGCCCGGGCGAAAAAATTCGTATCCATATCGAAGAACGCCGTTATATGGGTCGTGCTGACTAACTTCAGCCGCATGCAGAAAAGGGATAGCTCAGGCTGTCCCTTTTTTAATTTATTATACCAATCTTCTATTTTGCGCTTCCTGAACACCTTACGCCCGCAATTTTCACTCGTTGATTGATCGCCCTCACACTTCATCGCATTAACAATCCAGACCAATTTCAATTGCTGTCATATAACTTTACACTGTCATTGTTAATTAATCGTTACTAAGACGTGACTCCTATGAATACAATCGCCTCCGTTACGCTCCCGCATCATGTACACGCTCCACGCTACGATCGACAGCAGTTGCAATCACGTATCGTTCATTTTGGCTTTGGAGCCTTTCACCGCGCACATCAGGCATTACTGACCGATCGTGTGCTGAATGCCCAGGGCGGCGACTGGGGGATCTGTGAAATCAGCTTGTTCAGCGGCGATCAACTGATGAGCCAACTCCGCGCACAGAACCATTTATATACCGTGCTGGAGAAAGGTGCGGACGGCAATCAGGCGATAATTGTCGGTGCCGTTCACGAATGTCTGAATGCAAAACTGGATTCCTTAGCGGCAATTATTGAGAAATTTTGCGAGCCACAGGTGGCAATTGTTTCCCTGACGATTACCGAAAAAGGCTATTGTATTGACCCGGCCACCGGTGCACTCGACACCAGCAATCCGCGTATTATTCACGATCTACAAAACCCTGAAGAACCTCACTCCGCGCCAGGTATTCTCGTCGAAGCACTGAAACGCCGCCGTGAGCGCGGCCTTACACCGTTTACCGTGCTCTCCTGCGACAATATTCCCGACAATGGCCATGTGGTGAAAAACGCGGTGCTGGGAATGGCAGAAAAACGTTCGCCAGAACTCGCCGGGTGGATAAAAGAACACGTCAGTTTTCCGGGAACTATGGTCGACCGCATTGTTCCGGCTGCAACAAACGAATCACTGGCGGAAATCAGCCAGCATCTGGGGGTGAATGATCCCTGCGCGATTAGCTGCGAACCGTTTATCCAGTGGGTGGTTGAAGATAACTTCGTCGCTGGGCGTCCTGCCTGGGAAGTCGCAGGTGTACAAATGGTGAATGATGTCCTGCCATGGGAAGAGATGAAACTGCGGATGCTTAATGGCAGCCACTCTTTTCTCGCTTATCTGGGTTACCTCTCAGGATTCGCCCATATCAGTGATTGCATGCAGGATCGCGCATTTCGCCATGCTGCCAGAACATTAATGCTGGATGAGCAAGCGCCGACACTGCGGATTAAAGATGTCGATTTAACACAATATGCGGATAAGTTAATTGCACGTTTTGCTAATCCGGCACTGAAACATAAGACCTGGCAAATCGCGATGGATGGCAGCCAGAAATTACCGCAACGCATGTTGGCAGGTATTCGCATACATCTGGGGCGCGAAACGGACTGGTCGTTGCTGGCATTAGGCGTTGCAGGCTGGATGCGTTACGTCAGCGGCGTTGATGATGCCGGAAATGCCATTGATGTTCGCGATCCGCTTAGCGATAAAATTCGTGAACTTGTTGCGGTCAGCAGCAGTGAACAACGCGTAACCGCCCTGCTTTCCCTGCGTGAAATTTTCGGTGATGATCTGCCAGATAACCCGCATTTTGTGCAGGCCATCGAACAAGCCTGGCAACAAATCGCACAATTCGGCGCGCATCAGGCGCTATTAAACACCCTCAAAATTTAACGATTTCTGCGGTTAAAGCGGATGAAGCTCGCCTTCGTCCGCTCTCCCCTTCTCTTTTCTGCCTTTTTTAGCCAGGATTAACGCTCAGTTAACTTACCAGAGTATTGCGGAGCCGTTGTGACCAGAACCAACCTCATCACCGGTTTTCTCGGCAGTGGGAAAACTACGTCGATTCTTCATCTGTTAGCCCATAAAGATCCCAACGAAAAATGGGCGGTACTGGTTAATGAATTTGGGGAAGTCGGAATTGATGGTGCTTTGCTCGCCGATAGCGGCGCACTGCTGAAAGAGATCCCCGGCGGTTGCATGTGCTGCGTTAATGGTTTACCCATGCAGGTAGGGTTGAATACCTTACTGCGTCAGGGAAAACCAGACCG
This sequence comes from Escherichia sp. WS1118, assembly GCF_046487695.1. Lineage (NCBI taxonomy): Bacteria > Pseudomonadati > Pseudomonadota > Gammaproteobacteria > Enterobacterales > Enterobacteriaceae > Escherichia > Escherichia sp. WS1118. The sequence continues at coordinate 168,381 of NZ_JBJQIZ010000007.1, read as the reverse complement.
CTTGTTGATAGAGCCGACCGGGCTGGGCCATCCGAAACAGATCCTCGATCTCTTAACCGCACCCGTCTATGAACCGTGGATAGATCTGCGCGCCACGTTGTGCATTCTCGATCCACGCCTGTTGCTGGACGAAAAAAGCGCCAGCAATGAAAACTTCCGTGACCAGCTGGCTGCCGCAGACATTATTGTCGCCAATAAATCCGACCGTGCGACGCCCGAAAGTGAGCAAGCGCTAGAGCGCTGGTGGCAGCAAAATGGTGGCGATCGGCAATTAATTCACAGCGAGCATGGAAAAATTGACGGTCATCTTCTGGATTTGCCGCGTCGCAATTTAGCCGAGTTGCCCGCCAGCGCCGCGCATTCTCATCAGCATAGCGTGAAAAAAGGGTTAGCAGCGTTAAGACTGCCAGAGCATCAACGCTGGCGTCGCAGTCTGAACAGCGGACAAGGGCATCAGGCCTGTGGCTGGATATTCGACGCTGATACGGTATTCGACACCATTGGTATTCTGGAATGGGCGCGACTTGCACCGGTGGAACGCGTCAAAGGCGTGCTGCGTATTCCCGAAGGGCTGGTGCGAATCAACCGTCAGGGCGATGACCTGCACATTGAAACGCAAAACGTTGCGCCACCGGACAGTCGTATTGAGCTGATTTCCAGCAGCGAAGCTGACTGGAATGCCTTGCAGAGCGCGCTGTTGAAGCTTCGTTTAGCGACTACCGCGTAAGGTTGCCTGCGTTTTTCAGTAAGATAATTAGAGAAAATATGATTAAAAATTTGCCGCAAATAGTGTTGTTGAATATTGTCGGCCTCGCGCTGTTTCTTTCCTGGTATATTCCCATTAATCATGGATTCTGGTTGCCGATTGATGCGGATATTTTTTATTTCTTTAATCAGAAACTGGTCGAAAGTAAGGCCTTTTTATGGCTGGTTGCATTGACCAACAATCGCGCTTTCGACGGTTGTTCACTGCTGGCGATGGGAATGTTGATGCTGAGTTTCTGGCTGAAAGAAAACGCCCCAGGCAGACGACGTATCGTGATTATTGGTCTGGTCATGCTATTAACTGCAGTGGTATTAAACCAGCTGGGTCAGGCATTAATTCCTGTAAAACGGGCCAGCCCAACGTTGACTTTTACCAATATTAACCGCGTCAGCGAACTGCTCTCTGTTCCCACGAAAGATGCCTCACGAGATAGCTTTCCCGGCGATCACGGTATGATGCTGCTTATTTTTTCGGCATTCATGTGGCGTTATTTCGGCAAAGTTGCAGGCCTTATCGCCCTTATTATTTTTGTGGTTTTTGCGTTTCCCAGAGTAATGATTGGCGCACACTGGTTTACTGACATCATCGTCGGTTCCATGACCGTGATATTGATCGGCTTGCCCTGGGTGTTGCTGACGCCATTAAGTGATCGATTAATCACCTTTTTTGACAAATCACTACCTGGAAAAAACAAACATTTCCAAAACAAATAACTCACAGTAATTAACATCATCAGGTTTATTTTTATAGTGAGGATAATCCTGATGATGCGCCTCCTGCTTTCATCCATCGAGCGCAAAAATCATTCTCTAAGTAAATGAATGGATTGCATGCGTTTCACTCAATCGTACTTTAATTGACCAATCCCGCTGATTAACTTTCTGTATCACTTTTTCTTATAAAAAATCATGTAAAACCGCTCGCCAAGACCGCACCAATCGGGTAATCTCGAACTCGTTTTGCCTCGGCGGTAGATTATCCTCACAGCATATAATTTTGTGCGTTAGTCCACAGATTTGGCCTTAAGGAATTGTTTCAACATGCCCAGGTAATTAGTCTCGTGTCGCTTGGCATTTTTTTATAACGATATTTGTCGTTAAGGACTTCAAGGGAAAACAAACAACATGGTCAAATCTCAACCGATTTTGAGATATATCTTGCGCGGGATACCCGCGATTGCAGTAGCGGTTCTGCTTTCTGCATGTAGTGCAAATAACACCGCAAAGAATATGCATCCTGAGACACGTGCAGTGGGTAGTGAAACATCATCACTGCAAGCTTCTCAGGATGAATTTGAAAACCTGGTTCGTAATGTCGACGTAAAATCGCGAATTATGGATCAGTATGCTGACTGGAAAGGCGTACGCTATCGTCTGGGCGGCAGCACTAAAAAAGGTATCGATTGTTCTGGTTTCGTACAGCGTACATTCCGTGAGCAATTTGGCTTAGAACTTCCGCGTTCGACTTATGAACAGCAGGAAATGGGTAAATCTGTTTCCCGCAGTAATTTGCGTACGGGTGATTTAGTTCTGTTCCGTGCCGGTTCAACGGGACGCCATGTCGGTATTTATATCGGCAACAACCAGTTTGTCCATGCTTCCACCAGCAGTGGTGTTATTATTTCCAGCATGAATGAACCATACTGGAAGAAGCGTTACAACGAAGCACGCCGGGTTCTCAGCCGCAGCTAATAAACCGTTTGGATGCAATCCCTTGGCTATCCTGACGAGTTAACTGAAAGCACTGCTTAGGCAGTGCTTTTTTGTTTTCATTCATCAGAGAAAATGATGTTTCCGCGTCTTGATCCAGGCTATAGTCCGGTCATTGTTATCTTTTAAATGTTGTCGTAATTTCAGGAAATTAACGGAATCATGTTTATACGCGCTCCCAATTCTGGACGTAAGCTCCTGCTTACCTGCATTGTTGCAGGCGTGATGATTGCGATACTGGTGAGCTGCCTTCAGTTTTTAGTGGCCTGGCATAAGCACGAAGTCAAATACGACACACTGATTACCGACGTACAAAAGTATCTCGATACCTATTTTGCCGACCTTAAATCCACTACTGACCGGCTCCAGCCGCTGACCTTAGATACCTGCCAGCAGGCTAACCCCGAACTGACCGCCCGCGCGGCGTTTAGCATGAATGTTCGTACGTTTGTGCTGGTAAAAGATAAAAAAACATTCTGTTCATCTGCAACTGGTGAGATGGACATTCCACTCAATGAATTGATTCCGGCGCTCGACATTAATAAAAACGTCGATATGGCAATCTTACCCGGCACGCCGATGGTGCCGAACAAACCCGCAATCGTCATCTGGTATCGCAACCCTTTGCTGAAAAATAGCGGCGTGTTTGCCGCTCTGAATCTCAACCTGACGCCTTCACTCTTTTATAGTTCACGGCAGGAAGATTACGATGGCCTAGCCCTCATTATTGGTAATACTGCGCTATCTACCTTTTCTTCACGTTTGATGAACGTTAATGAATTAACCGACATGCCGGTCCGTGAAACTAAAATTGCGGGCATTCCTCTGACTGTTCGGCTTTATGCAGATGACTGGACATGGAACGATGTGTGGTACGCATTTTTACTGGGTGGCATGAGTGGAACTTTCGTTGGACTTCTCTGCTATTACCTGATGAGTGTGCGTATGCGCCCAGGCAGAGAAATCATGACCGCCATCAAGCGCGAACAATTTTACGTGGTGTATCAACCGGTGGTTGATACACAAGCTTTGCGGGTAACGGGCCTGGAAGTACTGCTACGCTGGCGGCATCCAGTAGCAGGTGAAATCCCCCCGGATGCCTTCATTAACTTTGCCGAAGCGCAAAAGATGATTGTGCCACTGACTCAGCACCTGTTTGAGTTGATTGCCCGCGATGCCGCAGAATTAGAAAAAGTACTGCCGGTAGGCGTCAAATTTGGCATTAACATTGCGCCGGCCCACTTGCACAGCGAAAGCTTTAAAGCGGATATCCAGAAACTGCTCACTTCCCTGCCCGCACACCATTTCCAGATTGTGCTGGAAATTACCGAGCGCGATATGCTGAAAGAGCGAGAAGCCACACAACTCTTCGCCTGGCTGCATTCGGTCGGCGTAGAAATTGCTATTGATGACTTCGGCACCGGGCACAGCGCGCTTATCTATCTTGAGCGTTTTACGCTCGATTATCTGAAAATTGATCGTGGATTTATCAACGCCATCGGTACGGAAACGATCACTTCACCCGTACTTGACGCGGTGCTGACGCTGGCGAAACGTCTCAATATGCTGACAGTTGCTGAAGGGGTCGAAACGCCAGAACAGGCACGATGGCTAAGCGAACGCGGCGTTAATTTCATGCAAGGCTACTGGATTAGTCGCCCGTTACCGCTGGACGATTTTGTTCGCTGGCTGAAGAAACCGTATACGCCGCAGTGGTAAGGTGTGCTTACGTCCCTTATTATTCATAGTGAAAGCATGCCGGATTGCGGCTAATGATGAGTAAAAGGAAATCCGTTGCAGATGATTGTGCGCATACTGCTGCTGTTTATCGCTCTGTTCACCTTTGGTGCGCAGGCGCAGGCTATCAAGGAAAGCTATGCCTTTGCCGTACTGGGCGAACCCCGGTACGCATTTAATTTCAACCATTTTGATTATGTGAACCCCGCCGCGCCAAAAGGTGGGCAAATAACGTTGTCTGCCCTCGGCACCTTCGATAATTTCAACCGCTATGCACTGCGCGGCAATCCGGGCGCACGCACCGAGCAGCTGTACGACACGCTATTTACGACTTCCGATGACGAACCAGGCAGTTATTACCCGCTGATTGCTGAAAGCGCACGCTATGCTGAAGATTATTCCTGGGTGGAGGTCGCTATTAATCCACGCGCCCGTTTTCATGATGGTTCGCCCATTACTGCCCGCGATGTAGAGTTTACTTTTCAAAAATTTATGACCGAAGGCGTGCCGCAATTTCGTCTGGTCTACAAAGGCACCACCGTCAAAGCCATTGCGCCGTTAACCGTGCGCATTGAGTTAGCTAAACCCGGCAAAGAAGATATGCTGAGTCTGTTTTCGCTGCCGGTATTTCCAGAAAAGTACTGGAAAGATCACAAACTTAGCGACCCGCTCGCCACGCCTCCGCTTGCCAGTGGTCCGTACCGCATTACGTCCTGGAAAATGGGGCAAAATATTGTCTATTCCCGCGTGAAAGATTACTGGGCAGCAAACTTACCGGTAAACCGTGGACGCTGGAATTTCGACACCATTCGCTACGATTATTACCTCGATGATAATGTCGCCTTTGAAGCGTTTAAAGCAGGAGCCTTTGATTTGCGTATGGAAAACGACGCCAAAAACTGGGCCACGCGCTATACCGGTAAAAATTTCGATAAAAAATACATCATCAAAGATGAGCAAAAGAACGAATCAGCCCAGGATACGCGCTGGCTGGCGTTTAATATCCAACGTCCGGTATTCAGCGATCGCCGGGTCCGGGAAGCGATCACTCTCGCCTTTGACTTTGAATGGATGAACAAAGCGTTGTTTTACAATGCCTGGAGTCGCACGAACAGTTATTTTCAGAATACCGAATATGCGGCCAGAAATTACCCCGACGCCGCGGAGCTGGTGCTTCTGGCACCAATGAAAAAAGATCTACCGCCAGAAGTCTTCACGCAAATCTACCAGCCGCCGGTATCCAAAGGCGATGGCTACGATCGTGACAACCTGTTAAAAGCCGACAAACTTCTCAACGAAGCAGGCTGGGTGTTGAAGGGTCAGCAACGCGTTAATGTCACAACGGGTCAGCCACTCAGCTTTGAATTATTGCTTCCCGCAAGCAGCAATAGTCAGTGGGTATTGCCGTTCCAGCACAGCCTGCAACGGCTGGGTATCAACATGGACATTCGCAAGGTGGATAACTCGCAAATCACCAACCGCATGCGCAGTCGCGACTATGACATGATGCCGCGCGTATGGCGGGCGATGCCGTGGCCCAGTTCCGATTTACAGATTTCCTGGTCATCGGAATATATCAATTCCACTTATAATGCCCCCGGCGTGCAAAGCCCGGTTATCGACTCGCTGATCAACCAAATTATTGCCGCGCAGGGAAATAAAGAAAAATTACTGCCGTTGGGACGAGCACTGGATCGCGTATTAACGTGGAATTATTACATGCTGCCAATGTGGTACATGGCGGAAGACCGTCTCGCCTGGTGGGATAAATTCTCCCAACCCGCTGTACGCCCTGTTTACAGCCTGGGTATCGATACCTGGTGGTATGACGTTAACAAAGCGACGAAACTGCCGTCAGCCAGACAACAGGGAGAGTAGATGGGCGCTTATCTGATTCGCCGTCTGTTGCTGGTGATCCCAACGCTATGGGCGATTATCACTATCAACTTTTTCATCGTGCAAATTGCGCCTGGCGGTCCGGTCGACCAGGCCATCGCCGCCATTGAGTTTGGCAATGCCGGAGTATTACCCGGCGCAGGCGGTGAAGGTGTTCGCGCCAGCCATGCGCAAACGGGCGTCGGCAATATCAGCGACAGTAATTACCGTGGCGGACGCGGATTAGATCCAGAAGTGATCGCCGAGATCACTCATCGCTACGGTTTCGATAAGCCGATCCACGAACGTTACTTCAAAATGCTCTGGGACTACATCCGTTTTGATTTTGGCGACAGCCTTTTTCGCAGCGCCTCGGTGCTGACGCTGATTAAAGACAGTCTGCCGGTCTCCATCACCCTCGGATTGTGGAGCACGCTGATTATCTATCTGGTGTCGATTCCGTTAGGCATTCGCAAAGCTGTTTATAATGGGAGCCGTTTTGACGTCTGGAGTAGTGCATTTATCATCATCGGCTACGCCATTCCGGCCTTTTTGTTTGCCATCCTGCTGATTGTCTTCTTCGCGGGCGGCAGCTATTTCGACCTGTTCCCTCTGCGCGGCCTGGTTTCCGCTAACTTTGATTCGCTGCCGTGGTATCAGAAAATCACCGATTATCTGTGGCATATCACGCTGCCGGTGCTGGCGACAGTGATTGGCGGCTTTGCGGCTCTGACCATGCTGACAAAAAACTCATTCCTTGATGAAGTGCGTAAGCAATACGTGGTGACGGCACGTGCGAAAGGGGTAAGTGAAAAAAATATTCTCTGGAAACATGTGTTCCGCAACGCCATGCTGCTGGTGATTGCCGGTTTTCCGGCGACGTTTATCAGCATGTTTTTTACCGGCTCGCTGCTGATTGAGGTGATGTTTTCACTCAATGGCCTCGGCTTACTGGGCTACGAAGCGACCGTCTCGCGCGATTATCCTGTAATGTTTGGTACCTTGTATATTTTCACCCTGATTGGCCTGCTGCTGAATATTGTCAGTGATATCAGCTATACGCTGGTCGATCCGCGTATAGATTTTGAGGGACGCTAATGCCGCGACTCAGCCCCGTCAATCAGGCCCGTTGGGCGCGTTTTCGCCATAACCGTCGCGGCTACTGGTCGTTATGGATTTTCCTCCTCTTGTTTGGTTTGAGTTTGTGTTCTGAACTTATCGCCAACGATAAACCGTTGCTGGTGCGTTATGACGGCAGTTGGTATTTCCCGTTGTTGAAAAACTACAGCGAAAGCGATTTTGGCGGCCCGCTGGCAAGTCAGGCTGATTATCAGGACCCGTGGCTGAAACAACGGCTGGAAAATAACGGCTGGGTACTGTGGGCACCGATTCGCTTTGGTGCTACCAGTATCAACTTTGCTACCGATAAGCCCTTCCCTTCTCCACCCTCCCGGCAAAACTGGCTGGGAACGGATGCCAATGGCGGCGATGTGCTGGCGCGCATTCTCTATGGCACGCGGATCTCAGTTCTGTTTGGCCTGATGCTGACCCTCTGCTCCAGCGTGATGGGCGTGCTGGCGGGGGCGCTACAAGGCTATTACGGTGGTAAAGTCGATCTCTGGGGGCAACGTTTTATTGAAGTATGGTCGGGGATGCCGACGCTGTTTTTGATTATTTTACTTTCCAGCGTCGTACAGCCTAACTTCTGGTGGCTGTTGGCAATTACCGTCTTGTTTGGCTGGATGAGTCTGGTCGGTGTGGTGCGGGCGGAGTTTTTACGTACCCGTAATTTCGACTACATCCGCGCGGCGCAGGCGCTTGGCGTCAGCGATCGCAGTATCATCCTGCGTCATATGTTGCCAAATGCCATGGTCGCTACCCTCACTTTTTTACCGTTTATTTTATGTAGTTCGATAACCACCCTGACCTCACTCGATTTCCTCGGCTTCGGTCTGCCGCTCGGTTCACCGTCACTCGGTGAACTGCTGTTACAAGGGAAAAATAACCTTCAGGCCCCGTGGCTTGGGATCACCGCCTTCTTATCGGTGGCGATATTGTTGTCTTTGCTGATCTTTATTGGTGAAGCCGTCCGCGACTCATTTGATCCTAATAAGGCGGTGTAGCATGACGCAAACTCTGTTAGCGATTGAAAATTTGTCGGTGGGTTTTCGCCATCAGCAAACCGTACGTACAGTAGTAAATGATGTTTCACTACAGATTGCGGCTGGCGAAACGCTGGCGCTGGTAGGTGAGTCTGGTTCAGGTAAGAGCGTTACCGCGCTGTCAATTTTACGCCTGCTCCCTTGCCCGCCGGTTGAATATCTCTCCGGCGATATTCGTTTTCATGGCGAATCGCTGCTTCATGCCAGCGATCAAACGTTGCGCGGTGTACGCGGTAATAAGATCGCCATGATTTTTCAGGAGCCGATGGTGTCGTTAAATCCATTACATACCCTGGAAAAACAGCTTTATGAAGTGCTTTCACTCCACCGCGGGATGCGTCGGGAAGCGGCTCGTGGCGAAATTCTTAACTGCCTTGATCGCGTCGGTATCCGCCAGGCGGCAAAACGGCTGACAGATTATCCGCATCAGCTCTCCGGCGGCGAACGCCAGCGGGTGATGATTGCGATGGCGCTGTTAACGCGACCGGAATTATTAATTGCCGATGAACCAACCACCGCGCTGGACGTCTCTGTCCAGGCGCAGATTTTACAGCTGTTGCGCGAACTGCAAGGCGAGCTGAATATGGGTATGCTGTTTATTACTCATAACCTCAGCATTGTCAGAAAACTGGCCCACCGCGTGGCGGTAATGCAAAACGGTCGCTGTGTCGAGAAAAATAACGCCGCTACGCTATTTGCCTCACCCACTCATCCTTACACACAAAAGCTACTCAACAGTGAACCATCTGGCGACCCGGTGCCATTGCCAGAACCTGCCTCAACGTTGCTAGATGTTGAACAGCTTCAAGTTGCCTTCCCCATTCGTAAAGGGATCTTGAAGCGCATTGTGGATCATAATGTGGTGGTGAAAAACATCAGTTTTACGCTACGGGCGGGTGAAACACTGGGTTTAGTGGGCGAGTCCGGTTCCGGGAAAAGCACGACGGGACTGGCGCTGCTGCGACTGATTAACTCTCAGGGCAGCATCGTCTTTGACGGTCAGCCACTGCAAAATTTAAATCGCCGCCAGCTGTTACCTATTCGTCATCGCATTCAGGTGGTATTTCAGGATCCAAACTCCTCACTCAACCCACGACTCAACGTTTTGCAAATTATTGAGGAAGGCTTACGGGTTCACCAGCCGACGCTTTCTGCCGCACAACGCGAACAACAAGTGATAGCCGTGATGCATGAAGTGGGATTAGATCCTGAAACACGCCACCGTTATCCGGCGGAGTTCTCTGGTGGTCAGCGGCAACGTATTGCGATTGCCAGGGCGTTAATTCTTAAGCCCTCGCTGATCATTCTTGATGAACCAACATCATCACTCGACAAAACGGTGCAGGCGCAAATATTGACGCTATTGATATCATTGCAACAAAAGCATCAACTGGCCTATTTGTTTATCAGCCACGATTTGCACGTTGTCCGCGCGTTATGTCATCAGGTTATCGTACTGCGACAAGGGGAAGTAGTGGAACAAGGACCGTGCGCGCGCGTGTTTGCCGCACCGCAGCAGGAGTATACGCGTCAGCTACTGGCGTTGAGCTGACGCTTAAAAAGGATTGTAGTTTGAAAAGGGTTCGGCAATTGCCACACCAAAATTTTTCAATCGGCATGTTGCAGCAAATTCGTCCTGGCGATTTACAAACAGGCACGGCTCACCTTCACACTCCAGCACCGAACATGGAACTTCGATGTCGCTTAACGCCTGGCTTAGTTTGTACATCACCGACCATGCATTATCACCATCCGGGCTAAGCAATTTAAGCGCCACCAGGCTGTTGTCACCGCACGGTCCATTTTGCGGAATCGGTTCAACCTTCGAACCTGCGAAACCAGCAGACCAGCGATAGTTCTGCGGCAGTCGATGGACGATTGAGAGTTGTAATGAAGTCACTTATTTTCCCCGGAAGTACATTTTACTTCACAATTTGTTTACATCAATTTTAACACATCATCAACAATCCGTCTTTATACAGATCGTAAAGATTGATGCCTCGCCTGCGTGGCCTCTATGGCTCTGATTTAAATAATATCTGCGGGCGTGGTCACGTTTGCGGGGCTATATGTACCCGTTTCTGCGATCTAACTCAACCTTTTTAACTACAATGATGTGACTTTTTACATAAATTGATTTTACATAAAATAAACATATATCGGGGGAATGATAGATTTGTGGTTGACATGCATCAACAAAGGAAGCCTTTTAGCTTCCTCGTTGTGCAATAGATCACCGTTTTTTCGGCCGACTGGCGTACAAACAGAAGAGAATGGAGCTGGTTGCGCAGAATGCAATTGACCAAATCATCGGCCATGCAGAGTTAAAGGTCGCAAGAGAAAGTAATGCGCCAACAATTGCCCCTATGCCGAAACGGAAGGTTCCTGCCAGCGAAGATGCCGTTCCCGCCATATGGGGAAACTCATCAAGAATGACCGCCATCGCATTGGATGACACCATCGACACGCAGCCCACAAACGCCGCAACGCCAACCACCAGCGACCAGAATCCCAGCCCCAGCAGTGCACTGATGACCATCCACGCTGCCATAATAAACTGTATCCACAACCCCGAGCGGAACATATTTAACGCGCCAATACGGCGGACGAAGCGGCTGTTAAAGATGGTCATCACGAACAGAAAAAGAATGTTTAGCGCAAAGTAATAACCAAAGTTTTCCGGCGCGACGTGGTTGATTTCAATGTAGACAAACGGTCCGGCGCTTAAGAATGAGAACATCCCGGCAAAGCTGAAACCGCTGGCCAGCATATAACTCAGGACACGCTTATGACGGAACAACGCCGCAAAGTTACCAATAGTGGTACGAATGTGAAAAGGCTGGCGACGCTCCGGTGGTAAGGTTTCTTTGATCAGAAAGAAGATCATTGCCGAAGCCAGAATCGCCGCCACGGCGAGGATCCAGAAGATGTAATGCCAGCTCAGCCACACCAGCACCCAGCCGCCAACTATCGGTGCCATCAGCGGTGCAATGGTCGTCACCAGCATGACAAACGACATCATTCGCGAGAACTCTTCTTTCGGGTAGATATCACGCATCAAAGCGTTGATAACCACGCTGGCCGCAGCCGCAGCCAGCCCGTGGAAGAAACGCATCACAATCAGCTGATCGATGGTTTGCGCCAACGCACACGCCACCGCGGCGGCGGCAAACACCAGCGTACCGCCAAGAACCACCGGCTTACGCCCGAAGCTGTCTGCCATCGGCCCGTAGATTAACTGCCCCAACGCAAAGCCCAGAATATAAGTACTCAGGGTCATCTGCGTACTGCCCGCCGGTACACCAAACTGCGCTGAAATTACCGGTAGCGCAGGCAGATACATATCAATCGACAGCGGCATCAACATGGCCAGCAGGCCAAGGATAAAAACAATAGCAAACGACGAATGCTGTCGGGTGGTCACAACGGGCTCCTGAAAGTCATTGAAAAGTTAGACGACGCTGGCAATTTCTTCTTCAGTTAACGGACGATATTCACCGGGGGCTAAATCAGCATCCAGCGTAATGCCGCCAATACGTTCACGATGCAGCTCAACCACATGGTTACCCACGGCGGCGAACATGCGTTTCACCTGATGATAACGCCCTTCGCTGATGGTCAGACGAACCTGCGTTGGGGTAATCACTTCCAGCACCGCCGGCTTAGTGAGATCTTTTTCGTTATGCAGCTGCACGCCTTTAGCAAATTGCTCTGCCGTATCGTCAGCTACGGATGATTCCAGCGTCACCAGATAGGTCTTCTCGCAATGATGGCGCGGAGAAGTAATGCGGTGCGACCACTGACCATCATCTGTCATTAGTACCAGACCGGTGGTATCGATATCCAGACGCCCTGCAGCGTGCAGTTTCCACGCTACCGGTTCATCAAGAAAATAGAGCACCGTTGGGTGATCCGGGTCGTCCGTGGAGCAAACATAGCCCTGAGGCTTATTGAGCATGAAGTAACGTGGACCGTGTTGCTGCGCCAGCGGGTTGCCATCGTAAGCGACATCATGTTCAGGGAGCAGTTTGAACGCTGCATTACGGACGATTTCGCCATCGACGGTGACACGATTGCCGCGGATTTCACGCCCGGCAATAGCACGGCTAACGCCGAGTTGCTGTGCGATAAATTTATCAAGTCGCATGTGTGTGATTTTGCCTGTAAAAAACGGAGGTCGGGTAATGACCCGAAAATCTGAACTGTTGTCTGCCCAGTATAGCGGTCTAATAACTTCCCTCAAGGGAAAAAGATCCGTGGCATACTATTAGCAGAATAATCTACCTACGCGAGACCATGATTTTTACACTCCGCCCATATCAGCAAGAAGCCGTGGATGCCACGCTCAACCATTTTCGTCGTCATAAAACCCCTGCCGTTATCGTGCTGCCCACCGGTGCAGGTAAAAGCCTGGTGATAGCGGAACTGGCGCGGCTGGCGCGTGGTCGCGTGCTGGTGCTGGCACACGTTAAAGAACTGGTGGCACAAAACCATGCAAAATATCAGGCGCTGGGGCTGGAAGCCGATATTTTTGCCGCCGGGCTAAAGCGCAAAGAGAGCCACGGTAAAGTGGTATTTGGCAGCGTGCAGTCGGTCGCCCGTAATCTTGATGCCTTTCAGGGTGAATTTTCGCTGTTGATTGTCGATGAATGCCACCGTATTGGTGACGATGAAGAGAGCCAGTATCAGCAAATCCTCACTCACCTGACAAAAGTGAATCCCCACTTACGCCTGCTGGGGCTGACTGCCACGCCTTTTCGACTGGGCAAAGGCTGGATTTATCAGTTCCATTATCACGGCATGGTACGCGGCGATGAGAAAGCCCTTTTCCGTGACTGCATTTATGAGCTGCCGCTGCGTTATATGATTAAACACGGCTATCTGACGCCGCCAGAACGGCTGGATATGCCAGTAGTGCAATACGATTTCAGCCGCTTGCAGGCACAGAGTAACGGACTGTTCAGCGAAGCCGATCTCAACCGCGAGCTGAAAAAACAGCAACGCATTACGCCACACATCATCAGCCAGATTATGGAGTTTGCTGCAACGCGCAAAGGGGTGATGATTTTCGCCGCGACGGTCGAACACGCAAAAGAGATTGTGGGATTACTGCCTGCCGAAGATGCAGCACTGATTACTGGCGACACACCCGGCGCTGAGCGCGATGTGTTAATTGAAGATTTTAAAGCCCAGCGTTTTCGCTATCTGGTCAACGTCGCGGTACTGACTACCGGATTTGACGCCCCGCACGTCGATCTTATCGCCATTCTGCGCCCTACCGAATCAGTGAGTCTTTACCAACAAATTGTCGGGCGCGGTCTGCGTCTCGCTCCTGGCAAGACTGATTGCTTAATTCTTGATTATGCGGGTAATCCTCACGATCTCTACGCGCCGGAAGTTGGTACACCGAAAGGCAAAAGTGACAACGTTCCGGTACAGGTTTTCTGCCCTGCCTGCGGTTTTGCCAACACCTTTTGGGGGAAAACGACTGCCGACGGGACATTGATTGAACACTTTGGTCGTCGCTGTCAGGGATGGTTTGAAGATGACGACGGACATCGCGAACAGTGTGACTTCCGTTTCCGTTTTAAAAATTGCCCGCAATGTAACGCAGAAAATGATATTGCCGCCCGCCGTTGCCGCGAGTGTGATACCATTCTGGTTGACCCGGATGATATGTTAAAAGCGGCGCTACGACTGAAAGACGCGCTGGTATTACGCTGTAGCGGCATGTCTTTGCAGCATGGGCACGACGAAAAAGGCGAATGGTTGAAAATCACCTATTACGATGAAGACGGCGCGGATGTGAGTGAGCGTTTCCGTCTGCAAACGCCCGCCCAGCGAACTGCCTTCGAGCAACTTTTTATCCGCCCGCATACGCGCACACCGGGCATCCCGCTGCGCTGGATCACCGCCGCCGATATCCTCGCCCAGCAAGCCTTATTGCGACACCCGGATTTTGTCGTCGCCCGCATGAAAGGCCAGTACTGGCAAGTGCGTGAAAAAGTGTTCGATTACGAAGGTCGTTTTCGTCGGGCGCACGAATTACGCGGTTAATGGTAGTTTTGATTGATGTATAAGGCGATTGAGTATAGAATCTCGCCCGCTTTTGCATACGCAAAGCAGATCACTTACCTGTTGCTGGGTCGCCTGTAGCAGGATTAATTTAAGAGAGAAAGAAATGTTTACTATCAACGCAGAAGTACGTAAAGAGCAGGGTAAGGGTGCGAGCCGCCGCCTGCGTGCCGCTAACAAGTTCCCGGCAATCATCTACGGTGGCAAAGAAGCGCCGCTGGCTGTCGAACTGGATCACGACAAAGTCATGAACATGCAAGTTAAAGCTGAATTCTACAGCGAAGTTCTGACCATCGTTGTTGACGGTAAAGAAATCAAAGTTAAAGCTCAGGACGTACAGCGTCACCCGTACAAACCGAAGCTGCTGCACATCGACTTCGTTCGCGCTTAATTGCTGAATAAGTTGTAAAAAACCCCGCTCCGGCGGGGTTTTTTGTCTCTGCAAATTATGCCTGATTACGGTATCGCTATTTTTTGCAGGCCAGATAAGGCGTTCACGCCGCATCTGGCATTCAGAACACAAAACCGATTAATTGCCGCCAGACGTCCGGCGCTGCAATTGATCGCGCAAGTTCGGCGGCGTGCCTTTAATGGTCAGGGTATCGGTTGCTGGATCCCAGAAGATGCGTTCACCTAACAGCATCGCATCAAAGTTAATAGTCAAGCCACCGCCGCTACCGGCAAACTTCGTCAACTGACGCAGTGTGCTACGGTCTGCCGGGAAGCTCTCTTCCAGTTCGTAGCCTTTTTCAGCCGCAAACTCCGTGAAGCTCACTTCGCTGACGCCTGCCAGCTCTTTCGACAGCGATTCCAGTTCAATCTCTTCACCTGCCTGCAGCTGCTCATTACAGTAGCTATAAACCTGCTGGCGCACGTTCTGTCGCTCTGCTTTATCCAGTTGTGCTTCGGCAGTGAAATCATCGACCGCTTGCAACAGCCCACGGTTTTGCGCTTTCGCGTTTAACCCTTCGCTGGCACCGAGGAAATCCATAAAGAAATCCGCCACTTTGCGCCCTACTCGCCCTTTCAGGAAAGTGAGATAGCGGGTCGACTCTGGATTGGTTTCCCACTCGGTTAAATCGATACGCGCAACAATATCCGCATGATTGATATCAAGATAATGGGTTGGGTTGATGTCGAGATTTTCGTTAACACGCATACTGCTCAGGTTGCTCAGAACTGCCACCAGCAGATACTCCACCGCCAGATAGCGATAGTGGCAAAACAGCACGAATCCACCGTCAGCAAAAGGATATTTCGCTAATTCGTCACGCAGGCGACCGGTTGCCGCGCGGCTAAATGCCAGAAAGTCCTCTTCGCCCTGACGCTGTAAGCGCAGCGTCTGCGCCAGTTCACTCTCTTCGCTAAACAAGCCGTAAGCTTTATTTTTGGCGCTATAGACCCGATGCAGTTCTGCCACCATCTCAACGACGGTTTCCGTCGGTTCCAGCAATGAATCGCGCAACACCAGCTCAAGGTTCTGCTCATCACGCTTGATAAGCTGGTGCAGAGCAATCTGGTTGATATCCAGACTCATGATAAACTCTCCTTTAAGACCGGGCGGTATTCAACCACCGCCGGTTAAGCGACGCAATAAAAGATGGCGGTCATTTTACAGAAGGCGGCGTAACGAGAATGATTTAACGCATAAAAAAGCAGAAAAAAAACCGTTGCTACGGTAATATGTTGCCCTTTCATCAACTAACTGATTTCGATTTATGCCACAAATTTCCCGCTACAGTGATGAACAGGTTGAACAATTGCTCGCAGAGCTGCTCAACATACTGGAAAAACATAAGGCTCCGACCGACCTTTCCCTGATGGTGTTAGGCAACATGGTCACTAACCTTATCAACACCAGCATTGCCCCGGCCCAACGCCAGGCAATTGCCAACTCTTTTGCCCGCGCCTTACAGTCCTCTATCAACGAAGACAAAGCGCACTAAGGGAAACAGATAACAGGTTATGGTAACTCATCGTCAGCGCTACCGTGAAAAAGTCTCCCAGATGGTCAGTTGGGGGCACTGGTTTGCACTGTTCAATATTCTGCTTTCGCTCGTCATTGGCAGCCGTTACCTGTTTATCGCCGACTGGCCGACAACGCTTGCTGGTCGCATTTATTCCTACGTAAGCATTATCGGTCATTTCAGCTTCCTGGTGTTCGCCACCTACTTGCTGATCCTCTTCCCGCTAACCTTTATCGTCGGCTCCCAGAGGCTGATGAGGTTTTTGTCCGTCATTCTGGCAACGGCGGGAATGACGCTATTACTGATCGACAGCGAAGTCTTTACTCGTTTCCATCTCCATCTTAATCCCATCGTCTGGCAGCTGGTTATCAACCCAGACGAAAATGAGATGGCGCGCGACTGGCAGCTAATGTTCATCAGTGTGCCGGTTATTTTATTGCTTGAACTGGTGTTTGCGACGTGGAGCTGGCAAAAGCTGCGCAGCCTGACGCGTCGTCGGCGCTTCGCGCGCCCGCTGGCCGCATTCTTATTTATCGCCTTTATCGCCTCGCATGTGGTTTATATCTGGGCCGATGCCAACTTCTATCGCCCGATCACCATGCAGCGCGCTAACCTGCCGCTTTCGTACCCGATGACGGCACGACGTTTTCTTGAGAAGCATGGCCTGCTTGATGCGCAGGAGTATCAACGCCGTCTTATTGAGCAAGGCAATCCAGACGCCGTTTCCGTTCAGTATCCGTTAAGCGAACTGCGCTATCGCGATATGGGCACCGGGCAGAATGTGCTGTTGATTACTGTCGATGGCCTGAACTACTCACGCTTCGAGAAGCAGATGCCTGCGCTGGCAGGTTTTGCTGAGCAAAATATTTCGTTCACGCGCCATATGAGCTCCGGCAACACTACAGACAACGGCATCTTTGGCCTGTTTTATGGCATCTCGCCAAGCTATATGGACGGCATTTTGTCGACCCGTACGCCTGCGGCGTTAATTACTGCGCTTAATCAGCAAGGCTATCAGCTGGGGTTATTCTCGTCAGATGGCTTTACCAGCCCGCTGTATCGGCAGGCATTGTTGTCAGATTTCTCGATGCCGAGTGTACGCACCCAATCCGACGAACAGACCGCCACGCAGTGGATCAACTGGCTGGGCCGCTACGCACAAGAAGATAACCGCTGGTTCTCGTGGGTCTCTTTCAATGGCACAAACATTGACGACAGCAATCAGCAGGCATTTGCACGGAAATATAGCCGGGCAGCAGGCAATGTCGATGACCAGATCAACCGCGTGCTCAATGCACTGCGTGATTCTGGCAAACTGGACAATACGGTGGTGATTATCACTGCCGGGCGGGGTATTCCGCTGAGCGAAGAGGAAGAAACCTTTGACTGGTCCCACGGTCATCTGCAGGTGCCATTAGTGATTCACTGGCCAGGCACCCCGGCGCAGCGTATTAATGCGCTGACTGATCATACCGATCTGATGACGACGCTGATGCAACGCCTGCTACATGTCAGCACACCTGCCAGCGAATATTCGCAAGGTCAGGATTTGTTCAACCCTCAACGCCGCCATTACTGGGTTACCGCCGCGGATAACGATACGCTGGCAATTACCACCCCGAAAAAGACGCTGGTGCTGAACAATAACGGTAAATACCGCACTTACAACTTACGTGGTGAAAGAGTGAAAGATGAAAAACCACAGTTAAGTTTGTTATTGCAAGTACTGACAGACGAGAAGCGTTTTATCGCTAACTGATTAATTATAAATCAGTTAGCAAAATATCTTACTTGCAATCGGTGTGGAAAACGGTAGTATTAGCAGCCACGAGTCGGCACGTAGCGCAGCCTGGTAGCGCACCGTCATGGGGTGTCGGGGGTCGGAGGTTCAAATCCTCTCGTGCCGACCAAAAATCCCAAGAAAACCAACCTATTGCGGTTGGTTTTTTTATATCTGCATTTAATTCGATAAACAGACCGCGACACATCACGGCCTGTTTATTTTCTGTTATCAGAACGTCCAGACTACACCCGCCTGAGTTGTGCTGCTTTCTTCACAGGAGAAACGGCTGTCGATACCAAGCGTTAGCCCCGTCAATGTTTGCTCAAAGCCAGCTCCCGCATCAGTGTTCACGCTGTTGCGGCTGTTAATTGCCGAACTCCACATCGCCGCCCTTTACGCTACCAAGACGCTCACGCACGGTGTCCAGTTCTGCATCAAATACCAGCGGTTGTGCTGCCGCCATATTCAGCACATCCGTGGTTGAAGGGGGCATTTGTACGCGATTCTCTGCGAGACTCCAGCTATGGTTGCCATTATCCAGCAAGGTATATTCATACGTACTGATATCAACAACGCCTCCGGCATTGCCCAACGTAAATGCCGCATCACCGCGCCCTCCTTTAATCGTGGGATCAGTCGCCGCGCCATAAACCTGTAGCACTCCATTATTGATCGTAGTCTGATTTACCGCGCCACCCATTTGAACAATTTGATAACCATCATTTAATACTGCGTATTCTGCGGTGCCATTTATTTCAACGTACTGATATCCCCCGTTAATTTCAGTATTACTACTTACACCAAATTCTTATATATGCTGTTCTCCGCCAGGATTGATTTTCGTATTATTGGCGGCCCCATAAACCAGCTGGATATCTTTTTCCAGGACAACACCATCAACTGTCTCACCATACTCAACAGTTGATGCTAATGCTATGGGTGAATATAACGCTGTAGCCACCAGAACAGATATTGCGGAACGACAAAGAGAAACAGAACCAGATTGGTGCATTAAGCTTTCATCCTATGAAATTAATTGCTGTTAAAAGCATTGGGGACAGAAAATACCCATAGCTCCATACCCGGAGTCAGTTTTTAAAAACTGTTTAAAGAAATGCACAAGTATTG
This sequence comes from Escherichia sp. WS1118, assembly GCF_046487695.1. Taxonomy (NCBI): domain Bacteria; kingdom Pseudomonadati; phylum Pseudomonadota; class Gammaproteobacteria; order Enterobacterales; family Enterobacteriaceae; genus Escherichia; species Escherichia sp. WS1118. Next base: position 149,179 of record NZ_JBJQIZ010000007.1, on the reverse strand, counting down.
TGATTGATTTTTTAGTTGTTTTTCCTGATGAGAAGCTGATGCAAAATTCCGTCTTTATAATGAAGATGATGCCAAAGCGAACGACAAAGTTGTAGTTTCCACTACATGTCCATACATAAAATGGGGTAACATTCACGCGCCTGGTAGCGTTACCAACGCTACGCTCAAACATAATGATTCTAATAAAACCTCAGGAGACTACTATGCCTGAAGCAACGCCTTTTCAGGTGATGATTGTGGATGATCATCCACTTATGCGACGCGGTGTTCGTCAGTTACTGGAGCTTGATTCTGGCTTTGAAGTGGTCGCCGAAGCGGGCGACGGCGCAAGCGCGATCGATCTGGCGAATAGACTGGATATCGACGTGATCTTGCTGGATCTCAATATGAAAGGCATGAGTGGCCTGGATACCCTCAATGCCTTGCGCAGGGATGGCGTTACCGCGCAAATTATTATCCTGACCGTATCAGATGCCTCCAGCGATGTCTTTGCACTGATAGACGCAGGCGCAGACGGTTATCTGTTGAAAGACAGCGACCCGGAAGTGTTACTGGAAGCAATTCGTGCCGGAGCGAAAGGCAGCAAAGTCTTTAGCGAACGCGTCAATCAGTACTTACGTGAACGTGAAATGTTTGGCGCGGAAGAAGACCCCTTCAGCGTGCTGACAGAACGCGAGCTGGATGTTCTGCACGAGCTGGCACAGGGGCTGTCAAATAAACAGATTGCCTCGGTGTTGAATATTTCCGAGCAGACAGTAAAAGTCCATATTCGCAATCTGCTGCGTAAACTCAACGTCCGCTCACGCGTGGCGGCCACCATTCTGTTCCTGCAACAACGCGGGGCACAATAAAAATAGCCCGATGGCATCACCATCGGGCCACTTTTTATTTACTCTCCTGCGGCGACAAATGTTGCATCGCCTGCGCGATACTACGTTCGATCACCGCACGGCGAGTATCGTTGGCAGGTAAGAGTTTCAACATCATCTCCCACGCGGCAACGGCTTCGCCAAATCGTTGCTGCTCAAAGGCATTAAATGCATACATGCTTAACACACGGATATTGCTATGGTCCGTTCTCACCAACTGGCGCAGCAGTTCGCCGCCGAGGCGGTTGTCGTTGGGATCAGATGAACGTGTCAACGCTTCAGCGTATCCCAGTGCAGCATCGCTGTTTTTCGGATCGAGGCGATACGCAGTGGCGTATGCATCGGTGGCGATACTGGCGTTACCCAGCGCCATGCCAACGCGGCCCAACATAATCCAGCCTTCTATATCTCCCGGATTTTTTTGCAGTTGAGTACGCATCCCCAGCGCAAGGCGCGACATCTCTTCTTCGTTGAGCGGATCGGCTTTCGGATCCAGCGCCCTGTCCAGTAACGCCGGAGCCTGTGCCGTGGCCTGCTGCCAGATTTTCACCTGCTGATAATTGCCAGTCTGGTAGTAGCTGACGCCAGCCACAATTAACGCCACCACAATACCCGGCAGATAAACAACATATCCGGCACGCTTACCTTCCGGCACGCTTTGTTCTGGAAACGCTTCCGGCACCACGCGTACCCGACGCCGCGAACGGGCGTATATGACCCAACCGCCAATGCCAATAGCCACTACTGGCAGCACCCACAGCAGCACGGTCAGCGGCGTTAACGGCGGATCGTAAGTGACGAAGTTGCCGTAACGCGCCACCATATAATCGACAATCTCTTTCTTACTTTTGCCTTCCTGCATCAGTTCATACACTTTCTGGCGCAGGTCGGTGGCAATCATCGAGTTGGAATCGGCAATGCTGTTGTTCTGGCATTTCGGGCAGCGCAGTTCTTCAGTGAGCTGACGGAACTGTTGTTCCTGTGCTTCATCTTTAAACTGCAACACGTCGATGGTCGCCAGCGCTGAGCCGGAGATCATCAGCATCAGCACGCCCAATAAAAACCTCATTGTGCGGCCTCCTTACTGTATTTCTCCCACAGTGGCTTGATCTCTTCTTCCCAGACGCGAGGATTGAGATCGCCCGCATGGCGATAGCGAATGATGCCGTTGCCGTCAATAAGGAACGTTTCTGGCGCGCCATAGACACCGAGATCCAGCCCTAACATGCCGTCGCCATCAAACAGGCTTAGCGCGTAAGGATTGCCCAGCTCTTTCAGCCAGCTGATTGCCTTCTGGCGATCGTCTTTATAGTTCATGCCGACCACGCGGATGCCCTGCGCAGAAAGCTGATTCAGATATTGATGTTCCGCACGGCAGGTCGGACACCAGGTCGCCCAGACGTTAAGCAGCACCGGTTTGCCCTGAGTCAGCACATCCGCCTGATAAAACTGCCCCGGATTGTCCAGTGATTCGAGGCGAAACTTCGGCACTGGCTTGCCAATGAGCGCCGATTCCAGATTGGTCGGATCATCCCCTTCGGCATTACGCGCCAGCTGCCACAGCAGCGCCGCGGCAATCGCCAGGAAGATAATCAACGGAATTAACAATACCTTGCGCTTCATGCAGCCTCCGGCGCAGTTTTCTGCGGGTTCACGCGCTTACGATAGCGAGGATCAAACAGACACAGCAGTCCGCCCAACGCCATCATCAGCCCGCCCGCCCAAATCCAGCGAACAAATGGTTTGTAGTAAAGACGCACGGCCCACGCGCCGTTTTCCAGCTCTTCACCGAGTGCCGCGTACAGGTCACGCGTGATGCCACCGTCAATCGCCGCTTCGGTCATCATCGACCCGGCAGTGTTGTAATAACGTTTTTCTGCATACAGCACTGTTTCCGGCTTGCCATCTCGCGTTACGCCGATAGTCGCCACACCGCCACGCCAGTTCGGACCGGTCACCTCTTTGACATCACGGAAGGTGAAGCGATATTCATGAATATCGACGCTATCGCCGGACTTCATGCGCACATCACGCTCAACGCTATAGTTCTGACTAAAAGCAATGCCAACAATTGTCACTGCCAGCCCCAGGTGAGCCGCCACCATCCCCCAATAACTGAAGGTGGTTTTCGTGCCGCGTGAAATACGCAGCGCAGCTTCCGCAATTGCCAGCACCGCAATCCAGCAGGCCATTGCCAGGCCGAGCACTGTCATCGCCACAACTTTGCTTTCGAACAGCCACGGCAACAGCAGCGACAGCACCAGCGTAGAGATGAAGGCGATAATCAACAAATTGCGGATTTTACGTGGGCGATCGCGTCCCCAGCGCACCAGAGGGCCGACACCAAGCAGTAGCGCAAACGGCACCATCAACCAGGTAAACATGGTGTTGAAGAACGGTTCGCCAATCGAAATACTGCCCAGTCCCAGTTGCTTGTGCACCAGCGGCAGCAACGTCCCCAGCAACACCACCAGCATCGCGGCGACCAGCAAAACGTTGTTCGCTAACAGCAAAGATTCCCGCGACCACAGCGCATTGTTTACGCGTGAGCGAACTTTGTGTCCACGCGCGGCAAACAGCAGCAGCGAACCGCCAATCACCAGCACCATAAAGGCGAGGATAAACATACCGCGCGCCGGATCAGACGCAAACGCGTGTACCGATACCAGCACGCCGGAACGCACCAGGAAAGTCCCCAGCAGACACAACGAGAAGGCACTGATTGCCAGCAGCAATGTCCACGCTTTGAAGCTGGCGCGTTGTTCAGTGACCGCCAGTGAGTGCATCAGCGCAGTCCCCACCAGCCACGGCATAAACGAGGCGTTTTCTACCGGATCCCAGAACCACCAGCCGCCCCAGCCGAGTTCGTAATAGGCCCATGCGGAACCGAGCACAATGCCGAGCGTCAGGAAGATCCACGCCGCCAGCGTCCACGGACGAGTAAAACGCGCATAAGTGCTGTCCAGACGCCCACTCAGCAAAGAAGCAATGGCAAAAGCAAACGCCACCGAGAAACCCACGTACCCCATATAAAGCAGAGGCGGATGGAAGATCAGCCCCGGATCCTGCAACAGCGGGTTAAGATCACGCCCTTCAATCGGGAAATTCGGCAGCGTGCGTGAGAACGGGTTAGAGGTAAAGAGAATGAACAGCAAAAAGCCGACACTGACCATCCCCATTATCGCCAGTACGCGGGCAACAATATCCAGCGGAATACGCTGACTAAAAATCGCTACCGCAAAGGTCCAGCCGCTCATCAGTAGCACCCACAGCAGGAGCGAGCCTTCATGCGCCCCCCAGGTAGCCGCCACGCGATACCACACCGGAAGCTGGGTATTGGAGTTGCTGGCAACATAGGTGACGGTAAAGTCGTTGACCACGAAAGCATTGACCAGCACCAGAAATGCGCCAGCCACAGACATAAACAGCAGCCAGGCAAACAAGCGGGAAGACGCCATCATGCGCGCGTCCCCGCGCGCCACGCCCCATAGCGGATACACAGACAGCAGCAGCGCAATTCCTAGCGCCAGACACAGCAGCCCGTTACCAATTTCTGGCATCATGATGCTGGGTCCTTATAAACACTCGCCGGGCGACGGTGGTTAGCTTCCATCGCTTTCTCAACTTCTGGCGGCGTGTAGTTTTCATCGTGTTTCGCCAGCACTTCTTTCGCGAGGATATGATTGCCTTTTTCCAGTTCGCCCTGCACCACAACGCCCTGCCCTTCACGGAACAGATCCGGCAAAATGCCTTCGTAAGAGACATCTACTGAACCTTCAGCGTCGTAAATGGTGAAAGTTACTTTTAGCGAATTGGGATCGCGCTGCACACTCCCCGGCATCACCATCCCGCCAACGCGCAGACGCTGACCGACTTCCGGCATCTGCTGAGTTTCACGCTTGCCGTAGAGAATCTCCCCCGGCGTATAAAAGAGATCAATATTCGAGCGCAGCGCATATAGCACCAGACCGATAGTCAGCGCCAGCCCCGCCAGCACGGCACAGGCAATCCACAAGCGGTTTTTACGGCGAATATTCATGCAGCCTCCTGCTGTTGCGCAGCACGTAAACGCGCCTCACGCGCCCGCTGTTGCGCCACGCCACGCAGAATTGCGCGATGTTGCATCACCGAGTGCACGACCAAAACCACCAGCGGAATAACGGTCATCACCACCGCCAGCCAGACAAAAAAGGCGTAACCGCCCATTGCGAAAAATTCATTCCAGGAAGCAAATGCAGGGGTCATTTACGGCCTCTTTTCAGTATCAGTTCACTCACCCACGGACGGCGTTTTTCCATCAGCAAAATCAAATTACGCATCCGCATCAGCGTCAGCGTGGCAGACAGGAGCAGGAAGCCAAAAATCGACCAGCGCAGCGGCGAACGCATCGCCGGATCGATACTTTGCTGCATTCGCGTTGATCCCTGATGCAGGGTGTTCCACCACTCCACGGAGTAATGAATAATCGGCAGATTCACCACGCCAATCAGCACCAGGATACCTGCCGCACGGCCAGCCAGACGACGGTCGTCGAAGGCGTGCCACAGGGCAATGACACCAACATACAGAAACAGCAGCACCAGTTCAGAAGTCAGACGTGCATCCCATACCCACCAGGTGCCCCACATCGGTTTTCCCCATGCAGAGCCGGTAACCAGGGCAATAAAGGTAAACACGGCACCAATGGGGGCCATCGCCGCCACCGCCAGGTTGGCCATTTTCATCTGCCAGACCAGGCCAATAAACGCTGCCACCGCCATTGATGCATAAATGCCCATCGACCAGATCGCCGCAGGCACATGCAGGTAGATAATGCGGTAGCTATTTCCCTGCTGATAATCAGCCGGAGCAAAGCCGAATCCCCAGATCCAGCCGACGGTAAGCACGACCACACTGGCAATTGCCAGCCACGGTATAAACCAGCCACAGATTTGATACAGCCGTGGTGGGATCGCCAGTTGATGCAGTGTTTTCCACATAGTTTCGATACCAGACTCGAACAAAAATCAGTAATCCAGCGTTATTGAATGCTGATTCGTAACGCTGCCGCCGTCGCAAAAGGACTTAATGTCGCGGTGCCTGCCAGCAACGCGCCTAAAATTGCCAGATACCCATCAACGGGCAAATGCATAGAAGCCGCGTCCATCGCGGCGGTGGCAAAGATGAGTAATGGGATAGTCAGCGGTAACACCAGTATGCTGAGCAGCACACCACCGCGCTTAAGTCCCACTGTCAGCGCCACGCCCGGCGCACTAAGAAAGCCAAGCGTAGGGGTTCCCAGCAGTAGCGTTAACGCCATCACTTGCCAGCCATAAACATCCATTCCCAGTAGCATTGCTACCAGGGGCGAAAGGATGAGTAACGGCAGACCGGTTACCATCCAGTGCGCCATCACCTTCGCCAGCACAGCGGCGGGCAAGGGTAACGGCAACAACATCAATTGTTCAAGACTGCCGTCCTGCAAATCGTCACGGAACAGTCGCTCGAGTGCCAGCAAGGATGAAAGCAGCGCGGCAACCCAGATAATGCCCGGCGCAATACGCGCCAGCAGTTGCGGCTCCGGACCGATACTGAGCGGAAAAAGGGTAATTACAATCAGGAAGAACCACAGCGGGTTGGCGATTTCGGCGCTATGGCGAAACGCTACGCGCAGCTCAAGACGGAAAATGCGCCAGAACATCATGCGGCCCCCGTTTGCGTCAGTGAAATGCGGCGAATTTTACTTTCAGCAACGTTGAGCGGCTGGTGGGTAGTCAGAATCACAATCCCCCCCTGCTCCGTATGCTGCGCCATACGCTGGGTCAGACGATCGACGCCGTTAACGTCAATCGCGGTAAAAGGCTCGTCGAGTATCCATAACGTGGCACGGGTCAGCCACAGACGCGCTAAAGCGACGCGGCGTTGTTGCCCGGCAGAAAGTTGATTTACAGGAATATCTTCGAATCCGGCAAGCCCGGCCTGCGCCAGGGCTTCCAGACATTGTGCGGTATCGCCATCGCGATGATAAAAGTGCAGATTTTCTAACGCCGTCAGCCGGGTTTTGATCCCCGGCTGATGGCCTATCCATAACAGGTTTTGATGGTAGCTGTCGCGTACCTGATGCAAGGGCTGCCCTTGCCAGAGAACCTCGCCTGCGTCAGGGCGAGACAACCCCGTCAGCAAACGGAGAAGCGTTGTCTTCCCCGCGCCGTTGCTACCGGTGATTTGTACCCACTCTCCTGCGTTCAGCGTAAATGATAAACCACTAAATAAGGTTCGTTCATCCCGCTCGCAAAGTAACTCTCTGGCTTCAAGCATACCCACGCAATAACCCTGTTAAAAACCTGGCTCGACTTCACGCATGTCGGGCAGCTTGTGCGCTATCCCTTTATGGCAATCAATACAGGTTTGCCCATCTTTCACCGCCTGGTCATGCATCTTCGCGGCAACCGATTTCTGGGCGGTTGTATCCATATACTCGAAGTTGTGACAGTTACGGCACTCCTGCGAGTTGTTGTCCTTCATGCGCCGCCACTCATTCTGTGCCATCGTCAGGCGATGAGCTTCAAATTTCTGCGGCGTGTCAATAACGCCAAAAATTTTACCATACAGCTCTTTACTTGCTTTGAGCTTGCGTATCATCTTTGGCACAAACTCGTGCGGAACGTGACAATCCGGACAGGTCGCACGGACGCCGCTACGGTTGTTGTAGTGCACGGAATCCATGTATTCCTGATACACCGTGTTACGCATTTCGTGGCAGCTAATGCAGAACTCTTCGGTATTGGCTTTTTCCATCCCGGTGTTAAAGCCGCCCCAGAAGACGATGCCGCCGACAAAACCGATCAACAGCAGCGTCCCTAGCGCCAGACGGCTGGGGGTACGCCACCATTTCCACAGGCGCTTAATCAGACCAGGCTTACGGTCAGAATTTCCCATAATAACCTCTTATTTCCCGTAACCTTTTGATGGGGTAAAGGTATTCCCCACGATTGGCGCGGTATCGGCCTGCGGTACGTGACATTGCAGACAGAAATAACGACGCGGAGCCACTTCCGCGCCCACTTTGCCGTCGCTGTCCATAAAGTGAGTAGGACTAATGCGCGGCGCGCCAGTGGTGCGATAACTTTCGACACCGTGGCACTGCAAGCAGCGGTTGGTATTGGTCGTTACCTGATAACCTTCAACGCTATGCGGGATCATTGGCGGCTGATTCACATAGTTCAGCGGCATCCGATCCTGCTCTTTTGGCATCCGAATGGCCCCTTCCTGCGTCCCGGATACTTCCGGCGACTGGCTAAAATCGACGCCATTAGCCGCCCAAACCGCGCCGCTTACCACCAGGGCCAGCATCGCCGTCCATTGACACAGCGCTTTCTTCAGGTCATGGCTTTTCATGATTTCGCTCCCGAACTCCATCGTGTAGTTATTGTAAATACATCCTCAGAACAGACATCCACGCAGCGACCGCACGTCATGCAATCGCGGCTGGTGACCTGCACCGGGCTTTGTTCATCCAGCACCGGGGCACGTAGCACATGCGGTTCCGGGCAAACATGAAAACAATCCATACAGCGGTTACATTTCTGCCGATCGGTGGCCGCAACGGTAATCACACCTTTGCTACCCAGCACGCCATACAGCGCGCCAACCGGACAAATGTGCCCGCACCAGCCGTGTTCAACGACCAGTAGATCAAATAAAAACAGCGCGAGAATAAGCAGCGCGCCGCTGCCGAATCCCATTACCAGACTGCGCCCCATCAGGGAAACGGGGTTGATCCATTCCCAGATGAGCGTGCCGGTTAAGGCCGATCCCAGCAGAATGACCACCAACAGCACGTAGCGAATGTGGCGAGGGATCGTCGCAGACTGATTGAGGTCAAAGCGCCTGCGTAACCAGTTCGCTAAGTCGGTAATCGGGTTCAGCGGACAGACCCAGCTGCAAAATAATCGCTTTCCTGCCAGGGCGTAGAGCACGGTGATAATCACCGCACCGGTCAACGCCACCGTGGCAGGCAGATGACCGCTGGCAAGACTTTGCAGTGTCATCAGCGGATCGGTCAGTGGAACGGTGTCGAATAACAGGCTACTGCTGTAGTTGCCGTGCAAGATCCACACACCAAACCACGGACCGCTCAAAAACATCCCCAGCACGAAGAATTGACAAAGGCGACGTAACACTAACCAACGGTGACTGCGCCACCAGCCTTTTTTCTCCAGCGCCTCGCGCCCGGCGTCACGTTTACGATTTGCCATTGTTCCCCTCCAGCCAGCCGAAGCGGTAATGGTGACCTAACTCCCCTTTCGCCAGTGACAGCGGTAACACCTTGATTGCCGGTTGTTCCAGCACGCACACTTTTTCGCACTTACCGCAGCCGGTACAGGCGTCGCTGTGAACCGTCGGCAGAAAGCGGGCGTGCTTACCGGTTCGCGTGTTGCGCTCCAGCTCCAGGGTGATGGCCTCATCAATTTTCGGGCATTCGCGATAACAAACATCGCAGCGCAGCCCCTGAAAGTTGAGACAGTTTTCCTGGTCCACCAGTACCGCCAGCCCCATCCGTGCGTCGTCGATCGATTCGATCTCACGATCCAGCGCTCCGCTCGGGCACACTTTGGCGCACGGAATGTCCTCACACATTTCGCAAGGAATATCCCGTGCGACAAAATATGGCGTGCCCGCCGACAGACCAGAGGCCAGCGTCGCCAGTTTTAAGGTGTCGTAAGGGCAAGCCTGAACACACTGACCGCAACGCACACAGGCACTGGCAAAGGCGTTCTCGTTTATGGCTCCGGGCGGGCGCAACCGCACGCCAGATGCGCGTGCGGTTTGCTGTTGTAACCCCAGCGCCACACCCACGGCAGCCAGCCCGCCTGCTGTGCGAACAACATCGCGCAGAAAGCGGCGGCGACCATTTTGAGGTTTCGCTGACCGGGACATAATGGCTTACACCTTCTCCAGTTTGACCGCGCACTTCTTGAAGTCCGTCTCTTTCGAGAGCGGATCGGTCGCATCCAGCGTCAGTTTGTTAACCAGCTGTGCGGCGTCGAAGAACGGCATGTACACCAGGCCCTGCGGTGGACGGTTACGGCCGCGCGTTTCGACAATCGAGATCACTTCGCCACGGCGAGAAACCACTTTCACTTTGTCGCCACGACGCAGATCGCGCGCTTTCGCATCCAGCGGGTGAATAAACAGGACCGCTTCAGGGAAGGCGCGGTGCAGTTCCGGTACACGGCGAGTCATACTGCCGGTATGCCAGTGCTCCAGGACGCGTCCGGTAGAGAGCCACAGGTCGTACTCTTCATCCGGTGCTTCCGCCGCCGGTTCGAACGGCAGCGCGAAGATCACCGCTTTGCCATCCGGTTTACCGTAGAACTTGTAGCCTTCGCCCGCTTTCACGTACGGGTCGTTACCTTCGCTATAACGCCACTGCGTTTCTTTACCGTTCACCACCGGCCAGCGCAGACCGCGTGCTTTGTGGTAGTCATCGAACGGCGCGAGATCGTGACCGTGACCGCGACCAAACCATGCGTACTCTTCGAACAGCCCTTTTTGCAGATAGAAGCCCAGCTCGCGGGATTCATCGTTCAGCTGATCTTCCGCCAGTTCGGATAGCGGGAATTTGCTCACTTCCGGGGTGGCATACAGAACTTCGTACAGCGTTTTGCCACGCAGTTCCGGTTTCTTCGCCAGCAGCTCTTCCGGCCATACTTCTTCAGTTTTGAAGCGGCGGGAGAACTGGACTAACTGCCAGAGATCCGATTTCGCTTCGCCCGGTGCCTGTACCTGCTGACGCCAGAATTGAGTACGGCGTTCGGCGTTACCGTAAGCCCCCTCTTTCTCTACCCACATTGCGGTCGGCAGGATCAAGTCCGCTGCCAGCGCACTGACTGTCGGATACGGATCGGAAACGATGATAAAGTTGCGCGGATCGCGCCAGCCTGGCATACGCTCTTCATTAATGTTCGGCCCGGCCTGCATGTTGTTGGTACACATGGTCCAGTAAACATTCAGCTTGCCGTCTTTCAGCGCACGGTCTTGTGCCACCGCGTGCAGACCGATTTTCGCCGGAATGGTGCCACTCGGGATATTCCACTTCTTCTCGCAAATATCACGATGTTTCTCGTTAGTCACCACCATGTCCGCAGGCAGACGGTGAGCAAAGGTGCCCACTTCACGCGCAGTACCACACGCGGAAGGCTGCCCGGTCAGGGAGAACGGACCGCAACCCGGCTGGGAAATTTTGCCGGTCAGCAGGTGCAGGTTGTAGACCAGGTTGTTGGCCCACACACCACGGGTATGCTGGTTGAAGCCCATCGTCCAGTAGGAGATGACTTTCTTGTTCGGATCGGCATACAGCTGCGCCAGTTGTTCTAACTGGTCTTTCGGCACGCCGGTCATTTCGGCGGTTTTTTCCAGCGTATATTCAGCAACGAAGGCTTTGTAATCTTCAAAGCTCATCGGTTCGGAGGCGTCAGAACCCGGATTCTTCGCTGCTTTTTCCAGCGGATGGGTCGGACGTAAACCGTAGCCGATATCCGTCGCCCCTTTGCGCAGGTTAACGTGTTTGCTGAAGAAGTCCTGATTTATCGCATTGTTTTGAATGATATAGTTGGCGATATAGTTCAGGATCACCAGGTCAGATTGCGGCGTAAAGATGATGCCGTTATCCGCCAGCTCGAAGCTACGATGCTGGTAGGTAGAAAGCACCGCCACGGTAACGTTCTGGTTAGAGAGACGACGGTTAGTGATGCGCGACCAGAGGATCGGGTGCATCTCCGCCATGTTTGCGCCCCACAGCACAAACGCGTCAGCCTGCTCGATGTCGTCGTAGCAGCCCATCGGCTCATCCATACCAAAGGTACGCATAAAGCCAACTACTGCCGACGCCATACAGTGACGCGCGTTCGGGTCGATGTTGTTCGAACGGAAGCCCGCTTTAAACAGCTTGGACGCGGCATAACCTTCCCAGATAGTCCACTGACCAGAACCGAACATACCGATCGATTCCGGCCCTTTTTCTTTCAGGGCGGTTTTGAATTTCTCTTCCATCACATCGAAGGCCTGATCCCAGGTGATTGGGGTAAATTCGCCTTCTTTGTCATATTTACCGTTTTTCATACGCAGCAGCGGCTGCGTCAAACGGTCTTTACCGTACATGATTTTGGGCAGGAAATAGCCCTTAATGCAGTTCAGGCCACGGTTAACCGGTGCGTCCGGGTCGCCCTGACAGGCCACCACACGCCCCTGCTGCGTTCCGACCAGAACGCCGCAACCCGTACCGCAGAAACGGCACGGCGCTTTATCCCATTTAATGGCTTCCTGCTGACCAACAACGGCGCGGGCAACGCCCGGCACGCTGAGACCGGCAGCCGCCGCAGCGGCCGCAACGGCGTTAGCTTTCATAAAGCTACGACGACTGAGTTTCATGGTGTTTCCTCACCTTGCTCTTCCTGCTGGTGATAAACCAGCGACACCGCCAGCACGCCCTCTACGTTGCGTACTGACTCAATGGTTTGGATCAGCGTTTCGCTGTCTTCTGCTTCCACCACCACAATCAACTGACCGCTCGGCGCGTCGCTGACAGCAACTTCACAGCCGGTAAAGGCGTTCAGTTGGGTGCTGATGTCTGAAATTCGTTCGCTTTTGGCCTGCACGACCAGGCTGCAAACTTGCCAGTTAGTGTGCATGGAGATACTCCGCAGTTATGGCTGATACCGGACAGCTGGCTGCACATGCTCCACATCCGTTGCAAAGTTGGCTATTAAGTTGCGGCTGGTAGATCCCGGAGAGCGTCGGGCGAAAGATAATTGCCATTGGCTCACAGCTATCCTGACAGCGGCGGCATTCAACTGACTGATACGCCAGGCACGCGTCCCCAATGGTGAACTGCAAATCCCAGGCCCTGGTGTGGCGCGGAGAAAATAGCGATTCGGGGCAAGCCTGCGCGCAGGCGTAACAGAAGCTGCACTCGTTATTTTTGAAATTAACGCTCGGATAGCCACCCGCGCCGCGTTGCAGAATGTTGTTTTCACAAGCATTAATACAGGCGTCGCAGCGGGTGCAATGGGTCAGAAAATGAGATTCATCACCGGACCAGGGCGGACGGATACCGTTACTGGCTTTGCGCCAGCGACCAGTGAGTATGCCCCGACGGGATGCATCAATCTTCACATTGACCTTCCATCATTAACGCGCTCTGAAAATTGAGAGCGACCAAATAAACCGCATAATTAATAAGCCATTTTTATAGCCGCTAAGATATTAAAGGATGTGTCAAAGATGCATACCCCGATCGGGGTAAAACCTGTAGCAGGATCAAAAGAGTGGCGGGAAGCGTGGCAAAAACGGGCTTTTGCTCACATTTCAAATGGTTATAAACATATTTATATAGCGATTAATTCGCCAGAGATATTTCTGCTGGTTTGTTTTCTCATCAGAATTTAACACTAAAAGAGCAGGTAAAATTATCTGAATGTTCTTTAAGTTATTCATAAAGCAAATTAATAAATCTGATGAATATGTTAACCTTCAGCGACATCATCGGTGAAAACCTATAAATGAAGAAGGAAAGCAAAAAAATGAAGACCATTTTACCTGCAGTATTGTTTGCCGCTTTCGCCACCACTTCCGCCTGGGCGGCAGAAAGCGTCCAGCCACTGGAAAAAATCGCACCTTATCCACAAGCTGAAAAAGGCATGAAGCGTCAGGTGATTCAGTTAACTCCGCAAGAAGATGAATCTACCCTGAAAGTAGAACTGTTAATCGGTCAGACGCTGGAAGTCGACTGCAATTTGCATCGTCTCGGCGGGAAGCTGGAAAGCAAAACGCTGGAAGGCTGGGGCTATGATTATTATGTCTTTGATAAAGTTAGCTCGCCGGTTTCCACGATGATGGCCTGCCCGGATGGCAAGAAAGAGAAGAAATTTGTCACCGCGTATCTGGGCGATGCTGGAATGCTGCGTTACAACAGCAAGCTGCCGATCGTGGTGTATACGCCAGACAATGTGGATGTGAAGTACCGCGTCTGGAAGGCGGAAGAGAAAATTGACAACGCGGTTGTTCGCTAAACTGCTGTGAAGTGCTGCAACCTGTAGGCCGAATAAGGCGGTTACGCCGCATCCGACATCTAACGCCCGAGCCGGTTGCCTGATGCGACGCTGAAGCGTCTTATCAGCATACGCCACATCCGGCAAACCATGCCGGATGTGGCACATCATTACAACGCAATATCCGCCACTTCTTTTTGAACGAGTTGCGGTTTCAACTGCGGTTTCGGCGTACTATCTACTGCCTGCGGCTTGTCGTATTTCAGCCCCAGCACTTCGCTGGTGTACTGCAACTCGCGTTCTGTTGCCGCTACATCACCGTTCAGCTTGCGTCCATAAGACGGAACGATCGCTTTCAACGTAGCCTGCCATTGCGGGCTGGAAACGCGATCGCCAAATACTTTTTCCAGCAGATTCAACATAATCGGCGCGGCGGTTGACGCCCCTGGCGATGCCCCCAGGAGCGCGGCAATGGTCCCTTGCTGGTCACTGACGACTTCAGTACCCAGACGCAGTACGCCACCTTTATCGGCATCACGCTTGATAATCTGCACGCGCTGCCCCGCTTGCCACAAACGCCAGTCCTCTTTTTTCGCCTGCGGATAGTACTCTTTCAACGCTTCAAAACGATCCTCTTCACTCAACATCACCTGACTCACCAGATATTTCACCAGATCGAAATTATCCAGCCCAACGTGCATCATCGGCATCACGTTAGAGGTGGTGGTGGAACTCATCAGATCCCACAATGAACCGTTTTTGAGGAATTTGGTTGAGAAGGTGGCAAATGGCCCAAACAGCACTACGCGTTTACCGTCAAGAACACGGGTATCGATATGCGGAACCGACATCGGTGGTGCGCCAACGGATGCTTTACCGTAAACCTTCGCCAGATGGTGATTAACCACGTCCGGGTTTTCCGAAACAAGGAACTGTCCGCCCACCGGGAAACCGGCGTAGTCTTTCGCCTCCGGAATCCCCGATTCCTGTAACAGTTTCAGCGCCGCACCGCCCGCGCCGATAAAGACAAATTTGGCGCGGATGTTCTGTGCAGTGCCGTTTTTCAGATCGGCAACGGTGACGGTCCAGCTGTTATCGTCATTACGCTTTAGGGCGCGGACTTCGCTGCTGAGTTGCAGCGAGAAGTTAGATTTCTTCTGTAAGGAGGCGATCAACTGGCGGGTGATCTCGCCATAGTTCACATCAGTGCCAATTTCTGTGCGTGTTGCCGCTACTTTCTGTTGCGGATCGCGCCCTTCCATCACTAACGGTGCCCACTCTTTGATCTGCGCGTGATCTTCAGAGTAACGCATACCGCGAAACAGCGAGCTTTGTTGCAACGCGGCGTAACGGGCGCGCAGGAAATTAACGTTATCCTCGCCCCAGACAAAGCTCATATGCGGAACGGTATTGATAAATGAACGCGGAGTACGCAGCACACCGCGCTCGACCTGGTGCGCCCAGAACTGGCGGGAAATCTGAAATGCTTCGTTAATGGCGACTGCTTTTTCAATACTGATGCTGCCGTCGGCATTTTGCGGGGTGTAATTGAGTTCCATCAGTGCAGAATGCCCGGTTCCGGCGTTGTTCCAGCCGTTCGAACTCTCCTGCGCGACACCTTCCAGGCGCTCCACCATGGTCATCGACCATTCAGGCTCCAGCTCGCGTAAATAGGTCCCCAACGTGGCGCTCATAATGCCGCCGCCAATCAACAGTACATCAGTTTCCTGCTCCTCGGACGCTTTCGCTTTTGCCGCCATCGAAACGGCATTAAGCCCCACGGCCATCGAGAAGAGCATGGCAGTCACTTTTTTCATCTTGTTAATGCCTTACTTTTAGTCGCTTTATTGCAGGTGAGATTTGCGCGGCATCAACGGTAACACTTAAGCAACAATATTTAAATAATGTTTATAAATTATATTCTAATTTTAGAAACATTATAATTTCGTTGATTAATTATAGGGTTATTAGAAATGAAGGGATTTTTAGAATATTGACCTGGCGGCAGCAGTCCGCCAGGTCAGCGTCGTAATATTATGCCGTCCGGGCAACGGCATCACGCGAAGCAGCATCGCGCTCTTCGCCTGTCAGCTCGCTAAGTTGCCCGTTGCGCATTTCCAGCAGGCGGTCGGCGTGGATAAAGTAATGATCATCATGACTGATGGCGAAAATAGTTTTACCCATCTCCTGCATCAGCGGCAGCAGCACCTGATAAAACTCACGACGGAAGTGTGGATCCTGATCCGCCGCCCATTCATCCAGCAGGATAATATCGCGTTCTTCTGCCAGCGCCAGCAACAGCGCCACGCGTTTTTTCTGCCCTTTTGATAACTTCAGGTTAACAATACGCCCGTTGCTTAACTCAAGCTTATGAGCCATTTTCAGCTGAGCCAGCCACTTCTCAACCAGTTGCGGGTTAGCGGGTTGCCCCTCCGGCCCCAGCAGTTGATCAAACAGCCAGACATCGGTAAACACTGCCGAAAACAGTTTTCGATAATCTTCCGGTTGTTCGCCGCTGACAGGTTTGCCATCCAGCAAGATTTCGCCATTTTGTGGCTGGTACAAGCCCGTCAGCAACATCGCCAGCGTCGATTTTCCACTACCGTTGCCACCAATCAGAAACAGCAGCTCGCCACGTTTAATGGTGAGGTTAATCGGCCCAACGGAAAACGCGTTATCCTGATAGCTAAACGTCACGTTACGCAGCTCCAGCGTTTGCCAGTTGGGAAACGCCTGCGGGCGTGGAAACTCTGCTTTGAAAGGCGCGAGCGCGAATTTGTTCAGCTTGTTAAACGCCACCTGCGCCGTCAGCAGCGTCGGCAATGCGCCAACCGCCGAAAGCAGCGGCGTACGCAGGAATAACAGCGTCAACGAATAGGTCGCAGCAACGTTGGTATCAGCCCAACCGAGACTGTTCGCCATCCAGAACACCAGGCCGATAGCGCCCAGCATCATGATGTTTGACCAGTTCACGGCACTAAGATGGAAGGTGTCTGCGCGAATAATATGATGGCGATACTCTTGCGCATCAGGAATGTAGAGGTTGTTAAACACATACTCGGCGCGTTCACGGTTCAGAGTCAGCTCTTTGCGCCCTTCGAGTACAGTTTGAAAATCCGTGTACAGCTTATCTTCGGTTTCACGCAGGGTCGCCATATGTTTGTACACCCGCGCCACCAGCACAAAACCGCCCCAGATGGTGACTGCCATCCAGATAGCCGTTACCAGCAACATTTTGCCCGACAGCATCCACAAATACGCCGCTGAACCGATAGTGAGAATGATCCCCTGCACCAGTTCCGGCAGACGCACAAAAGCAATGGTGATATTGCGCACATCGCTGGTTAATCCCGCCAGCAACGAGGCGCTACCGAGTTGTTCAATGCGCTCGACGTGAGTATCGAGAATCCGCTTGATAAATTCACTACGCAGTCGGTAAACGAAGTGATGCCCCAAAGTGGTGAGCGCCAGTTGCGATCCGAGAGTGACGGCCATCAACAGCAGCAATAACCCCAGAAACTCCGGCAATACCAGCAGACTGGTATCCGCCGTTTCGATAAGGCGCTGATTGATAAAAGCAATTAAGCCAATGCCTAATGCCGCACTGGCGAGGCTTAGCGCCATCACACTGATAAATGGCCAGCGATACTGCCGCCAGACAAGTACAAGAAGTTCCATGCAGAAAACCCGGACAATGAATTACAGCCCGCAGTTTAAACATCTTCGTGCGCACAGCAATAATAATTCTTATTTTTATTCTTTTTTACCTGCCTGACGGAATGTCAGGTTGTAGCGGCAGTCGGTGGTGAGTGGATGAACCCCCACTTTCAACGGTTGAATGCCATGATAAAACAGCCGCGACTCACCCCCCCATACCACCACATCGCCATGTTCCAACAACAAACGTTTGAGCGGATCATTTCGTTTCAGGCCGCCAAATTGAAAAATCGCGGGTAAGCCCAGAGAAACAGAAACAATTGGCGCGCGCAGATCCGGTTCGTCTTTATCCTGATGCAGCGACAGTTTCGCGCCAGGAACGTAGCGGTTGATCAAACAGGCATCTGGCTGGAAATCTGGATAGCCCGCTGCCGTAGCCGCACGTTGACATAAATGATGAAAACTCTGCGGCATGGCGGGCCACGGTTTATTTGTTTGCGGATCAATGGGCGAATAGAGATAACCTTGCCGATGGGTCGTCCAGCCCAGATGCCCACAGTTGGTCATCGCCACCGACATGGTATATCCGCCTGGAGTGACCATCTGGCGAAACGGCGACTGGCTGGCAACGTCATTAATATCGCGGATCAGTTGCTCCGCAGCGTTAAAAGCAAAACGGTGCAAAATCACCGCTCCAGCCGCCAGTGGTTCTTGCCACGGTTCAGCATCGGCAAACAGATCCAACATTACCTTTCCTCATTTTCAGCTTCGCGGCGCAGCAGTTGCGCTTTGCGCGACACGCCCCAGCGGTAACCGGAAAGTGTGCCATCACCACGGACCACCCGATGACAAGGTATAACGATAGCTAGCTTGTTGGCGGCACAGGCGCTGGCAACGGCCCGTACCGCTTTCGGTTTGCCAATGGCGTTAGCCAGTTGCTGATAACTGACGGTTTCACCGCAAGGTATCGTGCGCAGTGCCTGCCAGACTTGTTGCTGAAAAGCAGTGCCGCGAATGTCCAGTGGTAACGTCAGCGGCGTATCGCGTTGATTGAGGCTGGCGATCACTTCACGCACATGTTGCTGAAACGTAAGATCGGCAGGCGCGCTGTCGGCAGCGGGAAACATCTGCTGTAACTCGCTGATTAGTGTCGCGTCATCATCGCCCAGTAATATCGCGCAAATCCCCCGCTCACTTTCTGCCACCAGGCAACGGCCCAGCTCACAATCAGCCAGCGCGTAACGCACCGCCAGATTTTCGCCACCGTGACGGAATTGTTTAGCCGTCATGCCCAGCGTTTCGTCGGCTTTGCGGTAGTAACTGCTGCTGTCGGGGAATCCGGCGTTAAGAATAGATGTAGTCACGCTCTCCCCTTTCGCCAGCAATTCGCGCAAACGGCGAGCGCGCCAGGCCTGTTGCCAGGCTTTAGGCGTCATTCCGGTAGTCGCTTTAAACAACCGATGCAAATGAAATGGACTCATCGCCACCTGGTCGGCTAAGGCTTCCAGCGTTACAGGCGTTTCCTGTTCCAGAAGTCGGCAGGCGTGGGTAATTTTATCAAGGCGATGTTGCAGGGGATTGGCTTTGTCTGGCTGACAACGTTTGCAGGGACGAAAGCCAGCGGCAAGCGCCTCGCTGGCATTTGCGTAGAAGGAGACATTTTCCCGCAAGGCATGTCTGGCTCGGCAAGACGGACGGCAAAAGATACCCGTGGTGCGCACGGCGAAAACGAATTCGCCGTCGGCGTTCGGGTCGCGGGCTAAGACAGATTGCCAGCGTTGATCGTCAGTTAAACATGTGGCGTTTTTCATAATCAGCTCCCTGGTTAAGGATAGCCGTTAGTCTGCCCGGTCACCATCGCGCAAAAACCAACAATCTTGCGCTTTAATTTTTTTCGCTGATAAGGAAGCTTTTAAACTGCGGCGACATCCAGGTTTTAAAATTATCGCCCTCTTTGGTGATCATGTAGACCGCCAGTCCTTCCCGGCGAACAACCTCTTTGGCTTTCTCCGGTCCGAGTACCATTAAGCCAGTATCCCAGGCATCGGCTTCCAGAGCCGTCGGGGCAATCACCGTCACGGATACGAGATTGTGTTCGATAGGACGCCCGGTTTGCGGATCGATAACATGAGAAAGACGTTTACCGTCCAGTTCGTAATAGTTACGGTAGCTGCCAGAGGTACTAATCCCATGACCGTTGATATCCACCACGGCCTGAACCGCGTTTTCTTTATCGGTTGGTTTTTGAATCGCCACCCGCCACGGCTTGCCAGCACCGTTCATACCACGGCTGTTCAGCGCGCCGCCCACCGACACCAGATAGCGGGAAATCCCTTCCTGCTCCATCAAGCGTGCCAGGTGATCCGCCGCATAACCTTCACCGACGGTAGAGAGATCGACATATAAATCCGGCAGGTCTTTTTGCAGATATTGCTGATGCGACTGATTAATGACCGTCAGGTGCTGTAAGCCGGTTTTGGCTTTCATCGCATCGATCTGTTCCTGGCTCGGAATTTGAACCGGTTGTTGTTCCGGACCAAAGCCCCACAGATTCACCAGCGGCCCGATGGTTATATCCATCGCACCATCGGTCCTTGCGCCAATGCGCAGCGAGGTGGTGACGATATCGGCCATCGCTTCACTTACCGGCCACGGCGACAAACTTTGCGAGTCGTTAAAGCGCATCAGCGCGGAATCTTTTTTATAGGTCGAAAGCAGCTGATCGTCAGCGTCCAGTTGGGTCTGAATCTTTTCTTTAAGTTCGGCACTGCGTTTGGCGTCAATGCCCGGGATGCTGGCACGCCAGAAGGTACCCATGGTTTTGCCTTCAAGAACGGTAACTTCAGTAGCGTGGGTTTTGGCGGGTTGTGGTTTTTGATCGCAACCAACAAAGAAGAGCGCGGCAGCCAGCAGTGCCACGCGGGTAAAGCTTATTTCCATACGTGATTATCCTCATGCGAACGGTCGCAAGAGTACACCAAAAAACTGTGTTTGTACGCTGAAAACAATGAAAAAAGGGCCCGCAGGCCCTTTGTTCGATATCAATCGAGATTAGAACTGGTAAACCAGGCCCAGAGCTACGATGTTATCAGTGTTGATGCCAGCGTCACGAGTGAACTGGTTGTCGTCCAGCAGGTTGATTTTGTAGTCAACGTAGGTGGACATGTTTTTGTTGAAGTAGTAGGTCGCACCAACATCAACATATTTCAGGATATCTTCGTCGTCGTAGTTACGGCCATTGATGACACCCAGGTTTTTACCTTTAGACTGCAGGTAAGCCAGGGACGGACGCAGACCGAAGTCGAACTGGTACTGAGCAACAGCTTCGAAGTTCTGTGCTTTGTTCGCCCAACCCAGGGAACCTACGCGAGTTGCGTTGTAGGTCTGGGTGTACTGAGCAGCCAGGTAGATGTTGTTAGCGTCGTATTTCAGACCACCAGTGTAGGTTTCAGCACGGTCGCCAGTACCGATGTAGTTATGAGTTACATTATCAACTACGTAAGTACCATTCTGAGCGTCAGTACGTTTGGAGCTGGACACTGCAGCACCGATACCGAAGCCTTCGTAATCATAAGTGATAGAACCGCCAACGCCGTCGCCGTTCTGACGCAGAGCACCACGACCGTTGTTGGTCATGCCTTCGCCATCTACGCTACCGTTTTTACCCTGGTACTGAACAGCAAAGTTCAGGCCGTCAACCAGACCGAAGAAGTCGGTGTTACGGTAGGTCGCGAAGCCGTTACCACGCTGCTGCATGAAGTTGTCAGAACCGTAAGTGTCGCCACCGAATTCTGGCAGGACGTCGGTCCAGGAAG
Organism: Escherichia sp. WS1118; assembly: GCF_046487695.1. NCBI lineage: Bacteria > Pseudomonadati > Pseudomonadota > Gammaproteobacteria > Enterobacterales > Enterobacteriaceae > Escherichia > Escherichia sp. WS1118. The sequence goes on along the minus strand of NZ_JBJQIZ010000007.1, from coordinate 127,807 downwards.
TTACGTCATAAACAACGCCGTAGTTACGACCGTAGTCGAAAGAACCCACATCCTGGAATTTCAGACCTGCGAATGCCACACGGGTCCAGGAGTTGTTTTCGTTTTCAGCGCTGTTGCCCTGGATCTGATATTCCCACTGGCCGTAACCGGTCAGTTGGTCAGTAACCTGAGTTTCACCTTTGAAGCCAAGACGCATGTAGGTCTGGTCGCCATCTACAGACTTGTCGTCAGAGAAATAGTGCAGGCCGTCTACTTTACCGTACAGATCTAATTTGTTGCCGTCTTTGTTGTAAACTTCAGCAGCGTTTGCTGCGCCTGCTACCAGCAGAGCTGGGACCAGGAGGGACAGTACTTTAACTTTCATGTTATTAACCCTCTGTTATATGCCTTTATTTGCTTTTTTATGCCACTGCATACTGATTAACCCTCATTAATCAGTCGGCAAGTCCATTCTCCCCAAAAATGCAGAATAATCCAACACGAATATGATACTAAAACTTTTAAGATGTTTCATTTATCGCTATAGATGTTTCAGAATGTAAATGCAAGGGAACTTTTTAAGATTATTGCGGAATGGCCAAATAAGCACCTAACATCAAGCAATATTAATTCAAGGTTAAAATCAATAACTTATTCTTAATTATTTGACAGCACTGAATGTCAAAACAAAACCTTCACTCGCAACTAGAATATCTTCCGCTATCATCATTAACTTTATTTATTACCGTCATTCATTTCTGAATGTCTGTTTACCCCTATTTCAACCGGATGCCTCGCATCCGGTTTTTTTTACCCTTCTTTACACACTTTTCATTATTCTGTGCTACCACAGAAAAACTATAACGCTCGTTAACTATTTCACAAATAATTAACATCAGCATAATTTCCAGCAATCTTCGTTTATTTGCAATTAATTTCGTTAGGCTTTTTGTAGGTTATTTGTACAGCAAAATGGCGCTTGTACATCTATTTCCCCCAATGCAGGATGATAAATATCACTGGAGAATAGAGAATCATCAATCAGGTAAGAGTCTGGAATTTCACACTGTACCCTTTATACTGCCCTATCACTTCGCGAAGTTTTAACAGGTCATAAACACGAATGCGTCAGAAAGAGACAACGGCCACGACCCGCTTTTCACTCCTACCGGGGAGCATTACCCGCTTCTTTTTACTGTTGATCATTGTGTTACTGGTGACGATGGGTGTAATGGTACAAAGCGCCGTTAACGCCTGGCTGAAAGATAAAAGTTACCAGATTGTCGACATTACCCACGCAATCCAAAAGCGCGTCGATACCTGGCGTTACGTGACCTGGCAGATCTACGACAACATTGCCGCGACGACCTCCCCCTCCTCCGGCGAAGGTTTACAAGAGACGCGCCTGAAACAGGATGTCTACTATCTGGAGAAACCACGCCGCAAAACGGAAGCGTTAATCTTTGGCTCTCATGACAACTCAACGCTTGAGATGACTCAACGGATGTCCACCTATCTGGACACATTGTGGGGCGCAGAAAATGTACCGTGGTCGATGTATTACCTGAATGGTCAGGATAACAGTCTGGTGCTGATCTCAACCCTGCCCCTCAAAGATCTCACCTCCGGATTTAAAGAATCGACCGTCAGCGACATTGTTGATTCACGTCGTGCAGAGATGTTGCAACAGGCCAACGCCCTCGATGAACGCGAAAGTTTTTCTAACATGCGCCGCCTGGCCTGGCAGAACGGTCATTACTTTACCTTGCGTACCACGTTCAACCAGCCGGGACATCTGGCAACGGTCGTGGCTTTTGATCTGCCGATTAATGATTTGATCCCACCGGGTATGCCGCTGGACAGTTTCCGCCTTGAGCCAGACGCGACGGCAACGGGAAACAATGAAAATGAGAAAGAAGGGACGGATAGCGTCAGTATCCACTTTAACAGTACGAAGATTGAAATCTCCTCGGCACTCAACTCTACCGATATGCGCCTGGTCTGGCAGGTTCCTTACGGCACCTTACTGCTGGATACGTTGCAAAACATTCTGCTGCCACTGCTGCTGAACATCGGTTTGCTGGCGCTGGCATTATTTGGCTATACCACATTCCGCCATTTCTCCAGCCGCAGTACAGAAAGCGTCCCCAGCACGGCGGTCAATAACGAATTGCGCATTTTACGGGCAATTAATGAAGAGATAGTCTCACTGCTGCCGCTCGGCCTGCTGGTTCACGATCAGGAATCGAACCGCACAGTCATAAGTAACAAAATTGCCGATCATTTGCTGCCGCATTTGAATCTGCAAAACATCACTACCATGGCGGAGCAGCATCAGGGGATTATTCAGGCGACGATCAATAACGAGCTGTATGAGATCCGCATGTTCCGCAGCCAGGTTGCGCCGCGCACACAAATTTTCATTATTCGCGATCAGGATCGCGAAGTGCTGGTAAACAAGAAACTCAAGCAGGCGCAGCGTCTGTATGAGAAAAACCAGCAGGGGCGGATGACCTTTATGAAAAACATTGGCGATGCGCTGAAAGAACCCGCACAGTCCCTGGCGGAGAGCGCGGCTAAACTCAACGCCCCGGAAGGCAAACAACTGGCGAATCAGGCAGATGTGCTGGTGCGGCTGGTCGATGAAATACAGTTAGCGAACATGCTTGCGGACGATAGCTGGAAAAGTGAGACGGAGCTGTTCTCCGTGCAGGATTTAATTGATGAAGTAGTGCCTTCAGTGTTGCCTGCCATCAAGCGTAAAGGTCTGCAACTGCTTATTAACAATCATCTGAAAGCACACGATATGCGCCGCGGCGATCGCGATGCCTTACGACGTATTTTGCTACTACTGATGCAATATGCCGTGACCTCAACGCAATTGGGAAAAATCACCCTTGAGGTTGATCAGGATGAGTCCTCCGAAGACCGCCTGACGTTCCGCATTCTGGACACTGGAGAAGGCGTAAGCATTCATGAAATGGATAATTTGCACTTCCCGTTTATCAACCAGACCCAAAACGATCGCTATGGCAAGGCGGACCCGCTGGCATTCTGGCTGAGCGATCAACTGGCGCGTAAACTGGGCGGTCATTTAAACATCAAAACGCGGGATGGGCTTGGTACACGCTACTCTGTGCATATCAAAATGCTCGCAGCTGACCCGGAAGTTGAAGAGGAAGAAGAGCGATTACTGGATGATGTCTGCGTAATGGTGGATGTTACTTCGGCAGAAATTCGGAATATTGTCACTCGCCAGTTAGAAAATTGGGGGGCAACCTGTATCACACCCGATGAAAGATTAATTAGTCAAGATTATGATATCTTTTTAACGGATAATCCGTCTAATCTTACTGCCTCTGGCTTGCTTTTAAGCGATGATGAGTCTGGCGTACGGGAAATTGGGCCTGGTCAATTGTGCGTCAACTTCAATATGAGCAACGCTATGCAGGAAGCGGTCTTACAATTAATTGAAGTGCAACTGGCGCAGGAAGAGGTGACAGAATCGCCTCTGGGCGGAGATGAAAATGCGCAACTCCATGCCAGCGGCTATTATGCGCTCTTTGTAGACACAGTACCGGATGATGTTAAGAGGCTATATACTGAAGCAGCAACCAGTGACTTTGCTGCGTTAGCCCAAACGGCTCATCGTCTTAAAGGCGTATTTGCCATGCTAAATCTGGTACCCGGCAAGCAGTTATGTGAAACGCTGGAACATCTGATTCGTGAGAAGGATGTTCCAGGAATAGAAAAATACATCAGCGACATTGACAGTTATGTCAAGAGCTTGCTGTAGCAAGGTAGCCTATTACATGAACAATATGAACGTAATTATTGCCGATGACCATCCGATAGTCTTGTTCGGTATTCGCAAATCACTTGAGCAAATTGAGTGGGTGAATGTTGTCGGCGAATTTGAAGACTCTACAGCACTGATCAACAACTTGCCGAAACTGGATGCACATGTGTTGATTACCGATCTCTCCATGCCTGGCGATAAGTACGGCGATGGCATTACCTTAATCAAGTACATCAAGCGCCATTTCCCAAGCCTGTCGATCATTGTTCTGACCATGAACAACAACCCGGCGATTCTTAGTGCGGTATTGGATCTGGATATCGAAGGGATCGTGCTGAAACAAGGTGCACCGACCGATCTGCCGAAAGCTCTCGCCGCGCTGCAGAAAGGGAAGAAATTTACCCCGGAAAGCGTTTCTCGCCTGTTGGAAAAAATCAGTGCTGGTGGTTACGGTGACAAGCGTCTCTCGCCAAAAGAGAGTGAAGTTCTGCGCCTGTTTGCGGAAGGCTTCCTGGTGACCGAGATTGCTAAAAAGCTGAACCGCAGTATTAAAACCATCAGTAGCCAGAAGAAATCTGCAATGATGAAGCTGGGTGTCGAGAACGATATTGCTCTGCTGAATTATCTCTCTTCTGTGACCTTAAGTCCGGCAGATAAAGACTAATCACCTGTAGGCCAGATAAGACGCGTCAGTGTCTTATCTGGCATTTGCACGGATTGCCGGATGCGGCGTAAACGCCTTATCCGTCCTACGATTCCCATTATTTCAACAGATTACATTAAAGTAGGCCAGATAAGACGCGTCAGCGTCGCATCTGGCATTTGCACTGAATGCCAGATGCGGCATAAACACCTTATCCGTCCTACGATTCCCGCGATTTCCTGACCCTCTCGGCATATACCGTCAGCGTCTGTTTTATCACATCCAGCGTTACCGGCTTCGACAGGCAGCTGTCCATACCGGACTCCAGACACCGCTGCTTCTCTTCAGCCAACGCATTAGCAGTTACTCCGATTACCGGCAACGTCAGTCCCAACTGACGAATGCGTTGCGTCAAGCGGTAACCATCCATATTTGGCATATTGACGTCGCTAAGCACGATATCAATATGATTCTTGTTAAGTACATTAAGCGCATCGACGCCATCATTCGCGGTTTTACATTGATAGCCCAACGATCCCAACTGATCTGCCAGCAGACGCCGGTTAATCGGATGATCATCCACGACCAGAATCATCATATCGTCATTATCGCTGACCGCTTTGTCCGTCGACGGCAGAGCGTTAGCAGGATCGTCGCTCTCCATCTCGATCAAATAAATACGCGCCAACAATGCCGGTAGCTCATGCGGAGCAGCCACACTGTGTACCCACTCCCCTGGCGCTTTCTCCAGCGGAATACCAATATGGCGACGACAGAAGGTCACTACCGCTCTGCCCTGCCATTTTTTGTTCACTACCTCGTCAGTAATTAACACATCTTCGGGAGTCGATTCCTGCCCTTCGTATGTTGTAACGACGATGCCGCTGCGCTGCAAACTGGTTTCCAGGAACTGACAGAGCGACGCATTGCGGACCGCCAGCCAGCAGCGTTTACCACTCAACCCTTCCACACCTTTTTTCTGCGGGTACTGAGCGCCGTACAACGGAATACGCACGGTAAACTGGCTGCCCATTCCCGGTTCTGAATCTACCGAGATGTCGCCGTCCATCATGCTGATCAGTTTTTCACAAATCGCCAGACCCAGACCAGTCCCCTGGAAGTTACGCTGTACGCCCGTTCCGACCTGGAAGAAGGGATCAAACAAACGCACCACTTCTTTTGCCGGAATCCCCACGCCGGTATCGCGAACACGGATAGAGAGATAATCGCCATCAGCGCGAACATGCAAAACTATACAGCCGGTATCGGTGAATTTTATGGCGTTACTCAACAGGTTGGAGATGACCTGCTGTAAACGCATCGGGTCGCCATTTAAGGCCACTGGCACACCCGGTTCAATAAAGCAGTACAAGCCTAACTGCTTGCGTACCACCAGCGGTAAATAGTTGGCGGTGATGTGGTTCATCACTTCACGCGGTGAAAACTCACGCGGTTCGATCTTCAACTGTTCTGATTCAATTTTCGAGAAATCGAGAATATCGCTGATAATTTTCAACAACAGGCTGGAAGAGTTGTTCATTGCCGTCACCAGACGATCGACGCCTTTCGGTAACTCTTTGGTTTGCAACAGATCCAGGTTACCGATAATGCCATACAGCGGCGTTCGCAGCTCATGACTGACGGTGGCCAGGAACATCGATTTTGACTGGCTCGCCTGTTCCGCTGCTTGTGCCATCTCCTGCAACGACTCTTCCATCTTCACGCGCGAAGAAACATCCACCAGCACACAAATGGCCACGTTTTCATTACGATAGCGCGAATGGACGAAGCTGATTTGCAGATTGGTATTGTTGCTGGTCAGGACATCAACAAAATTGACCTGCTGCCCACAGATAATTTGTGTCAGCCGTTGGCGGTCCTCATGCGTAAGCATATTGAGATAAGTATGCGCCAGTTCGTTACTTAAAATATTGACGCCATCAGCGGTACGCAAAATGCAGATACCCACTGGCGCGGAGGCGACAATCTTGCGATTAAACTGCTCATGTTCTTCCAGTCGCAGGGCGTCGCTTTCCGCCGGAATGAAAATACGCCGCTCGTACATCCGCGCGAGAGTAAACAATGCAGCTCCGGCAAGCACATTCAGCAAAATTGCGTTAAGGATCAACATGCGAATGCGTTCCAGCACCTTATCAACTGGCACTGAATAAACGATGCTTAGCGATGAGGGTGGCAGATTTTTCTTCAGCACCAGTTCCCGGAACCCTTCCGTATAGCCAAACCAGGAGCGTTCCTGCATCCAGCGAGGATCGCCCTTAATTTTGCTTTCTGGTCCGGTAAGCGAAATCAGGGTATGACCATTTTCATCAAGAATGGTAACCCCCATCGGCAACGTACCAGGTAAGAAAAAGTTCTCCATCCGGATTGTCTGCTCGACACCCAAAAGCGCCTGCAACCGGTTCGCCAGATAAACAGGCGTCAAGGCGTAAAAATACCCGACGCCAGGGCGCGGACCTTCGCTGATCCAGTAGAGGTTACTGCCACTATCATCTTGTGGTGCATTTCGATATTTATTAATGCGTTCATGCAAAGCTTTTAACGCGGTATCGCGTTCCACTGGCATATCACGCAGACCGAAATTGGCCATGCAGAGATTATCGCTGCCGATTAAAAATACCCGGTTTAGATCGTAAGCCGCAGAAAAATTATCGCGCCAGTAGCGCATAAACCACGCCAATGACTCCAGAGAACCTCGCCAGGTGTTACTCATTGCGGAACAATCAGAGTCAGCAAACAGTGGTTCAAACGCAGGCACATCCGTCTGCGTTTCTCGTCCACGCGGGGAAAGCACACCGTTTTCTGCCGATAAGCGATTTTCAGCTATGTACTTCAGCTCTTTCATCACATCAGAGGTGCGTTGAATAAAGCGCTGAGCCTGATCGGAACTCAGATTAAATTCCTGACGAATTTCCGATTCTCGCTGATGTAACGCATTAACGATGTAAAAAACGGATGAAAAAGCAATCAATAGCCAGAGCACTAACGCCAATGCTCTGAACATGTAGCGCGAGGCTTTCAGGGTTGTACGAAAAGAAGCAAGGTATTTCAAAGGGGCGAAGCTCCGCCTCAGGTGACCGATGGAGTGTGGTTAAGGTAGCGGTAAAAGCGTGTTACCGCAATGTTCTCTCTTCTCTGGAATATGATACACCGCCGAGAAATCATCACCTTAACCTCTGATAATCGTCATATACCGGACAAGACTAGTGGATTTCAGCATGCATTATATGAAGTGGATTTATCCACGCCGCTTACGCAATCAAATGATCCTGATGGCAATCCTGATGGTCATTGTCCCAACGCTTACTATTGGTTATATCGTAGAAACGGAAGGACGTTCAGCAGTCTTATCTGAAAAAGAGAAAAAACTTTCTGCCGTGGTCAACCTGCTTAATCAGGCGCTAGGCAATCGCTACGATCTCTACATCGACTTACCGCGTGAGGAGCGTATCCGCGCATTAAATGCAGAACTTGCCCCCATTACCGAAAATATCACTCACGCCTTCCCTGGCATCGGCGCTGGTTATTACAACAAAACGCTGGATGCGATAATCACCTACGCGCCTTCAGCGCTATATCAGAATAATGTGGGCGTTACCATTGCCGCAGATCACCCTGGTCGCGAAGTCATGCGTACAAATACCCCTTTGGTTTATTCAGGCAGGCAGGTGCGCGGCGATATTTTGAATTCAATGATTCCCATTGAGCGTAATGGTGAAATCCTCGGCTATATCTGGGCCAATGAATTAACCGAAGATATTCGCCGCCAGGCCTGGAAAATGGATGTGAGGATTATCATTGTGCTCACCGCCGGTTTGCTGATAAGCCTGCTGTTGATTGTCCTTTTCTCCCGTCGCCTGAGCGCCAATATAGATATCATCACCGATGGCCTCTCGACTCTGGCTCAAAATATTCCCACTCGATTACCACAATTGCCCGGTGAAATGGGGCAAATCAGTCAGAGTGTTAACAACCTCGCCCAGGCACTGCGTGAAACGCGAACACTTAACGATCTGATTATTGAAAACGCTGCCGATGGCGTCATTGCCATTGACCGCCAGGGTGATGTAACCACCATGAACCCAGCAGCAGAAGTCATCACTGGCTATCAACGTCATGAACTGGTAGGGCAGCCTTACTCCATGTTGTTCGACAATACTCAGTTCTACAGTCCCGTACTGGATACGCTGGAACATGGCACCGAACATGTAGCACTGGAGATCAGTTTTCCAGGCCGTGACCGCACCATTGAACTCAGTGTCACGACCAGTCGTATTCATAACACGCACGGTGAAATGATAGGTGCTTTGGTGATTTTCTCTGATTTAACTGCCCGCAAAGAAACCCAGCGCCGCATGGCGCAAGCAGAACGCCTCGCCACACTGGGTGAGCTGATGGCTGGCGTGGCGCATGAAGTACGTAATCCGTTAACGGCTATTCGTGGTTATGTACAGATCTTGCGCCAACAAACCCGTGACCCAATACATCAGGAATATCTGTCCGTAGTACTCAAAGAAATCGATTCAATTAACAAAGTTATTCAGCAATTGCTCGAATTTTCACGTCCACGCCACAGTCAATGGCAACAAGTCAGCCTCAATGCATTGGTTGAAGAAACTCTGGTACTGGTACAAACCGCCGGCGTACAAGCGCGGGTCGACTTCATAAGCGAACTGGATAATGAATTAAGCCCGATTAACGCCGATCGTGAACTGCTCAAACAGGTACTACTGAATATCCTGATCAATGCCGTCCAGGCTATCAGTGCACGAGGGAAAATTCGCATTCGAACCTGGCAGTATAGCGACTCGCAACAGGCCATTTCGATAGAGGACAACGGCAGTGGCATTGATCTCTCGCTGCAAAAAAAGATCTTCGATCCCTTTTTCACTACCAAAGCCTCAGGAACCGGGCTTGGTCTGGCGTTAAGTCAACGCATCATTAATGCCCATCAGGGTGATATTCGCGTCGCCAGTTTGCCGGGCTACGGCGCAACCTTCACGCTTATTTTACCGATCAACCCGCAGGGAAATCAGACTGTATGACTGCTATTAATCGCATCCTTATTGTGGATGATGAAGATAATGTTCGCCGTATGCTGAGCACCGCTTTTGCACTACAAGGATTCGAAACACATTGTGCGAACAACGGGCGCACAGCATTACACCTGTTTGCCGATATTCACCCTGACGTGGTGTTGATGGATATCCGCATGCCAGAGATGGACGGCATCAAGGCACTAAAGGAGATGCGCAGCCATGAGACCCGGACACCCGTTATTCTGATGACGGCCTATGCTGAAGTGGAAACCGCCGTCGAAGCACTACGCTGCGGAGCCTTCGACTATGTTATCAAACCGTTTGATCCCGATGAGTTGAATTTAATCGTTCAGCGCGCTTTACAACTCCAGTCAATGAAAAAAGAGATCCGTCATCTGCACCAGGCACTGAGCACCAGCTGGCAATGGGGGCACATTCTCACCAACAGCCCGGCGATGATGGACATCTGCAAAGACACCGCCAAAATTGCCCTTTCTCAGGCCAGCGTCTTGATTAGCGGTGAAAGCGGCACTGGGAAAGAGTTGATTGCCAGAGCGATTCACTACAATTCGCGGCGGGCAAAGGGGCCGTTCATTAAAGTCAACTGCGCGGCGCTGCCGGAATCGTTGCTCGAAAGTGAACTGTTTGGTCATGAAAAAGGTGCATTTACTGGTGCACAAACCTTGCGTCAGGGATTATTTGAACGTGCCAACGAAGGTACTCTGCTCCTCGACGAAATTGGCGAAATGCCGCTGGTACTGCAAGCCAAATTACTACGCATTCTGCAGGAACGGGAATTTGAACGGATTGGCGGCCATCAGACCATAAAAGTTGATATCCGCATCATTGCTGCCACCAACCGCGACTTGCAGGCAATGGTGAAAGAAGGCACCTTCCGTGAAGATCTCTTTTATCGCCTTAACGTTATTCATTTAATACTGCCGCCTCTGCGCGATCGCCGGGAAGATATTTCCCTGTTAGCTAATCACTTTTTGCAAAAATTCAGTAGTGAGAATCAGCGCGATATTATCGACATCGATCCGATGGCAATGTCACTGCTTACCGCCTGGTCATGGCCGGGAAATATTCGAGAGCTTTCCAACGTTATTGAACGCGCCGTCGTGATGAATTCAGGCCCGATCATTTTTTCTGAGGATCTTCCGCCGCAGATTCGTCAGCCAGTCTGTAATGCTGGTGAAGCAAAAACAGCCCCTGTCGGTGAGCGTAATTTAAAAGAGGAAATTAAACGCGTCGAAAAACGCATCATTATGGAAGTGCTGGAACAACAAGAAGGAAACCGAACCCGCACTGCTTTAATGCTGGGCATCAGTCGCCGTGCATTGATGTATAAACTCCAGGAATACGGTATCGATCCGGCGGATGTATAACGCCAAAACTTGCTATGCAGAAATTTGCACAGTGCGCAATTTTCTGCATAGCCGCTCATTCTCCTTATGAATCCCCATCTAATTTATCCTTTTCTATTCAATTAGTTAAATAACAACATTCAATAATCTCATTCTGGCACTCCCCTTGCTATTCCCTGACTGTACCCACAACGGTGTATGCAAGAGGGATAAAAAATGAAAACAAAATTGATGACATTACAAGACGCCACCGGCTTCTTTCGTGACGGCATGACCATCATGGTGGGCGGATTTATGGGGATTGGCACTCCATCCCGCCTGGTTGAAGCATTACTGGAATCTGGTGTTCGCGACCTGACATTGATAGCCAATGATACCGCGTTTGTTGATACAGGCATCGGTCCGCTCATCGTCAATGGTCGAGTCCGCAAAGTGATTGCTTCACATATCGGCACCAACCCGGAAACAGGTCGGCGCATGATATCTGGTGAGATGGACGTCGTTCTGGTGCCGCAAGGTACGCTAATCGAGCAAATTCGCTGTGGCGGAGCTGGACTTGGTGGTTTTCTCACCCCAACTGGTGTCGGCACCGTCGTAGAGGAAGGCAAACAGACACTGACACTCGACGGTAAAACCTGGCTGCTCGAACGCCCGCTGCGCGCCGACCTGGCGCTAATTCGCGCTCATCGTTGCGACACACTTGGCAACCTGACCTATCACCTTAGCGCCCGCAACTTTAACCCCCTGATAGCCCTTGCGGCTGATATCACGCTGGTAGAGCCGGATGAACTGGTCGAAACCGGCGAGCTGCAACCTGACCATATTGTCACCCCTGGTGCCGTTATCGACCACATCATCGTTTCACAGGAGAGCAAATAATGGATGCGAAACAACGTATTGCGCGCCGTGTGGCGCAAGAGCTTCGTGATGGTGACATCGTTAACTTAGGGATCGGTTTACCCACAATGGTCGCCAATTATTTACCGGAGGGTATTCATATCACTCTGCAATCAGAAAACGGCTTCCTCGGTTTAGGCCCGGTCACAACAGCGCATCCAGATCTGGTGAACGCTGGCGGACAACCGTGCGGCATTTTACCCGGCGCAGCCATGTTTGATAGCGCCATGTCATTTGCGCTAATCCGTGGCGGTCATATTGATGCCTGCGTGCTCGGTGGTTTGCAAGTAGACGAAGAAGCAAACCTCGCGAACTGGGTAGTGCCTGGGAAAATGGTGCCCGGTATGGGGGGCGCGATGGATCTGGTGACCGGGTCGCGCAAAGTGATCATCGCCATGGAACATTGCGCCAAAGATGGTTCAGCAAAAATTTTGCGCCGCTGCACCATGCCACTCACTGCGCAACATGCGGTGCATATGCTGGTTACTGAACTGGCTGTCTTTCGTTTTATTGACGGCAAAATGTGGCTCACCGAAATTGCCGACGGGTGTGATTTAGCCACCGTGCGTGCCAAAACAGAAGCTCGGTTTGAAGTCGCTGCCGATCTGAATACGCAACGGGGTGATTTATGATTGGTCGCATATCGCGTTTTATGACGCGTTTTGTCAGCCGGTGGCTTCCCGATCCACTGATCTTTGCCATGTTGCTGACATTGCTAACATTCGTGATCGCGCTTTGGTTAACACCACAAACGCCGATCAGCATGGTGAAAATGTGGGGTGACGGTTTCTGGAACTTGCTGGCGTTTGGTATGCAGATGGCGCTTATCATCGTTACCGGTCATGCCCTTGCCAGCTCCGCGCCGGTGAAAAGTTTGCTGCGTACTGCCGCCTCCGCCGCAAAGACGCCCGTACAGGGCGTCATGCTGGTTACTTTCTTCGGTTCAGTTGCTTGTGTCATCAACTGGGGATTTGGTTTGGTTGTCGGTGCAATGTTCGCCCGTGAAGTCGCCCGGCGAGTACCCGGTTCTGATTATCCGTTGCTCATTGCCTGCGCCTACATTGGTTTTCTCACCTGGGGTGGCGGTTTCTCTGGCTCAATGCCTCTGTTGGCTGCAACACCGGGCAACCCGGTTGAGCATATCGCCGGGCTGATCCCGGTGGGCGATACTCTGTTCAGTGGTTTTAATATTTTCATCACTGTGGCGTTGATTGTGGTGATGCCATTTATCACCCGCATGATGATGCCAAAACCGTCTGACGTGGTGAGTATCGATCCGAAACTACTCATGGAAGAGGCTGATTTTCAAAAGCAACTACCGAAAGATGCTCCACCGTCCGAGCGACTGGAAGAAAGCCGTATTCTGACGTTGATCATCGGCGCACTCGGTATCGCTTACCTGGCGATGTACTTCAGCGAACATGGCTTCAACATCACCATCAATACCGTCAACCTGATGTTTATGATTGCGGGTCTGCTGCTACATAAAACGCCAATGGCTTATATGCGTGCTATCAGCGCGGCAGCACGCAGTACTGCCGGTATTCTGGTGCAATTCCCCTTCTACGCTGGGATCCAACTGATGATGGAGCATTCCGGTCTGGGCGGACTCATTACCGAATTCTTCATCAATGTTGCGAACAAAGACACCTTCCCGGTAATGACCTTTTTTAGTTCTGCACTGATTAACTTCGCCGTTCCGTCTGGCGGCGGTCACTGGGTTATTCAGGGACCTTTCGTGATACCCGCAGCCCAGGCGCTGGGCGCTGATCTCGGTAAATCGGTAATGGCGATCGCCTACGGCGAGCAATGGATGAACATGGCACAACCATTCTGGGCGCTGCCAGCACTGGCAATCGCCGGACTCGGTGTCCGCGACATCATGGGCTATTGCATCACTGCCCTGCTCTTCTCCGGCGTCATTTTCGTCATTGGTTTAACGCTGTTCTGACGGCAACCCTACAGACAGAAGGAATAAAAAATGAAAAATTGTGTCATCGTCAGTGCGGTACGTACTGCTATCGGTAGTTTTAACGGTTCACTCGCTTCCACCAGCGCCATCGACCTGGGGGCGACAGTAATTAAAGCCGCCATTGAACGTGCAAAAATCGATTCACTACACATTGATGAAGTGATTATGGGTAACGTGTTGCAAGCCGGGTTGGGGCAAAATCCGGCACGTCAGGCACTGTTAAAAAGCGGGCTGGCAGAAACGGTGTGCGGATTCACGGTCAATAAAGTGTGTGGTTCGGGTCTTAAAAGTGTGGCGCTTGCCACCCAGGCAATTCAGGCAGGTCAGGCGCAAAGCATTGTGGCGGGGGGTATGGAAAATATGAGTTTAGCGCCCTACTTACTCGATGCAAAAGCACGCTCTGGTTATCGTCTTGGAGACGGACAGGTTTATGACGTAATCCTGCGCGATGGTCTGATGTGCGCCACCCATGGTTATCATATGGGGATTACCGCCGAGAACGTGGCCAAAGAGTACGGAATTACCCGAGAAATGCAGGATGAACTGGCGCTACATTCACAGCGTAAAGCGGCAGCCGCAATTGAGTCCGGTGCTTTTACAGCCGAAATCGTCCCGGTAAATGTTGTCACTCGGAAGAAAACCTTCGTCTTCAGTCAAGACGAATTCCCGAAAGCGGATTCTACGGCTGAAGCGTTAGGCGCATTGCGCCCGGCCTTCGATAAAGCAGGAACAGTCACCGCTGGGAACGCGTCAGGTATTAACGACGGTGCTGCCGCTCTGGTGATTATGGAAGAATCTGCGGCGCTGGCAGCAGGCCTGAATCCCCTGGCACGCATTAAAAGTTATGCCAGCGGTGGCGTGCCCCCCGCATTGATGGGTATGGGGCCAGTACCTGCCACGCAAAAAGCGTTACAACTGGCGGGGCTGCAACTGGCGGATATTGATCTCATTGAGGCTAATGAAGCATTTGCTGCACAGTTCCTTGCCGTTGGGAAAACCCTGGGCTTTGATCCTGAGAAAGTGAATGTCAACGGCGGGGCCATCGCGCTGGGGCATCCTATCGGTGCCAGTGGTGCTCGTATTCTGGTCACACTATTACATGCAATGCAGGCACGCGATAAAACGCTGGGGCTGGCAACACTGTGCATTGGTGGCGGCCAGGGAATTGCGATGGTGATTGAGCGGTTGAATTAACCAATAAAAACGCCCGATAGCGAAAGTTATCGGGCGTTTTCTTGAACATCGACGGCGAAGGTAACCCCATTAATCACCAGTCAAAACTTTTCACCAGCGTCAGCTCGCCAGCATTACGCATCGGTACAATAAATGTTTCCTGTTTCTCATTGACCGATCCTTCATCGGTGATCAGCGTCAGTTGGGCGGTGGTTAATTCCGTTTCGCTGCGTCCGCCATAGTAGTTGATATACACCTGATAGCGCCCGTGAACTGGCGCTGGCATGGCGAAAATCTCGGGTCCGTACCCTGTCGTGACATCCATATCCAGTGCGCCACTGTTTTTCAGCACGGTGTTACCGTACCAGGCATGTTCACCGTCAGGCGTAACGACATGAAGATCGAGGTCGGTATTGTCCGTATCCCACGAGAGAACCAGCCGTAAACGCGCGCGAATTGCTCCAGCACCCGGCGTTGAGTAAAACTGCATTTTTTGTCGGCTTTGCCCATCTGGGCTGATGACCTGCACGCTGTTGCTGCCTTCAGTGAAAATATAAGGGCGTGCAAAAGAACCATCTGATTCAATTCTCTGCGGCATACTGGCACCGTTGACCACCAGCCGGCCCTGCTGAACTTTACCCGCCGCAGCATAATTCTTTATTTTGCCGCGGATCTGCGCTGAGATATTTTGATCATCTGCCATGTTGACGGACGACGCCGGGTAATTGATCGTTTGTGAAAAACTGGCATCTTCACCCTCTGCCGGATGCCAGCCAGAGAGCGGTGCATCAATCTCGACTTCCTGCACACCTTCACTGTGAGCGACAGGCGAAAGCGCCACCAGTAACAACGGAAGAAAAATCTTTCGCATAGCATTAGTCCATTAATAATTGTCGGGTCAGCGTTTCGATATAGTTCTCATCAAGCCCGGTGGGATAACCATCAAAGGCCAGGTGCAGATACTCATGGGTTAAATCCAGCCGATCCTGAAGCGTAAAGAAGTTACGAATAAACAGCCGTTTCTGCTGCCGATCGGTATAGGGGAAACCTGAGACTAAGCGGCAGACCGCAAACACGTCAGGTTCGTTATACCCCATTTCATCTTGTAACACGCGCCGCCACTGCGGCATTTTTTTCGCCAGCCAGGCTTTCGCTTTGGGTAATAACTGGCAGGTTGAGCGTGGCGCTCCCCAGCGGCTAAGGTTGTTGTCGGGATAAGCAAACGCAAGTATCTGATCATAACGCTCTCCCTGCCCCGCCTGGGCAGTAGCGTGCCGCCAGGAAAGCGTCCCTTCGGTAACCCGGCTGCCATGATAATGAACCGGATCGCCCGCATAGATGAGATCCTGCGTCCAGGCGGTCATCGTCCGCGCGCCTACAGTGGCTGGCGAAGCTGAAACGCGCTGGGTAGCGCTACTGTCCGGGATGCTCAGGCAATCACCATCGCGATCGGCGTTTTGCTGTAAATACGTGCGAATCGCCACGGTCATGGCTTTCGCTGCCTCAGGAGGCGTACTTTTCGCCTCGCGATCCAGAACTCTGGCAACGTACTCTTCACGATCGAGATGCGACTGTAATTTCAGTTTGCCCTTTACCGTCAGTAACGTTGTCTCACCGTGGCTGACAAATGTCATGTGGTTACCATTGGCAAACGTCACACGATAGCGCCCATTGAGCACGCCTGGTTTGACTGCCGTCGTACTCTTTTCCTCAGTAACTTTCTTCAGCGGATAACGAGCAAACAGATCCACCAACACACATTGCCCACTGGCAACCTGCGTCGGCACTGGCAAAACCCGATTAAGCGCCGTCGCATAACGGGTCAGTACCGTTTTGCTGGTGCCACTGCCAGTAACCCACAGCGGTGTACCATCGGTTAACCAGCCAGCAAAACCACCCTGACGGATTTCCTGTTTATCATCGGCAAACCAACTCCAGGTTTTCACCCGTACCCGACTACCGAGCATGGATGCGACACCGATTTTCGCCTCGTCCAGCACCACATCCAGTAAGACTTCCTGAGCTTTGTTTTGCGCAGGTAATGTCGCTAATGAATCAAGCAGCGATTTAACCGTTACCGAGGTTTCTGGCTTCAGTGTAGTAAGAGACGCTAACCACGCAGGTGCCTGACGCTGTTGCCAGTATTGCCCCCACATATCTGCGCCAATATGCAACCGCTGCGGCGCAAAATAGAGTCCACAGGAACGTACCAGCGCGGAATCGCGCGTTATGCTCTCCCCAGCCTGACAACAATAAACCTCTTCCGGGGAGTTGCCGCGACACTGGTATGGCTGCTCCGGTTGATGGGTATCCTCCAGCCAGGCGTAAATATACAGTTTCCACAAACTCCCTAATGGCGTGGTGAGCGTGTCAGGTAATACCGAGACTTTGGTCACGCCTGATGACGACAGCTGATACAGTTGATCGTGCTGCGCGCCCCGCAGCGCCAGTTGTAACGGCGTCTCCTCCGCAAGCGTTGGCAGAGTTACCAACGCCAATAGCCAGACGATTCTGTACCAGTTCACTTATTTCACCTGCATCCCGATCCATTCGCTCCCTGGCGCAACACTTTGCTGTGCAGGTGCATAGGAACGCACATAACGAGCAGGAGGCAGAACGAATTGCCCTTTTTGCGAGAAGCGCAGCAAATGGCGGAAAGTGACCGTTCCCGTCAGTTCTTTCACCGGCACCATATAGGCCAGTTCGCCCATTTCATTACGCGCTTTTTCCAGCAATTGCCCCTGCTGTTTTCCAGCGTTAGGTTTATTGACCGAAATGCCCCATGTTGTGCGCTCAACGTCGGCTCCCGGCGGGAGCGGTACTTCCACCTGACCATAGCGCAGAACTGCATCCTGCTCGCTGGTAAGCGTAATTTCATCGAGATACAGCGCATCGCTGTCAATCTCATTGCTGGTCACCGGCTGCAGAGTAAAGCTCATCTCTTCTTCACCGGGGATAAGCCGATACAACTGGCGTTCAACGGTCACCGGAATGTTACTTTGTTGAGCCGTTTTTGCCGGTTCACGCCAGCGGACCTGCACATTTTGCGGCGATAATTCGTCACCAAAAGAGAGAATGTCCGGCACGCCCTGACCAACCCAACGCCAGTATTCGCCCCCTCCAGTTAACTTATGTTTGGCCCATGCGCCCGCAGGCGCAGGCAAAACAACTGGAGGCATTGTCGCCATATATTTCGCCAGCCAGTTCATGGCCAGCGCGCGCTCAATAGTAGATTGCTCAGCGGTCAAACCACTTAAAATAGCAGCCGCCTGGGTAGCGTCGCCCCCGCTATTGAGCAGCACAACCGTGTGCGCCAGCGGCTGATTGCTGTTTGCCGCTTTATCCCACGCATATTGCTGAACCTGTGGCATCACAGTGGACTTCAACTGCGCTTTTTTCAGCAACGTCATGGTTAAGACGTTTGCCACCGCATCTGCCAGTGGAGATTCAGGTGTATCGAGGATCATGCTGTCATTGATATCGCTGGTGTCTGCCTCAGAGAAATCTTTAGTTTTAGTTCCGCGCCGGGCGATAGCTTCATCCAACCCTTTCAACAACGTTTTGCACGGCAGATTCATCTCCTGTGCCCACGCCAGCACCAGCGCCCGATGCAATAACGGCATGTTGTCCGCCTGCTCGGCATAACTGTCGAGCATATGTTGCCAGTATTCCGGTTGCTGCGTTACGCCGAGCGCCTGGCTGGCCTGCCAGTCGGCGTACCATGCCCATGCCGTGAGGAAGGCGTCGCCATTGCCATCTTCACCCCACCAGGTAAAGCGCGCTCCGGGCCCCGCCAGTTGCATCAGCCGCAGACGGTTATCCTGAATCATCTGACGAATGTCGTTAGCGGCGGCACTTTGATGATCGGCAAGCGAACGCCAGGCGAGACTGAGCGGGATCAGACGGCTACCGGTGTTGATCACGCCACCCCACGGTTCATCGACTAACGCATCAAGATTGTTACGGAAAATCTCCTGCGGCGTTTCGCTACTTTGCAACCGGATATTACTCGCCTGCTCGGGCAACATCAGCGCATTATCGCCACCGCCGAGCATGACATTTTTCTGCTGTTCAACGGGCCAGCTGTTATCCACAAAAGACAGTTTTGTGCTAATGCTGTCCTGTACTTGCCCATTTTGTTGCAGTTCTGCACTTAACAAGCCAGATTGCTGAATATTCTGCGTCAGCGAAATATAATTCGCCCCTTTGTGCAGCGTCAGCGTCTGGCGCATCTCAGCACCTGCAAATTTAGTCACCAGCGCCACCGGTTCGTTGTCCTGCTGACTGAAGATAAACAGTCCTGCCGCCGGTTTGTCGCCCATGCGATACACCGTTGGCATACTCCATTTCATGTAGAGACTTTTTTCCGAACGCAGATAAGCACGCCCCTGCCCGACCAGCCCGTCGCCGTTCATCCCACGCGCGGTGATGCGCCAGCGGGTTAACGAATCAGGCATCAGGAACGTGAAATACGCTTTGCCTTGTTTATCGGTTGTGAGTGACGGCATCCAGGCCGCGGTATCCACCTCTTCACGCCGTGGACGTTCCAGCATTTTTACTCGCCGCTCGCTGCGGTTAGTCGCGCCAGGCGCAACCGGCTCGCTGGAGAGCGCCTGATCATAGCTGATAAATGACAGGCTGGAGCTGGTACGCACATTGTTACGCCCCAGCGGATAGAAAAATTTGCCGATATTCGGCGCGATTTCCGGTTGCAGCGCGTAGATCATTTCATCGACCACGCCTACCGTTAACTGCGCAGAAACAGGTTTACCTTTCAGCGACGAGGTTAATTCGACATTGACCAGTTCACCAGGCTGGTAATGGGTTTTGTCCGTTTTCACCCGGATATCCAGCTGGGGAACGGCAACTTTAATCCCGGCGTTCTGAAAACTGTACTGACCGTTACGGGTATACAGCACCGAAAAAGTGATGTTAGGCGCAAAGGAATTGCTCACCGGTACGCGGGCTTCATACTGGGTATCGTTTAAACGTTGTAGCGTTAGCCAGTTTGCCGGATGCGATAGCAGCGACTGCTGTTCCACGCGATCGCGTTCCAGCGTCAATAATGCTTCGTCAATTGGCTCCGGGAAGGTAATCAGCATCTTCGCGGTTTCGCCAGGCTGATACAGTGTTTTATCTGCCACGATATCTACCGTACCAGTATGCGACGTGCTGCCCTTACCGCTGACTGCATGGCTTAACCCGGCGAGAATTAAGCCGTCTTTATCGCGTAATGTCAGATTGTAGTTGCCAGGTTTAGCGAAATTGACGGTAAAGGATTTGCCGCCTGACGGTAGCTCTCCGCTGTGGCTCGTGCGGTCTTCGAGACGCAACCATTCATAAGTAACAGGAACCTGTTTTGAAGATTCCAGCGCGGCATAACGGAACACAACCGACTCGCCGCTATTACTGTATTGTGCGGCGGTACTTAAAGAGTAATGCGCCAGGCCACGTTCAATGAGGATCTCTTTGGTGGTGGTAACTCGATACGCCGCGCCGTCACTGGCGGAGACGGTTAACAAATAACGGCTCGGTTTATCGGCGGCGGGGAGATTCAACGCCACATGACCATTATCGTCGGAAACCGTTTCACTGCCTTCCAGCGACACCGGGAAACGTCCGGCATAACGCAAATCGTTACCAACCATTGATAATTGCTGAGCGCGCAAACTTAACTGCACGCGGGCATTTTTTACCGGCTCGCCATCCGGGTAGAGCAGTTGCAGTTTGCCGCTGACTGCTTCGCCAGTTTTGAACTCTTTTTTATCGAGAGCTAAACCAATCTCAAAATGGGGTTTGATGTAGTTTGCCACGCGAAAACTGCTGCTATAGACCTGTTTGCGGTAAGCAAGACGTAACTCATAACCTCCGGCGACGGCATTTTCTGGCAGGCGGAAACTCCCCTGCCCGCCATTACGCGCATCCAGCGTGACATTGACGGTTTGCAACAGACTGCCGTTGGCGTCCAGCACCGAAAGCTTCGCCGGTGCGCTGACGATGGGGGATGAATGCAACGGATCGTGGAACTCGCGGCCCATCACTTTAACATCGACACGATCGCCTGCGCGATATAGCGGGCGATCGGTAAAGATATACAAGCGGGTGTTGTAGATTTCGCTTTCGTAGAAAAAGTTCTCGGAGACAAAAACGCCGCCTTCAGCATCCTTACCCAGAATATATGAACGTTCTGGCGATATATGTTGTAACTGCAAGGTACCGCTGCCATCGGTCACACCGCGGGTCATCACGCCAAGACCGTCAGTCCACAAGATCTCTGAGCCGGGCTTCGCTTCACCCTGTTTTTTCCCCGCGGTCCACACCAGAAGCTCGTTACCTGACACTTTGCTAAGCGCCACGGTATCGGAAACAAACACCACCGTCGTCGCCCGATACCCACCCACCATCGCCTCGACGAGGTACAGTCCCGGCTCTTGTTTGCCGAGAGGAATATAGATGTTGCCCGGCTGCGGCGAAATGAAATTGCTGGATGCGCCTTCCAGTTTTACCCCTTGTTGCGGCTCGACCGGTTTAGCCTGCCATAGTGGGTAACGGAACTGTTCCACTAGTGGATATTTTTTCAGCGGTGAAAACTGGTTGTTCTGTACATAACGGGAAGGTTTAATAATGGCATTACCGAGCTGTAATTCGGGTAACGCCTGAGTCACATTCTGCCGTGACTGAGAAGAGAAAGTACGCTGCATCACGCGGCGAGATTTGCCGTACCAGTTATCCCACAGCCAGGTCAGCGTATTGTTCAGTCCGTCGCCCAGATATTGCGGTTGCACCACAATGCGATGCAGGTTTTTCTGCTGGCGCAAAAATGCCATCGGGTCAGGAATACGATACAGGCGAACGTCCACGCCGCCGTACTCTTCCATCTGATAGCGCCGATAATCACGCCCCGGCGCTTCCAGTCGCACTTTCGCCTCTTCACTGCTGCTAAAACTGCTGTCAGCGAGCAAAAAGAATGTTCCCCCGGCGGGCGGCACATAGTTACTGGAAGGAAGCGAATCATCAGCATTAGCAAGCCCTGTTCCCACAAGAGACAGGGACAAGCACGCTGCTATCGCGCCAGAAAATTTAAACGATAAATGCCAATGAAATTGGGATTGGAATCGTTGGGTATCCATCGGGTGTCCTTCCATGTCATAAGTTGTTGCAGACTGACTGCGCGCATTCCGTTGTCAGTTTTCGTGGCGCTTCCGGTGTGGTAGATGATGTAACGCCCCATCCAGACCATTAAGTGCTGGGCATCGCCCTGATCGAAAAAAATCATATCGCCAGGCAGTGCCTGGTTTATGTCCTGGCCAATAAACTGGCTGTTGTACTGAATCAAATTAATCGCGGTCACATAGGGGCCGGTTTTCCCATTCCCCTGATTCCAGTTTTGCGCCAGTTGACGCTGTTCAGGTGTTAGCGTCATCTCTGGCGGCAAATACTGGTTAGATAAACCGTTACTTTTTAGCCATTTACTGTCGTGAACTTTCAGCGCCTCGTTCGCCGCAAATCGCACCAGGCCCGCGCAATCCTGTTGATACCAGCGTGGGCTTGGCCCCTGGCGGAGCTGTTCCTGTGCAATGCGCACAAACCACGCGCGAAACAGCCCGGATTGTTCGACATTTAGCATTTCACTATGGGCAACAACACAATACAGCCAGCAAATCAGCACCAGCAGCCCGTGTCTCATAGCGGTTGCCAGGTTATGGGTAGCCACTGCCAGGCGGCACCGGGTTCCATCTGGGCCAGCTTCATGACATAACGCGGTTGTTGAGATAAAGCGTCCAGCTTCGGCATTAATAAAGTTTGTGCGGCGTTATAAAAAACCGGTTCGAGATTCTTCGGCAGACTGGTCAGCGTTTCGTTACGCAGCAGTTTCGCCATTCCTTGTGGATTGATATAGAGCGGAACGATGCCATCAGTGGGTATTACATCCACCATTGCCGGGCGGGTTTTATTCAGTGCTTGCAGGGCGTTATTAACCAGCGTGTCATCGAGGGAGAAAAGCAGCGTTTTGTTTTGCATCGCCAGCGACACGCGGAAAAAATAATCCGACATTAATTGATCGGGTTGCGCCGCCTGCGCTTTCGGATACTGACCGTATCGGGAACTCACTTCGCGACGCCAGATTTGCGCTTCGCCCTGCTGAGTCTGGCTTACCGGCAAAACACCTTCTGGCGCTTTGCTTTCGTGCGCACCAATATTTTGCGTAAACAGTTTCCCTGGCAATTGCGCCTGTTCGGCAGTGCCATCAAACTGACCAACAAATAGCGGGGTTTGTAATTTTGAGTCTTCATACCAGCACAGCCCGGCGCCACCGTCTAACGCCCCATTCAGCTTGTCGTTTTCCTGGCTGATGTGCGAAAGCATCTCTTCGGCAATACCGTGTGAATACGGCACCGCCACACAGAAGCTGGCTCCGGCAGGCATACTGTTCCATACCGGCGTAAAATCGAAACTGGCATCTACGCTGGCGGATTCATCGTTTAACGCCAGAAAACTGTGCCAGCCGTCGTTACCCATTTCGAAGCGCATGCCAGCAAAAGAAGGCACTAATCGCTGGTAGCCAAACCCCAGCAACCTGGCGCTGACCACGATGCGCTGGCGTACTGGCGTTTTTTCGGCAGTACGCGCTTCCAGGCCAAAGCTGGCTTGCCAGCGTTTTTTACCACTCAACAAATCACTTGCGATCGCCGTGGCTTCAGTATCCTGTTGGTCATCTTTAAACAGCATATCCGAACTGGAAAAAGCCAATATTTTGTCCTGATAAGTCGCAAACATCAGGACGTTATTGCCGTTATAGCGCAACTGATAAACAGGAATAGTTTCACTATTTATCTTGATGCTACTGATTTCCGTTTTACTTAACTGGCTGTCGCTGGTAGCGGCAAACAGCAATGGCTCCAGCAGCTTGCTTAAACCACTTCGCTGGATCAGCACCATATAATGAGAAAGATGGCCTTGTTTATCGTGCCACAGTGCCGCCTGCGCGGGCTGGTCTAAGAGTGACGAAAAGAGCTTATCTTTCAGCGTGAGATCGTGTTCATAGACAATGCGGCGAATGCTGCCTTCAATGCCCAGACGATCGGCATGATTCTGATAATAGAAAACGAAATCTTCGCTCAGAACATCGTGGAGAAACGGAATGGTAAGGAGATCTTTGGGAAGCTGGCTCAGAGAGTCGCTGTCGAGAAAGAGGTCCGGCTCATTGAGATCGATTTGCAGATTGTTGTGCACCACCAGTGGCGACAACGTTTTTTTTGGCCCACTGCCAGCATATTGCAACGCCCATACGCCAGCGGATAGCAGCGCTATTGCCCCAAAACCAACAAGGCCATAAAACCGCCAGCCTTTCGCCTTTTTTTCACCACTCATTGCCACATTCCTTGTGTATAGCCAGCCATTTTTTACGGGCACAGCCAAACTTTACCGCGCCCTAATACGACAAAAGCCCAGACTTTACAGCCTGGACTTTTCAATTCAAAAAAGGGAGATGGCTCCCTTTTGGCATGAAGCGATGAAATTATTCTTCTTCTGGCTCGTCGTCAACGTCCACTTCCGGAGCGATTTCATCGTCCCCTTCCGCGGCACTGCCGTCGATGGTATCCAGATCTTCCTCGTCAACCGGTTCAGCAACACGTTGCAGACCCACCACGTTTTCATCTTCCGAAGTACGGATAAGGATTACGCCCTGGGTGTTACGGCCTACGATACTGATTTCCGACACGCGAGTACGTACCAGCGTACCGGCGTCGGTGATCATCATGATCTGGTCGCAGTCATCTACCTGCACCGCGCCAACCACTAAACCGTTACGTTCGGTAACCTTGATGGAGATAACCCCTTTCGTCGCACGCGACTTGGTTGGGTATTCCGCCACTGCGGTACGTTTACCATAACCGTTCTGCGTTGCGGTGAGGATTGCGCCATCGCCACGAGGCACGATCAGAGAGACGACTTTATCGCCTTCGCCTAAACGAATACCACGAACACCGGTGGTGTTGCAGCCCATCGCACGGACAGAAGACTCTTTAAAGCGCACCACTTTACCTTCAGCGGAGAACAGCATTACTTCGTCTTCGCCGCTGGTCAGGTCAACGCCGATCAGCTCATCGCCTTCAACCAGTTTGATCGCCACTTTACCGGCGGTACGCAGACGGTTGAACTCGGTGAGGACGGTTTTCTTCACAGTACCGTTAGCGGTCGCCATGAAGACTTTCACGCCTTCTTCAAACTCGGTCACCGGCAGGATCGCGGTGATACGTTCGTCCTGTTCCAGCGGCAGCAGATTGACGATCGGACGACCACGTGCGCCACGAGTAGCTTCTGGTAACTGGTAGACCTTCATCGAATAGACGCGGCCACGGCTGGAGAAGCACAGAATATGATCGTGAGTGTTCGCCACCAGCAGTCGGTCGATAAAGTCTTCTTCTTTAATACGTGCGGCAGATTTACCTTTCCCGCCACGACGCTGCGCTTCGTATTCAGAAAGCGGCTGATACTTCACGTAACCCTGGTGAGAAAGCGTGACCACCACATCTTCCTGGGTGATCAGATCTTCCAGGTTGATGTCGGCGCTGTTAGCGGTGATTTCGGTACGACGTTTGTCACCGAACTGTTCACGAACCAACTCCAGCTCTTCACGGATCACTTCCATCAGACGATCGGCGCTACCAAGAATACGCAACAGTTCCGCAATCTGATCCAGCAGCTCTTTGTATTCGTCGAGCAGTTTTTCGTGCTCAAGGCCGGTCAGTTTCTGCAGACGCAGATCCAGAATCGCCTGAGCTTGCTGTTCGGTCAGGTAGTACAGACCATCACGCACGCCGAACTCTGGCTCCAGCCATTCCGGACGCGCAGCATCGTCGCCCGCACGTTCCAGCATCGCAGCAACGTTGCCCAGCTGCCACGGATTTGCAACCAGCGCGGTTTTCGCTTCTGCAGGCGTCGGCGCATGACGGATCAGTTCGATGATCGGGTCGATGTTCGCCAGCGCCACGGCTAATGCTTCAAGGATATGAGCACGATCGCGAGCTTTACGCAGTTCGAAAATAGTACGACGGGTCACTACTTCACGGCGGTGACGAACAAACGCCGCGATGATATCTTTCAGGTTCATGATCTTCGGCTGACCATGGTGCAATGCCACCATGTTGATACCGAAAGAAACCTGCAGCTGGGTCTGGGAGTAGAGGTTGTTGAGCACAACTTCACCGACCGCATCGCGTTTCACTTCAATCACGATACGCATACCGTCTTTGTCAGACTCGTCACGCAGCGCGCTGATGCCTTCCACGCGTTTTTCTTTTACCAGTTCCGCAATTTTTTCGATCAGGCGCGCTTTGTTCACCTGATACGGAATTTCGTGGACGATAATGGTTTCACGTCCGGTTTTGGCGTCAACTTCTACTTCGGCACGGGCGCGGATATATACCTTGCCGCGACCGGTACGGTAAGCTTCTTCAATACCGCGACGACCGTTAATGATTGCCGCCGTCGGGAAGTCCGGCCCCGGGATGTGTTCCATCAGCCCTTCAATGCTGATGTCTTCATCATCGATATACGCCAGACAACCGTTGATGACTTCCGTCAGGTTGTGCGGCGGGATGTTGGTTGCCATACCTACGGCGATACCGGAAGAACCGTTCACCAGCAGGTTAGGAATTTTGGTTGGCATGACGTCCGGAATTTTTTCCGTACCGTCATAGTTATCAACGAAATCGACCGTCTCTTTTTCGAGATCAGCCATCAGTTCATGGGCAATTTTCGCCAGACGGATTTCCGTATAACGCATTGCCGCCGCAGAGTCGCCGTCGATGGAACCGAAGTTACCCTGACCGTCTACCAGCATGTAACGCAGCGAGAATGGCTGCGCCATACGGACGATCGTGTCATAAACCGCCGAGTCACCATGGGGATGGTATTTACCGATTACGTCACCAACGACACGGGCAGATTTTTTATAGGCTTTGTTCCAGTCATTGCCTAGTACGTTCATGGCGTAAAGTACGCGACGGTGTACCGGCTTCAGGCCATCTCGGACATCTGGCAGCGCACGGCCAACAATGACCGACATCGCATAATCCAGATAGGAGCTCTTCAGCTCTTCCTCAATGTTGACCGGTGTAATTTCTCTCGCAAGGTCGCTCATCTAACCGCTATCCCTCTACTGTATCCCGGATTCAAAGGTCGCAAATTATAACACAGCCGCGCAGTTTGAGGTAAACCTATACGCTTTATTCACATCCAATGCCTGATATACTCGTTTGTCTTGCCAATTACGGAGTAGAAGTGCCAATGAATGCCGAAAAATCGCCGGTAAACCACAACGTAGACCACGAAGAGATCGCTAAATTTGAAGCCGTCGCCTCCCGCTGGTGGGATCTTGAAGGTGAGTTCAAACCGCTGCACCGCATTAACCCGCTGCGTCTGGGCTATATTGCCGAGCGTGCTGGCGGTTTATTTGGCAAAAAGGTGCTCGATGTCGGTTGTGGCGGCGGCATTCTGGCCGAGAGTATGGCGCGGGAGGGCGCGACGGTGACCGGTCTGGATATGGGCTTTGAGCCATTGCAGGTGGCAAAACTGCACGCACTGGAAAGCGGCATTCAGGTGGATTACGTGCAGGAAACCGTGGAAGAGCACGCGGCAAAACATGCCGGACAGTATGACGTGGTGACCTGTATGGAGATGCTGGAGCACGTCCCCGATCCTCAGTCAGTGGTCAGAGCCTGTGCGCAACTGGTGAAACCGGGCGGCGATGTCTTTTTCTCGACGCTTAACCGCAACGGCAAGTCATGGCTGATGGCGGTGGTTGGTGCTGAATATATTTTGCGCATGGTGCCTAAAGGTACACATGATGTGAAGAAGTTTATTAAACCGGCAGAATTGCTGGGCTGGGTGGATCAGACCAGTCTTAAAGAACGGCATATGACCGGGCTGCATTACAACCCTATAACTAATTCCTTTAAGCTCGGCCCCGGCGTGGATGTGAACTATATGCTGCATACGCAGAATAAGTGAGGTTGTTGTTTGGATTCATCCGGCAACCGCGCCAAGCCTGATGCGGCGCTTGCCGCGTCTTATCAGGCCTACAAATGCTCCCCGTAGGCCAGATAAGGCGTTTACGCCGCATCCGGCAACAGTGCCGGTCAGACAGCGATTACCATTTCACTGTCATCGACAAAAACCCTGCCGTCTGGGCAAAATCATCACTCCCTTTCTGCCACGCCACGCTACCACGCAGCGAAACTCGCTGACTGATATTGCCCGTTATTCCCACTTTTATTTCACCCCGTTGCTTCGCCGCATCGTCACTGATAGTGCTGCCATCTTCTTCAATTCCCGTCGAATGGGGATCGTGATAATAATTCAGATCTAACGTTGGCGTGACACCAACAGCAGTACGCCATTCGCTGTGTAAACCCAGCCGCGTCTGAATATCATCACCCTGCGATTGTGACACGCGCGCATGGTTAGCGGCGGTAAAATCATCCTGCTGCACGCCCTGATAAATCACCTGCGTCTGCGGTTCAATCACCACACCATGCCCCGGTAACCACTGATAACCGGCTTCCAGCGAGGCGATAATCCCCGACGAGTGGTAATGATCCACGCCATCGTCTTGTTCGGAAACATCATTGTTAAACCACACATATTGCAGCCAGCTATCCAACCAGGCCCCCTGCTTCTGATTACCGTGCTGATACCAGCTTGAGGTCAGCCCAACGGCATAACCGTGGTTCTGGTTATCGGCGCGAGTTCCGGTCATATTCGAGCGGCTGTCGCCCTGGTTATCGCTGTAGCCACCAACAATCCCAAGCATCCACTCGCCATCATCACCCCAGTGCCCGCTAAACAGGTTGCCGCTAAGCTGCACCGTAGAAGTGTCTTCATGCTGAGCCAACTGCCCTACCGCCGTGTAATGATAACGCCCGCCGATAACGCGTAAATTCAGCGTCTGACCATCGCCACCAGCGTGATCGCGTCGCTCCATCACAAATGCCTGATTTGCCGCCCGCAGGTTATTAAAATATCCACCAACTTTGGCATTCAACACCGGCTGGTAGGCAGGCGTAGGTTCCGGGTCGGGGGTTGGGTCGGGATCCGGCGTGGGATCAGGATCTGGAGTCGGGTCTGGATCAGGCGGCGGCGTCGGATTGACTTCTTGTGATCGCAGATACCAGTCGTTGTTATCTTCCACCAGCGTGTAGTCATACGCCCCCATATTGACGTAGCCGCTTCCTGCCAGACTGAACTGCGCATTGTTTTGAAACTGCGCGGGATCAGCTGCGAAATCAACTACTTTAATACCTGTAGATGTCGGCTCACCAATACCCGTAATGGGGTTAATTACCACGGCCGTGTTGCCAGCAGTATTACCGTTCAATACCAGTTGGTCACTTGCTGAGTCATCGCCGTTTAATTCGCTATCGAGCAGTAGCGTACCGCCGCCGGTATAATCACCATTTACCGTCAGCGTGTCGCCAGCGACGCCATTTTGCAGGCTAATCGCACCGGACGTATTGGTCAGATTGCCATTAACCGTCACGTCGGAAAGATAAGTCAGGCTGTCAGTTTCAAGGTTGGTATTAAGCTCACCTGCCAGCGTCACGCCATCGGTGGCATTCACCAGCGTACCGTCGCCGCTAAACAGCGAGGCATCCAGCGCCTGGTTCGTATCCTGCTGCGTCAATCGCAACACAGTACCATCGGTTATGTCGATATCGCCGCCAGAGGTGGCATCGATTGAACGAATATCCTGATTTTGCCCGGTTTCAAAAACACCGTCTTCCCCCACCCACAGTGAAGAAACATAAGGAATAATATTCTCCGCTTCACCTTTTAGCGTTCCGTCCTCCACACGTACCGCAGACGTCGCAGTGCCGCTGGCGGTCAACTCCAGCGTACCGCCGCCACTTTTAGTCAACGTGCTTACGCTATCCAGTTGTTGCCCGGTACTATCCGCCATCAACCCGCCCCATTGCGTATCTACGCCATCCTCAACGTGTATTTCGCCATCAGCGCGCATTTCAATATTCCTGCCCTGACCTGTTGTAGCCGAGCGAGTGTCAACATCAGTCGTCACATCCATTTCACTGTGTTGTTGGGGATCTGTGAAGATCACTGAACGGTTGTAACTTGTGTCCCCCAATTGCGAATTATCGCTGACTTCAAGCGTACCGGAGGCGATTTGCGTATTACCGAGATAACCGTTGTTATTCGCCAGCGTTACGCGCTGATCCCCCGCATTAATGACGACATAAACGCCATTCTGGCTGGCATCGCTGCCGCCAATATGTAAATCATCGCCACTGCTGATATCAACGACATCATTACTGCCAATCACTGTCCCCCCGCTGCCGCTGATTTGCAGACCGTCATTGTATGAGCTATCGCCATCCCAGGTGGTGAAATCAGAGAGATCCAATACTCCGCCATTTAGCACGATCGATTGCGGATCGCTCTGCATTGCCCGTAAATCGGCCTGATTCCCCGCCAGCGACAATACGGCGTTATCTTCCACCACAATATCGCCGGTTAATGCCATCGACTGCGCCCCTGTCAGGAGATAGCTGCCATCTTGCGCTACCGTCAACTGTCCTTCACCCTGAATCGAGCCGGAAAAACCGCCCTGGTTTACGGTAACATTGCCGCCTGCGTCGATATTCAAAATGCCATTAGCAAAACCGGTTAATGAGTGCACAAACGTTTGTTGTGTATTGCCAACATTCAGTTCTGCCTGATACTCAGAATGAACAGTGCTGCCGACCATCAGACCAAAGCAATCCTGCGGATCGCTCTGACAGTGCGTGTCGCCGACATTCATTAACTCATCGCTGCGCCCCAGCGTCACCTCGCCATTCTGGATACTCATCTCGCCGGTAAACGCATTATTGTCGGCATTGAGGACTAACTCTCCCGCTCCCTCTTTAACGATGACTCCCGTTCCGGCAAGAGAATCAATCGCGCCATCGTTGCTGGTATTGCCTATTACCAGCGTTTTATCGGCGGCAATGTTAAATTCAGCCACACTATGACCGATATACATAAAGCCCCCCGCCGCTGCCGTCGCCGAATGGTCATATCCCGAGGCACTGTTATTTTCATCAATCATCACACCATTGTTTTGGTCATAATTATCATCAACAGAAATATCAATAAGATACGGGGATGTGGTGCTGCTGGTATAAATTGCTCCGCCATAACCTTCTGCATAGTTATTGGTAAAGGAGGTATTATTAATTATCGTTTTTCCTGAAAGATGTGTGTTATCCGTACTATTATCCGCAACATCAATGGCACCGCCGTCCCCATCACTATAGCTGGTTGATGTATATGCCTGATTATTATTAAAAGCATCATCACTTAAATAGACGTCATTATTGATGGTATAAATTGCACCGCCTTTGCCGTCATTAGCGATGTTATTGTGAAATACGGCGTTAGTGACACGTAAATCGGCGGCACCGGTATCATTGGTACCGGCAGAATAGATTGCTCCGCCATAGCCTCCTGCAACATTACTGTCGAAAATAACATTCGCAAGATTTATCGTTGAGTTTTCTTTAGCAAAGATAGCCCCACCATTATTATATTCGCCACTAACCGAGTTATCAGCAAACAGGGTCATCCCTGTTTCATTTTGTGGTGATATCGTAAATTCAGCACTGTGCTGCAAAAATACTGCGCCACCACTGGTATTATTGACCATACCCGAAAAAATCAACCATTGTCCATCCGCGATGCTCCAGTCCTGTATATTACCCGAAAGGCTTTGCCTGCTGGCCTGACAGCTCGCTTTGATATCATATCCCTGGCATGAATCAATGACCGCTGCGGCACCGTTAGCAGAGAAAAGAGATGCAATCATTGACGGGAGTAAAGATAAATACTCCTTGCGTAGAGAGATAATCCGCATATTCATCTAACCATCATTTTCTATAAGATGGCGTATTTAATCGCATTATGCGATATAGGGTATTTTTCTTTTGTAAATTCTGCCCCTGATGTAATAACTATTTTGTTATTATCTGATAATTAATTTAGATGCATCACAATTCAAATTAATAACTTTAAGGTAAATCGGTTATATTTAAACTGAATTAAAGCAATAAATAATATTCTTATAATAAATACAAAAGTAACAAATTGGCTTAGTATTTAACAATAACCGAATATAAAACAACCATTTCCGACTCAACAATCGCTTACACTCGCTTATATATTGACCACAACTGATACATCAGATTATGTGACGACTTGTGCCTAGATCAATTTTGGCAATCATTAGCAACAAGATTAATAAACCATCTATATCAATTTACCTATCCTATTTTACCGTTCAAGAATTCACCGAACGGTTATTTTTAACAAATTTTTCTCTTCCCATTGACTTTCCCGGACACCTTGTCTGACCTAAGGTGCGCGGAAGCCACTTTTTCCTTCCTGAGTTATCCACAAAGTTATGCACTTGCAAGAGGGCCAGTTTCACACTATCTTGCAGTGAATCCCAAACATACCCCCTATATATAGTGTTCTTAGCAGCTTCCCTCACTACAGGTAGTCTGCATGAAGCTATTGAAAAACAGGTACGACATACATGAATCAGAATCTGCTGGTGACAAAGCGCGACGGTAGCACAGAGCGCATCAATCTCGACAAAATCCATCGCGTTCTGGATTGGGCGGCAGAAGGACTGCATAACGTTTCGATTTCCCAGGTCGAGCTGCGCTCCCACATTCAGTTTTATGACGGTATCAAGACCTCTGACATCCACGAAACTATTATCAAGGCTGCCGCAGACCTGATCTCCCGTGATGCGCCGGATTATCAGTATCTCGCCGCACGTCTGGCGATCTTCCACCTGCGTAAAAAAGCCTACGGCCAGTTTGAGCCGCCTGCGCTGTACGACCACGTGGTGAAAATGGTCGAGATGGGCAAATACGATAATCATCTGCTGGAAGACTACACGGAAGAAGAGTTCAAGCAGATGGACACGTTTATCGATCACGACCGTGATATGACCTTCTCTTATGCTGCCGTTAAGCAGCTGGAAGGCAAATATCTGGTACAGAACCGCGTGACCGGCGAAATCTACGAAAGCGCCCAGTTCCTTTATATTCTGGTTGCCGCGTGCCTGTTCTCGAACTACCCGCGTGAAACGCGCCTGCAATACGTGAAGCGTTTTTACGACGCGGTTTCCACATTTAAAATTTCGCTGCCGACGCCAATCATGTCCGGCGTGCGTACCCCGACTCGTCAGTTCAGCTCATGCGTGCTGATCGAGTGCGGCGACAGCCTGGATTCCATTAACGCCACCTCCAGCGCGATTGTTAAATACGTTTCCCAGCGTGCCGGGATCGGCATCAACGCCGGGCGTATTCGTGCGCTGGGTAGCCCGATTCGCGGTGGCGAAGCGTTCCATACCGGTTGTATTCCGTTCTACAAACATTTCCAGACAGCGGTGAAATCCTGCTCTCAGGGCGGTGTGCGCGGCGGTGCGGCAACGCTGTTCTACCCGATGTGGCATCTGGAAGTGGAAAGCCTGCTGGTGTTGAAAAACAACCGTGGTGTGGAAGGCAACCGCGTGCGTCATATGGACTACGGGGTTCAAATCAACAAACTGATGTATACCCGTCTGCTGAAAGGTGAAGATATCACTCTGTTCAGCCCGTCCGACGTACCGGGGCTGTATGACGCGTTCTTCGCCGATCAGGAAGAGTTTGAACGCCTGTATACCAAATATGAGAAAGACGACAGCATCCGCAAGCAACGTGTGAAAGCCGTTGAGCTGTTCTCGCTGATGATGCAGGAACGTGCGTCTACCGGTCGTATCTATATTCAGAACGTTGACCACTGCAATACCCATAGCCCGTTTGATCCGGCCATCGCGCCAGTGCGCCAGTCTAACCTGTGCCTGGAAATCGCCCTGCCGACCAAACCGCTGAACGACGTCAACGACGAGAACGGTGAAATCGCGCTGTGTACGCTGTCTGCTTTCAACCTGGGCGCAATTAACAGCCTGGATGAACTGGAAGAGCTGGCAATTCTGGCAGTACGCGCACTCGACGCGCTGCTGGATTATCAGGATTACCCGATCCCGGCCGCCAAACGTGGAGCGATGGGTCGTCGTACGCTGGGTATTGGTGTGATCAACTTCGCTTACTACCTGGCGAAGCACGGTAAACGCTACTCCGACGGCAGCGCCAACAACCTGACGCATAAAACCTTCGAAGCCATTCAGTATTACCTGCTGAAAGCGTCTAATGAGCTGGCGAAAGAGCAAGGCGCGTGCCCGTGGTTTAACGAAACCACTTACGCGAAAGGGATCCTGCCGATCGATACCTATAAGAAAGATCTGGATGCCATCGCTAATGAGCCGCTGCATTACGACTGGGAAGCACTGCGTGAGTCAATCAAAACGCACGGCCTGCGTAACTCCACGCTTTCTGCCCTGATGCCGTCCGAGACTTCTTCGCAGATCTCTAACGCCACTAACGGTATTGAACCGCCGCGCGGTTACGTCAGCATCAAAGCGTCGAAAGACGGTATTCTGCGCCAGGTGGTGCCGGACTACGAGCATCTGCACGACGCCTATGAGCTGCTGTGGGAAATGCCGGGTAACGATGGCTACCTGCAACTGGTGGGTATCATGCAGAAATTTATCGATCAGTCGATCTCTGCTAACACCAACTACGATCCGTCACGTTTCCCGTCAGGAAAAGTGCCGATGCAGCAGTTGCTGAAAGACCTGCTCACTGCCTACAAATTCGGGGTCAAAACGCTGTATTATCAGAACACCCGTGACGGCGCAGAAGACGCGCAGGACGATCTGGTGCCGTCAATCCAGGACGATGGCTGCGAAAGCGGCGCATGTAAGATCTGATATTGTGATGCCGGATGCGGCGTGAGCGCCCTACCCGGCCTACGGGTCCAATTTGTAGGCCGGATAAGCGAAGCGCATCCGGCACTGGATGCCCAGATGCGGCATGAACGCCCTACCCAGCCTACGATGCGGTTTGTAGGCCGGATAAGCGAAGCGCATCCGGCATTAAACTCCCAACAGGACACATTCATGGCATATACCACCTTTTCACAGACGAAAAATGATCAGCTCAAAGAACCAATGTTCTTTGGTCAGCCGGTCAACGTGGCTCGCTACGATCAGCAAAAATATGACATCTTCGAAAAGCTGATCGAAAAGCAGCTCTCTTTCTTCTGGCGTCCGGAAGAAGTTGACGTCTCCCGCGACCGTATCGATTACCAGGCACTGCCTGAACACGAAAAACACATCTTTATCAGCAATCTGAAATATCAGACGCTGCTGGATTCCATTCAGGGTCGCAGTCCGAACGTGGCACTGCTGCCGCTGATCTCGATCCCGGAACTGGAAACCTGGGTAGAAACCTGGGCGTTCTCAGAAACGATTCATTCCCGCTCCTATACCCATATCATCCGTAATATCGTTAACGATCCGTCTGTTGTCTTTGACGATATCGTTACCAACGAGCAGATCCAGAAACGTGCGGAGGGGATCTCCAGCTATTACGATGAACTGATCGAAATGACCAGCTACTGGCATCTGCTGGGCGAAGGCACCCACACCGTTAACGGTAAAACCGTAACCGTTAGCCTGCGCGAGCTGAAGAAAAAACTGTATCTCTGCCTGATGAGCGTTAACGCGCTGGAAGCGATCCGTTTCTACGTCAGCTTTGCCTGCTCTTTCGCA
This sequence comes from Escherichia sp. WS1118, assembly GCF_046487695.1. Taxonomy (NCBI): domain Bacteria; kingdom Pseudomonadati; phylum Pseudomonadota; class Gammaproteobacteria; order Enterobacterales; family Enterobacteriaceae; genus Escherichia; species Escherichia sp. WS1118. The sequence continues at coordinate 92,195 of NZ_JBJQIZ010000007.1, read as the reverse complement.
TTCGCTGAACGTGAGCTGATGGAAGGTAACGCCAAAATTATTCGCCTGATTGCCCGCGACGAAGCCCTGCACCTGACCGGCACCCAGCATATGCTGAATCTGCTGCGCAGCGGCGCGGATGATCCGGAGATGGCGGAAATTGCCGAAGAATGTAAGCAGGAGTGCTATGACCTGTTTGTCCAGGCGGCACAGCAAGAGAAAGACTGGGCGGATTATCTGTTCCGTGATGGTTCGATGATTGGTCTGAATAAAGACATCCTCTGCCAGTACGTTGAATACATCACCAATATCCGTATGCAGGCAGTCGGTTTGGATCTGCCGTTCCAGACGCGCTCCAACCCGATCCCGTGGATCAACACCTGGCTGGTGTCTGATAACGTGCAGGTTGCTCCGCAGGAAGTGGAAGTCAGTTCTTATCTGGTCGGGCAGATTGACGCGGAAGTGGACACCGACGATTTGAGTAACTTCCAGCTCTGATGGCCCGCGTTACCCTGCGCATTACTGGCACACAACTGCTGTGCCAGGATGAACACCCTTCCCTTCTGGCGGCGCTGGAATCCCACAATGTGGCGGTTGAGTACCAGTGCCGCGAAGGTTACTGCGGCTCCTGTCGCACCCGACTGGTCGCAGGCCAGGTGGACTGGATTGCCGAACCATTAGCTTTTATTCAGCCGGGGGAAATTTTGCCCTGTTGTTGCCGGGCAAAAGGCGATATTGAAATCGAGATGTGAATTGGTTTTAACGCCAGATACGACGCTTATACGTCTTATCTGGCCTACAACGATTACATAGCGTAGTAATATGCTTTCACCTGCTCCCAGTCCGCTTTGGGGATCGGCTCCAGATATTTTTCCAGCTGGCGGAAGTCATGATTAATCGCTTTATCACGACGCAAGCGGCGACGACTTTTCTCCAGGTCAAGAAATCCAGCTTCTGCCTTACCTTCTGTTTTCACATAGATATGGCGAACATAACAACAGCCATGCTGACGATTAACGCTATGCATTTTCTTAAACGCCAGCGCCACTGCTTTCAACATGGCTTGCCGTACTTCGTCAGAATAAGGCGATACTGCATGCCGGGCATACCAGTCAGCAATGCTGATGAACCCCGCCATATCTTCAGTCACCAGCAACGCGCGCCATTCACCCTCAATTTTCACCGCTTCACCAAAAACGATCTTCGGCACGATGACACCGGCCCGTTCCAGTTCTTTAATTACCGCAACCTCACGGACAATCGTTGGTCGGCCGAACGGATAACGTACGGAATGAAACAGATGATGCGTCATGCGCTTTACATACAGCTTTTTGCCGTTGCGCTCGACGCATTGCACCCCGCTCATACCATTACGGCGATAGTTAGGCTCTTCAACCCAGTCGCCCTCTGTTGCCCACCAGTGATTAAATTCGTCGTGCTTTGCTGAAACTGCCATACCCTATCGCCTGTCGTTTTTTATTAACGACAATGACTATAGATGTTTAGCTGAGGAAAATCTTAATAATACGTGTTGTATTGACGAGTATCTTATGCCGGGAACAAGTCATCTCGCTCTAAATAATTGCAATTAAGGATAACCCACAGACTTTAATGAAGAGTGGTATCGGATAGCACATAAGTGCCATCCGGTAGTTAATTTACTCTTTATTAAGGAATTTTACTGCCTTATCAGGGAAATCAGTAAATAGCCCATTTACACCCGCTTTGTTATACAGAGCATCATATAACTGATTCACATCAGTAGTGTATTCAGGCAGTTTATCTGACCGCACGGTATAAGGATGCACTACCAGTTTATTCTGCTGAGCATCTTGCACCATGCCAGTGAGTTTGATATTACCCGGCTGCGATGTCTCCTCAATCAACATATGGTAATCCGGACCAATACCATCAGCATATTCCGCCACCTGTTTCATGGCACCCGGCTTAAACATCCAGTCGTAATTGTAATTAACCCAGCTTCCGTCCGGCTGTTTCTGCTGCGTTTCATTCCAGTCGGTATAGGCAATCAACTGTACCAGATTGAGATCCATACCCATTTTGGGTTCCAGCACATTCTTAATACGCTTCAGCTCATCAGCATCAAAACATTGCAAATAAACTTTGTCGTCCTTACCGGTGTAACCATATTTCTTCAGCACTTCCAGCGTTTTTGCCGCAATATCCTTCCCTTCCTGATGATGGAACCACGGCGCTTTAATTTCTGGATAGATACCGATATTTTTCCCGGTAGAGTGGTTTAACCCCTGAACAAATTCAATCTCTTCTTCAAAGGTGTGCACCCGGAAGTCAGATTTACCCATTGGGAAACGCCCCGGATAAGTCTGCACTTTTTTACCGTTTTCAATATCGAAACCTTCGGTAAATTTCAGCGACTTAATTTCATCCAGCGTGAAATCTATCGCGTAGTAACGACCGTCTTTGCGCGCCCGATCCGGGAAACGATCGGCAACATCAGTAACACGATCGAGATAATGGTCATGCAGAACAACCAGATGGTCGTCTTTGGTCATCACCAAATCCTGTTCCAGATAATCCGCTCCCTGCGCATACGCCATCGCTTTTGCTGGCAGCGTATGCTCCGGCAAATATCCACTGGCACCGCGATGGGCGATGACTATTTTTTCGTTGCTGTCCGCCGCCATTGCACTGCTTCCCATGACTAGAGTGCTCATCATGATCGCCATGCTAAGGTTTTTCAGCGTCAATTTCATGCCATTAGCCTCCGTTGCGTTTTTGCAGTAATTGTTCATGGCGACGTTTTTCGCCAATCATCACAACAATCAACAAGATAACCGCCAGAATGCTGCCGCCAATCATTACCATAAAGCCGCCATCCCAGCCGAAGAAGTCCACGGTGTAGCCAACAATCGCGCTCGCCGCCACCGAACCGCCGAGGTAACCAAACAGCCCGGTAAAACCCGCTGCCGTACCTGCCGCTTTTTTCGGTGCCAGTTCCAGCGCATGTAGACCGATCAGCATCACAGGGCCATAGATCAGGAAGCCGATAACAATCATACAAATCATATCGACGGTTGGATTACCTGCCGGGTTCATCCAGTAAACGATAGTCGCGATGGTCACCAGTGTCATAAAGAAGACGCCGGTTGCCCCACGGTTACCACGAAAGACTTTATCCGACATCCAGCCGCACAGCAGGGTGCCCGGAATACCTGCATATTCATAAAGAAAGTAGGCCCAGGAGGATTTATCCAGCGCGAAATGCTTAACCTCTTTCAGATAAGTCGGTGACCAGTCGAGGATGCCGTAACGCAGCAGATAAACGAACACGTTGGCGATGGCGATATACCACAGCAGTTTGTTCGGCAGCACGTACTGCATGAAGATCTGCTTCGCTGTCAGCTCCTGTTCCGCTTTTTCGTTATAGTCGTCCGGATAATCATTTTTGTACTCTTCGATCGGCGGCAGGCCACAGGATTGCGGGGTATCGCGCATCATCGCAAAGGCGAACAGTGCCACCAGAATGGCACAGAAAGCGGGCATATAGAGCGCCGCGTGCCAGTCATTGAACCAGGCCATCCCCAGCAGGAACAGCAGCGGCGGAATACCACCACCGACGTTGTGCGCACAGTTCCACACTGACACAATACCGCCACGTTCTTTCTGCGACCACCAGTGCACCATAGTACGACCACACGGCGGCCACCCCATCCCCTGGAACCAACCGCAGAGGAACAACAGTACAAACATCACCGCAATGCTCGACGTCGCCCATGGCACAAAGCCCATAAACAACATCACTGCCGCCGCCAGAATCAAACCTGCGGGCAGGAAAACGCGCGGATTCGAGCGATCCGATACCGAACCCATGATGAATTTCGAAAATCCATAAGCAATCGAGATCCCCGAAAGGGCAAAACCTAAATCACCGCGTGAGAATCCCTGCTCAACCAGATAAGGCATAGCGAGCGCAAAGTTCTTACGAACCAAATAGTAAGCAGCATAGCCAAAGAATATCCCCAGGAAAATTTGCCAGCGCAATCGACGATAAGTCGGATCGATCTCCGCGGCAGGTAAGCGCGCTTTGTGTGGCGCTGGTTTAAAAATACTCAACATTGATAGCCTCCGTGGCCCGTGGTCTTATTTATGATTAACAGCCTGATTCAGTGGGAGAACCTGCCGTTTCTTGAGTTGCCGCGATGTTAAGAAAACATTCATAAATTAAATGTGAATTACCGCACACATTATTAAATACGATGATTGAAATGTTCAGAATGACGCATGAAATCACGTTTCACTTTCGAATTGTGAGCGAATATGCGCGAAATCAAACAATTCATGTTTTTACTATGGCTAAATGGTAAAAAACGAACTTCAGAGGGATAACAATGAAAACTCGCGACTCGCAATCAAGTGACGTGATTATCATTGGCGGCGGCGCAACGGGAGCCGGAATTGCCCGCGACTGTGCCCTGCGCGGGCTGCGCGTGATTTTGGTTGAGCGCCACGACATCGCAACCGGTGCCACCGGGCGTAACCACGGCCTGCTGCACAGCGGTGCGCGCTATGCGGTAACCGATGCGGAATCGGCCCGCGAATGTATTAGTGAAAACCAGATCCTGAAACGCATTGCACGTCACTGCGTAGAACCAACCAACGGCCTGTTTATCACCCTGCCGGAAGATGACCTCTCCTTCCAGGCCACTTTTATCCGCGCCTGCGAAGAAGCAGGGATCAGCGCAGAAGCCATTGATCCGCAGCAAGCGCGCATTATCGAACCTGCCGTTAACCCGGCACTGATTGGCGCGGTGAAAGTTCCGGATGGCACCGTTGATCCATTTCGTCTGACAGCAGCAAACATGCTGGATGCCAAAGAACACGGTGCCGTTATCCTTACCGCTCATGAAGTCACGGGGCTGATTCGTGAAGGCGCGGCGGTGTGCGGTGTTCGTGTACGTAACCATCTCACCGGCGAAATTCAGGCACTTCATGCGCCTGTCGTAGTTAATGCCGCCGGGATCTGGGGGCAACACATTGCCGAATATGCCGATCTGCGCATTCGCATGTTCCCGGCGAAAGGATCGCTGCTGATCATGGATCACCGCATTAATCAGCATGTGATCAACCGCTGCCGCAAACCTTCCGACGCCGATATTCTGGTGCCTGGCGATACCATTTCACTAATTGGCACCACCTCTTTACGTATTGATTACAACGAGATTGACGATAATCGAGTGACGGCAGAAGAAGTTGATATTCTGCTGCGCGAAGGGGAAAAACTGGCCCCCGTGATGGCGAAAACGCGCATTTTGCGGGCCTACTCTGGCGTACGCCCGCTGGTTGCCAGCGATGACGATCCGAGCGGACGTAACGTCAGCCGTGGCATCGTGCTGCTCGACCATGCTGAACGCGATGGTCTGGACGGGTTTATCACCATCACCGGTGGCAAACTGATGACCTATCGGCTGATGGCGGAATGGGCTACCGACGCCGTATGCCGCAAACTGGGCAACTCGCGCCCCTGTACGACCGCCGATCTGGCACTTCCTGGTTCACAGGAACCCGCTGAAGCTACCTTGCGTAAAGTCATCTCCCTGCCTGCCCCGCTGCGCGGTTCTGCGGTTTATCGTCATGGCGATCGCACGCCTGCCTGGCTAAGCGAAGGCCGTCTGCACCGTAGCCTGGTATGTGAGTGCGAAGCGGTAACTGCGGGTGAAGTGCAGTACGCAGTAGAAAATTTAAACGTTAACAGCCTGCTGGATTTACGCCGTCGTACCCGTGTAGGGATGGGTACCTGCCAGGGCGAACTCTGCGCCTGCCGGGCTGCCGGACTGCTGCAACGTTTTAACGTCACGACGTCCGCGCAATCTATCGAGCAACTTTCCACCTTCCTTAACGAACGCTGGAAAGGCGTGCAACCCATAGCATGGGGAGACGCGCTGCGCGAAAGCGAATTTACCCGCTGGGTTTATCAGGGACTGTGTGGTCTGGAGAAGGAGCAGAAAGATGCGCTTTGATACTGTCATTATGGGCGGCGGCCTCGCCGGATTACTCTGTGGCCTGCAACTGCAAAAACACGGCCTGCGCTGTGCCATTGTCACTCGTGGTCAAAGCGCGCTGCATTTCTCATCTGGATCGCTGGATTTGCTGAGCCATCTGCCGGATGGTCAACCGGTGACAGAAATTCACAGTGGACTGGAATCTTTGCGTCAGCAGGCACCTGCCCATCCTTACACTCTTCTCGGGCCACAACGCGTGCTCGATCTCGCTTGCCAGGCGCAGGCATTAATCGCTGAAAGCGGTGCGCAATTGCAGGGCAGCGTAGAGCTGGCTCACCAGCGGATTACACCGCTAGGCACTCTGCGCTCAACCTGGCTAAGTTCGCCAGAAGTCCCTGTCTGGCCGCTGCCCGCGAAGAAAATATGTGTAGTGGGAATTAGCGGCCTGATGGATTTTCAGGCGCATCTTGCGGCGGCTTCATTGCGCGAATTGGACCTTAAAGTTGAAACCGCTGAAATTGAACTGCCGGAACTGGATGTGCTGCGCAATAACGCCACCGAGTTCCGGGCGGTGAATATTGCCCGCTTCCTTGATAATGAAGAAAACTGGCCGTTGTTACTTGATGCGCTTATTCCGGTCGCCAATACCTGCGAAATGATCCTGATGCCCGCCTGCTTCGGCCTGGCCGATGACAAACTGTGGCATTGGTTGAATGAAAAACTACCTTGTTCATTGATGCTTTTGCCAACGCTGCCGCCTTCCGTGCTGGGCATTCGTCTGCAAAACCAGTTACAGCGCCAGTTTGTGCGCCAGGGCGGCGTGTGGATGCCGGGCGATGAAGTGAAAAAAGTGACCTGTAAAAATGGCGTAGTGAATGAAATCTGGACGCGCAATCACGCCGATATCCCGCTGCGCCCACGATTTGCGGTGCTTGCGAGCGGCAGTTTCTTTAGCGGCGGACTGGTGGCAGAACGTGACGGCATTCGCGAGCCGATTCTCGGCCTTGATGTGCTACAAACCGCTACGCGGGGTGAATGGTATAAGGGCGATTTTTTTGCGCCGCAGCCGTGGCAGCAGTTCGGTGTAACCACTGATGAGGCGCTACGCCCGTCGCAGGCGGGGCAAACCATTGAGAACCTGTTTGCCATCGGTTCGGTGCTGGGCGGATTTGATCCCATCGCCCAGGGATGCGGCGGCGGTGTTTGTGCCGTCAGTGCTTTACATGCCGCTCAACAGATTGCCCAACGCGCAGGAGGCCAACAATGAATGACACCAGCTTCGAAAACTGCATTAAGTGCACCGTCTGCACCACCGCCTGCCCGGTGAGCCGGGTGAATCCGGGTTATCCGGGGCCAAAACAAGCCGGGCCGGATGGCGAGCGTCTGCGTTTAAAAGATGGCGCACTGTATGACGAGGCGCTGAAATATTGCATCAACTGCAAACGTTGTGAAGTCGCCTGCCCGTCCGATGTGAAGATTGGCGATATTATCCAGCGCGCGCGGGCGAAATATGACACCACACGCCCGTCGCTGCGTAATTTTGTGTTGAGTCATACCGACCTGATGGGTAGCGTTTCCACGCCGTTCGCACCCATCGTCAACACCGCTACCTCGCTGAAACCGGTGCGGCAGTTGCTTGATGCGGCGTTAAAAATCGACCACCGTCGCACGCTACCGAAATACTCCTTCGGTACGTTCCGTCGCTGGTATCGCAGCGTGGCGGCTCAGCAAGCGCAGTATAAAGACCAGGTCGCTTTCTTTCACGGCTGCTTCGTTAACTACAACCATCCGCAGCTAGGCAAAGATTTAATTAAAGTGCTCAACGCGATGGGTACCGGCGTACAACTGCTCAGCAAAGAAAAATGCTGCGGCGTACCGCTGATCGCCAACGGTTTTACCGATAAAGCACGCAAACAGGCAATTACGAATGTAGAGTCGATCCGCGAAGCTGTGGGAGTAAAAGGCATTCCGGTGATTGCCACCTCCTCAACGTGTACATTTGCCCTGCGCGACGAATACCCGGAAGTGCTGAATGTCGACAACAAAGGCTTACGCGATCACATCGAACTGGCGACCCGCTGGCTGTGGCGCAAGCTGGACGAAGGCAAAACGTTACCGCTGAAACCGCTGCCGCTAAAAGTGGTTTATCACACTCCGTGCCATATGGAAAAAATGGGCTGGACGCTCTACACCCTGGAGCTGTTGCGTAAAATCCCGGGGCTTGAGTTAACGGTGCTGGATTCCCAGTGCTGCGGTATTGCGGGAACTTACGGTTTCAAAAAAGAGAACTACCCCACTTCACAAGCCATCGGCGCACCACTGTTCCGCCAGATAGAAGAGAGCGGCGCAGATCTGGTGGTCACCGACTGCGAAACCTGTAAATGGCAGATTGAGATGTCCACAAGTCTTCGCTGCGAACATCCGATTACGCTGCTGGCACAGGCGCTGGCTTAAACTCCTTTCTGATGCCCGGTAAGCATGTTGTTACCGGGCATTTTTGCGTACACGATTCCGTGCCCAATGTATGCGTTGCAACGCAGTGAAAATTCCTCTGAAAACGTCTCGCAAAGGCTGAAACTGGCAGATGTCAAAGGCCTGGGATAACCGTAATGTCGCGTCATCATAAATATCAGGTGACGGACAACCATGACCGAATCAACAACCTCCTCCCCGCATGATGCGGTGTTTAAAACCTTTATGTTCACACCCGAAACCGCACGGGATTTTCTGGAAATACATCTACCAGAGCCGCTGCGCAAGCTTTGCAACCTGCAAACCTTACGCCTGGAACCCACTAGTTTTATTGAAAAAAGTTTACGCGCTTACTACTCGGATGTTTTGTGGTCTGTGGAAACCAGCGAGGGTGACGGCTATATCTACTGCGTGATTGAACATCAAAGCTCTGCAGAAAAGAATATGGCTTTTCGGCTAATGCGCTATGCCACTGCCGCCATGCAGCGTCACCTGGATAAAAGCTATGACAGAGTCCCGCTGGTGGTGCCGTTGCTGTTTTATCATGGCGAAACCTCGCCCTACCCATACTCACTTAACTGGCTGGATGAGTTTGATGATCCGCAACTTGCCCGGCAGTTGTACACCGAAGCTTTTCCGTTGGTGGATATCACCATCGTACCTGACGATGAGATCATGCAACATCGGCGTATAGCTCTGCTGGAACTGATTCAAAAGCATATTCGCGACCGCGATTTAATCGGTATGGTCGACAGGATCACCACGCTTTTGGTTAGAGGCTTCACTAATGACAGTCAGCTACAAACACTGTTTAATTATCTGCTGCAATGCGGCGATACCTCCCGTTTCACCCGTTTTATTCAGGAGATTGCCGAACGTTCACCACTACAAAAGGAGAGATTAATGACTATTGCTGAACGGCTGCGGCAGGAAGGGCATCAAATTGGCTGGCAGGAAGGTAAAATTGAAGGTTGGCAGGAGGGGAAATTGGAGGGTTTGCAGAAAGGCAAAGTAGAAGGTATGCATGAACAAGCCATTAAAATTGCCTTGCGCATGCTGGAACAGGGCTTTGAACGTGAGATTGTGCTGGCGACAACCCAACTCACTGATGCTGATATTCCGAACTGTTATTAAAAGGAGAGATTAATGACTATTGCTGAACGGTTACGGCAGGAAGGACATCAAATTGGCTGGCAGGAGGGTAAATTAGAAGGCATGCATGAACAAGCCATTAAAATTGCCTTGCGCATGCAGGAACAGGGCATTGATCGTGACCAGGTGCTCGCGGCCACTCAGCTAAGCGAAGCCAATCTGGCAGCGAATAACCACTAATTAACACAGGCCCACAGCCGATCCCCATGGGCCTTTGATATCAATAACTACCTTTTACGCGTGGCCCATTTTTGCCTGATTTAAACATCGCCAGTCGTTGATCCAGGGCATCGCTGTAGAGCATCGTGTCAACGCCAACAGCGACAAAGTTCGCTCCCCACGCCAGGCATTGCTGCGCCATATCAGGAGCCACAGCCAGAAAACCAGCAGCTTTACCCGCAGCACGGATCCGCCGAATGCTGGTTTCAATAATTCGCTGCACTTCCGGGTGCCCGGCGTTATCCGGGTAGCCCAACGAGGCAGAAAGATCCGCAGGTCCAATAAACACGCCGTCAATCCCTTCAACATCGAGGATTTCGTCCAGGTTATCCAGTGCCGTTTTACTTTCCACCTGCACCAACAGACAAAGCGAATCGTTGACTTGCGCCATGTAATTCTCAATGCGTCCCCAGCGTGCAGCCCGTGCCACACTGGCCCCAACACCACGCTCACCGTAGGGAGGATAGCGCGTGGCAGACACCACCTGACGTGCCTGATCGGCAGTATCGACCATTGGGATCAGTAGAGTTTGCGCGCCAATATCCAGGACTTGTTTAATCAGTGGCTTACTGCCTTCCACCGGACGGATCACGGGGTGGCTGGTATAGGACGCTACCGCCTGTAGCTGGTGATAAAGATCCTGAATGGTGTTTGGCGCATGCTCCCCGTCAATCAGCAACCAGTCATAACCGGAAGTGGCGGCAATTTCTGCCATATAGGCAGTCGTTGAGCTTAACCACAGACCAATTTGCACTTCGCCCTTGCGTAAACGTTCTTTAAAGGGATTGCTTAATAATGCGTTCATGGTGTTCCTTAACCTATTTAATGATGTGCCACGTCGGTCTGCGCAACAGTGCGATTTACACGCAGAGTGAAAATAATCAGCGAACCGATGACCGCCACCGCTGCCAGCGTCAGTAATCCCGCCGCATCGCTGGAAAATAACGTTTCTGCTTTCACGCGCAGGATTGGGGCAATAAACCCGCCCACTGCACCAAACAGGTTTACAAAACCAATCCCCGCAGCCAGCGCCGTACCGGAAAGCAGTTGTGTCGGCATCGTCCAGAACACCGGCTGCACGGCAATAAACCCGATGGCTGCAACACACAGCGCTACGATCGCCAGTACTGGAGAAAGCAGCCCGGACAGACCAATACCAATGCCCGCCGCCAGTAATGTCAGCGCTGCGACATTACGCCGTTCGCCGGTTTTATCGGAGTAGCGCGGAATAAGCCAGGTCCCAAACAAGGCCGCAACCCACGGAATGGCGGTGACCACCGACGCCGTAAAGCCCACTTTTGTCCCCAGCAATGCAGCAACCTGGGTCGGCAGGAAGAAAATTAATCCGTAAACCGCCACCTGAATGGTCAGGTAGATAATCGCCAGTTGCCAGACTCGCCCATTACGCAACGCATCGCTCAGTCGCGAAGTCACTTTCTGTTGTTCTTCACTTGCCAGTTGATTGATAAGTAACGTTTTTTCTTGTTTACTCAGAAAACGTGCCTGCTCCGGTGTGTCATCAAGCCAAAAGAATGTGAATACCCCAGCGCCGACTGCCAGCAATCCTTCAATCACAAACATCCAGAACCAGCCGGGATGCCCCATAAATCCATGCATCTCCAGCAGCGCGCCGGAAAGCGGTGATCCCAGTGTTAACGCCAGCGGTGCGCCCATATAGAACAGCCCCATAATGCTGGCGCGATTACGCTGCGGAAACCATTGCGAAGTGAGATAAATCATACCAGGGAAAAACCCGGCCTCCGCAGCACCAAGCAGAGTGCGAACGATCAGAAATTTCGCTTCAGTATCGGCCCATGCCATGGCAGCCGAAAGAAATCCCCACAGCAGTGTTGTCGTACCAATCCAGGTTCTGGCCCCCAGTTTGCGCATCAAAAGATTCGCCGGAACCCCCAGAAACGCGTATACCACAAAGAAAATGCCTGCTCCCAGCGCATAAGCTTCATTACTCAGCCCGGTATCAATCTGGTAGGTCTGTTTGGCAAAACCAATATTCGAACGGTCGAGAAACGCCAGCACATACAGCGCCAACATAAACGGAATTAAACGCGCGCGGTTTTTCTTCACCACGGCGTCAAGCAAAGCGGTGCTCATAAAAAGCTCCTTAGAATATGTGGGCGTTACCGTTGTCACAGCAACGCCCGGAGTGATTAGTGGCTGTAGGGGCGTTTCAAATTGCAGTCACGATTGAGTTCGACGCCGAAACCGGGTTTATCAAGCACTGATTTATGAATACGACCATTCACCGGTACTGGCTCATTAAGCAGAATCGGATCAAATTGCGGACGCATCGTTGAACAATCCGGGCTGGTCATCAGGAATTCGCTGAATGGCGTATTGGTGAAGGTGATCACCGCATGGTGGGAGTAAACAGACGAACCGTGTGGCACCACCAGTTGCCCCCTGGATTTGGCGATTGCGGCAATTTCCACCAGCGTGGTTAAGCCACCGCACCAGCCAACATCCGGCTGCATAATGTCGATACCGGTTTCTGAAAGCGTACGGAAAGATTGCAGTGTGCCGTGGTGCTCACCGCTGGTGACCATCATCCCCGCTGGTGCGTTGTGTTTCAGTTCGCGATAACCTTCATACTGCTGTGGCGGCAGGCACTCTTCGATCCATTTCAGGTTATAGGGCGCGCAAGCGTGGGCCAGTTTGATGGCATAGTTCACGTCCTGACTCATCCAGCAGTCGAGCATTAACCAGAAATCCTCACCGCATTTTTCACGCATATCCGCGACCATAGCGGCATCTTTGCGGATCCCCGCATCACCATCATGTGGCCCCCAGTGCGTCGGCATTTTGCCACCAATAAAGCCCATCTCTTTTGCCAGATCCGGACGCGCACCTGTGGCGTAGAACTGAATTTCATCACGAACTGCGCCACCTAAAAGTTTATAAACCGGAAGCCCGACCACTTTGCCGAACAGATCCCACAGAGCCAGATCGACACAGGAAATCGTATTCATCACCAGGCCACCAGAGCCGGAGTAATACAGGGTGGCATTGAGCATTTGATCGTGGATCAGTTTGATATCACTGACGCATTTACCCTCAATGAAACGGTTAAGATGTTTTTCGACAATAAAACAGCCCATTTCACCGGCTGTCGAAACGGCGAATCCGGTCTGGCCGTTTTCTGCTTCAACTTCAACAATCAACGTGCCAAGAACGTTAATGCCAAATGACTGGCGGGACTGCTCGTATTCGCGGTATTTACTCATCGGGGTGGCAATATGATCATCAATCCAGTGATTCGCCCCCTGGTCGTGATAATCACCGCCGCCAGCGCCTTTTTCTGCTGTCGCACCGCCAGTAAACCAGGCGCGAACCTGTTTGATTTTTGGTAGGGTCATGATGTTCTCCATTGTTATGAGGCCTGTAAGTCAAAGGGACTTTTCCATCCCAACAGACGTGAAATATCCCTGGCGCAGGCAATGGCTTTGCCCGCCAGATAATCACGGTATTCTTCATTGATTTGTAAGCGGGTACCGACCACCGAGATCGCAGCGGTAAGCTCGTTGTTGGCGTTAAACACCGGCGCAGCGACACAACGGACATCGGCGTAATCTTCGCCGTTGTCATAGCTCCAGCCCTGGCGGCGAATACGCGCCAGTTCTTCGTGAAGTTGCTGTGGATGAGTAATCGTTGTGGGTGTCGCCCGTTCCCAGACCAGCCCTTCGATAATGCTTTGCTGTACAGCTGCAGGTTGCCAGGCAAGCAGGCATTTACCTATTCCGGAGCGATAAAGCGAAAGGCTTTTTCCTTCATGGGAACGCACGCTGATAGTGGCTGATGACTCCACTTTCAAAATGTAATAAGCGCTGCCGTTATCAATAATCCCCAGGTGACATAACAGCCCGGTGGTATCCATCAGTTGCGTCAAACGCGGTCGAGCCAGTTCCCGGAGATCCATCTTGCTTAACGCATGACCGGAAAGCTCCACCAGCCTGGTCCACAAACAAAAATTTTCCTGGTGATCAAGGCTAAGAAAACGCTGACGCCTGAGTTCATTAAGCAGCAAATAGGCTGTGCTTTTAGGGATCCCCAATGTGTCAATGATCGTCGCAGCACTACAGGGGCCAATCCGGGCAATCAAATTGAGAATATCAATAGCCCGTGTCAGGGCGGGAACTTTGCTTGATTCCAACATACTGGACTCCAGTCTTAGATACTGGAATCAGTCTCGTTGCTCAGGGGGAGTAAAATTGTGAAGCGCATCAAATCCCGTTTCTCGTCCAGCGGACTGGAGAAATTACGCACAAATTTGTGAATCAGCGCACGGATTTTTTCTTATTGAGTACAACAGGTTGGACAAATTTTGCCGGAGGGGGAATGTGCCGGTGCAGTAAACCGGCACAGAGTGGCGGAATCAGACAGATAAGGTCATGGACTCAACAACCTCAATCCAGCCATGCTCGCTGGCGATGTCCTGGCCGTTTAACCAACGGCGTAGCATATTAAGCGCCATCATTGCGCAGACTTCCTGGCGAATAGCCAGACTGTAGCGTGTGGCACTGAAATGTACACGCAAAGCGAAAGTGCCGTCTGGCGTGGCTAGTGCAAAGTTGAGATGCTCATCTTCCAGACCAGAAACAGCCAGTGCCAACCCAGCAAAATGGTTCGCCCGCCGTTCTGTAATCCAGTGCGCAGTTTGCGCCAGGGTTTCCTCCTGTGAAGGAACCACTTCACACGCCAGCAATGGAGCATCTGCGCGAGAAAGTTGCAAAGCCAATAAACCACCGGTGAATTGCTCGCTCAGCGTCAGGCTGAACTGGCGGCTCTGCAATTCGCGACTGATCTGCGCGGGCAGTCCTTCGGTGCCTTCGAAAATCACGCTCTGTCCGGCAACACGTTTAACGTCCAGCCACAGTTTTTCCATCGCCTGTTCCTCGCTTGCCGGTCCGGTGAGTTTCAGTTCGATAATCGGCATTGAGGAGCGATAGCCCATTGTTACGCCCGGCGGCAGTTGTAGAGTGTCCAGGCTTTGTGCCAGATCGCTTTCCGAACGACCAAAGGTAGTCAAACGCAGGCAAACCGGCGGCTGTGGTAAAGAAAAACGCTCGCGCAGGCGCGGCAGGATTTCGTGCTCGACCATCACCTTAAATTCTGACGGTACGCCGGGGGTAAAGAACATCAGGCAACGATTAAGCTGTATGGCAAAACCACAGGCAGTGCCTACCGGGTTATTGATAAATTCAGCACTGGCAGGCAGCTCCGCTTGTTTACGGTTGCTCGGTGCCATTACTCGTCCCCGTTCATGGAAATAGCGTTCCATCTCTTTGAGCCAGGCTTCATGCAGCACCAGGCCTTCACCTTTTGCTGTCGCAGCGGCGAGTGCGCTTAAATCATCACTGGTCGGTCCCAGCCCGCCGTTAACGATCAACACATCGGCGTGCTGACTACGTTCGCGAAGAATGGTGACTAAGTCATCAAGGTTATCCCCCACCGTATTGCGGCGAGATAATGGCAGCCCCTGATGAAAGAAAAAATCGGCCAGCCAGGCAGCGTTAGTGTCAACGATTTGCCCGTGTAACACTTCATCCCCGGTGGATAACATTTCCACTTTTAACATGGTTATCTCCTGCTTTTGTTATCGAATCACTATAACGCAAAGGGAGACAGGGCGTAGTAAGAAACTGAATGGCGCGACAGAACGCCGCGCCGGAAGGCGTCAGAAGCTGGCATTTACCCCAACATACGGACCATCAGCAATGGCGTTATCACGATTGCCATTTTTACCTGCCAGGTTCAGGTAACGGTAGCCAGCCTCAATGCTGACTGGACGCATAATGGTGTAACGCGCGCCAGCATTCGCTTCTTCATAACTTTTAATTCCGCTGGAGAGCGAATCCGGAGAGTAGTAATACTCACCAAACAAGCGGAAGCTGTCACCAATTTGCCACTGCAAACCACCGCCAACTGCCGCTGCATAACCTTCATCACCATCGTTCGGGTTGGTGTAAACGCCTTTTCCGCCAACGGTCGCCATTAATGGCCCGAGAGGCAGATTCAACCCCAGCCCCACGCCCGCGGCATCACCGTCGTCGTCGTTATGTGTCCAGTTACCGCTTAACGCCAGGCCCGTCGATTCAGTCCCAAAACCGACACCAATATTGGTGTATTCTTTACCCGCCTGGCCGCTGATGCTCATTGCATTGACCGATGCAGAAACCAACAGCATTCCGGCCAGACCTGCTAGCGCAATTTTTTTCATTATCCTCTTTCCCACAAGCAATTAATCAAAATTCCCAAAGCTGCGGGATTGTACTGCCTGGCGCAGAGGATTCAATGAGCGAAAAAAGGGATCTAGTCACTTATTGTAACTAAATACTTCTTAAATAATTAAACGCCGAAAAAATAAACACACTTTATCGATACACACAAAAATAATAATAAATGTA
This sequence comes from Escherichia sp. WS1118, assembly GCF_046487695.1. Classification (NCBI taxonomy): domain Bacteria; kingdom Pseudomonadati; phylum Pseudomonadota; class Gammaproteobacteria; order Enterobacterales; family Enterobacteriaceae; genus Escherichia; species Escherichia sp. WS1118. Next base: position 75,970 of record NZ_JBJQIZ010000007.1, on the reverse strand, counting down.
GTTATCATCGCAAAAGAGATTACTGTCACTTTCACATATTTCTGAGTTACCGTATTCTCATGGTTTCTTTTTATTTATAAGGAATACCCCTGTGCGACAACGGACCATTGTATGCCCTTTGATTCAAAATGATGGTGCTTATTTGCTGTGTAAAATGGCCGACGATCGCGGCGTTTTCCCCGGTCAATGGGCGCTTTCGGGTGGCGGCGTGGAGCCTGGCGAACGAATTGAAGAGGCACTACGCCGCGAAATTCGCGAAGAACTGGGAGAACAGCTGCTTTTGACAGAAATCACGCCGTGGACCTTCAGCGATGATATTCGCACCAAGACGTATGCAGATGGTCGCAAGGAAGAGATTTATATGATTTACCTGATTTTTGACTGCGTTTCTGCCAACCGAGATGTGAAAATAAACGAAGAGTTTCAGGACTACGCGTGGGTAAAACCTGAAGATCTGGTGCATTATGATTTGAATGTTGCCACCCGAAAAACGTTACGTTTGAAAGGTCTTCTTTAACAATGATGACAGCCATCACTGGCTGTCAGATTGAAAATTTAGTGGTTAACGAATTCCCCATCCAGATAAACTTTGCCTTTTTCCACATGCATGACTAAACCATCCAGATAATCAGGTTTAAATGTCGCATCACGCTTATCTTTAGCAATATATGTCAGGCAATGATTATGGGTAAAAATAACGATATTTTTATCAGGTGCTTTGCGTTGTAAGTCTTTAATTGCACTATAAATCTCATTACCGCATTGAAGAAATCGTTTATCTACCGTCAGCTTTTTACCCGCCGAAAACCAGGTCGCCGACTGAATAGTCCGGACGGTATTACTGGAATAGAGATCAAAATCAGGGATATCAGCACTAAAAGCGTTGCCCAGTTCACGGGCATCCTGGGTACCTTTGACCGTAATACCTGTTTTATCTGACAAGCATTGATTGGTTGAACGATCGCAACGTTCAGCATGGCGAAACAAAACGACAACCGGGTGCTGCTGTGCCAGTCTGGCCAGTGTTTTATTGTCGATGCGTGGCAAACCATTGCTACTCCAGGCGGCATGAGTACCCAGTCCGGCAATCGCAGCGAGCGCCAGTAAAATGATGAAATATTTTTTTGACTTCAACGAAGATCGGCAAAAAGCTAACACGTAAACTCCACCTGTAGACAAGCGCAACCAGACAATTACCGTGAAATTGAGCGACTTTTCTGGCGATAATTAGCAGTTGGTGTAATATTAAAAATCCTATGATGCCGGCAAAATGCCTCAAAATTTTGCCAAATGCAAAGTCTAAATAAGAAAAAATATAAAAATTTCAATATTTACGTCTAATATTAGTTTCTTAAGGTTAAGTTAATATTCTATCCTTAAAATTTTGCTCCAAATGGCAAAATATACACAACACTCTTTATAGCAAATATAAGTGGACAGGTATTCAATGACGGATGGAAAAAAAATGTCAGGATTTTTGCCTTTTTCGCGACCAGCAATGGGCGTAGAGGAACTCGCTGCAGTTAAAGAGGTTCTCGAATCCGGTTGGATCACAACCGGTCCGAAGAATCAGGCGCTTGAACAAGCTTTTTGCCAGTTGACGGGAAATCAGCATGCCATCGCGGTCAGTTCAGCCACCGCCGGAATGCATATCACGCTAATGGCGTTGGAAATTGGCAAGGGCGATGAAGTGATTACGCCTTCCCTGACCTGGGTTTCAACCCTCAATATGATTTCCTTGCTGGGTGCAACGCCGGTAATGGTGGATGTCGACCGCGATACGCTGATGGTCACGCCTGAAGCGATCGAAGCAGCCATTACGCCACGCACTAAAGCCATCATTCCGGTGCATTATGCCGGTGCGCCAGCAGATATTGACGCCATTCGCGCCATTGGCGAACGTTACGGCATCGCAGTTATCGAAGATGCTGCCCATGCCGTCGGTACGTATTACAAAGGGCGACATATTGGCGCAAAAGGTACCGCTATTTTTTCGTTTCACGCCATCAAAAATATTACCTGTGCGGAAGGTGGCCTGATTGTTACTGATAATGAAAATCTTGCCCGCCAGCTGCGGATGCTGAAATTTCACGGTCTGGGTGTCGATGCCTATGACAGACATACCTGGGGCCGTGCACCGCAGGCTGAAGTCTTAACGCCGGGCTATAAGTACAATCTGACCGATATTAACGCCGCGATTGCCCTGACACAGTTAGTCAAATTAGAGCACCTCAACACCCGTCGGCGCGAAATTGCCCAGCAATATCAGCAAGCACTGGCAGCTCTCCCCTTTCAGCCATTAAGCCTTCCCGCCTGGCCGCACGTTCATGCCTGGCATCTGTTTATTATTCGTGTCGATGAACAACGTTGTGGTATCAGTCGCGATGCGTTGATGGAAGCGTTAAAAGAAAGAGGCATTGGTACCGGGTTACATTTCCGCGCCGCTCACACACAAAAATATTATCGCGAGCGTTTTCCCACGCTGTCGTTACCGAATACCGAATGGAATAGCGAACGCATCTGTTCGTTGCCGCTGTTCCCGGATATGACCACCGCCGATGCCGACCGCGTCATCACAGCCCTTCAGCAACTCGCAGGACAATGAGCCATGTTTGAAATCCACCCTGTTAAGAAAGTCTCGGTGGTTATTCCCGTTTATAACGAGCAGGAAAGCTTACCGGAATTAATCAGGCGCACCACCGCAGCCTGTGAATCACTGGGGAAAGAGTATGAAATCCTGCTGATTGATGACGGCAGTAGCGATAATTCCGCGCATATGCTGGTCGAAGCCTCACAAGCGGAGGGCAGCCATATTGTGTCTATCTTGCTTAACCGCAATTACGGGCAACATTCAGCGATTATGGCGGGATTCAGTCACGTCACCGGCGACTTAATTATTACCCTCGATGCCGATCTCCAGAATCCGCCAGAGGAAATCCCCCGTCTGGTGGCAAAAGCCGATGAAGGTTACGACGTGGTAGGGACTGTACGCCAGAACCGCCAGGACAGCTGGTTTCGTAAAACCGCTTCAAAGATGATTAACCGGCTTATTCAGCGCACCACAGGCAAAGCGATGGGTGACTATGGTTGTATGCTGCGCGCCTATCGCCGTCATATTGTCGATGCGATGTTGCACTGCCATGAACGCAGCACCTTTATCCCGATTCTGGCGAATATCTTCGCCCGCCGTGCCATTGAAATTCCAGTGCACCATGCCGAGCGTGAGTTTGGTGAATCCAAATACAGCTTTATGCGCCTGATTAATTTGATGTACGACCTGGTGACCTGCCTTACCACAACGCCGCTACGTATGTTGAGTTTGCTCGGCAGCATTATTGCGATTGGCGGTTTTAGCATTGCGGTGCTGCTGGTGATTTTACGCCTGACCTTCGGACCACAATGGGCGGCAGAAGGCGTCTTTATGCTATTTGCCGTGCTGTTTACTTTTATTGGCGCTCAGTTTATCGGCATGGGATTGCTCGGTGAATATATCGGCAGGATCTACACCGATGTCCGCGCCCGCCCCCGCTATTTTGTTCAGCAAGTTATCCGTCCATCCAGCAAGGAAAATGAATAATGAAAACCGTCGTTTTTGCCTACCACGATATGGGATGCCTCGGTATTGAAGCCCTGCTGGCTGCCGGTTACGAAATTAGCGCTATTTTTACTCATACTGATAATCCCGGTGAAAAAGCCTTTTATGGTTCGGTAGCTCGTCTGGCGGCGGAAAGAGGCATTCCGGTTTATGCGCCGGATAACGTTAATCATCCGCTGTGGGTGGAACGCATTGCCCAACTATCACCAGAGGTGATTTTTTCTTTTTATTATCGCCATCTTATTTGCGACGAAATTTTGCAGCTCGCTCCCGCAGGTGCATTTAATCTGCATGGTTCGCTGTTACCCAAATATCGTGGTCGCGCGCCGCTGAACTGGGTGCTGGTGAACGGTGAAACGGAAACTGGCGTTACATTGCACCGAATGGTGAAACGTGCCGATGCCGGGGCCATTGTGGCGCAACTGCGCATTGCCATTGCGCCAGACGATATCGCCATTACGCTGCATCATAAATTGTGCCATGCCGCGCGCCAGCTACTGGAACAGACATTACCCGCCATTAAACACGGTAATATTCTGGAAATCGCCCAGCGCGAAAACGAAGCCACCTGTTTTGGTCGCAGAACGCCGGATGACAGTTTCCTCGAATGGCATAAACCGGCATCTATGCTGCACAACATGGTGCGTGCCGTTGCCGATCCGTGGCCGGGTGCCTTCAGCTATGTTGGTAATCAGAAATTTACCGTCTGGTCGTCGCGTGTTCATCCTCATGCCAGCAAAGCACAGCCGGGGAGCGTGATTTCTGTTGCGCCGCTGCTGATTGCCTGTGGCGATGGCGCGCTGGAAATCGTCACCGGACAGGCGGGCGACGGCATTACTATGCAGGGCTCGCAATTGGCGCAGACGCTGGGCCTGGTGCAAGGTTCACGCTTGAATAGCCAGCCTGCCTGCACCGCCCGACGCCGTACCCGGGTACTCATCCTCGGGGTGAATGGCTTTATTGGCAACCATCTGACAGAACGCCTGCTGCGCGAAGATCATTATGAAGTTTACGGTCTGGATATTGGCAGCGATGCGATAAGCCGTTTTATGAATCATCCGCATTTTCACTTTGTCGAAGGCGATATCAGTATTCATTCCGAATGGATTGAGTATCACGTCAAAAAATGTGATGTCGTCTTGCCTTTGGTGGCGATAGCCACGCCGATTGAATATACCCGCAACCCGCTGCGCGTATTTGAACTCGATTTCGAAGAGAATCTGCGCATTATCCGCTACTGCGTGAAGTACCGTAAGCGAATCATCTTCCCGTCGACTTCAGAAGTTTATGGGATGTGTAGCGATAAATACTTCGATGAGGACCATTCTAATTTAATCGTCGGCCCGGTGAATAAACCACGCTGGATTTATTCGGTGTCTAAACAATTACTTGATCGAGTGATCTGGGCCTATGGCGAAAAAGAAGGTTTACAGTTCACCCTCTTCCGCCCGTTTAACTGGATGGGGCCACGACTGGATAACCTTAATGCAGCGCGAATTGGCAGCTCCCGCGCTATTACGCAACTCATTCTCAATCTGGTAGAAGGTTCACCGATTAAGCTGATTGATGGCGGAAAACAAAAACGCTGCTTTACTGATATTCGGGATGGTATCGAGGCGTTATACCGCATTATCGAAAATGCGGGAAATCGCTGCGATGGCGAAATTATCAACATTGGCAATCCTGAGAACGAAGCGAGCATTGAAGAACTGGGTGAGATGCTGCTGGCGAGCTTCGAAAAACATCCGCTGCGCCATTACTTCCCACCGTTTGCGGGCTTTCGTGTTGTCGAAAGTAGCAGCTACTATGGCAAAGGATATCAGGACGTAGAGCATCGTAAACCGAGCATCCGCAATGCCCGCCGCTGCCTGGACTGGGAACCGAAAATTGATATGCAGGAAACCATCGACGAAACGCTGGATTTCTTCCTGCGCACCGTTGATCTTACGGATAAACCATCATGACCAAAGTCGGCTTACGCATTGATGTCGATACCTTTCGTGGCACCCGTGAAGGCGTGCCGCGTCTGCTGGAAATCTTGAGTAAGCATAATATTCAGGCCAGCATTTTTTTCAGCGTCGGCCCGGACAATATGGGCCGCCATCTCTGGCGACTGGTGAAGCCACAGTTTTTGTGGAAGATGCTGCGCTCAAACGCGGCATCGCTTTATGGCTGGGATATTTTACTGGCAGGTACGGCCTGGCCAGGTAAAGAGATTGGTCATGCCAATGCTGATATCATTCGTGAAGCGGCTAAACATCACGAAGTCGGCCTGCACGCCTGGGATCACCATGCCTGGCAAGCCCATAGCGGTAATTGGGATCGGCAAACAATGATCGACGATATTGCACGCGGCCTTCGCACCCTGGAAGAGATTATCGGTCAACCGGTAACCTGTTCTGCCGCTGCTGGCTGGCGTGCTGACCAACAGGTGATCGAAGCAAAAGAAGCGTTCCATTTGCGCTACAACAGCGATTGTCGTGGGGCGATGCCGTTTCGTCCATTGCTCGAATCAGGAACCCCCGGCACTGCGCAAATTCCGGTGACCTTACCCACCTGGGATGAAGTGATTGGTCGGGATGTGAAAGCAGAAGATTTTAACGGTTGGTTACTCAACCGCATCCAGCGAGATAAAGGCACGCCGGTTTATACCATTCATGCCGAAGTTGAAGGCTGCGCTTATCAGCATAATTTTGTGGATCTCCTGAAACGCGCAGCTCAGGAAGGCGTGACATTTTGCCCTTTAAGCGAACTATTATCAGGGACGTTGCCGCTCGGACAAGTTGTTCGCGGAAATATTGCCGGACGTGAAGGCTGGCTGGGTTGCCAACAAATGGCGGGTAGTCACTGATGAAATCGGTACGTTACCTTATCGGCCTCTTCGCATTTATTGCCTGCTATTACCTGTTACCGATCAGCACGCGTCTGCTCTGGCAACCAGATGAAACGCGTTATGCGGAAATCAGTCGGGAAATGCTGGCATCCGGCGACTGGATTGTTCCCCATCTGTTAGGGCTACGTTATTTCGAAAAACCCATTGCCGGATACTGGATTAACAGCATTGGGCAATGGCTATTTGGCGCGAATAACTTTGGTGTGCGGGCAGGCGTTATCTTTGCGACCCTGTTAACTGCCGCCCTGGTGACCTGGTTTACTCTGCGCTTATGGCGCGATAAACGTCTGGCTTTACTCGCCACAGTAATTTATCTCTCATTGTTTATTGTCTATGCCATCGGCACTTATGCCGTGCTCGATCCGTTTATTGCCTTCTGGCTGGTGGCGGGAATGTGCAGCTTCTGGCTGGCAATGCAGGCACAGACGTGGAAAGGCAAAAGCGCAGGATTTTTACTGCTGGGAATCACCTGCGGCATGGGGGTGATGACCAAAGGTTTTCTCGCCCTTGCCGTGCCGGTATTAAGCGTGCTGCCATGGGTAGCAACGCAAAAACGCTGGAAAGATCTCTTTATTTACGGCTGGCTGGCGGTTATCAGTTGCGTACTGACGGTTCTCCCCTGGGGACTGGCGATAGCGCAGCGGGAGCCTGACTTCTGGCATTATTTTTTCTGGGTTGAGCATATTCAACGCTTTGCACTGGATGATGCCCAACATAGAGCGCCGTTCTGGTACTACTTGCCGGTCGTCATTGCCGGTAGCCTGCCGTGGCTGGGATTACTCCCCGGTGCACTGTACGCTGGCTGGAAAAACCGCAAGCATTCCGCAACCGTCTATTTATTGAGCTGGACGATAATGCCGCTGCTGTTTTTCTCCGTCGCTAAAGGCAAATTGCCCACCTATATTCTTTCCTGCTTTGCACCTCTGGCAATGCTGATGGCGCATTACGCGTTGCTGGCAGCAAAAAATAATCCTCTGGCGTTGCGGATTAATGGCTGGATTAACATCGCTTTTGGCGTCACTGGCATTATTGCCACATTTGTGGTCTCCCCCTGGGGACCAATGAACACACCGGTGTGGCAAACCTTCGAGAGCTATAAAGTCTTTTGTGCCTGGTCTATTTTTTCGCTATGGGCTTTTTTCGGCTGGTACACCTTAACAAACGTCGAAAAGACCTGGCCTTTTGCCGCGCTTTGCCCGCTGGGGCTGGCGTTGCTGGTAGGATTTTCAATTCCTGACAGAGTCATGGAAGGAAAACATCCGCAATTTTTTGTCGAGATGACACAAGAATCACTTCAGCCAAGCCGCTATATTCTTACTGATAGCGTCGGTGTTGCCGCAGGTCTGGCATGGAGCCTGCAACGCGATGACATCATCATGTATCGCCAGACAGGTGAGTTGAAATATGGCCTTAATTATCCGGATGCAAAAGGGAGATTTGTCAGCGGTGATGAGTTCGCAAACTGGCTTAATCAACATCGTCAGGAGGGGATTATTACACTCGTGCTTTCGGTTGACCGCGATGAAGATATCAACAGTCTCGCCATTCCGCCCGCAGATGTCATCGATCGTCAGGAGCGTCTGGTGCTAATTCAGTATCGGCCCAAATGATCTGGTTAACATTAGTCTTTGCCAGCTTGCTTAGCGTTGCCGGGCAGTTGTGTCAGAAACAGGCAACCTGCTTTGCGGCGGTAAACAAACGGCGCAAACATATCGTGCTGTGGCTGGGACTGGCGCTGGCTTGTCTTGGCCTTGCAATGGTGCTCTGGCTGCTGGTCTTGCAGAACGTACCGGTAGGCATTGCCTACCCGATGTTAAGTCTGAATTTTGTCTGGGTAACGCTGGCTGCAGTAAAACTGTGGCACGAGCCGGTATCGCTGCGTCACTGGTGTGGGGTGGCGTTCATTATTGGCGGCATTGTGATCCTCGGGAGTACGGTGTAATGGGCCTGATGTGGGGATTATTCAGCGTCATTATCGCCTCCGCTGCGCAATTAAGCCTGGGTTTTGCGGCGAGTCATCTGCCGCCAATGACGCACTTATGGGATTTTATCGCGGCGCTGTTAGCTTTTGGCCTGGATGCCCGGATACTGTTACTCGGGCTGCTGGGTTATCTGCTTTCCGTTTTTTGTTGGTATAAAACACTACATAAACTTGCGCTAAGCAAAGCCTATGCCTTGCTCAGTATGAGTTATGTGCTGGTATGGATTGCTTCAATGGTACTTCCCGGCTGGGAAGGGACTTTTTCGCTGAAAGCACTACTGGGAGTAGCCTGTATTATGAGCGGGTTGATGCTGATTTTCCTGCCCACAACAAAACAACGTTACTGAGTTTTCCCTGCCGCTTTACACTGCCGTTCCCACTCATCGGGGCTATAACAGCTTGCAGAAAGAACTTTCACCGTGTGCAGCTTTTCACGATTAATACAGTAAAGCGCATTCTGCAAAGGCGAGAGTAAATCCCCCACTTTCACGGCGAAGTCACTCTTCACTTCGGCGATCATTTTTATCGCGCCGCCAGCATCGCAGAGCATAATTACATGTCTGTTATCTTGTTTATTGCAGCACGATTTTTTGACCAGCCATTCCATTGCATTATCCTGTTTGCTAAGAGTTTTCACATCAATTTACAGATTAACAGATAAACTCTTTATCAACGGCAATGGAATGGCAGAAATGAGAAGTGAAACGGAGGGTTAATTATTGCTGGCGTTGCACCCACTCTTTTAGCGCCTGACGTGAAATTTTAATACCGCCGTTTTTCAGCTCCGGCGGCAGAGTCAGCCAGCGCACCGGTTGTTGAAAACGAGCCAGCTTATCTTTCACCCATTCGTCAAGATCAACGCTTTGCTGGTCATACTCCACCACCGCTACTGGCCGATGACCAAACTCCTTGTCGGCAACGGGAACGATAAACACCTGCAAAACCGCAGGATGTGCAGCAATAACGCGCTCGACTTCTTCCGGCTGAATACCCTCACCGCCACTGAAGAATAGATTGTCTAAACGTCCGACAATGGTCAGCTTGCCATTATGCATCTCACCGCGATCGCGCGTGGCGTACCAGCCTTCGTCATTAACCAGTGGAACCCGTTGCCCGTTACGCCAGTAACCTTCTGCCATGCTGGCAGCCCGCAGCCACACTTCGTCGTTTACGATTTTCACTTCCCGACCCGGCAGCGGCGAACCGACGTCTGCCAGACCGTCGGCTTCTTTCGCACACACCGTGGAGGCAAACTCGGTCAGACCATAGCCGCAAAAGCAACGAATCCCCTGCTCGCGCGCCTGTTCCGTCAACTCGACCGGAATTGCCGCACCGCCAAGTAACACCGCTTTCAGGGAAACGGAACTGCGGTTAACCAGCAAACGCCAGAGTTGTGTTGGCACCAGTGAAGCGTGAGTACAGCCTGCCAGCATTTGCTCCAATGGCTGTTTATCACGTACCGTCATCCGCGCGCCAGCGTATAACCAGCGCCACATAATTCCCTGACCGGAGACGTGAAACAGCGGCAAAGAAAGCAACCAGTCATCGTGATCGCTAAACGGAATTAGCGATAACACCCCTTCAGCGCTGGCAAGATGGGCCTGGTAAGTATGAACAGCGGCTTTCGGCAAGCCAGTGGAGCCAGAGGTTAACGTCATTGAGCACAGACGCGTCGGCTGCCACGCAGCGGCATGTGCGCCTTCAACCAGCTGAATGTGCAGCGACGCTAACGCCGGAAACGTGTTTTCCCCTTCCGGCACCAGCGCAAATTGCAGCGTAAGATTGGGCAGCAATTCCTCAAGCAGCGGTTGCGGCAGCTGAGGGTTCACGGGCAACACCCGCGCCCCGCATTGCAGTAACGCCAGCCAGGCCAGCAGCGTTTGCGGCGTATTCCACGCCCGCAACATCACGCCGCTGCCCTCAACCACACCCTGCACCGCAAAGCTGGAGGCTAATTCATCGACGCGAGCACAAAGCTCGCGCCAGTTGAGTTGCTCGTCATTAAGACGTAAGGCGATGGCTTCTCCCCGCACTTGCCGCCAGTGACGCCACGGCCAGTCAGAGAAGATCATAACAGCTGCTCCAGTGCATCAACGTCCACTAACGGCAGCAGGCTCCCCGGCCAGCGACGAACCTGCTGCGCCTGCATCAGATCCAGCGTGTCCAGTCCCGGAATGGTGTCTGGCGTTAACCAGGCAGCAATCCGCGCCAGTTGCGTTAGACCTAAGCTCGACTCAATGGAAGAACTGATCACCGCCGTCAGCCCCAGCGCATGCGCCGCCTGCACTTGCTCGCGTACTTTATCCAGGCTGCCCGTGAGCGTGGGTTTGATAACTACCGCGCGCACGCCCTCTTCAGCTACAAAGGCAAAATCCGGCTCGCGCAAGCTTTCATCCCAGGCAATGGCAATGCCGGTTTCACGGGCAAACGCACGCGAATCATCGCGGGTTTTGCACGGCTCTTCGAGAAACGCGATGCGGTGGCGATAATCCGGGTTAACGTATTTGGCAAACTGCTGGCCTTTCAGCGGTGTCCAGGCGCGGTTCGCGTCAAGACGCAAATGCAGATCCGGAATTGCCTCCAGCAACAGATTCACCACCATGCCGTCGCGCACGGCTTCGTACAATCCCACTTTGACCTTCGCCACTTTCTCGCCAGGCATATCGGCAAGTTTGAGGATCAGATCGTCAGGATCGCCATTACACAGCGGCGCCGCACGGTAATTGGCCGCCTGCGGGAGCGTCTCTGCCAGCTCCGCCAATGCACAACTTACGCCAAAGGCAACGGAAGGCATCTGCGGTATCTCGCAATCGCCTGCCAGCCAGTTATTTACCCAGGCAAGCAGCACACTTTGCGCATCTTCCCAGGTTTCCTGACTGAAGCCCGGCAGTGGGGAGATCTCCCCCCACCCTTCGCGCTCGCCCTCACGCAGGCAAACATACAGCCCGTCGCGGGTTTTTAACCGCCTGTCGCGCAGAACCACCCCCGCGTCCATGGGGATCTGCCAGCGGTATACCTGCGCGCTACGCATTACGGATTCCGTTTAAATTTGCTGAAATCAGGCTGACGTTTCTGGTTGAAAGCGTTGCGACCTTCCTGACCTTCTTCCGTCATATAGAACAGCATGGTTGCGTTACCTGCCAGCTCCTGCAGACCTGCCTGACCGTCACAGTCGGCATTCAGCGCAGCTTTCAGGCAGCGCAGTGCCATCGGGCTGTTTTGCAACATTTCACGGCACCAACGGACGGTTTCTTTTTCCAGATCCGCCAGCGGTACAACGGTGTTCACCAGGCCCATATCCAGCGCCTGTTTTGCGTCGTACTGACGGCACAGGAACCAGATTTCACGTGCTTTTTTCTGCCCAACAATGCGCGCCATATAGGAAGCGCCCCAGCCGCCGTCGAAGGAACCGACTTTCGGGCCAGTCTGGCCGAAGATGGCATTATCAGCCGCGATAGTCAGGTCGCACATCATGTGCAGGACGTGACCACCGCCGATGGAGTATCCAGCCACCATCGCGACAACCGGTTTCGGACAGGTACGGATCTGACGCTGGAAGTCCAGCACATTCAGGTGATGTACGCCGGAATCATCTTTATAGCCGCCGTAATCACCACGTACTTTCTGGTCACCACCGGAGCAGAACGCTTTATCGCCTGCACCAGTCAGAATGATCACGCCGATGTTGTCGTCATAACGCGCATCCGCCAGCGCCTGGATCATCTCTTTTACCGTCAGAGGACGGAAGGCATTGCGCACCTGCGGACGATTAATGGTGATTTTTGCGATACCGTCGGTGGATTTTTCATAACGAATGTCCTCAAAACCTTCGGAGCAGTCGTGCCATTCAACCGGTGCGTAAAGCATTGCTTCATCAGGATAAATCATATTGTGTCCTTTAGTCAGAAACGCAAGATCTGCGCCAGACTTGCGATTACGCCAGCGGGATTTTCCCGGTGCGCGTTATGTCCGGCGCGAGGAATGACATGGCAGTCGGCAGCCAGTTCCGCCGCCAGAGCGCGGAATTTGCTGTCACGTTCACCACATAAATAATAAAACGCAAATGTGCGGGCGCTAAGGTTAGCACGTAAATCGGGCTGGACGGCGAGAGAAGTCGCCTCCAGCATGGCGGCAAGGGTTGCGCCATTATTGTTGCTGCGCAGCGCCACCAGCTCCCGGCGTTGATCGTCATTGAGCGAGGCAAAAACAGGCTGTTGATACCAATCGGCAAATACCGCCGTTAACGGTTCTGTACGAAAACGCTGCGCCCATTGGCGATCGGAACGCTGACGTTCCGCGCGTTGTTCAGCATTTTGCAACCCAGGATGCCCGCCTTCGACAACAACTCCACAAAGCCCCGCCAGCTCCTGGCAAGCCGCCATCATCGCCACCCGTCCGCCAAGCGAGTACCCCACCAGCCAGAAGTTAAGGATGTTGTAACTAACCAGCGTTTTACACAATAAGCCGGTGACATCATCAAATCCATCGACGCTGATCGTCGCTGAACCACCGTGACCTGGGAGATCAACATACAACCGTGAGTAGTCGGCAAACACCTCGCCCACTTCTTGCCATTCATGGCAATCGCCGGAAAAACCGTGCAAAAACACCAGCCAGGGTAAACCTGGTTTACCGTGTTTTGCCTGCGCGTGCAGGATCATAAATGGCTTACCTGCGCCAGCAGTTGCTGGAGGGTTTGCGCACCATCGGTGTCGTTAACCACCATTTCAATTACCGTGGTGGTCGGCGTGCGCCAGGCGTCGGCAAGTGCCGTTTCAAGTTCCTGCCAGTTTTGCGGACGATGATATTTCAGCTCGAACATCGCGGCGGCGTGCTCAAAATGGACGTTTTGCGGCATCAGATAGAAACGCTCGCGCTCGTTTTTCGGCGTTGGCAACAGCGAGAAAATTTGCCCGCCGTTGTTGTTCACCACAATTAATACCAGCGGCGCGGAAACCTGACGTAATAACGCCAGCGCGTTGAGATCGTAAAGTGCGGAGAGATCGCCCACAATCGCCAGCGTCGGTTTGCCGCTTGCCCGCTGAACGCCTGCGGCGGTCGAGAGCAGCCCGTCGATACCGCTGGCACCACGGTTGCTGTACACCGGGTAACCTGCCGGAAGTTGCGAAAGCGCATCAATCAGACGTACCACCAGGCTGTTACCGACAAACAATTGCCCCTGTTCAGGCAGATAGTCGCTGATGCGATGCGCCAGTTGGGCTTCGCCAAACGCATCGCGACGGGCAATAACCGCCTGCATTGCCTGTTCCGCCAGGCGCGGGATTTCAACGCACCAGGGCTGGCGTTTTTCTGCCGGATGCAGCTCCAGCCAGTCGGCAATATTGGCAATTAAGCGACGTCCGCGATGGTGTGCCGGATCAAGTCGCCCTTCAATGTCATCAACAATCCAGTACTCTTCTGGTTCACAGCTTGCCTGCCATTGGAGGAGTCGTTTCCCCGTCAGGCTGCTTCCCAGTTGCACCACTATTTGTGCCTGTTGCAGTTCGCTGGTCGCTTTGGCATTGCCTAACCAGAGATCGGCACACGGCAGCGGCTGTCCGGTTTGCGACAGCACGTCGCCAATCAGCGGCCAGCCAAGAGTTTGCGCCCACAGTGCAACTTTTTTGCCCTCTTCCGCACTCATGCGCCCGGCAACCACCACGCCGCGCTTTTGTCGCCAGAAGAACCAGTCACGCTGTTTTTCACTTTCCCGACGAGGCGCTTCACGCAGCCACGGTTTGTCGTCCTGCCACCAGTCGCCCAGCCGCTGTTGCCAGCTAATCCCGGTGTCGTCCATTTCGCCATACAGCGGTTCAGCAAACGGGCAGTTGATATGGACTCCACCAGCATGAAGCGTACCGAGAGCGTGGTCGATGGTAGAAACCAGCCAACGTGCGGGGATATCCTGGGTCGGGCGCGGCAGTGAAATACTGTGCGTGGGGTGAGAGGCGAACATTCCCGGCTGACGAATCGCCTGATTCGCGCCGCAGTCAATCAGCTCCGGCGGGCGATCGGCGGTTAACAGGATCAGTTTTTCTCCGGTTAACCCAGCTTCAATCAGTGCCGGATAGAGATTTGCTACCGCCGTGCCGGAGGTCACAATCACCGCCACCGGCTGCTTGCTGACTTTCGCCAGCCCCAGTGCCAGATGCCCCAGTCCACGCTCATCGAAATGGGTGTGGTGAATGAATGCGGAATTCTCCGCCGCCGCTAACGTTAACGGTGTAGAACGCGAGCCAGGGGCGATACAGATGTGTCTGACGCCGTGACGCGTTAATGCTTCCAGAATGACCGCCGCCCAGCGTCGGTTAAATGCGCTTACTGACATGAGTTTGTCCGGTATCAATATTGCGGCTAAGTATAAGGAGCTACAAAAATAGATTATTGATATGAATCGGTAATGATGCGACTCATTACTATTCCATTTGTAATAAAGTACGCAGCCCTGCCGCTTTGTTGTCGATTTCCTGCCACTCTTGCTCGGGGTCGGAACCACGGACAATGCCTGCGCCAGCATATAGCCGCACGATATTGCCGCTGATTTTTGCTGAGCGCAGGGAAACGCAGAATTCACTTTGCTGTAATGAGAGATAGCCCGCAGAACCGGCGTACCATTCTCGAGTGAACGGTTCGTGACGGGCGATAAACTGTCGCGCCAGATCGCGCGGTAAGCCAGCAACTGCTGCCGTTGGCTGCAACTGATGTAAACAGATCACATCATCCGCTTTGTTGAGTGAAGTCCAGATACAGCGGCGAAGATGCTGTACTGTACGTAGACGCAGTACCTGCGGCGGTAAAACATCCAGCGTTTGGGTATCGGCCTGCAATCGTTGGCAGATATCTTCCACCACCAACATGTTCTCGCGCTGGTTTTTATCATCCGCCATCAGCCACTCACCTAACTGCTGCGCCTGCTTATCATCAGGATGATTTGCTACCGTTCCCGCCAGCGCTTCGGTACGCAGCGCTTTGTCACGCCGCCGCCATAACCGTTCCGGTGAAGAACCAAGAAAAGCATTTTCGCCATCAAAGGCCATGTAAAAATGGTAGCAATTCAGATTGAGCCGACGACTGGCAGCCATCATCGCTGCCGCATTGACCGGACTTGCGAAATGCAGGTCAGTTGCCCGAGCAAGCACAACTTTGTCGAGCTCGCCTTCGGCGATGGTTTTCGTTGCCAGTTCGATTAATTGCGTCCAGCCCGTTTTGTCCGGCCAGTGTTGTTCTCGCGTGGTGGTTAAATGTAATCCAGGCAGGGGCTTGATACTCACCAGTGCGGCGATAAATTCTTTTGCCTTGATTGCATCGTGCTGAAGGG
The DNA here is from genome assembly GCF_046487695.1 of Escherichia sp. WS1118. Classification (NCBI taxonomy): domain Bacteria; kingdom Pseudomonadati; phylum Pseudomonadota; class Gammaproteobacteria; order Enterobacterales; family Enterobacteriaceae; genus Escherichia; species Escherichia sp. WS1118. The sequence goes on along the minus strand of NZ_JBJQIZ010000007.1, from coordinate 60,183 downwards.
AGCTTTCGCTGAATAGCGTCAGCCGCAGCGTGACTTTACCGCCACAACGTCGCCATTCCAGGCGTGGTAAAAGTAAATTGCCCTGCGACGGGTCAAACGCATTCAACCCCCAGATGCGTAAGTCGGCGTGTTCCGGGTGCTGGCGAAGAAAACGTTGTGCCTGGTCCAACGACGTAAAACGGGTAATCGCACCCAGGACGGCAGCTTCTTCATCACCATTACGTTGTTGCCAGTAGAATTGCGGATACACCTGCTGACTGGCCAGCCAGCTCAAGGCATCAAAAGCGTCTTTGAGAGGGAAAGGAATATCGATAACCCGAATGCCGGGTGTCGCCGGAATCTCTTGCGACAAATGGCGCAGTAGATTTTCCAGCGCCGTAGTAAGTGATTGCACGCGGACCTCTCCCTGTTAAAAGCCTCACATTATACGGGGTACGACAAAAAAAATGCAGTACCCCGGTGTAGGGAGGTTTTAACGGCGTGCCAGCAACAGTCCCAGAACCAGCCCAACGGCCGCACCCACACCAATTCCTTGCCAGGGTTTTTCGTGGACGTAGTCATCAGCACGATAAACAGCCTGCTTCGCCCGATAGTAATAACTGTCTGAAGCCTGGCTAACCCGTTTTTTCACATCATCCAGCGCTTTTTCTGCACGCGCTTTCAGCTCAACATATTTCTGATCGGCGGGATCGCCAGAGGAGCGGAGCACCTCTTCCAGTGTTTCACTAAGCAGCGTCAGGTCATCATCAATACGTGTATCACCAAACTGATTAGACATTCTCGTTCTCCATTTGTGTAAAACCTGTCACTAACTATAGACAAGGGTTATTGATTACGCCTGAATTACCTCGCGTGCCATCCCAATGTGTGGGATACCATCTTCTTCATAAATATCGGTCACAGGGATGAAACCAAATTGCCCATAAAAGTTTTGTAAATGCGCCTGCGCCCCCAGATAAATCGGCTTCTCCGGCCAGCGGCGAGTACACGATTCCAGCGCCTTACTCATCAATTGCTGACCGATTTTTTCACCGCGTAAGGCTTCGCTGACAATCACCCGACCAATCACAACGGGTTGCAGTTCGTCGTCACTTTTCAGAATCCTCGCATACGCCACCAGTGTCCCGTTATGCCAACCGAGAATGTGGCGATTTTCTCCCTCCAGATCGTCACCATCGATATCCTGGTAAGGACAGTTTTGTTCCACTACAAATACCGCACAACGCAGTTGTAATAAGGCATAAAGCTGAGAAACGGATAAATCAGAATGATGCAGATCTTGCCAGTCGATCATGGAAGGCTCCTTTGTGCTGTTTGCTTTATACTAGCCGGAATATTTTCAGCAGCGTGATGAACTCATGGAATTAATTTTTTTAGGTACTTCAGCCGGTGTGCCAACCCGTACGCGTAATGTCACGGCAATATTGCTTAACCTGCAACATCCGACCCAGAGCGGACTTTGGTTATTTGACTGCGGTGAAGGCACCCAGCATCAGCTACTGCATACCGCCTTTAACCCTGGAAAACTGGACAAGATTTTTATCAGTCACCTTCATGGCGATCATCTCTTTGGTTTACCCGGCTTGCTGTGCAGTCGTTCTATGTCAGGCATTATCCAACCCTTAACGATTTATGGTCCGCACGGTATCCGTGAATTTGTGGAGACCGCGCTGCGGATTAGCGGCTCATGGACCGATTATCCGCTGGAAATTGTCGAAATTGGTGCTGGCGAAATTTTCGATGATGGCCTGCGCAAAGTGACCGCTTATCCGATGGAACACCCACTGGAATGTTATGGTTATCGTATTGAAGAACATGATAAACCAGGTGCATTAAATGCCCAGGCATTAAAAGCTGCTGGCGTGCCGCCTGGCCCGCTGTTTCAGGAATTAAAAGCGGGCAAAACAATCATGCTGGATGATGGAAGGCAGATTAATGGCGCAGATTACTTAGCCGCTCCAGTGCCGGGTAAAGCGCTCGCTATTTTCGGCGATACGGGCCCCTGCGATGCCGCGCTGGAGCTGGCTAAAGGCGTCGACGTAATGGTTCACGAAGCGACTCTGGATATGGCGATGGAGGCCAAAGCCAATAGTCGCGGTCATAGCTCTACACGCCAGGCTGCGACACTGGCCCGTGAGGCTGGAGTCGGTAAGCTAATCATTACCCACGTCAGCTCGCGCTATGATGACAAAGGTTGTCAGCACCTGTTACGTGAATGCAGGTCAATTTTCCCGGTGACTGAACTAGCGAATGATTTCGCGGTGTTTAGCATTTAAGTCGAAAGCGGTGGTTAGTTAGCAGATTAATTTAACGATACCAACGCATTTATTTGACATTTTTTCATCTGTTTGCCGGATACGTTTGATGTCGATATCAGGCAAACAGAATTATCATTTTTAGTTTTGTGAATTGTCCAGATCTTTCGCCAGTCCAATCAGGCGAATAAATTCCGCTCTGTAACCCTGTGGATCTTCCCCTTTTGCCTTCTGAGCCCACTGTTTGATCTGCTGCCAGGAGGTATTATTCAGGTATTCAGAACCGCGTAACTTTTGCCCATATGCAGCCACTGCTGCGCGAAAACGCATATCTTCTGAAGGTGCCTTTATTGCGAATGCCAACGGGAATTCAACTAACTGACTTTCTTTTCCCTGTGGGGATTTCCAACGAATCTTTAACCAGGCAAGTTCTTTTGTTTTGTCCGATTTCGCTGATTTGTTATCCGGGGCATAGCGTAACTTATCAATTGATGCTTTTTGCCCTTTCAGCGTTAATTCAAATAAAAATGTTATATGTTTACCTGCGCCAATATCACCCGCATCAACGTTGTCGTTATTAAAATCCTCTGCCCTAAGTTGGCGCTTTTCATAACCTATCTGACGGTATTCCGTTACCCACGCGGGGTTAAACTCAATTTGCGCTTTGACATCTTTTGCTACGGTAATCAACGTCTGCCGCATTTCACTGTTCAACACTTTCTGCGCCTCTGAGAGGGTATCAATGTAGCTATAGTTGCCGTTACCAACATCGGCAATTCTTACCATCATTGCCTCGTTATAATTGCTATCCCCCACGCCAAGCGTCGACAGAGTAACACCGGACTCACGCTGTTTTTTGACCATTGATTCAATCGATTTTGGATCGTCAATGCCAACGTTAAAGTCACCGTCAGTGGCCAATAAAATGCGATTGATACCACCTTTAATAAACCCCTTCGCTGCCTGCTGATAAGCCATCTCCAGCCCGGCACCGCCATTGGTACTGCCTTCTGCATCCAGCGAATCAATTGCAGCATTAATTTCCGCCTTGTGACTACCGGAGATAGAAGGCAACGCAATACGAGAGTCGCCAGCGTAGGTCACGATGGCAATGTTATCCTGCTCACGAAGTTCTTTGACCAATAATTTCAACGAAGACTGGATAAGTGGCAAACGTTCATCAGAAATCATTGAACCAGACGTGTCGATAAGAAAGACCAGATTAGAAGCGGGTAACTCTTCACTTTTGCGATCTTTCGCCAGGATATCAACTTTCAGCAATGTTCGCTGTTCATTCCAGGGTGCAGGTGCCAATTCGTAGCGCATAGCGAAAGGTATTGGCTTAGAGGCCGGAATAGATTGTTTGTCTTTGATATCCCAGTCAGACGGGAAATAATTGACTATCTCCTCCACCCGCACAGCGTCTGGCGGAGGTAACAGCCCTTGATTAAGGAAACGCCGCACATTCGCATAACTGCCGGTATCGACGTCAAGGCTAAACGTCACGAGTGGGTTTTGCGCTACCTGCTTAACCGGATTATCATCGAACTGCTGGTAGCGAGCGGTTCCTGGATTTGCGATATGTGTAGCGTTTGCTTTAGCCGCTCGTGCAAATGTTGGCGCTTCCTGCAATCTCCCCTGCAAAGTCTGTTTGTCTGAATATTGTTGCACTTCTTGCTGGGCTAAGGTTTTCGCGTCTGCAGCAGCTTTAGCGGCGGCGGCGCTTTGCTCTACCTCTTTTATTGCAGCTTGTTGCGCGACAAGCACTTGTTGGTCTGAGGGGGTACTGGGTTGTTGTTGCTGACTTTCCTTATCCTCAGGTTCCGGCCCACATCCTGACAAAATCAAACTACTTATAAGTAACATGATTATATTTTTATTTCGCATATAAAATCCTTTTAAATAAACTCAGGGCCCATACATAAAATATACTCTTTGTATAATCCTGCTAATCTTAATAAAATACAATCTCGAAATTCATAACAAATAATGATTCGACAACGCAACCCATTAATAATTTGCATATGAAAAAAAATAAATTTTGCTTTTATTATATTATTTCTGTTTTCACTCCCTCTGATTATTTTTTACCAACCCTGGGTGAATGCATTACCGCCAACGCCCCGACACGCAAGTCCTGAGCAATTAGAAAAAACAGTTCGTTATCTTACACAAACAGTGCATCCACGTAGCGCCGACAATATTGATAATCTGAATAGGTCCGCAGAGTATATAAAAGAGGTCTTTATCAGTAACGGTGCCAGAGTTACCGCGCAGGATGTCCCCATTACGGGTGGCCCCTACAAAAACATTGTTGCTAATTATGGTCCTGCCGATGGACCGCTGATTATTATTGGTGCGCACTATGACTCTGTCAGTAGTTATGAAAACGATCAATTGACCTATACGCCGGGCGCGGATGATAACGCCAGCGGCGTGGCAGGATTACTCGAACTGGCACGTTTGTTACAGCAGCAGACTCCAGGGATTGGCGTCCAACTGGTCGCCTATGCGTCGGAAGAACCGCCCTTCTTTCGTAGCGATGAAATGGGGAGCGCGGTACATGCAGCTTCGCTTGAGCGTCCAGTGAAATTAATGATAGCGCTGGAGATGATTGGTTATTACGACTCAACGCCTGGTAGCCAGGATTACCCATCCCCGGCAATGTCCTGGCTTTATCCCGATCGGGGAGACTTTATTGCCGTGGTCGGCAGAATGCAGGATATCAACGCCGTTCGTCAGGTAAAAGCGGCATTGTTGTCATCCCGGGATTTATCTGTTTATTCTATGAATGCCCCAGGTTTTATTCCCGGTATTGATTTCTCTGATCACCTTAATTATTGGCAACACGATATTCCCGCCGTAATGATTACTGACACCGCTTTTTATCGTAATAAACAATACCACTTGCCCGGTGATATCGCAGACAGATTAAATTATCAGAAAATGGCTCAGGTAGTGGATGGAGTTACAACCTTGTTATACAACAGTAAATAATAAAAATTTCTCGAGGCGGATCCAGAAAAAGCAACATGCGCATTTTATTTTCTTTCGTCTGTTTTAAGATGCGAAACATGAAATTCAACGGAGGAAAAATAAATGGGAATGATTGGCTATTTTGCAGAAATTGACTCAGAAAAGATTAACCAACTGCTTGAGTCTACTAAAAAACCTTTGATGGATAATATACATGACACGCTTTCAGGATTACGCCGACTGGATATTGATAAACGCTGGGATTTTTTACACTTTGGGCTGACAGGCACCTCTGCTTTTGATCCCGCGAAGAATGACCCGCTGAGTCGCGCCGTGCTTGGTGAACACAGCCTAGAAGATGGCATAGATGGCTTCCTGGGATTGACCTGGAATCAGGAGTTAGCCGCGACAATCGACCGACTGGAATCACTGGATCGAAGTGAGCTGCGTAAACAGTTTTCCATTAAGCGACTCAATGAAATGGAGATTTATCCGGGAGTAACCTTTTCAGAAGAGTTAGAGGGGCAACTCTTTGCTTCGATCATGCTTGATATGGAAAAGCTGATTAGCGCGTATCGACGTATGCTGCGACAAGGGAATCATGCGCTGACGGTTATTGTTGGGTGATGGTGTCAGGGCACCCAAAAAAACCGCCGAACATGTCGGCGGCTTTCTGACTTACAAACTGACTGTTTACATCAGCGGCATTGCTAACCGCACAATGCTAATCAGCGGTTGTGGCCATACACCCAGCACCAGTACCAACAGTGCAGAGATCAGCACCACGATACCGCCTGCGCTGTACTGCCAGTTTGATGGTGCATCGCGACCCGGTTGTTCCGGAGCGTGCAGGTATAAGCTCACCGCCACGCGCAGGTAGTAGTAAAGGCCGATTGCCGAACCAACAACCACGGCACCCACCAGCCACCACAAGTGTGCCTGGACACCGACCGCCAGCACGTAGAACTTACCGATAAAGCCCAGCGTCATTGGGATACCAGCCAGTGAAAGCATCATCACCGTCATCACTGCCGCGAGGATCGGACGATGCCAGAACAGACCGCGGTAAGAGAACAGGGAATCAGCATCCGGGCCACGATACGGGCTGGACATCAGGCTGACCACGCCGAACGCGCCGAGGCTGCTGAACAGATAACCGACCAGGTAAACCCCTACCGCTTCCATCGACATCTCGCCGGTTTGCAGCGCAATCAGCGCCACCAGCAGATAGCCGAGGTGAGAGATAGATGAGTAACCGAGCAGACGTTTGATATTGGTCTGGCTCAACGCCATCAGGTTACCGAAGATGATGGAGGCAAAGGCGATAATCGCCAGCACTACGCGAATCGCTTCACTGTCACCCACCGGTGCGTAAAGGAACAAACGCATCACCACGCCGAAGATAGCGATTTTGCTCGCCGTCGCCAGGAAAGTGGAAACCGGCGCAGGCGCGCCCTGGTATACGTCTGGCGTCCACAGGTGGAACGGCACCAGAGAGAGTTTGAAACCGAGGCCAACAATCATCAGGCCAAAACCTGCCAGCAACAGCGGCTCGTTGAGCATACCGTCGCCGAGGTTTTTACCCAGTGCGACAAACGACAGGTCGCCAGACTGCGCATACACCAGCGCCATACCGAACAGCAGGAAAGAAGACGCTGCGGCAGAAAGGATGGTGTATTTGATACTGGCTTCCAGCGAACGTTTCTGGCGGAAAGCGTAACCGACCAGGCCAAACAGCGGCAAAGAGATCAGTTCGATACCGAGGAACAGAGACGCCAGATGGTTGGCATTCGCCAGCAGGATCCCGCCCAGCGCGGCAATTAACACCAACAGGTAGAACTCGTCCTTGTTGTCGTTATAGCCTTCAAGCCACGGGTAGGCGAAAGTACAGGTGGCGAGGCTCGCCAACAATACCAGCCCGGTGTAAAGCATGGCGAAACCATCAACGCGCATCAGCGGCGTAACGTCCATAGCGCCCGCCTGGCCGACAAACCAGAGCGAAACCAGCGCCGCGTTAAGCCCAATAACCGAGAGCGTAGCGTTGAGGAAATGATTGCGTCGCCACGCAATGGAGAGCATCACAACCACCACCGTCAAGCCGACGATCAGCAACGGTAGCAGTGCGATCAGGTTTTGTGGAGTTATTGTCATGGCGATTTACGGCCTTGTAGTAGTAACGGAATTAACAAACCACTGCTGGATATTGCCAATCGCGGAGTGCGAGGTATCCAGAATCGGCTGCGGATAGAAGCCCAGCAGTACCAGCAGCACCACCAGCAACAGGATCATAAACAGCTCACGCAGCGACATCCCTGGCAGTTCCTGGCTGGCAATCTGGCTTTTCGCTTTACCGAAATAAGCGCGATGCAGCATCGCCAGCGAATAAACAGAAGCAAAGACCAGCCCAAAGGTAGAGATAACGGTAATCACCGGGACAACCTGGAAGCTGCCGAACAGAATCATAAATTCGCCGACGAAGTTACCGGTGCCAGGCATCCCAAGCGTTGCCACCGCAAAGAACAGCGACAGTGCTGGCAGCCATTTCATCTTGCTCCACAGACCGCCCATCATGCGCATGTCGCGGGTGTGAATACGTTCATAAAGCTGACCACAAAGAATAAACAGACCCGCCGCCGACAAGCCGTGCGCAATCATCTGGATTACCGCGCCCTGGTAGGCCAACTGGCTGCCGGTGTAGATAGCAATCAGCACGAAGCCCATGTGGGAAACCGAGGTGTAAGCGATCAGACGTTTGATATCGGTCTGGGCGAAGGCCATCCACGCACCATAGAAGATGCCGATAACACCCAGCCACATGGCGATTGGCGCAAACTCTGCCGACGCGTTCGGGAACAGCGGCAAGGAGAAACGCAACAGACCGTAAGCGGCGGTTTTCAGCAAGATCCCCGCGAGGTCAACGGAACCGGCGGTCGGTGCCTGGGAGTGCGCATCCGGTAACCAGCCATGCAGCGGAACCACCGGCATTTTCACTGCGAAGGCGATGAAGAAGCCCAGCATCAACAGGTATTCCACGCCGTTAGACATCGGCGTATTCAGCAGCTCTTCATAGTTGAAGGTCCAGACGCCGGTCGCATTGTAGTGAACGAAAACCAGCGCCAGGATGGCGATCAACATCACCAGACCACTCGCCTGGGTGTAAATGAAGAACTTGGTTGCCGCCGTGATACGCGTTTTACCGTCAGAGGCTTTATGCCCCCACAGTGCGATCAGGAAGTACATCGGCACCAGCATCATTTCCCAGAAGAAGAAGAACAGGAACATGTCGATGGCAAGGAACACGCCGATAACGCCGCCCAGGATCCACATCAGGTTGAGGTGGAAGAAGCCCTGATATTTTTCGATCTCTTTCCACGAACAGAGTACCGCCAGCACACCGAGCAGACCGGTCAGCACGACCATCAGCAACGACAGACCGTCAATGGCGAGATGAATAGAGATACCAAAACGCGGGATCCACGGCATGTCGAATTCAGACTGCCACTGCGGAATTCCGGCGGATTGCGTCAGTGAATAACCGCCCTGCAACCACAGTTGCAGCGACAGCGCCAGCGTCAATCCCATGGTTACCAGCGCGATCCAGCGCGGCACCTTGACGCCAAAGCGTTCGGTCTGCCAGCACAGGAAGCCGCCGATAAAGGGAATTAATATTAGCCAGGGTAGTAACATGGCGATCTTTATTCCTTGTAAAAGTCCCGTCAGGACCGGATTTTCAACGAATTCTCACGACAGAAAATTCTCTTCGGACTGGGGGTAGTGTCGGATGCGCCGCGAAGACGGCTTATCCGACCTACGTTCTTATATGCCCAGGGGCAATCCCACAATCCTTAACTCAACGCAGTACCATCAACAGTGCCAGCACCACGACCGCACCGATGCTCATGGATGCCACATACCAGCGCAGATAACCGTTCTCGCTTAACAGCAGACCTTTACCTGCAAAGCGGGAAAGGACAGCCGGGATGTTCATCATTGAGTTCAGCGGATCGCGTTTCAGCAACCAGGCAATACCCAGGAACGGCTTGACGAACACTTTGTCGTACAGCCAGTCAAAGCCCCAGGCGTTGTACCACCAGGTACCCAGCAGACGGCCCGGCGCACTGTTGGCGATGGAGGTCACCAGAGTACGTTTACCCAGCCATAGCCAGGCAGCCAGCAGAATGCCGACCACCGCGACCACGCCAGAGGTAATTTCCAGGGTCAACATGCTGCCGTGCGCCAGCTCCGTCGTTTGCGGAAGCACGCCCTGCAGCGGCGGTACAATCAGTGCGCCAACGAAGGTGGAAAGGATCAGCAGCACAATCAGCGGCAGGCTGTGAGTTACCCCTTTCACGGCGTGAGCGTGAATTTGTTCTTTTCCGTGGAAGACGATGAAAATCATACGGAAGGTGTAAAGCGAGGTCATAAATGCACCGACCAGACCTGCCACCATCAGATTGATATGTCCATTCGCCATCGCACCCGCGAGGATCTCATCCTTACTGAAGAAGCCCGCAGTGACCAGCGGCAGTGCCGACAGTGCTGCGCCGCCCACCAGGAAGCAGAGATAAACCAGCGGAATAGATTTACGCAGACCACCCATCTTAAAGATGTTCTGTTCGTGATGGCAGGCCAGAATGACGGAACCGGATGCCAGGAACAGCAGCGCTTTAAAGAACGCGTGGGTCATCAAGTGGAAAATCGCCGCATCCCATGCCTGCACGCCAAGCGCGAGGAACATGTAGCCAATCTGGCTCATGGTAGAGTAAGCGAGAACACGTTTGATGTCGGTCTGTACCAGCGCCGCAAAACCGGCCAGCAGCAGCGTAACCGCCCCAACAATGCCCACCAGATGCAGAACTTCCGGCGTCATCAGGAACAGGCCGTGGGTACGGGCGATCAGGTAGACACCCGCGGTTACCATTGTTGCAGCGTGGATCAGCGCGGAGACAGGCGTCGGGCCCGCCATTGCGTCGGCAAGCCATGTCTGCAACGGCAACTGAGCAGATTTACCGACCGCACCGCCCAGCAGCATCAGCGTCGCCCACATCAGCATGTTATTGCCGTCAGCAAAGTGCACTGGTGCCAGTTCCACCATTTCGCGGAAGTTCAGGGTGCCCAGTTCGTTGTAAAGAATGAACAGCGCGAAAGCGAGGAAGACGTCACCCACACGGGTCACGACGAACGCTTTCATTGCCGCTGCGCCATTCTTCGGATCGGTGTAATAGAAACCGATCAGCAGATAGGAGCACAGGCCCACGCCTTCCCAGCCGAGGTACATCAGCAGCAGGTTGTCGGCAAGCACCAGAACTACCATGCTGGCGATGAACAGGTTGGTGTAAGCGAAGAAGCGAGAGTAGCCCTCTTCACCGCGCATATACCAGGAGGCGTACATGTGAATAAGGAAACCCACACCAGTGACCACCGAGAGCATGGTCAGCGACAGGCCGTCCAGCACCAGGTTAAAACCGATGTTAAAGTCGCCTACCGACATCCACGTCCACAGCGGCTGGCTGTATGCCTGCTCACCGTTAGCGAAGAAGTCAACGCCGATAAAGGCAGTTACCAGCGCCGCCAGGCCCACAGAGCCAACGCCGACGATCGCCGAGACGTTTTCAGACCAGCGCCCACGGGAGAACGCCAGCAGGACGAAGCCAATCAATGGCAAAATAATGGTTAAGGCAAGCATGTTCATCCGCGCATCTCACTTACTGAATCGATGTTCAGGTTCTGGCGACGACGGTGAAGTTGCAGCAGCAGCGCAAGGCCGATACTCGCTTCCGCCGCCGCGAGGCTGATGGCGAGAATGTACATCACCTGACCGTCGGTCTGGCCCCAGTAGCTTCCGGCGACCACAAAGGCCAGCGCGGAGGCGTTAATCATGATTTCCAGACCAATCAGCATAAACAGCAGATTGCGACGGATAACCAGACCGGTTAAGCCAAGAACGAATAAGATTGCCGCGAGGATCAGTCCATGTTGTAAGGGGATCATGCGTGCTCCTCCGTTTTTCTTTTCGCGCTGTCGTCTTTACGATTGCTCAGCACTTCACCCGCACGCTCTTCACGACCGACGTGGAAGGCCACAACCAGACCCGCGAGCAGCAGCATAGAAGCCAGTTCCACCGCCAGTACGTAAGGCCCGAACAGCGTAATACCCACTGCTTTAGCACTGATTGGCGTACCGTCGATACCTTGATCGTTAACACCGAGAATGGCGTAAACAATCACCACCAGCATGATGGCTGACAAAATTGCCGGACCAATCCACACCTGCGGTTTCAGCCACTGGCGTTCCTGTTCGATTTCTGAACCGCCCAGGTTGAGCATCATCACCACGAACACGAACAGCACCATAATGGCACCCGCATAGACGATAATTTCCAGCGCACCGGCGAAGTAAGCGCCCAGTGAGAAGAACACCCCAGAGATCGCCAGCAGCGAAATAATCAGGTACAGCAGCGCGTGTACCGGATTGGTATGGGTGATCACTCGCAAGGTCGCAAGTATGGCTATCAGGCCACAGATATAAAAAGCGAACTCCATTGCCCCTCTCCTTACGGTAACAGGCTCTTGACGTCGATAGGCTTGGCTTCGTTCTCTGCTTCGCCCTTATCTTTGCCGTCGATTGCCATACCTGCCATCCGGTAGAAGTTATATTCCGGGTATTTGCCCGGACCGGAGATCAGCAGATCCTCTTTCTCGTAAACCAGATCCTGGCGCTTGTATTCCCCCATTTCGAAATCCGGGGTTAACTGAATCGCCGTGGTCGGACAGGCTTCTTCGCACAGACCACAGAAAATGCAGCGTGAGAAGTTGATGCGGAAAAATTCCGGATACCAGCGACCGTCTTTGGTTTCTGCTTTTTGCAGCGAGATACAGCCGACCGGGCAGGCTACCGCGCAGAGGTTACAGGCTACGCAACGCTCTTCGCCGTCCGGATCGCGGGTCAGAACGATACGACCACGATAACGGGGCGGCAGATAGACCGGCTCTTCCGGGTACATTCGCGTTTCGCGTTTGGCGAACGCGTGCAGGCCGATCATCCAGATACTACGAACCTGGGTACCGAAACCTACTAACAATTCTTTTAAGGTCATGGTCTTATTGCCCCTTATTGCGCCTGCCAGAGAATGACAGCCGCCGTTACCAGCAAGTTGATCAGCGTCAGCGGCAGGCAGATTTTCCAGCCGAAGGACATTACCTGGTCATAACGCGGACGCGGTAACGACGCACGAATCAAAATGAACATCATCATAAAGAACGCGGTTTTCAGCGCGAACCAGATGAATGGCGGTAACAACGGGCCTTGCCAGCCACCGAAGAACAGCGTCACCATCAGTGCAGAGATGGTCACAATCCCGATGTATTCGCCCACGAAGAACAGACCGAACTTCATACCGGAATATTCAATGTGGTAACCATCCGCCAGTTCCTGCTCGGCTTCCGGCTGGTCAAACGGGTGACGGTGACACACCGCCACGCCCGCGATGGCAAAGGTAATAAAACCAAAGAATTGCGGGATGACGTTCCACACATGCGCCTGGCTGTTGACGATGTCGGTCATGTTGAATGAACCGGCCTGCGCCACCACGCCCATCAGGGAAAGCCCGAGGAACACTTCGTAGCTCAGGGTCTGCGCAGAAGCACGCATCGCACCCAGCAGCGAGTATTTGTTGTTACTTGACCAGCCCGCAAACAGCACCGCGTAAACCGCCAGACCTGCCATCATCAGGAAGAACAAAATCCCGATGTTCAGGTCGGCAACCACCCAACCCGGACTGACTGGCACAATTGCAAAGGCCAGCAGCAGCGAGGTAAAGGCAATCATCGGTGCCAGGGTAAAGATGACGCGATCCGAGAATTTCGGGATCCAGTCTTCTTTAAAGAACATTTTGATCATGTCCGCAACCAGCTGGAGCGAACCGCCCCAGCCAACACGGTTAGGTCCATAACGGTTCTGGAACAGACCCAGCAGGCGACGTTCGCCAAAGCTCATGAATGCCCCACAGGTGACTACCACCAGCAGGATCACCACCGCTTTAAGGACGGTCAGCAGGATCTCAATCAGTTCCGGTGATATCCAACTCATTGTTGTGCCTCCTTGAGATCCTCAAGATGCGCGCCAGCCAGCACCGGAGCAATGCCGGACATACCCATCGGCAAGCCCACCTGCCCTGCTGTTAGCCCTTCGGCGATTTCAACCGGCAGCGTGACCGTGTTGCCATCGTAACTAAAGGAAACGCGTGTACCTGCGTTCACACCCAACTTCGCGGCATCCGCTGGGTTGAGTTTGATGTACGGCTGCGGCATACGGCTCTGGAAGACCGGAGCACGCTGTGACAATTCATCGCTGCCAAACAGGTGGTAATACGGCGCGATACGCCATTTCCCGTCCTGCGGCTGGAAGCGTGCCGGTACGCTGGTGAAGTAATCCAGACCATTTTCGCTGGTTTCAAACAGACGCACGCCCGGATCGCCAAAGCGCAGTTTGCCGCCCACTTCGTCCTGGAATTTGTTCCACGCCTGCGGGGAGTTCCAGCCTGGCGCCCAGGCAAACGGCACTTGCGAACGGTGCGCGGTCGGCTGGTTGTTACCTTCCATCGAGAAGGTGAACATGGTGTCAATATCCTGCGGCTGACGCGGCTCATGAACGCTGATATTGGCGCGCATGGCGGTACGACCGCTATAGCGATGCGGTTCACGGGCCAGTTTCTGCCCACGAATACGGAATGTCGCATCCGGCGCAGCATCTTTGATACCTGCCAGTTCCGGGATTTTCGCCACAACAGCGTCAATCACGTGGTCGAGCTGCGTCCAGTCCACTTCACGGCTCAGCAGGGTGCTATGCAGCGAGTGCAGCCAGCGCCAGCTTTCCAGCATGACAGTTTGGCTGTCGTAATAAGCCGGATCGTAAACCTGGAAGAAACGTTGGGCGCGGCCTTCGTTGTTGATCACCGTACCGTCGCTTTCAGCAAAGCTGGCGGCGGAAAGTACCAGATGAGCGTTTTCCATAATCGCTGTGCGTTGATGGTCAACCACCATCACCAGCGGCGCTTTAGCCAGCGCAGCATTCACGCGGGTAGCGGAAGCGTGACGATGCAGATCGTTTTCCAGCACCACCACCGCGTCGGCGCGTCCGGTTTCCAGTTCGGTTAACGCTTCTTCAAGCGATCCACCGCCCATAATGCCCAGCCCCATGCTGTTGACGGAACGGGCAATCATGGTGATACCGACGTCAGCGCCGCGACCTTTCAGGGCTTTCGCCACGTTAGCCGCAGCCTGAATCACTTCAGCGCTACCAGCGTTCGTCCCGGAGATAATCAACGGTTTCTTCGCACCAGCCAGTGCCTGCACGATGACGTCGATTTTGCTTTGCAGCTCAGGCTCTATGCCGTCAACTGCCGGTGCGGAGTTGTCCAGCGCATGGGCGATGGCAAAACCTAAACGCGCCTGATCTTCAACCGGTGCGCGGTAAGTCCACGCCGCGATATCATCCAGACGGGTGTCATCAACGTTGGTAACAAACAGCGGATGCTTCGCACGTTGACCAATGTTGAGGATTGCCGCAATCTGCCAGTCAGCCACTTTCTGTGCTGCCGCCATTTCGCGCGCTTTACCTTTCACCGCCTGACGCACTGCCAGCGCGACGCGCGCGCCGGTCTGGGTAACGTCTTCGCCCAGCACCAGTACCGCATCGTAAGATTCGATTTCGCGCAGAGCCGGAGTATAAATGCCGCCTTCACGCAGAACTTTCAGCGCCAGTTGCAGACGTTCCTGCTCACCGTGAGCGATACCGGTATAGAAGTTTTCTTCGCCCACCAGCTCACGCAGCGCAAAGTTGCTTTCCACGCTGGCACGCGGAGAACCAATACCGATCACTTTCTTCGACTGACGCAGAATATCTGCTGCACCCTGCATTGCCTGTTCGGCGTTGAGGGTAATGAAATCATCGCCACGACGCTGTACTGGCTGACGCGGACGATCTTTCAGGTTGACGTAACCGTAACCGAAACGACCACGGTCGCAGAGGAAGTAGTGGTTTACCGTACCGTTGTAACGGTTTTCGATACGACGCAGTTCGCCATAACGCTCGCCGGGGCTGATGTTACAGCCGATGGAACATTGCTGGCAGATGCTCGGCGCAAACTGCATATCCCATTTACGGTTGTAACGCTCGGAGTGCGTTTTGTCGGTGAATACGCCGGTCGGGCAAATTTCGACCAGGTTACCGGAAAATTCGCTTTCCAGCGTGCCGTCTTCCGGGCGACCGAAGTAGACGTTGTCGTGCGCACCGTAAACGCCCAGGTCCGTACCGTCAGCGTAATCTTTGTAGTAACGCACACAGCGGTAGCAGGCGATGCAGCGGTTCATTTCGTGAGAGATGAATGGCCCCAAATCCTGATTACGGTGGGTACGTTTAGTGAAACGGTAGCGACGGAAGCTGTGTCCGGTCATCACAGTCATATCCTGAAGATGGCAGTTACCGCCCTCTTCACATACCGGACAGTCGTGCGGGTGGTTGGTCATCAACCACTCGACCACACTTTCACGGAACTGTTTCGCTTCTTCGTCGTCAATGGAAATAAAGGTGCCATCGGAAGCCGGTGTCATACAGGACATCACCAGGCGACCACGCGTGTCTTCCGCGTTTTGATATTGCTTCACCGCACACTGGCGGCAAGCACCGACGCTTCCCAGCGCCGGATGCCAGCAAAAGTAAGGAATATCAAGGCCCAGAGACAGACAAGCTTCCAGCAGGTTGTCCGCTCCGTTGACCTCGTATTCTTTGCCGTCTACATGAATTGTAGCCATTAGCATGCTTCCAGTTTTCTCAGTCAGAGACTGAGCGTTAATCGAAATTCGGTTACCAGCGCTCTTTCAGCAGGTTTGGCTGAATCCCATTAATCAAATGGGTATTGCTGAACGGCTGTTTGATTCCCGCCTCAAATTCTTCGCGGAAATATTTGATGGCGCTCTGTAACGGCTCCACTGCACCAGGTGCGTGGGCACAGAAAGTTTTACCCGGGCCTAAGAATCGACACAGTTGCTCAAGTGTTTCGATATCGCCCGGCTGGCCTTCGCCACGCTCCAGCGCACGCAGAATTTTCACGCTCCACGGCAGACCGTCGCGGCATGGCGTACACCAGCCGCAGGACTCACGGGCGAAAAACTCTTCCAGGTTACGCACCAGCGACACCATGTTGATCTCGTGGTCAACCGCCATCGCCAGCGCCGTACCCAGACGGCTTCCCGCTTTACCGATACTTTCGAATTCCATCGGCAGGTCAAGGTGCGCTTCGGTCAGAAAGTCAGTCCCCGCGCCGCCTGGCTGCCAGGCTTTGAATTTCAGACCATCACGCATACCACCGGCGTAGTCTTCGAGGATCTCGCGTGCGGTGGTGCCGAACGGCAGTTCCCACAGACCCGGATTTTTCACCCGACCAGAGAAGCCCATCAGCTTGGTGCCAGCATCTTTACTTTTCGAGATGTTCTGATACCACTCCACGCCGTTAGCGAGGATCGCCGGAACGTTACACAGGGTTTCGACGTTGTTAACGCAGGTTGGTTTACCCCATGCACCGGAGGTTGCCGGGAAGGGCGGTTTCGAGCGTGGGTTAGCGCGACGCCCTTCCAGGGAGTTGATTAACGCTGTTTCTTCACCGCAGATGTAGCGCCCTGCCCCGGTATGGACGAACAGTTCGAAATCAAAACCTGTTCCCATAATGTTTTTGCCAAGCAGACCCGCTTCGGTGGCTTCGGCAATGGCACGGCGTAGATTCACTGCCGCTTCGATATATTCGCCGCGCAGGAAGATATAGCCACGGTAAGCTTTCAGCGCAAACGCGGAGATGAGCATGCCTTCCACCAGCAGGTGCGGCAGTTGCTCCATCAGCAGACGGTCTTTATAGGTGCCCGGCTCCATTTCATCGGCGTTACACAGTAGGTAACGGATATTCATGGATTCGTCTTTCGGCATCAGGCTCCACTTCAGACCAGTCGAAAAGCCCGCACCGCCGCGCCCTTTCAGACCAGAGTCTTTTACCTGATTAACGATTTCGTCCGGAGACAGCCCGGTCAGCGCCTTGCGCGCGCCTTCGTAACCGTTTTTGCTGCGATATTCGTCCAGCCACACTGGCTGTTTGTCATCGCGCAGACGCCAGGTCAGCGGATGCGTTTCGGGAGTACGGATAATGTTTTTCATTTATACCGCTCCAGCAGTTCAGGGATCGCTTCCGGGGTCAGATGCGCGTGAGTGTCCTCATCGATCATCATGTTTGGCCCTTTATCACAGTTCCCCAGGCAGCAAGTTGGCAGCAGCGTAAAGCGGCCATCAAATGTCGTTTGCCCTGGTTTGATGTTCAGTTTTTTCTCCAGCGCCGCCTGAATACCCTGGTAACCGTTGATATGACAGACCACGCTGTCGCAATAACGGATCACATGGCGGCCTACTGGCTGACGGAAGATCTGGCTATAAAACGTTGCCACGCCTTCGACGTCGCTCGCCGGAATACCCAGCACATCGGCGATCGCGTGGATCGCGCCATCCGGCACCCAGCCACGCTGCTTCTGAACGATTTTCAGCGCTTCAATGGACGCCGCACGCGGGTCTTCGTAGTGGTGCATCTCGTGCTCAATCGCTTCACGCTCTGCCGCACTCAGCTCAAAAGCCTCGGTTTGTGGTTGTTGATTCTCGTGCATAATTAGCGGTCCACATCTGACATAACAAAATCGATACTGCCCAGATAAACAATCAGGTCAGACACCAGGCTGCCGCGGATCGCCGCCGGAATTTGCTGCAAATGCGCATAACTCGGCGTACGGATACGGGTGCGATAACTCATGGTGCTACCGTCGCTGGTCAGGTAGTAACTGTTGATCCCCTTGGTCGCCTCAACCATCTGGAAGGATTCATTGGCAGGCATCACCGGACCCCACGACACTTGCAGGAAGTGGGTGATCAGGGTTTCGATATGTTGCAGCGTGCGCTCTTTCGGCGGCGGCGTGGTCAGCGGGTGATCCGCTTTGAACGGGCCTTCCGGCATGTTGTTGAGGCACTGCTCAAGAATGCGCAGACTCTGGCGCAACTCTTCTACTTTCAGCATTACGCGGGTGTAGCAGTCAGAAACACCACCGCCCACCGGAATTTCGAAGTCGAAGTTTTCATAGCCAGAATAAGGACGCGCCTTACGCACGTCGAAGTCGATCCCGGTGGCACGCAGACCCGCGCCGGTGGTGCCCCACTCCAGCGCCTCTTTCGCGCCGTAAGCGGCAACGCCCTGGGAACGACCTTTCAGAATGGTGTTTTGCAGCGCCGCTTTCTCGTAAGACGCCAGACGTTTCGGCATCCAGTCGAGGAACTCACGCAGCAGGCGATCCCAGCCGCGCGGCAGGTCGTGCGCTACGCCGCCAATACGGAACCACGCCGGGTGCATACGGAAACCAGTGATTGCTTCCACCAGATCGTAAATTTTCTGACGATCGGTAAAGGCGAAGAACACTGGCGTCATCGCGCCGACGTCCTGAATAAAGGTGGAGATATACAGCAGGTGACTGTTGATGCGAAACAGTTCGGAGAGCATTACGCGAATGACGTTAACGCGATCCGGCACGGTGATCCCAGCCAGTTTCTCTACCGCCAGCACATAAGGCATTTCGTTAACGCAGCCGCCGAGGTATTCGATACGGTCGGTATACGGAATGTAGCTGTGCCAAGACTGGCGTTCGCCCATTTTCTCTGCGCCACGGTGGTGGTAACCGATGTCTGGTACGCAGTCGACAATCTCTTCGCCATCAAGCTGCAAAACGATACGGAAAGCACCGTGCGCAGACGGGTGGTTCGGACCGAGGTTGAGGAACATGAAGTCCTCATTTTCGGTGCCGCGCTTCATCCCCCACTCTTCCGGTTTGAAGGTCAGGGCTTCCATCTCCAGATCCTGTTTGGCTTTGGTCAGCTCAAACGGCGAGAATTCGGTAGCGCGCGCCGGGTAATCTTTACGCAGCGGGTGACCTTTCCAGGTTTGCGGCATCATGATGCGGCGCAGGTTCGGGTGACCGTCGAATGTAATGCCAAATAGATCCCAGGTTTCACGCTCATACCAGTTAGCGTTCGGGAATAATTTGGTAAAGGTCGGTACGTGCAGGTCGTTTTCTGCCAGCGCCACCTTCAGCATGATGTCGCGGTTACGATCGATAGAAATCAGATGGTAGAAAACGGAAAAATCCGCGGCAGGTAACCCTTCGCGGTGTGTGCGCAGACGTTCGTCCATGCCGTGTAAGTCAAACAGCATGACGTAAGGTTTCGGCAGTTTCTTTAAGAAATCGCCCACTTCCAGTAATTGTTCACGCTTGATCCACACAACGGGAACCCCGGTGCGAGTCGCCTGAACAGTAAAGGCATCCGGCCCAAAACGGTTGCGCAGTTCGCCAATCACCGGATCATCAAGATGATCGCGGGTCTGCCAGGCGGGTTCTTGCGCGGTTAAGTCGGTCATATTGTTCACCATTGCAAATGGTCCGTGGTGACTGTCGGCGCAGTAAGCTTCGCGAAATAGATTTAGGAATAAGCGAAGAAAATTCCCTTTGCCGACAGGCGCAAATTAAATCTCGTCAGGTGTACGCAGGTTGGTAACGGCAATGCGTTCACCGCGCTTGCGTTCGCGCTCTGATTGCATATTGGCGCGATAAACGCCCTGATCGCCAACCACCCAGGAGAGCGGACGACGTTCTTTACCGATAGATTCCTGCAACAGCATCAGTGCCTGCATGTACGCTTCAGGACGCGGCGGACAGCCCGGGATATACACATCAACCGGGATGAATTTATCAACGCCCTGCACAACGGAATAAATATCGTACATACCGCCGGAGTTGGCACAGGCACCCATTGAGATAACCCATTTTGGTTCCAGCATCTGGTCATACAAACGCTGAATAACCGGTGCCATTTTGGTAAAGCAGGTTCCTGCAACCACCATCAGGTCAGCCTGACGCGGCGAAGCACGCAATACTTCAGCGCCAAAACGCGCCACGTCATGCACCGCGGTAAACGAAGTCACCATCTCAACGTAACAGCAGGAAAGACCGAAGTTATACGGCCAAATTGAGTTTTTACGACCCCAGTTAACCATGTCATTGAGCTTGCCCATAAACACGTTTTTGTTAACTTCTTGCTCCAGAGGGTCGGTTACGATCTCCTGCTTTTGCAGGGGGTAACGGTCATTCTCACCGTTGGGATCTATGCGGGTGAGCGTATAATCCATCTTAATGCCTCGCGGTTAGCGTTGACGATTAGCGATACTGTTCGTTTCCGGGTTCATACGCTCGCGGCGTGAACGCGCGGGCGTCCAGTCCAGCGCGCCAATACGCACCAGATAAACCAGACCTGCCAGTAACACAAAAATAAAAATTGCAGCTTCCACAAAGCCTACCCAGCCGCTTTCGCGGATAGAGGTTGACCATGCGAACAGATACAGCGCTTCAACGTCGAAGATAACGAAGAACATGGCCACCAGATAAAACTTGGCGGACAGGCGTAAGCGGGCGGAGCCGACCGAGTCGATACCGGATTCAAACGGAACGTTTTTTGACCTCGCGCGTGCGCGACCGCCTAAAAACCAACCGCCTACCAGCATCAGGCAACACAGGCCAATGGCAACGATAAGAAAGATAGCGAATGCCCAGTGATGAGCGATGACTTCAGTGGATGTTGACATACTCATTGCTTACTCATCAAAAGTAGCGCCTGATTCTCTGCTCTTTACGGCAGATGGACGCCACATCGATTCATGGGGAGGAATAAAAAAAACCTTACAATAACTGCAGAAACTATTTTATACAGCTAATTGATGTGGTCTTTTACTCCTTTCTATAACCTTTTGTCAACTTTAACAAAGGTTTCTTCACACTGATTTACACAATGACAACAACATTTGCATTTGGCGCCCTTTCTCCCCAGATCATTGACGACTCCAGGAAAATTAGATGTTGTTGAATCGTGTCCGTTGTGAAGCAATGGAAAAAATACGGGTCTATTTTGACAGGAATTTGTGTCGATTCCTCCCCCCAAAAGAGAGTATTTTCTTGATCTGTGACACGCTTTTGTCATTCTATAACAAAAATGCAGCAACAAATTCACGTATTTTTTAACATTATTGTAGCAGGAGATTTTTTTCAGGTGATTATTTGTGCGTACGGGGCGTGTATCTCTGGTGATTGAAAAATGAACAGTTTTGTACGTTCTGCACGATACGAGGAAGGCTTTTTACTAAAAAAAAGCCGCTGGGGTTTAAAATAAACCCAGCGGTTCGTTTTTACACTATTGTCTCAGGAATTATCTATCGTCCGTCGATTACTCGATATCCCTTTCAATCAACAATGAGTCATCTCCTTCCGGAGCAGACATTGGGCTGTATTGCCACGGATTATGGTAGCTCTCCATCGCCTGATAGATCACCTGGGCCAGCTCATTATTACTGGACGGGTCATAACACAGCAAATATTCGGTATCAGGTAGCGGCGGTAAGCCATCTACTCCACTCAGCACACGCAGGTCCGGACTCATCATCTCGACCGGCCTTGCCGTCACGCCAAGACCGGCTTTCACTGCCGCACGAACGGCCGGAAGCGTCGATGCGACATAAGCCAGTCGCCAGGGAATATCTGCTTTATTAAGCGTCGCCAGCACCATATCGCGAAACGGACTTGGATCATCCAGCAACACAAGAGGGATCGGCTCACCTTTTTGCAATACGTATTCCGCTGCGCAGTACCAGTGTGTTGGCGAGGTACGCAGGTTCAATGCCTTAAAGGTAGAAGGACGATGGGTGGTTACCATCAAATCCACTTCCTGGGATTCCAGCATTTCTGCCATGTAGGCATTACGTTTAACGCGGACATCCAGCGCTAGTTTCGGATAAACCGAACTCACGCGATTTAACAGGAAAGGTAAGATCGTATCGGCAGATTCATCTGAAGCACCGATAGTTAACACGCCCTGAAGATTACTGAACATTAATGATGAGCAGGCCTCATCATTAAAACGCAGGATTTTCCTGGCGTAACCAAGAAGTTGAATGCCATGTTCAGTTAACAGTTTGTTGCGACCGTGACGAGCGAACAGTTCTTTCCCAACGAGTTGTTCCAGACGCTGCATTTGCTGACTTACGGCGGACTGAGTACGACACACAGCGGCAGCTGCGGCAGCAAAAGTGTTCAGATCGGCAACAGCAACAAATGTTCTCAGCAGATCGAGGTCGAGGTTAATTATCGGACGATTTGCACTTATCATATATTATCACTTACTGGCGGCTCATACTGAGCTGGTTAATGCTGTGCACACACAAACAAGCAATTCCATTTGTAATGTGCCTCCCTGGCAGTTTCATCCGGAACCCGGACGAAAGTAAAAATGCATATGAGTTGCACTAAAAAAGTGACTCACATTGTTCCGTTATAATGCCTGAAGTAGATCACAGAATATATCTTCAGGGATCGCATATCTATTAAGTTACTCACTCTTTTCTATTTATGACATGCGCGTGTTTGTATAAATGTAAATGTGAGTCCTTGTTCCACTCTCGTACAGCATCGCTGGTCATACGCGAACACGTACAAACAGCAATGGTGAGGCGGCATCAAGAGCAGGGATCCGTCATTTATGCAAGCATTTTACCCCAAAAACCTTTTATTTATAAGGGTCATTGCGAATTATCTGATGCAAAGTTATGTTATGTTAGGCAAAGTAATCTTCTATTATTAATAAGCACAACAAAACCTTTTTGAATATTAAATAATAATTAATTAGCATCATCCCCATTCATTAATTCCGCTTAACAATAGTTTCACGCCTTGCCCCCATTGTGACACCTCGGAAATCATCACGCTGTTAAACTCTCCGTAATGCGGAAATATCATCATCGCGATTCAGTAGTGAATTCTTAAACGAGGCATTTTCACACAATTATCTTACAGATAAAAAAACCACACTTACAATTAAGAATCAGAACAATTCACTACATAACATTACTTATTAAGCATATGCACCTCATTATTTTGCCATTATTAAGTTATTAACAGCACAATCGAGCCTTCCCCTCTGGCAAAATCTTATTCTGCAGACCTTCAAAACACCGTCCTGGGGGAGTACATTGTTCTAAGCTGACTTCCACGGCAGGGAGTGGCGATAACAGCAAAAAAGGTCAAGATTCATGTCCCCCATTGAAAAATCCAGCAAATTAGAGAATGTCTGTTATGACATCCGTGGTCCGGTGCTGAAAGAAGCAAAACGCCTGGAAGAAGAAGGTAACAAGGTACTGAAACTGAACATCGGCAACCCTGCCCCGTTCGGTTTTGACGCGCCAGATGAAATTCTCGTTGACGTGATACGCAACCTGCCTACCGCTCAAGGGTATTGCGATTCCAAAGGTCTTTACTCCGCGCGTAAAGCCATCATGCAGCACTACCAGGCTCGTGGCATGCGTGATGTTACCGTGGAAGATATTTACATCGGCAATGGTGTATCGGAGCTTATCGTTCAGGCAATGCAGGCATTGCTGAACAGCGGGGACGAAATGTTGGTTCCTGCACCTGATTACCCACTATGGACCGCAGCGGTTTCGCTCTCCAGCGGTAAAGCGGTGCATTATCTTTGCGATGAATCCTCTGACTGGTTCCCAGACCTCGATGATATTCGCGCTAAAATTACGCCTCGTACGCGTGGGATCGTTATTATCAACCCAAATAACCCAACCGGCGCGGTATATTCCAAAGAGCTTTTAATGGAGATTGTGGAGATTGCACGTCAGCATAATCTCATTATCTTCGCCGATGAAATTTATGACAAAATTCTCTACGACGACGCTGAGCATCACTCCATTGCGCCGCTGGCACCTGACCTGCTGACCATTACCTTTAACGGACTGTCGAAAACGTACCGCGTTGCAGGCTTCCGTCAGGGGTGGATGGTGTTGAACGGGCCGAAAAAACACGCCAAAGGTTACATCGAAGGTCTGGAAATGCTGGCTTCAATGCGCCTGTGTGCTAACGTTCCTGCGCAACACGCCATTCAGACCGCACTGGGTGGTTATCAGAGCATCAGTGAATTTATTACCCCTGGCGGTCGTCTTTATGAGCAGCGTAACCGCGCGTGGGAATTGATCAATGATATTCCGGGCGTTTCCTGCGTGAAACCTCGTGGTGCGCTGTATATGTTCCCGAAAATCGACGCCAAACGCTTTAACATTCACGACGATCAGAAAATGGTGCTGGATTTCCTGTTGCAGGAAAAAGTCCTGTTGGTGCAAGGGACGGCATTCAACTGGCCGTGGCCGGATCACTTCCGCATTGTCACGCTACCGCGTGTCGATGATATCGAGCTGTCTTTGAGCAAGTTCGCGCGTTTCCTTTCTGGTTATCATCAGCTGTAATCTTAATTTCACTGCCGGAGATTGCATCCGGCAGTGTTATCCCGCCACAATGACCTGATGATGTCATCATACGTAAGGTCACTATGAAACAGAGCCATTTTTTTGCCCATCTCTCCCGCCTGAAACTCATTAACCGCTGGCCGCTAATGCGCAACGTGCGGACGGAAAATGTGTCCGAACACAGTTTGCAGGTAGCGATGGTCGCCCATGCGCTGGCAGCTATCAAAAATCGTAAATTTGGCGGTAATGTCAACGCCGAACGTATCGCTTTACTGGCGATGTACCACGATGCTTCAGAAGTGCTCACCGGAGATCTCCCTACTCCGGTGAAATACTTCAATTCGCAAATCGCTCAGGAATACAAGGCTATTGAAAAAATCGCTCAGCAAAAACTGGTCGATATGGTTCCGGAAGAGCTGCAGGATATCTTTGCGCCGTTAATTGACGAGCATGCATATAGCGATGAAGAAAAATCGCTGGTGAAACAGGCAGATGCACTGTGTGCATATCTGAAATGCCTGGAAGAACTTGCGGCCGGAAATAATGAATTCTTGCTGGCAAAAACGCGACTGGAAGCGACGCTTGAAGCGCGCCGCAGCCAGGAGATGGACTACTTCATGGAAGTATTTGTTCCCAGCTTCCATCTTTCGCTCGATGAGATTAGCCAGGATTCACCGCTGTAAGCAGCCGGAGTCTGCGTCGCATCAGGCAATAAGCACCGGATGCGACATCAGGCTCTTGTCAAAACGGAAACAGCATCGGGATCATCACCACACAAACCGCCATCACGATAATGGTGAACGGTACCCCCAACTTAACAAAGTCACTGAAGCTGTAATTCCCCGGACCTAAAACCAGTGTGTTAACAGGTGAAGATATCGGTGTCATAAAGGCGGCGGATGCTGCCATCGCCACGACCATCGCAAATGGATAAGGCGACACCCCCATCGTTTTGGCAGCAGCCAGCGCAATCGGAGCCATCAACACCGCCGTCGCGGTATTAGAAATAAATAGCCCAATAACCGCCGACAAGACAAACAAACAACCCAGCATCATATGTGGCCCGTAACCGCCGCCAATGTCCATCAGCCCTTTCACCGCCAGCGCGACACCTCCCGTTTTCTGTAATGCCACAGCAAATGGCATCATCCCAACGATCAAAATAATGCTCGGCCAGTGAATGGATTTATAGGCGCTTTCAGCATCTATACAGCGGAATTTCCCCATCAGCAGGCAGGCGATAATAGCGGCAACAGGATTAGGAATTTCATCGGTCAGCATTAACGCCACCATTAGCACCAGACAGAAAATCGCATGGGGTGCCTGGCTGTGCGCGGGCGATGCTTCACTCACCTCTTCCGGTAAGTTCAGCGCTACGAAGTCGCGGCCCTGTTTGGCCAGCATACCGATCAGTTTCCAGTTACCCACAACCAGGATGATATCGCCCAGCAGCAGAGGCTCATCCGCCAGCGAACCTTCCAGCGCCACGCCATTGCGCTTTAGCCCCACTACATTCAATCCGTAGCGGGTACGAAAACCAATTTCGCGCACCGATTTACCAATAAGTTCTGACTCAGGAATTAATGAAATCTCTGCCATGCCCACATCAAGGGCCTGGTCAGAAAAATACTCGCCGCGCAGTACCATCGGCTCCAGCAATTGCTCACTACAAAATTGCCGGAGATCGACATCAGCCGCAGACATATCAATAAGCAAAACGTCACGCGCGCGAAATTCAGAAACCCCATTAACGTTCACGATAACGCGACGAAAACGCCGCCAGCGTTCAACACCGATGACGTTAGCACCATAACGTTCACGTAATTTGAGATCGTCCAGCCGTTGACCAATCATTGGCGATCCGGGGCGAATAGCCAGACGTCGCGCACGCCCGGTCAGTCGATATTCACGGATAAGATCGCGAAAGGTTCGGCGCGTCCAGCCTTCGCGCTGCGGGGTCTGGGTATCCCCTTTCAGCATGAAACGCATCACTAACATATACAAAATACCCAGCACCAGCACGACCAGGCCAATAGGTGTTACGCTAAAGAAACTAAAACCATGATAGCCTTCACGCAGCAATTCACTGTTGACTACCAGGTTCGGCGGCGTCGCCACCAGCGTCATCATGCCGCTTATCAGCCCGGCAAAACTTAACGGCATCATCAGGCGCGACGGCGACGTTTGCATACGCATGGCAACGCTTAACACCACGGGAATAAAGATAGCGACAACGCCGGTTGAACTCATAAACGCGCCAAGCCCCGCGACGGTCAGCATCAACAAAACCAACATTTTGATTTCACTGTTGCCCGCCACTTTGACCAGCCATGTCCCCATTACAGTGGCAACACCGGTACGGACCAAACCATCGCCAATAATAAACAAGGCGGCAATCAGGACAACGTTAGGATCGGAAAAGCCGGAAAATACTTCGGGGACCGTCAGCGTTCCGCTTAATGCAAACGCGACAATAACAAACAAAGCGACCGCATCCATACGCACTCTGCCCGTCGCAAACAAGACGATGGCAACGGCCAGTAATGAAAGAACCCAAATCAATTCACCGTTCACAACTTATCCTTGTTAATTGAGGGGGATAACTTGATTCTGCCATAAAAAAGCCCCGACGAGACGGGGCTAAATCATGATCAGGTGTTTCACTGAATAATAACATCGCCATTTGGCTGTTTGGTCACAGTAATTTGCTCCAGACTGTGGAGGACTAAATCGACTTCATTCAGGCGCGGGGTATCTGCCGGGGCATTAACCGCAATAACATGGCAACCCGCCGCCAGACCTGAAAGCACGCCAGCGGGAGCATCTTCCACCACAACACACTCCTGCGGCGCAAGCCCCAGCAGCTGCGCGCCTAACAGATACGCATCAGGTTCTGGTTTTCCGCGCTTCACCCGCTCAGCGGTTACAAACACCTCTGGCGCGGGAAGCCCCGCTATTTTATGACGCGCTCGCGCTACCGGCATGGAGCCAGAAGTCACAATAGCCCACGGAATACCTGCTTTATTCAAATGATTGAGTAAGGCGATTGCCCCCGGAAGCGCGGTAATACCTTCGGTTTCCGTGGCCTCGATGTGCTCCAGACGCGTAAACTCGGCGGCAATGTCTGCCTCGGATTTGCCCGCCATAAAATGGCGCAGAGAGGTGATCGCCTGTTTACCGTGAATGAAAGCCAGCACCTCTTCCGGCGATAACCCATGACGTCTGGCCCAGTTGCTCCACGCCCGTTCTACCGCAGGCAGGGAATCCACCAGCGTTCCATCAAGATCAAACAGAAAACCTTTGCACCGCACGCGGGCCTCCTCAGGCGTTAATAATTTGATTAATTTCGTTGGCGCTCAAATGGTACTGACGCGGGCAGGCATGCCACACATTAAGCATGCGCTGATATTTTTCCCACATTGGCGTTTGGGCGTTAAAACCGTGAGTTCCAGCGTCAAAATGGGTATAGCGCCCTTCCACATTAACCATAAAGCGGACATAACCGAGGTAACGTGCTTCAGTGGCGGCGTCAAAGCCGAGGAAGGTGACACGACGTTCATCGATGGATTGCTGGTCCTGCAAATTAGACCAGGAAACATGCAACGCATGATACATCTCCATAATGTCGATGATAGTGCGGCAGGTTTCTTCTTTCAGCTCGCCAAACTCGCGATCCAGTTCACGCATCTGTAATCCATAACCACGCTCAATGATTGTTTGCAGGCGACGGTAACGTTCAGCATTTGCCGGATCGAGCATAGTCATCATCTTGTACTGGTTAGACAAAATAAGACGTTGCGCGTTGGTCATTTCCATTATTGACTCCTGTATCACTCTACTACGGTGAAAAAAAAGAAGGCTGAGTATGCCTTCTTTTATATGCGTAATCAGGGGTCAATTACAAATCATCAAGGAAAGTTTTATCCAGTTGTTTGAAGGCACGCTTAAGCGTGTCAGCTAATGCCTGGTAATCAGGCTTGCCTTCAACGGGTGCCAACACCTGTCCAGACTCCTGCAATTTACCGCGAACGTCATAAAACCAGTTGAGGATTGCAGGAGGTAATGGCGTTACAGAACGCTTGCCCAGCCACCACAATCCCTGCATGGGTAAACTTAAGGCGAACAGCGCAGTGGCAACTGCCGGCCCAAGCTGACCGCCCAGGGCAATCTGCCAGCAGAGAGTAAATACGGCGATCGGCGGCATAAAACGGATCGCATAACACGTCATCTTGATAACGCGATTTTCGACAAAGACTGGGGCAAGGCGTTTTTCCAGCGGCCACGTCTTTGAGTAATGCTGTCCCCGGCGAAACAAGCTAAAAAAATTAACAGAACGATTATCCGGCGTTGACATGCTTCACCTCAACTTCACATATAAAGATTCAAAAATTTGTGCAAATTCACAACTCAGCGGGACAACGTTCAAAACATTTTGTCTTCCATACCCACTATCAGGTATCCTTTAGCAGCCTGAAGGCCTAAGTAGTACATATTCATTGAGTCGTCAAATTCATATACATTATGCCATTGGCTGAAAATTACGCAAAATGGCATAGACTCAAGATATTTCTTCCATCATGCAAAAAAAATTTGCAGTGCATGATGTTAATCATAAATGTCGGTGTCATCATGCGCTACGCTCTATGGCTCCCTGACGTTTTTTTAGCCACGTATCAATTATAGGTACTTCCATGTCGAGTAAGTTAGTACTGGTTCTGAACTGCGGTAGTTCTTCACTGAAATTTGCCATCATCGATGCAGTAAATGGTGAAGAGTACCTTTCTGGTTTAGCCGAATGTTTCCACCTGCCCGAAGCACGTATCAAATGGAAAATGGACGGCAATAAACAGGAAGCGGCTTTAGGTGCAGGCGCCGCTCACAGCGAAGCGCTCAACTTTATCGTTAATACTATTCTGGCACAAAAACCAGAACTGTCTGCGCAGCTGACTGCTATCGGTCACCGTATCGTACACGGCGGCGAAAAGTATACCAGCTCCGTAGTGATCGATGAGTCTGTTATTCAGGGTATCAAAGATGCAGCTTCTTTTGCACCGCTGCACAACCCGGCTCACCTGATCGGTATCGAAGAAGCTCTGAAATCTTTCCCACAGCTGAAAGACAAAAACGTTGCTGTATTTGACACCGCGTTCCACCAGACTATGCCGGAAGAGTCTTACCTCTACGCCCTGCCGTACAACCTGTACAAAGAGCACGGCATCCGTCGTTACGGCGCGCACGGCACCAGCCACTTCTATGTAACCCAGGAAGCGGCAAAAATGCTGAACAAACCGGTAGAAGAACTGAACATCATCACCTGCCACCTGGGCAACGGTGGTTCCGTTTCTGCTATCCGCAACGGTAAATGCGTTGACACCTCTATGGGCCTGACCCCGCTGGAAGGTCTGGTCATGGGTACCCGTTCTGGTGATATCGATCCGGCGATCATCTTCCACCTGCACGACACCCTGGGCATGAGCGTTGACGCAATCAACAAACTGCTAACCAAAGAGTCTGGCCTGCTGGGTCTGACCGAAGTGACCAGCGACTGCCGCTATGTTGAAGACAACTACGCGACGAAAGAAGACGCGAAGCGCGCAATGGACGTTTACTGCCACCGCCTGGCCAAATACATCGGTGCCTACACTGCGCTGATGGATGGTCGTCTGGACGCTGTTGTATTCACCGGTGGTATCGGTGAAAATGCCGCGATGGTTCGTGAACTGTCTCTGGGCAAACTGGGCGTGCTGGGCTTTGAAGTTGATCATGAACGCAACCTGGCTGCACGTTTCGGCAAATCTGGTTTCATCAACAAAGAAGGTACCCGTCCTGCGGTGGTTATCCCAACCAACGAAGAACTGGTTATCGCGCAAGACGCGAGCCGCCTGACTGCCTGATTTCACACCGCCAGCTCAGCTGGCGGTGCTGTTTTGTAACCCGCCAAATCGGCGGTAACGAAAGAGGATAAACCGTGTCCCGTATTATTATGCTGATCCCTACCGGAACCAGCGTCGGTCTGACCAGCGTCAGCCTTGGCGTGATCCGTGCAATGGAACGCAAAGGCGTTCGTCTGAGCGTTTTCAAACCTATCGCTCAGCCGCGTACCGGTGGCGATGCGCCCGATCAGACTACGACTATCGTGCGTGCGAACTCTTCCACCACGACGGCCGCTGAACCGCTGAAAATGAGCTACGTTGAAGGTCTGCTTTCCAGCAATCAGAAAGATGTGCTGATGGAAGAGATCATCGCGAACTACCACGCTAACACCAAAGACGCTGAAGTCGTTCTGGTGGAAGGTCTGGTCCCGACACGTAAACACCAGTTTGCCCAGTCTCTGAACTACGAAATCGCTAAAACGCTGAATGCGGAAATCGTCTTCGTTATGTCTCAGGGCACTGACACCCCGGAACAGCTGAAAGAGCGTATCGAACTGACCCGCAACAGCTTCGGCGGTGCAAAAAACACCAATATTACCGGCGTTATCGTTAACAAACTGAACGCTCCGGTTGATGAACAGGGTCGTACTCGCCCGGATCTGTCCGAGATTTTTGACGACTCCACCAAAGCAAAAGTGAACAACGTTGATCCGGCGAAGCTGCAAGAATCCAGCCCTCTGCCGGTTCTCGGCGCTGTGCCGTGGAGCTTTGACCTGATCGCGACTCGTGCGATCGATATGGCTCGCCACCTGAATGCGACCATCATCAACGAAGGCGACATCAATACTCGCCGCGTTAAATCCGTCACTTTCTGCGCACGCAGCATTCCGCACATGCTGGAGCACTTCCGTGCCGGTTCTCTGCTGGTGACTTCCGCAGACCGCCCTGACGTGCTGGTTGCCGCTTGCCTGGCTGCCATGAACGGCGTAGAAATCGGTGCCCTGCTGCTGACTGGCGGCTACGAAATGGACGCGCGCATTTCTAAACTGTGCGAACGTGCTTTCGCTACCGGCCTGCCGGTATTTATGGTGAACACCAACACCTGGCAGACTTCTCTGAGCCTGCAGAGCTTCAACCTGGAAGTTCCGGTTGACGATCACGAGCGTATCGAGAAAGTTCAGGAATACGTGGCTAACTACATCAACGCTGACTGGATCGATTCTCTGACTGCCACTTCTGAGCGCAGCCGTCGTCTGTCTCCGCCAGCGTTCCGTTATCAGCTGACTGAACTTGCGCGCAAAGCGGGCAAACGTATCGTTCTGCCGGAAGGTGACGAACCGCGTACCGTTAAAGCAGCCGCTATCTGTGCTGAACGTGGTATCGCAACTTGCGTACTGCTGGGTAATCCGGCAGAGATCAACCGTGTTGCAGCCTCTCAGGGTGTAGAACTGGGTGCAGGCATTGAAATCGTTGATCCAGAAGTGGTTCGCGAAAACTATGTTGGTCGTCTGGTCGAACTGCGTAAGAACAAAGGCATGACCGAAACCGTTGCCCGCGAACAGCTGGAAGACAACGTGGTTCTCGGTACGCTGATGCTGGAACAAGATGAAGTTGATGGTCTGGTTTCCGGTGCTGTTCACACCACCGCAAACACCATCCGTCCGCCGCTGCAGCTGATCAAAACTGCACCGGGCAGCTCCTTGGTATCTTCCGTGTTCTTCATGCTGTTGCCGGAACAGGTTTACGTTTACGGTGACTGTGCGATCAACCCGGATCCGACCGCAGAACAGCTGGCAGAAATCGCGATTCAGTCCGCTGATTCCGCTGCGGCCTTCGGTATCGAACCGCGCGTTGCTATGCTCTCCTACTCCACCGGTACTTCTGGTGCTGGTAGCGACGTAGAAAAAGTTCGCGAAGCAACTCGTCTGGCGCAGGAAAAACGTCCTGATCTGATGATCGACGGTCCGCTGCAGTACGACGCTGCGGTAATGGCTGACGTTGCGAAATCCAAAGCACCGAACTCTCCGGTTGCAGGTCGCGCTACCGTGTTCATCTTCCCGGATCTGAACACCGGTAACACCACCTACAAAGCGGTACAGCGTTCTGCTGACCTGATCTCTATCGGACCGATGCTGCAGGGTATGCGCAAGCCGGTTAACGACCTGTCCCGTGGCGCACTGGTTGATGATATCGTCTACACCATCGCGCTGACTGCGATTCAGTCTGCACAGCAGCAGTAATCTCGTCATCATCCGCAGCTTTGCGCTGCGGATATCTGAACCGGAAATAGTCACTATTTCCGGTTTTTTATTCTCTTAATTTGCATTAATCCTTTCTGATTATCTTGCTTAACTGCGCTGCATCAATGAATTGCGCCATCTCACTTTGCATACTTACCACTTTGTTTTGTGCAAGGGAATATTTGCGCTATGTCCGCAATCACTGAATCTAAACCAACAAGAAGATGGGCAATGCCCGATACGTTGGTGATTATCTTTTTTGTTGCCATTTTAACCAGCCTTGCCACCTGGGTAGTTCCGGTGGGCATGTTTGACAGTCAGGAAGTGCAGTATCAGGTTGATGGTCAAACAAAAACACGCAAAGTCGTAGATCCACACTCATTTCGCATTCTGACTAACGAAGCAGGCGAACCTGAGTATCACCGCGTACAGCTGTTCACGACGGGCGATGAACGCCCGGGTCTGATGAACTTCCCGTTTGAAGGGTTAACCTCAGGATCGAAATACGGGACAGCCGTTGGCATCATCATGTTTATGCTGGTGATTGGCGGCGCGTTTGGCATTGTGATGCGTACAGGAACCATTGATAACGGTATCCTGGCGCTTATTCGCCATACCCGCGGAAATGAAATTCTCTTTATTCCTGCGCTGTTTATTCTGTTTTCACTTGGCGGCGCAATATTTGGTATGGGAGAAGAGGCCGTCGCCTTTGCCATTATCATCGCACCGCTAATGGTCCGGCTGGGCTATGACAGTATTACCACCGTCCTTGTGACCTATATTGCCACGCAAATCGGTTTTGCCAGTTCGTGGATGAACCCGTTTTGTGTGGTTGTTGCTCAGGGTATTGCCGGCGTTCCGGTGCTTTCTGGCTCCGGGTTGCGCATCGTGGTGTGGGTTATCGCCACTCTGATTGGCCTGATCTTTACCATGGTGTACGCCTCACGAGTGAAAAAGAATCCTCTTCTGTCACGCGTGCATGAGTCCGACCGCTTCTTTCGTGAAAAGCAGGCTGATGTTGAACAACGTCCGTTTACCTTTGGTGACTGGCTGGTATTGATTGTCCTGACCGCCGTAATGGTCTGGGTTATTTGGGGCGTGATCGTTAATGCCTGGTTTATTCCTGAAATTGCCAGCCAGTTCTTCACCATGGGTCTGGTGATTGGCATCATCGGCGTTGTTTTCCGCCTTAACGGCATGACGGTTAATACCATGGCTTCATCCTTTACCGAAGGGGCGCGAATGATGATCGCCCCTGCCCTGCTGGTGGGTTTCGCCAAAGGGATTTTGCTGCTGGTCGGTAATGGTGAAGCGGGTGATGCCAGCGTGTTAAATACCATCCTCAACAGCATTGCCAATGCCATTAGCGGTCTGGATAACGCAGTCGCGGCCTGGTTTATGTTGCTCTTCCAGGCGGTATTTAATTTCTTCGTGACGTCCGGTTCTGGTCAGGCGGCGTTAACCATGCCGTTACTGGCACCGCTTGGCGATCTGGTCAGTGTTAACCGTCAGGTTACCGTGCTGGCTTTCCAGTTTGGCGATGGCTTCAGCCACATCATTTACCCAACCTCAGCTTCGTTAATGGCAACGCTCGGTGTTTGCCGGGTGGACTTCCGTAACTGGCTGAAGGTGGGTGCGACCCTGCTTGGACTGCTGTTTATTATGTCCAGCGTCGTGGTGATCGGCGCTCAGTTGATGGGCTACCACTAAAAATGTTAAGAGCCGCAATTGCGGCTCTTTTTTTCATTCTGCCGTTTCAGTCTCTACGGCTTCATTTTTGGCATTGCGCTTCATCCACAACGCCAGCGCTTTCAGCGAGTCTGGAGTGAACTCATCGCAGCGTGCGGTGATTTCTTCCGGCGTCAGCCAGCAAACTTCACTGACTTCATCTTCCTGTAGAGCGAAGGGACCGTGAGAGACGCAGCTGAACAACGCGCCCCAGACACGGCAATTTTTATCTTCGAAATAGAACTGCCCGTGCTCGGCAAAGGGGACACCGGCAATGCCCAACTCTTCTTCCGCTTCGCGACGCGCGGATTCCAGCAGCTGCTCATCGGCCTGGACTACACCGCCTGCGGTCGCATCTAACATGCCGGGTAAAAAGTCTTTTGTCTCGGTACGACGCTGGACCAGAATTTTGCCCATGCCATCATGCACGACGATATAAGTTGCACGATGACGCAGACACTGTGCCCGCATTTGTTCCCGGCTGGCTTGTGCAATGACTTCGTTCTCTTCATTGACAATATCCACCCATTCAGTACTTGCCAAACGACGCTGTTCCATTATCAGGAAACCTTCTTTTTCTGGCGCTCTTACGGCGCATTTTGAGTTGTGGGTAAATTACGGATTAATCGCGACCTGCGCAATGATACTTTGATCATTGAGTGCGATTACACTAAGTACGTCATTATCCAGCATGCCATAACTCGCCGGATTACCGCCTTTCGGAATACTCACCGAGCCGGGGTTGAAGTGGAAAATCTCCCCCCGCTGTTCTGCCACTGGCAGATGGGTATGACCGTACACCAGCACATCGTTCTGGTTTAAAGCAGGTAGATTTTCCGGGCCAAAAAGATGACCATGCGTCAAAAACAGACGTTGTTTTTCCAGTAATACCTGTTGCCACGGCGCGGTTATCGGGAAATGCAGCAGCATTTGATCCACTTCGCTGTCGCAGTTGCCGCGCACAGCGATAACCTTATGTGCCACTTCATTAAGCCGTTCAGCGACTTTGGCTGGCGCGTAACCCTCCGGTAAAGCATTACGCGGGCCATGATTCAACACGTCGCCAAGGATCACCAGCCACTGGGCACCGCTTTGGACAAACAACTCCAGAACACGTTCCGTCGCCGGTAACGACCCATGAATGTCCGATGCAAACATCAGTTTCATCACTCACTCCTCGTCGAAAAAACGTAAGCTATGATACTGGATTCTGTCGTTGCTATCAGCCAGATTGCTTCGCCGAAAGTGCAATAAAACGCTGGACAGACGCTCGCTGCCACTGGAATGTCGCATAATCCACCAGGCGTTCCGGCACCTCATCGCCATGTAGTACCAGGCGGTTAATCATTAGCGCCAGATCAGTATCAGCAATGCACCATTCACCAAATAAATTCGGCTGACCCAGTGCTAACAAATGTTCTGCCATCGCGAACAGTTTCTCTGCACTGGCTTTTCCCTCGGCCGTTAGTGGCGCTTTTTTCGCCCCCGCAAAGACAACATCCGTCGGGCGTTCTTCGCGAATGGGCATCAGATCGCTGCGCAGCCAGGCCTGAATCTGTCGTGCTCGCGCACGATTTTCTAAATCAAGCGGATAAATACGTTCCCAGGTCGGTGGCGCAAATCGATCTTCCAGATACTCCGCAATGGCAGAAGATTCACTCAACTCAAAATCATCGATTTGTAATAACGGCACACGGCGTGTCTGACCGTAACCTTGCCACGTCGGCTGCAAATGTTCACCGCTGTCGAGGTCGATGGTCTTGATATGAAACGACAGGCCTTTCTCCTGCAACGCCACCCAGGCGGATAACACATAAGGGGAGAAAAAATGGGCATCTGACCAAAGCGTGATAGCGGGTTTACTCATTATGTCCTCGGCAATAAAGGGGGCTTGCTATCAAACTATAGAGCCTTTTTGTCACTGTCACGTGACGAATACTCACGCAAGTCGCCGCGCTTTCTATACTTGTGGTGTTCAGATGATTAGACAACCGGAGCTGCAATGATCGATCTCTATTTCGCCCCGACACCCAATGGTCACAAAATTACGCTGTTTCTCGAAGAAGCAGGGCTGGATTATCGCTTGATAAAGGTAGACCTGGGGAAAGGAGGTCAGTTTCGCCCGGAATTTTTGCGCATTTTGCCTAACAACAAAATTCCGGCAATTGTTGATCATTCTCCAGCCGATGGCGGCGAACCGCTAAGCCTCTTTGAGTCTGGTGCCATTTTGTTGTATCTGGCTGAGAAAACGGGACTCTTTTTGAGTCATGAAACGCGTGAACGCGCCGTCACATTACAGTGGTTATTCTGGCAGGTAGGCGGACTGGGGCCGATGCTTGGGCAAAATCATCATTTTAATCACGCAGCCCCCCAAACCATTCCTTACGCTATTGAACGTTATCAGGTTGAAACTCAGCGTCTGTACCATGTACTGAACAAGCGGCTGGAAAATTCGCCCTGGCTGGGAGGCGGGAACTACAGCATTGCGGATATTGCCTGCTGGCCGTGGGTTAATGCCTGGACTCGCCAGCGAATTGACCTCGCAATGTATCCGGCAGTCAAGAACTGGCATGAGCGGATCCGTTCGCGCCCTGCCACCGGGCAGGCACTGCTAAAAGCACAACACGGTGATGAGCGCTCGGATAGTTAACAGAAACAGGTTCTCGTGTATTATTTCATTCTAAGTAAAACAACGGAGAACCTGCAATGGCACAACCTGCCGCTATTATTCGTATAAAGAACCTTCGTTTACGTACGTTTATCGGAATTAAGGAAGAAGAAATTAACAACCGTCAGGATATTGTTATCAATGTGACGATCCACTACCCCGCCGATAAAGCGCGCACTAGCGAAGATATCAACGA
Organism: Escherichia sp. WS1118; assembly: GCF_046487695.1. Taxonomy (NCBI): domain Bacteria; kingdom Pseudomonadati; phylum Pseudomonadota; class Gammaproteobacteria; order Enterobacterales; family Enterobacteriaceae; genus Escherichia; species Escherichia sp. WS1118. Next base: position 22,824 of record NZ_JBJQIZ010000007.1, on the reverse strand, counting down.
TGCGCTGAATTATCGCACCGTAACGAAAAACATTATTCAGCATGTAGAGAATAACCGTTTCTCTTTGCTGGAAAAATTAACTCAGGATGTGCTCGATATCGCACGTGAACATCACTGGGTGACGTATGCTGAAGTGGAGATCGATAAACTGCACGCGCTGCGCTACGCCGATTCGGTATCCATGACCTTAAGCTGGCAGCGTTAACCGCCATATCGGGAGGCTGCATGAACATAGTGATCACCGGAGGGACGGGATTAATTGGTCGCCATTTGATTCCACGTTTGCTGGACCTGGGCCATCAAATCACGGTAGTGACGCGTAACCCGCAGAAAGCCAGTTCCGTTCTCGGCCCTCGGGTGACACTATGGCAAGGGCTTGCCGAACAAAGCAACCTCAACGGCGTTGATGCGGTAATCAACCTGGCCGGAGAACCGATTGCTGATAAACGCTGGACTCACGAGCAAAAAGAGCGTCTCTGCCAAAGCCGCTGGAATATCACGCAAAAACTGGTCGATTTGATTAATGCCAGCGACACGCCACCGTCGGTACTCATTTCCGGCTCGGCAACGGGCTATTATGGCGACTTAGGTGAAGTGGTGGTTACCGAAGAGGAACCGCCGCATAACGAATTTACCCATAAACTCTGCGCCCGCTGGGAAGAGATTGCCTGTCGGGCGCAAAGTGACAAAACGCGAGTGTGCCTGCTGCGTACCGGCGTAGTGCTGGCACCAGACGGTGGTATCCTCGGTAAAATGCTGCCGCCATTTCGTTTTGGCCTGGGCGGGCCGATTGGCTCTGGTCGGCAGTATCTGGCCTGGATTCATATTGATGATATGGTCAACGGTATTCTCTGGCTGCTGGATAACGAGCTGCGCGGGCCATTTAATATGGTTTCGCCCTACCCGGTACGCAATGAACAATTTGCCCATGCGCTCGGTCATGCGCTGCATCGCCCGGCTATTTTGCGCGTCCCTGCAACCGCCATTCGGCTGTTAATGGGCGAATCTTCAGTACTGGTATTAGGCGGTCAACGCGCCTTGCCTAAACGGCTGGAAGAAGCGGGTTTTGCGTTTCGCTGGTACGATTTAGAAGAGGCGCTGGCGGATGTTGTTCGCTGATGTGGTCTACTGCAAACATCCGCCAGTTAATTCCCGGTGTTACAGGATTAGTGGTTTTGCGCGATAAGATCGTCTGGCGAAAGTCGGGTCACCATCAGAACTAACTCTCGGTCTAAACCTCTCTCCAGCATCTCCTGAGCAATACGCAGGGCTTCTTCGCGTTTGCCCAGAATTAATCCATCATTCAGCCCTTCTTCACGTAATCTGTCAGCAATAGTCATCAGTTTCTCCTTTTCTTGTGGTGCGCGTTCCGCTATCTCACCAATAAATGCACGGAAACGCTGGGCATCTCCCGTTTGTAATACATAATTAAACAGGGCTTTTAGCTGCCTGTCATTAGTGTTTCCTGTAACTAGCAGCGAAACAATTTGGTCGACTAATCCCAACAGATCGCGCTGACGAATATGTTTCTGAATTAACTCCAACAGCGCCATTTTGCGATGTTGCATAATCTCGTCATCCGGCACCACGGTAATATCCACAAGCGGAAAAGCCGATGAATAAATTTTACGGGCTATAGCAGGCTCGGCAAATTCATCAAGCCAGCAAAGTGAATAAGGATAAGGACTTCTGCAACCATGATAAAACAGCATCGGGATCACCAATGGAAGCTCTTTATAGCCTGCATCAAGATGGTTTTGCATCGCCGCAATGGAATAGCGCATCATGCGAAAAGCCATTAATTCTTCCGGCTTACTTTGGTGCTCTATCACTACATAAATATAACCCGCTCCCTCCTGCGTTTTCACAGACCACAAGAGGTCGGAATAATATTGCCGCAGGTCTTCATCAATAAAACTGTTTGGTTCCAGTTTAAGCGTTGTTAAATCACACAGTTTGCGCAGCGGCGCGGGAAGATGAATATCAATAAAATCCCGCGCGGTGTCTGGATGGCGTAAAAAAGATTTAAATACCGCATCATGCGGCGTGGAAGTTGTCGATATTGTCATGGCGTTCCGTCACCCCTCAAATTTAAGATGACGCGACAATAACCACGATTTACACCCAATGCAGCAGGCAGTTTTTATCTTTGGACAGCGAATTCAGAACTATTTTTAGCGGACTGCAACTTTTACATTTCAGCGGAAGCGGACTCGCAAATTCCCCATGAAATACTCCGGCAGCGTTAACCACCGGAGAGGAAATTATTTCAGCGAACCTTTAAGGAACTGTTGCAGACGAGGGCTTTGCGGGTTACCGAATAACTGCTCCGGCGCCCCTTCTTCTTCTATTTTCCCCTGATGGAGGAAAATGACGTGAGTAGAAACATGACGAGCAAAGCCCATTTCGTGAGTCACTACCACCATGGTTTTCCCCTCTTCTGCCAGTTGCTGCATAATACGCAACACTTCGCCTACCAGTTCAGGATCGAGCGCTGAAGTAGGTTCATCAAACAGTAAAACTTCCGGTTCCATCGCTAGCGCCCGCGCGATAGAAACACGCTGTTGCTGACCACCGGACAGGTGTACCGGGTATTTCCCCTGCGCACGTTCGTCTATCCCGACTTTTGCCAGATATTTCACCGCCCGCTCGCGCGCTTCCTGCTTGCTCAGGCCCAACACCTGAATCGGCGCTTCCATGACGTTTTCCAGCACCGTCATATGGCTCCAGAGATTGAAGTGCTGGAATACCATCGTCAGGCGTGTGCGCAATAAGCGCAGCTGATTTTTATCGGCGACTTTGAGTTGACCGTCTTTATCGCGCACCAGATTGATCGTCTGGCCATTGACCACGATCGATCCTTCGCTCGGTTTTTCGAGGAAGTTAATGCAGCGCAGAAAGGTACTTTTACCCGATCCCGACGATCCGATGATGCTTATGACATCTCCGGCATTCGCTTGCAATGAGACCCCTTTCAGCACTTCGTGTTCGCCGTAGCGTTTGTGCAAATCGATAACGTTTAATTTATTCTCGGACATCGTATTCTCAGTGCGTTGAAGAAGGTTTCACATGCTGCAACCAGCGTTTTTCAGCTCTACGAAAGAGGCTGATCAGGACATAAGAGATGATTAAATAGAGCACCGCGGCAATGCCGAAAGCGGTAAAAGGTTGATATGTGGCGGCGTTAATATCGCGGGCAATTTTCAGCAGATCCGGCACCGTGGCAGTAAATGCCAGCGCAGTAGAGTGCAGCATCAGGATCACTTCGTTGCTGTACGCCGGTAACGCAATACGCAGCGCAGAAGGCAAAATAATGCAGCGATACATTTTAAAGGTCGAGAAGCCATAGGCTCTGGCGGCTTCAATTTCCCCATGCGGCACTGAACGGATTGCCCCGGCAAAAATCTCGGTAGTGTAAGCGCAGGTGTTAAGCGTCAGCGCCAGCACGGTACAGTTCAGACCACTGCGAAAAAAGGCGTTAAGGAACTCGGTTCCCTTAACAATCTCCAGCGTGTACATGCCGGAATAGAACACCAGCAACTGAACATACAGCGGCGTACCGCGAAAAATATAGGTAAATAACCAGATTGGAAACTGGATGTATTTATTACTTGAGACGCGACCAATCGCCAGAAACAGCGCCAGAACTCCGCCTATCACTACCGACAAAATCAGCAGCCACAGGGTGATCGCCACGCCAGTAAAGCGATAACCGTCAGTCCACAGCAGTGGTTTCCAGTATTCATGTAAGATTTCGATCACAGCTCAGCCCTCTTCACACCCACGGAGTAGCGGCGCTCAAGGAACAGCAGCACACCATTGGAAACGGTGGTGAAAACAAGATAAATCACGCCGCAGACGATAGCGAAATAGAACGGTTCCCAGGTACTTTTGCCTGCCAGCTGCGTGGCTTTGACCACATCTTCCAGGCCGAGTAACGAAACCAGTGCGGTAGATTTGAGGATCACCTGCCAGTTGTTGCCAATGCCTGGCAGGGCGTAACGCATCATCGCCGGAAACATGATCCGCCGAAACACTTGCCCACGAGTAAAACCGAACGCCGTCGCCGCCTCTATATGTCCTTTCGGCACTGCCATAAACGCGCCACGAAACGTTTCGGTAAAATAAGCACCGTAGATAAAACCGAGAGTGATAATACCTGCGACCATCGGATCAATATCAATCTGCCCGACGCCCATCGCCTCCGTCACCGTGTTTAGCGCAATCTGCAAACCGTAGAAAATCAGCAGCATCAATACTAAATCCGGCACGCCTCGAATCAGCGTGGTGTACCCTTCGAAAATAAGGCCCGAAAGCCGATTTTGTGAGAGCTTACCGCCAGCGCCAATTAAACCGATGATTACAGCGAGCACTACAGAGCTGATAGCCAGCTCCAGCGTGACGAGCGCACCCTGTAAAATAACACCTGAAAACCCATACAACATGCTGCCTGTCCTGTCGTGTGTGGTGAATTACCGCCTCTTGTCTCCCTCCGGATACCCGAAGGGAGCGGGCTTTCTTTCACCGATGGCGATTAACCACCATAAACATCAAAATCGAAGTACTTTTTCGCTAATTTCTCGTAAGTACCGTCAGCGCGCATTTCGGCAAAGGCTTTGTTCAGTGCCTCGCGCAGTTCGTTATCTTCTTTACGCAGGCCCATGCCGGTCCCTACGCCAAACAGTTTTTCATCTTTAACAGACGGGCCACCGAATTTGTAATCTTTACCGACGGGTTGTTTGAGGAAACCTTCGCTGGCTGCGACCTCATCCTGGAACGCGGCATCAATACGTCCGGCAGTCAGGTCAGAATAAATATTGTCCTGCCCCTGATAAGAAACGATTTCAATGCCTTTTGGTGCCCAGTGTTCGTTACCGAACGTCTCCTGGGTGGTGCCCTGCAATACGCCTATCCGTTTGCCTTTCAGCGATTCGACTGTCGGCTGAATGTCGGAATTTTTCGCCACCACCAAACGAGAATCGGCAGCGTACAGTTTGTCGGTGAAGGCTATTTCTTGCTGACGTTTTTCCGTAATGGAAAGCGATGACATGATGGCGTCAATCTTCTTCGCTTTTAAGGACGGGATTAACGCATCCAGTGGGTTTTCGACAAACGTACATTGCGTATTGATGCGTTTGCACAACTCCTTCGCCAGATCGATATCGAAGCCAACCAGTTCACCTTGTGAATTTTTTGATTCAAATGGCGCATAGGTCGGATCGGTACCGATGCGGATGTTTTGCGGAATCGCAGCAAATGCCGCAGTTGCGCTGGAGAAGGCCAGAACCAGAGAGAGCGATAGCACCAGTTTTTTCATAATGTCCTCAACTGACAGTCTTTTTATCGGGAATATTTACAGGTTTGTTACACTTATCGTGCCATAAAATTGACCATCAAGGCAAAATATCCCGCCCCGCTAGACGTATTATTTTTCATTAAAAATGCTTAAGTATGCATTTCAATGCACCACGATAGTGCAACAAACCTGGCGTGCACCATGATGATCATTCCATCAGGTACAGCTTCCCTGCGACGTATCAGTCACCGTAGACATTAAAGTCGAAATACTTTTTCGCCATCTTGTCGTAGGTACCGTCCTGACGCAGCTCGCCAAGCGCCTTATTAAACGCAGCCGTCAGTTCAGCATCATCTTTACGCAGCCCTACACCGGTGCCGTCACCGAAGTATTTTTTGTCTTTCACTGATGGGCCTGCAAAGGCGAAATCTTTACCGGCAGGTTGCTTAAGGAAACCTTCGCTGGCAGCAACTTCATCTTGTAACGCAGCATCCAGACGTCCTGCAGCCAGATCGGAATAGACTAAATCCTGGTTGGCATAGGCCACCACATCCACGCCTTTGCTACGCCAGGTCTCGTTAGCGTATGCTTCCTGGGTTGATCCCTGCAGCACACCAACATGTTTACCTTTCAGTGAATCCAGCGTAGGCTGAATCGGTGAACCTTTGGCGGCAATCAAACGAGAATCTGCGGCGTACAGCTTGTCAGAGAAGGCTATCTCCTGCTGACGTTTATCGGTAATGGAGAGCGACGAAATAATGGCGTCGATTTTTTTCGCTTTCAGTGAGGGGATCAGCGCGTCAAAGTCACTGGCAACCCAGGTACATTTCACCTGCATCCGTTTGCACATCTCGTTACCGAGATCGATATCAAAGCCAACAAAGTCACCTTTGGCATCTTTCGATGAGAACGGTGCGTAGGTGGTATCGGTTCCGATACGTACCGTCTCCGGTAGCGCCGCATAGCTGGAAGCCGCTGCGGAGAGACCGACTAACAAAGACAGAGCGAGAATCGACTTCTTCATACATAACCCTCAAGTGAAAATGGCTTTTTTATGTTGTGTATTGTGTTGTGTGTTTGCAGGCTCTTTCATGCAGGTCTTATGCCATCTTGACGACAACAGTAACATTCAACGTTAAATATGTTAATAAGACGTTGCATTATTGTCCTGAAGTTGAAGATAGCAGGTATAGCGGTTGAATCGCAGCGTTTCGATTGAATGGCAGAAACAAAATGTCGAGGATTTGATCGCGGTTGCAAAATTGCCCTGAAACAGGGCAACAGCGGAGTTATGCGCCCTGCCAGCGGGCAAAGAGATCTTCAGGAAGGGTTATCGCAAACTGGTCAAGAACACGATTAACCGTCTGATTTATCACATCATCAAGGGATTGTGGGCGATGATAAAACGCCGGAACGGGAGGCATAATCACCGCACCGATTTCTGCCGCCTGAGTCATTAAACGCAGATGGCCTAAGTGCAATGGTGTTTCACGCACGCAGAGCACCAACGGGCGACGCTCTTTCAGCACAACATCTGCCGCACGGGTCAGTAAGCCATCAGTATAGCTATGGACAATGCCGGAAAGGGTTTTGATTGAACAGGGTAAAATCACCATCCCCAGCGTCTGGAAAGAACCGGAAGAGATGCTGGCGGCAATATCGCGCGCATCGTGCGTGACATCGGCTAACGCCTGCACTTCGCGCAGGGAAAAATCCGTTTCGAGGGATAAGGTCTGGCGCGCCGCCTGGCTCATTACCAGATGCGTTTCGATATCTGTGACATCGCGCAGAACCTGTAATAAGCGCACGCCATAAATCGCGCCGCTGGCACCGCTGATGCCCACAATAAGTCGTTTCATAAATAGTTGCCCTGTCAGACTTGCAGGCAGACTTTGCAGGATTTCGGCGGGAGTTGCAAGTCAGGGTGCCAGACCGGCACCCTGAGCGAAGGCATCATCCTTCGTTATGCATTTCGAGATTTTCCACTTCGTTCTGACGTTGCACTGCTTTGGCGTCGTCATTACGTAAAGTATCGAGGAAATCGAGGTAGCCCTGATCAACATCTTTGGTGACGTAGACGCCGTTGAACACCGAGCATTCAAACTGCTGGATATCCGGGTTTTCAGCGCGAACGGCTTCGATCAGATCGTTCAGATCCTGGAAAATCAACCCGTCAGCACCGATGATCTGGCGAATTTCATCTACTTCGCGACCGTGAGCGATCAGTTCCGTAGCGCTCGGCATATCGATACCGTAAACGTTCGGGAAGCGAATTTCCGGTGCCGCCGAGGCGAGGTACACTTTCTTCGCGCCGGCTTCGCGTGCCATCTCGATAATCTGCTCAGAAGTGGTGCCACGGACGATGGAGTCGTCGACCAGCAGGACGTTTTTATCGCGGAACTCGGCGCGGTTGGCGTTCAGTTTACGGCGCACGGACTTACGACGCAGTTGCTGGCCCGGCATGATGAAGGTGCGGCCAACATAGCGGTTTTTAACGAAGCCCTGGCGGTACGGTTTGCCCAGAATACGCGCAATTTCCAGCGCGATATCACACGAGGTTTCCGGGATCGGGATCACCACGTCGATATCCAGATCTTCCCATTCGCGGGCAATTTTCTCGCCCAGTTTCGTGCCCATATTCACACGCGCGCTGTAAACGGAAATTTTGTCGATGAACGAGTCCGGGCGAGCAAAGTATACATACTCAAACAGGCAGGGATTGCTGACCGGATTGTCAGCACATTGACGGGTAAACAACTGCCCTTCTTCAGTGATGTAAATCGCTTCGCCCGGCGCGACGTCACGCAGGAAATCAAAGCCCAGCGTATCGAGCGCAACGCTTTCGGAAGCGACCATATATTCTGTACGGTTCTCGTCAATATCACGTTTCCCCAGTACCAGCGGACGAATCCCGTTTGGATCGCGGAAAGCAACCATACCGTGGCCGATAATCATCGCCACACAGGCATACGCGCCGCGGATTAAGCGGTTTGTAGCAGCGATGGCGGCGAAAATGTTGTCGGCTTCCAGCGGGTAGTGGCGGAAGTTGTCCAGTTCGCTGGCAAAGATATTAAGCAGAATTTCCGAGTCGGAAGTGGTGTTGATGTGGCGGCGTTTTTCTTCAAACAGTTTTTTACGCAACTCGTGAGCGTTGGTCAGATTGCCGTTGTGGGCAAGCGTAATGCCATACGGAGAGTTAACGTAAAACGGCTGCGCTTCAGAGGCGCTGGAGCTGCCAGCCGTAGGGTAACGCACATGACCAATGCCCATATTGCCCTGCAAACGCTGCATATGGCGAGCTTCAAATACATCGCTCACCAGCCCGTTCGCTTTACGCAAACGGAAGCAGTTATTGGCATCTATGGTGATGATGCCGGCGGCATCCTGACCGCGATGCTGAAGCACCGTTAAGGCATCATAAATCGACTGGTTAACCGGCATAACACCGGCGATACCGACAATACCGCACATACGTCTTTTTCCTCGTTAAGCCACATCTCAGAGCACTTACGCTCTGGGCAAGAAACTTGACGAGCTTTGCAGATAATCAAAAAACCATCTGATGATAAAACTGAACTGCGGGATCAGCTGTGATTTGCTCCAGTCTTCGCTTTTCGACACCCCGGTAAAGGAGTCGAGAAAGAAGAGAATGGCAGCAACAATCAACACACCGCGCAACGCACCGAAACAGACGCCCAACACCCGATCGGTGCCTGACAACCCCGTTTTCTCCACCAACTGGCCTATCACGAAGTTCACGATAGCACCAACGATCAGGGTAGCGATAAACAGTACCGCGATGGCAATCCCATTTCGAACCAGTTCGTCTTCAAAGCCCGTAAACCAGACTGACAGGTAAGTGTAGTAATGACTGGCAACAAAGAAAGCACAACCCCATGTCACCAGCGATAACGCTTCACGAACAAAGCCGCGGATCAGGCTAACCAGAGAGGAAAAAGCAATCACCGCGATTATGGCGTAATCAATCCAGACCATATGTGTCCCACGATTTTACGCCCTGTCATCCTGTTCGGGGCGCATTCTAACAGAAAAAGAAAACGTTTGCGTAGGGATTTCCTTCCCGCGCATCAATAAAAATGGCGCTGAAAAAATATTCAACGCCATCGACTTTTTATGCCTTTGCGGCATCGGGCAATGCGTGTCGGATGCCGCATGAACGCCTTATCCGACCTACAGTTCTGCTCCAGCACAGGCCTGATAAGACGCGCTGGCGTCACATCAGGCAACGGCTGTCGGATGCAGCGTGAACGCCTTATCCGACCTACTGTTCTACTCCTGCGTAGGCCTGATAAGACGCGCTGGCGTCGCATCAGGCAACGGCTGTCGGATGCGGCGTGAACGCCTTATCCGACCTACTGTTCTACCCCTGCGTAGGCCTGATAAGACGCGCTGGCGTCGCATCAGGCAACGGCTGTCGGATGCGGCGTGAACGCCTTATCCGACCTACGGTTCTACCCCTGCACAGGCCTGATAAGATGCGCCAGCGTCGCATCAGGCAAGACCGTATTAATTCGGTGTATAGCCCATTACCACGCCACTTAAGCCAGAAAGCTGCTTGAGCTCACCCAGCGATCCTTTCAGCTTCTCTTTGGAAGCATCCGGCCCAACCAGAATACGGGTAATTTTACCCTGCACTGGCGTGGATGGCGACGTATAAACCCGATAACCGGCACCGCGCAGCTTACCGACAATCTCATTCACTTTATCGGCATTTTTCAGCGCGCCCAGTTGCACAACATAGGCTTTACCCGTTGGCGCTGCTTTTTCTTCCACGACCGGCTTCGGCGCAGGTGGTGCTTCAACCTTCGGCTTAGGCGGCTCCACTGGTTTCGGCTTCGGTGGGACGACCGGTGCAGGTTCCGGTTCAAACTCGGTGTTATTGGCTGCAATAGTGGCCGGATCGAGCGACGGTGCTGCGGCATCACCTGCCCGCACCTCTTCCGCTGCGCCTTCCGGCGGCTGCGTCGGCAACGCCTGGGTGGCGGCTGGCATCATATCAGGTTCATCGCGATCGCCCGCTTTTGGCACCAGCGGGATAGCCGCGAACTCATCCTGATAATGTTTTTTCTGCCCGTCCAGCAGCCCTGGAAGTACAATCACCCCCAGCGCTACCAGCACGATCGTGCCCACTAACCGATTCTGAAACTTACTTGCCACCGCTTCTCCTCGCGTCAATCACTTCCATGACATGTGCGACCGTGTGGAACGAACCACACACCAGCACGGTGTCTTCCGCTTTAGCGTCCGCCATTGCGGCATCCCATGCCTGCGCAACGCTATCAAATGATTTGCCGTTACCCAAATGCTCAAGCAGTTGTTCTGCCGTGGCACCGCGCGGCCCTTCCAGTGGCGCACAATACCAGTCATCAACCACGCTTTTCAACCAGGCCAGAGTTCCGGCAATATCTTTATCATGTAGCATACCGATAACCGCCAGCACGCGCCCGTTTTTCGGTAGCGCTTTCATACGCCCGGTGAGATATTCCGCCGCATGTGGATTATGCGCGACATCAAAAATAACGCGTGGCGACTCGCTCACAATCTGGAAACGTCCCGGCAAAATTGCGCTGGCAATCCCGTCGCGAATGGCATTTTCACTGACCTCCAGCCCGCTGGCACGCAGTGCCGCCAGCGCCGTTGCGGCATTCGGTTGCGGGACAAGCGGCAACGGCAGATTTTCCAGCGTGCCGTGAGCATCGCTAAACGTCCAGTCATGATCGGTGACGGAATAGTTCCACTCAACGCCCCGACGTTGTAGCAGTGCACCTTTTTCCTGCGCCACATCAGCAATGGTAGAAGGCATCTCCGGCTCACCGACAATTGCCGGTTTTTCGCTGCGAAAGATACCTGCTTTCTCGCGACCAATGCTTTCACGATCTGGCCCCAGCCAGTCGGTATGATCCAGCGCAATACTGGTTACTACCGCGACATCGGCATCGACAATATTGGTTGCGTCCAGACGACCGCCCAGCCCTACTTCCAGAATCACTACGTCAAGTTGTGCCTGCTTGAACAGCCACAACGCCGAGAGCGTACCGTACTCGAAATAGGTCAGGGAAATATCACCGCGTGCCGATTCAATCTCCGCAAAAGAAGCGGTGTGGGCCGATTCCGGCAATTCCTGACCCTGCACACGTACGCGCTCGGTATAACGCACCAGATGCGGCGAACTGTAGACGCCCACTTTGTACCCTGCCGCCATCAGAATCGACTCCAGCGTACGGCAGGTGGTGCCTTTGCCATTAGTACCCGCAACGGTAAACACAAATGGCGCTGGTTTCAGAACGCCAAGACGCGCCGCGACCTGGCTCACGCGCTCAAGGCCGAGATCGATAGTTTTACTGTGCAGGTTTTCCAGATAAGAAAGCCACGAAGCCAGAGGCGACGCGGCTTGAGGAGTGCGTTTGATAATCATGGTATCCGCTGATTCGTTACGGTGAGAATAGCAAAAGGGCAGAGCCAGTGGCCCTGCCCTTATCAGTTATCAGGCCTCAGGTTCCTGATCCGGTACCGGTGGCACCACTACGCCTTCACGCGGCGCTTCAGGATTCGGCGCTGGCAGATTCATCAACTTCGCCAGAATGCTCGCCAGTTTCAGGCGCATTTCCGGACGACGGACGATCATGTCGATCGCGCCCTTCTCGATCAGGAATTCACTGCGCTGGAATCCTGGCGGCAGTTTTTCGCGAACGGTCTGTTCGATAACTCGCGGACCGGCAAAGCCAATTAACGCTTTCGGTTCAGCGATGTTGAGATCGCCCAGCATGGCGAAACTTGCAGAAACACCGCCCATGGTCGGGTCGGTCAGCACGGAGATGTACGGCAAGCCGCGCTCCTGCATTTTTGCCAGTGCCGCAGAGGTTTTCGCCATCTGCATCAGCGACATCAGTGCTTCCTGCATACGTGCGCCACCAGAGGCGGAGAAGCAGATCAGTGGGCAGTTATCTTCCAGCGCCTGCTCAACGGCACGCACGAAACGCGCACCTACCACAGATCCCATGGAACCGCCCATAAAGGCGAACTCGAATGCCGCAGCGACAACCGGCATTCCATACAGAGTGCCTTTCATCACCACCAGCGCATCTTTTTCGCCGGTTTCTTTCTGCGCAGATGCCAGACGGTCTTTATACTTCTTGGAGTCACGAAACTTCAGCACATCTTTCGGCTCAAGCTCGCTACCCAGCTCCACAAGGCTTCCTTCATCTAACAGGCTATGCAGGCGATTACGCGCTGTCATACGCATGTGATGGTCACACTTCGGACAGACCTCAAGATTACGTTCCAGCTCAGCGCGGTATAAAACCTGACCGCAGCTATCACACTTAGTCCACACCCCTTCAGGAATGCTCGCCTTGCGGGTGGGAGTAATGTTGCTTTTAATTCGTTCAATCCAGCTCATTAGGGACCTTTCTGTCTGAACCTGGTTCGATGCCAGTTTTATCTTTGGGGACGCATAATGCCATTTTTGCCCCCAACAGACCATGAATGTTGCACATTAAAACATAACAGCCCGAAACTTTGGATAAAAAAGTGGTCGAACCGCAGAGTTACTTTTTATTTTGCGGCGCGTGCCGCTGCGCGTTTGTGGCGAATAAATTCGAAAACACCTGGCAATATTGAAACAAAAATAATGCCAACAATCATCAGTTTAAGGTTGCTCTGAATGAAGGGGAGCGTGCCGAAGAAATAGCCTGCGTAGGTAAAAAGCAGTACCCACAACAGTGCGCCAATCACGTTATAAGCGGCGAAATGACGGTACGACATGTGGCCCATTCCCGCAACAAACGGGGCGAACGTTCTGACGATCGGCACAAAACGGGCGAGAATAATCGTTTTGCCGCCATGTTTCTCATAAAACTGATGGGTTTTGTCGAGATAACTGCGACGGAAAATTTTCGAATTGGGATTACTGAATAACTTTTCACCGAACAACCGCCCGATAGTGTAATTGACCGCGTCACCCACAATCGCGGCGATCAGCATCAGCACCACCATCATATGGACGTTGAGATCGTTGGTCTCCAGTGATGCCAACGCTCCGGCAACAAACAGCAATGAATCACCCGGTAAAAACGGCGTTACCACCAGACCGGTTTCACAGAACAAAATTAAGAACAAAATGGCATAAACCCAGACGCCGTACTCCGCGACCAGCTCTGCCAGATGCACGTCAATGTGCAGGATAAAATCGATGAGGAAATAAATCAGGTCCATATTTGCCTATGCCTTGTACTCGTCATCTATCAGGCTGTAACTACGTTGGCTACAGCCTGAAATGTTCCGAGCATTATTCTCGTTAGTCCGCCAGAAATAGCGGGCCCATTGGCGGTTTTGGAAGATCATATCGGTCAGGGTAATCCACCGCGACCAGATATAGCCCTTCCGCTTTTGCCGTTGCTGCCGCCAGCGTTCTGTCCTTTGCCGCCAGCAACTCTGCTATCCAGCTCTCCGGCTGGTTGTGGGCACCGACTTCCATCAGGCTGCCGACAATATTCCTGACCATATGATGTACAAAGGCATTCGCTTTGATATCTACCACCACATAAGGACCGTGACGCGTGACATTAATATGCATAACGTTGCGCCACGGGGTCCGGGACTGGCACTGCACCGCACGGAACGAGGTGAAATCATTCTCGCCCAGCAAGCATTGCGCAGCCCGATGCATCCGTTCAGCGTCCAGCGGTTCGTAAAAATGGGTTACCCCTTTACTCAATACCGCCGGGCGCAGCCGATGATTGTAGATGATGTAGCGATAACGGCGAGCCGTGGCGCTAAATCGGGCATGAAAATCATCAGGTACAGCTTTAACCCAACGCACAGCGATGTCACCAGGTAAATTCGCATTTACGCCTAACGTCCACGCAGCGTCTTTGCGCTGCGCGGTCGTTTCGAAATGCACCACCTGCCCGGTACCGTGTACACCGGCGTCAGTACGCCCGGCGCAGAAGACGGTGATGGGTTCGTTCGCCACCTGGGAGAGCGCCTTTTCCAGCTTCTCCTGCACACTGCGTACTTCATTCTGCCGTTGCCAGCCGTAATACCTACTGCCGTCGTACTCAATGCCCAGCGCAATTTTATAAACTGGCGGTTGTTGCTGGTCGGACATTAGTACAGATACTCCTGCACCAGTTTCTCGGCGATTTTTACTGCCATCAGCGCGCCGCCAAAGCGAACGTTATCGGCCACCGACCAGAACTGGACTTGCTCCGGCATACCGTAGTCATTACGTACGCAGCCAACAGAAAGATGCGGCGTACCAGAAGCATCCCCTACCTGAGTCGGGAATTCGTTCTCTTCAGAGAGCACAATATCTTCGCCCTGAGCAAACGCATCACGCGCTTCTTCTGCCGCCAGCGGACGCAGTGCTTCAAAGTTGACCATCTGGGCATGACCGTAGAATACCGGTGCCTGGACGACGCTTGCCGAAATCATCAGCCCTTCGTCCTGCAGGATTTTGCGTACTTCGTCAACGATACGACGTTCTTCACGCACGCTACCTTCGCTATCCGGCAGTAACGGCAGCATGTTGAACGCCAGCTGACGCCCGAAGAAATCTTCTTCGTCAATCGGAATGCCATTGAGTAATTTAGCACTCTGCCCCGCTAACGCATCGACCGCTTTTTTACCCTGGGCGGAGGCTGAAATCAGGCTGGTAACGCTGATACGTGATAAACCGCCCTGATCAATTAGCGGTTTCAGTGCCGCCAGCAGCTGGCTGGTCAGACTGTCTGGTACGGCGATGACATTCCGGTTGCGGTAATCGGTCAGTACAAACGGGTTTACTTCCGGCACCACCAGCGGTACGTCGGGTTCGAGAGCAAACAATCCGCTGCTGTCGATCACCAGACAACCTGAGTTGGTTGCTTCTTCAACCCAGGTAGCGGTAGCTTCTTTGCCTGCGACAAAAAACGCCAGCTGCGCCTGCGTCCAGTCGAATTCAGCGGCATCCTGCACGGTGATTGTCTTACCACCAAAGCGCAGTTGTTCTCCTGCGCTTTCGTTACGTGCCAGTGCATAAATTTCCCCAACCGGGAACTGACGTTCAGCCAGCGTTTCAAGCAGGGCTTCGCCCACAGCGCCAGTTGCGCCCAGGACGGCAATGTTCCAGCCTTCAGACATGGTGGTTTACTCCAGAAATAGCAAAGCTCCCTGCCAATGTTACAGCAGAGAGCATGAAGAAGAGATTAACGTGCCGGATGATGAACGGCGTTAAAACCCAGTTTACACAGCAATGATGCCGCACTGGCGTCATCACAAATCACATACAGAGATGACCATTCACGGCGCTCAAGATAGTTTTTGCGCAGTTTATCGAACTCACCCGGTATCCCGGCGACTTTACGCAGCGGTGCGTCATCGCGGCGCACATCATACACCAAATGCACCAGCCTTTTCAGCGTCGGTTGATCGAGCGGGCCATGCAGCGTAATGCGACCAAACTCTGGCGCGGGCAGTAATGTATCCAGCGCAACGTGCTGTTCATGCCCAATAAACTTGCTATAAGCTTCAAACACTTGCGTAGTACCGCGTGCTTTACCTTCCAGGGTATAGCCTGCGATATGCGGCGTGCCGATATCCACTTTTTTCAGCAATTCCACGTTAAGTTCCGGTTCGCCTTCCCAGACATCCAGCACTACGCTTAACTTCTGGCCTTCGCTCAGGCAGGTCAGCAGGGCGGTATTATCGACGACTGCGCCACGGCAGGCGTTAATCAGGATCGCTCCCGGTTTCAGGCTGCGGATCAGTTTTTCATCCGCCAGATGCAGCGTTTTGTACGGACCATCTTTAAAGAGTGGCGTATGGAAAGTCAGAATATCCGCATGCTGGACTAACTCATCCAGCGAGCGGAAATCACCCTCATCCCCACGGTCGGCGCGGGGCGGATCGCAAAGTAAGGTTTTGATCCCTAAAGCTTCCAGTCGCGCCTGTAAACGACGACCAACGTTACCAACGCCAACGATCCCCACGGTACGCTCGTGCAGTGAAAATCCATCGCGTTCGGCAAGCATCAGCAGGGAGGAGAAAACATATTCCACTACCGCAATCGCATTACAGCCAGGTGCAGCGGAAAAACCAATTCCCGCCTGCTTTAACCATGCTTCATCGACATGGTCGGTCCCCGCGGTGGCAGTGCCAACAAATTTAATGGGTTTTCCTGCCAGCAAAGATTCATTCACTTTCGTGACCGAACGCACCATAAGCGCATCCGCGTCTGCCAGTTGAGCGACGGGAATTGGACGCCCGGGAACCGCGGTCACCTCACCCAAACGGCTAAATAAGTCGCGGGCATAAGGCATATTTTCATCAACAAGGATTTTCACGTTTGTGTTACCTGTATGAGACGAGAGTTAACCAGACAAGTGTGCCATAATCTCGCGGCCAGGCATACTTGCGAAGATTTCAGGTATAAGGATACGTAATGATACAACCTATTTCCGGCCCTCCTCCTGGGCAACCACCAGGTCAGGGAGATAACCTGCCGTCTGGCGCGGGCAATCAGCCTTTATCCAGTCAGCAACGTACTTCGCTGGAAAGCTTAATGACGAAAGTGACCTCACTGACGCAACAACAAAGAGCAGAACTGTGGGCGGGTATCAGGCACGATATTGGTCTGTCGGGAGATTCACCGCTGCTTTCGCGTCACTTCCCTGCCGCTGAGCATAATCTGGCGCAACGTCTGTTGGCCGCGCAGAAAAGCCATTCTGCCCGCCAGCTTTTAGCGCAATTAGGGGAGTATTTACGTCTGGGGAATAATCGTCAGGCGGTCACGGATTATATCCGTCATAACTTTGGTCAGACGCCGCTGAATCAGCTCTCACCGGAGCAATTAAAAACCATTCTCACCCTGTTGCAGGAAGGGAAGATGGTTATTCCGCAACCACAGCAGCGCGAGGCGACCGACCGTCCTTTATTACCGGCGGAGCACAATGCGCTCAAACAGCTGGTGACCAAACTTGCGGCAGCAACGGGGGAACCCAGCAAACAGATCTGGCAATCGATGCTGGAACTTTCCGGGGTGAAAGATGGCGAGTTAATTCCAGCGAAACTGTTTAACCATCTGGTGACCTGGCTACAGGCGCGTCAGACGCTAAGCCAGCAAAATACGCCGACACTGGAATCACTACAGATGGCGCTAAAACAACCTTTAGATGCCAGTGAACTGGCGGCGTTATCGACATATATCCAACAAAAATATGGCCTTTCTGCGCAATCATCGCTTTCTTCTTCCCAGGCCGAGGATATTCTTAACCAGCTTTATCAACGGCGGGTTAAAGGGATTGAACCGCGTGATATGCAACCGCTGCTTAATCCTTTTCCACCGATGATGGACACGTTGCAAAATATGGCAACGCGTCCCGCGCTGTGGATACTGTTAGTCGCGATTATCCTGATGCTGGTCTGGCTGGTTCGTTAACCCCGACGAAACGACAGTATCGTGACAATAATTCCCAGCACCGCAGAGATCGCCCCGGCAAGAAATACCGAAGAGTAACCAAACGTGGTCGCCAGCATTCCCGCAAGCGGCCCGGAGACGCCGAGGGCGATATCCTGAAACGCGGCGTAACCACCCAGTGCGGTGCCGCGAACTTGTGAGGGGACGCGTTTAACCACCTCCACGCCCAGCGCAGGAAAGATAAGCGAACATCCGGCTCCAGTTAACGCCGCGCCCGCTAATGCGACCCACGCCCCTGGTGCTTGCCAGAGCAGCAACAAGCCCACGGTTTCTACAAGCAGAGAGACGATCGCCACTTTCACGCCGCCAAAACGGTCCGGCATCCAGCCAAACATGACGCGCATCACGACAAATGCGCCGCCAAACGCGGTAAGAGTAAAGCCCGCCATCGCCCATCCTTTGCTGGCAAAGTAGAGCGAAACGAAAGTCCCGATAACCGCAAAACCAACGCCTTGTAGTGCCAGACCTAACCCTGGTTTCCAGATAAGCCCGACAACGCTCCACAGCGATGGACGTTCCCCCGCCAGGGCCGGTACTTTGCGCACTGTGCCGTTACAGGCCCACGCCAATAAGGGTAATGCCATTGTGGTGAGCGCCAATGCGGCAAAACCGTAATGGCTATGAATCAACAGGCCAAGCGGCGCACCAACAGCGAGGGCACCGTAAATAGCCATTCCGTTCCATGACATCACTTTGCCGGAATGTTTTGGCCCAACGATGCCTAATCCCCAAGTCAGAGCGCCCGTCAGTAACTGGCTTTCACCAAAGCCAAGAATCAAACGCCCGACGACCAACAGAGCAAATTTGAACGGTGCGGGGACGGGCAAAATCGCCGCCAGCAGTAACGCGCCCCCCGCCAGACCACAAGCTAACATCCCCTGAAGCGCCGAACGTTTTGCGCCATATTGATCGGCCAGTCGCCCGGCGTAACCACGCGTCAGCACCGTAGCCAGAAACTGAATCCCGACGGCAATGCCGACCATAGTGTTGCCATAGCCCAGTTCATGATGAACAAACAGCGGGATAACCGGCAACGGTAAACCTACGGTCATGTAGGTGAGAAAAACCGCAAAAGCGATGCGGAAGAGCGAAAAATTGGCAGAAGATCGTGTTTCGGTTTGGCTTACAGCAGTCATGCATTACTCCAGAATGCAGCGCAAGGCGAGGAGTATCCCCGTCTCATCTCTCTGGTTTCAGGGTTACGGTGCGTTGGCAGGATTTAACGCGTACGTCTTTTCTGAAGGAAATCGACAAAGCGGGAAGTTTGCCTGGAACTGGCGGCGATTGTCAATGATGTGAAAAAGGGAACCATCGGGTTCCCTTTTGCGTTAGTGCCGGAGGCCGCATTGGCGCGTAACGTCGGATGCGGCGCTGGCGCGTCTTATCCGACCTACTCCGAATTAATCTTTCAGCTTGCGCATTACCAGCGTGGCGTTAGTGCCGCCGAAGCCGAAGCTGTTAGACATAACTGTGGTCAGTTCGCGATCGGTCGTTTCGGTCACGATGTTCAGACCCGCAGCCTGCTCGTCCAGCTCTTCAATGTTGATGCTCGGGGCGATAAAACCGTGTTCCAGCATCAGCAGAGAGTAGATAGCTTCCTGTACGCCAGCAGCGCCCAGTGAGTGACCGGTCATTGCTTTGGTTGCAGAAATCGCCGGGCTCTTATCGCCGAACACTTCACGGATAGCTGCCAGTTCTTTCACGTCGCCAACCGGAGTCGAAGTACCATGAGAGTTCAGGTAGTCGATTGGGGTATCAACACCGTGCATCGCCATCTTCATGCAGCGCACTGCACCTTCGCCAGACGGAGCAACCATGTCTGCGCCATCAGAGGTTGCGCCGTAGCCAACGATTTCAGCATAGATGTGAGCACCACGCGCCAGCGCGTGTTCCAGCTCTTCAACCACTACCATACCGCCACCGCCAGCGATAACGAAACCGTCACGGTGAGCGTCGTAAGTACGGGAGGCTTTTTCCGGGGTGTCGTTGTATTTAGTAGACAGCGCACCCATCGCGTCGAATTCGCAAGCCATTTCCCAGCACAGCTCTTCGCCGCCGCCAGCAAACACGATGTCCTGTTTGCCCAGTTGGATCTGCTCTACTGCGTTACCGATACAGTGTGCGGAAGTCGCACACGCGGAGCTGATGGAGTAGTTAACGCCGTGAATTTTAAACGGCGTGGCGAGGCAGGCAGAAACGCCGGATGCCATCGCTTTGGTGACCACATACGGGCCAACCGCTTTCAGGCCGCGCGGGCCGCGCATTGCGTCAGCGCCGAAAACCTGGAAACGCGGGGAGCCGCCGCCGGAACCTGCAATCAGGCCAACGCGCGGGTTATTCTGGTAAGCTTCCGGGGAGAGGCCAGCATCTGCAATTGCCTGCTCCATAGAAAGGAATGCATAAATGGATGCGTCGCTCATAAAGCGCACAACTTTGCGGTCAATGAGGCCAGTGGTATCCAGTTTTACGTTGCCCCAGACGTGGCTACGCATGCCGGAATCCTTCAGCTCCTGAGAGAAAGTGATCCCTGAACGTCCTTCACGCAGAGATGCCAGGACTTCCTGCTGGTTATTACCGATGCTGGAAACAATGCCCAGGCCAGTAATCACTGCACGTTTCATTCAATACCTCTGTAAGTCGCACATAGAGTAAGTTTCGAATGCACAATAGCGTACACTTGTACGCCGAACAAGTCCGATCAGCCAATTAATAGAGAAATTTGCGCAGCCTGACACACATCGCTAAGATCGAGCCACCGCCTGTAAGACGAGTAACTTACGTGAAACACTACTCCATACAACCTGCCAACCTCGAATTTAATGCTGAGGGTACACCTGTTTCCCGAGATTTTGACGATGTCTATTTTTCCAACGATAACGGACTGGAAGAGACGCGTTATGTTTTTCTCGGGGGTAACCATCTAGAGGCACGTTTTCCTGAACATCCACATCCTCTGTTTGTGGTAGCAGAGAGCGGCTTCGGCACCGGATTAAACTTCCTGACGCTATGGCAGGCATTTGATCAGTTTCGCGAAGCACATCCGCAAGCGCAATTACAACGCTTACATTTCATTAGTTTTGAGAAATTTCCCCTCACCCGTGCGGATTTAGCGCTGGCGCATCAACACTGGCCGGAGCTGGCCCCGTGGGCGGAACAGCTTCAGGCGCAATGGCCTTTGCCCTTGCCCGGTTGCCATCGTTTATTGCTCGATGAAGGCCGCGTGACGCTGGATTTATGGTTTGGCGATATTAATGAACTGACCAGCAAACTGGACGATTCGCTAAATCAAAAAGTAGATGCCTGGTTTCTGGACGGCTTTGCGCCAGCGAAAAACCCGGATATGTGGACGCAAAATCTGTTTAACGCCATGGCCCGACTGGCGCGTCCGGGCAGCACGCTGGCGACCTTTACGTCTGCCGGTTTTGTCCGCCGCGGTTTGCAGGAAGCCGGATTCACTATGCAAAAACGTAAGGGCTTTGGGCGCAAACGGGAAATGCTTTGTGGGGTGATGGAACAGACATTACCCCTCCCCTGCTCCACGCCGTGGTTTAACCGTACGGGCAGCAACAAACAGGAAGCGGCAATTATTGGAGGCGGTATTGCCAGCGCGTTGTTGTCACTGGCGCTATTGCGTCGCGGCTGGCAGGTAACGCTTTATTGCGCGGATGAGGCTCCCGCACTGGGTGCTTCCGGCAATCGCCAGGGGGCGCTGTATCCGCTTTTAAGTAAACACGATGAAGCGCTAAACCGTTTTTTCTCTAATGCGTTTACTTTTGCTCGTCGGTTTTACGATTTATTGCCCGTTAAATTTGATCATGACTGGTGCGGCGTCACGCAGTTAGGCTGGGATGAGAAAAGCCAGCATAAAATCGCACAGATGTTGTCGATGGATTTACCCGCAGAACTGGCTGTAGCCGTTGAGGCAAATGCGGTTGAACAAATTACGGGCGTTGCAACAAATTGCAGCGGCATTACTTATCCGCAAGGTGGCTGGCTGTGTCCGGCAGAACTGACCCGTAATGTGCTGGAACTGGCGGAACAGAAAGGTTTGCAGATTCGTTATCAACATCAGTTACAGGATTTATCCCGTAAGGATGACGGTTGGTTGTTGAATTTTGCAGGAGATCAGCAAGCAACACACAGTGTAGTGGTACTGGCGAACGGGCATCAAATCAGCCGTTTCAGCCAAACGTCATCTCTGCCAGTATATTCGGTGGCCGGTCAAGTCAGCCATATTCCGACAACGCCGGAACTGGCGGAGCTGAAGCAGGTGCTGTGCTATGACGGTTATCTCACGCCACAAAATCCGGCGAATCAGCACCATTGTATTGGTGCCAGTTATCATCGCGGCAGCGAAGAGACGGCGTACAGTGATGAAGATCAGCAGCAGAATCGCCAGCGGTTGATTGATTGTTTCCCACACGCGCAATGGGCAAAAGAGGTTGATGTCAGTGGTAAAGAGGCGCGCTGCGGTGTGCGTTGTGCCACTCGCGATCATCTGCCAATGGTAGGCAACGTGCCTGATTATGACGCTACACTCGTGGAATATGCGTCGCTGGCGGAGAAGAAAGATGAAGCGGTAAGCGCGCCGGTTTATGACGATCTCTTTATGTTTGCTGCTTTAGGTTCGCGCGGTTTGTGTTCTGCCCCGCTGTGTGCCGAGATTCTGGCGGCACAGATGAGTGAAGAACCGATTCCGATGGATGTCAGCACGCTGGCGGCGTTAAACCCGAATCGGTTATGGGTGCGGAAGTTGTTGAAGGGTAAAGCGGTTAAGGCGGGGTAATCTGCTCTGGCATTGTTTGTCGGATGCGGCGTAAACGCCTTATCCGACCTACGCGTTACCTGTAGGCCTGATAAGACGCGATATGAACTGCACCCCAAATGTTGGACATAATCTGACATCTGAAGGTGCAGTTTATGAAACATTCATTTGAAATAAAACTTGCCGCTGTAAATCATTACCTGGCTGGTCATGCAGGCATCATTTCTACGGCAAAACTCTTTCAACTTTCTCACACCAGCCTCTCACACTGGATTAATCTTTTTC
>NZ_JBJQIZ010000006.1:0-280633 GCF_046487695.1 Escherichia sp. WS1118 | reverse complement strand
CCCGCCGAGCATACAGGCCTCGGAAGAACCAATGGTGTTGGTGCCAACGGCCTGACCATTTTTCGGTGCAGGCGCATGCCACAGATCGGCAACCATGTTTACGCAACGCAGGTCGATTGCAGCGGATTGCGGATATTCTTCTTTGTCGATCCAGTTTTTATTGATCGACAAATCCATCAATTTATGGACGTTTTCGTCGTCCCAGGTCTGGCAGAAAGTGGCCAGGTTCTGACGAGCGTTGCCATCAAGATATAATTCATCATTGATAATCTGAAATGCAACATCATCGCGCATTTCGTGCAGCGGAAATCGTTTTGACTCCGCGATAGTAGAAATGGCCTTTGCACCAAAACGTGAATCGAGTAGTTCTGAGCGGAAATCCGTTAACAGCTTCTGGTCCATTTCGAACTCCTTAAATTTATTTGAAGGCAATAAAAAAGTAGGATTTATCCGCAATGGAAGCAAGGCATTACAGGCTTAATTTAAATAACAAAATCCTAAGCAGAAAAACGACTTTTTATAATATAAACATTTAATATGATAATATTAAAAACAGACTTTATTATCGTAATAAAAATCGCCCAAACACTCCTGTTCGGGCGATCAAATTAATTATTGTTTATCCTGCATATACGGCGTGTAAACCCCGTTCAGACTGTGCAGGAAAGCTACGATATCATCCACATCTTCCTGCGGCAGCTCTTTGCCTACCTGATAGCGCAGCATCAGTTTCACCGCCCCGTCCAGCGTCGGCACGTCACCGCGATGGAAGTACGGTGCCGTTAAAGCAACGTTACGTAAACCGGGTACTTTCTGACGCAATTTATCACGCTCTTCTTTAGTAACATTCATACGACCAATATCCGCCGCCGTAATTTCACCAAAGTTAAAGTCTTTTTTCAGCCCCAACGGTTCAAAGGAACGTCCGCCGAGAATAATACCACCATGACAAGTTGCACATTTATTATCTTTAAATAATTGATAGCCTTTTTTCTGTTGTGCCGTCAGAGCATTCTCATCTCCACGCAACCATTTATCAAATGGGGAATCCGGCGTAATTAATGTTTTCTCAAATTCAGCAATGGCATCAGTAATATTTTCGCCACTGAAACCTTGCGGATAGACTTCGAGGAACTGCGCTTTAAGCTGCGGATCTTTTTCCAGCTTAGCAATAATTTCGTCCCAGGATTTCGACGCCATTTCAATCGGGTTCAACGGCGGTCCACCAGCCTGATCCTGCAATGTTGCCGCACGACCATCCCAGAACTGCTCAACGTTAAATACTGAGTTAAATACCGTCGGCGCGTTAATCGGCCCAACTGCGCCACCAACACCAATCGATGTTTTTCTACCATCGACGCCTCCCGCATTCAACGCATGGCAATGAGCGCATGAAATGGTGCTATCAGCCGATAAACGAGGATCGTGATACAGCGCAAAGCCCAACGCCACTTTTTGCGCATCGGTAGGCAGTTTTTGCGGGATGGGCTGCACCGGTTCATTGCGATGCTCCGGAGCAGTATCATTGCTGGCGTAATATTCCGCGCGCTGTTTTGCAATCCAGGCCAGTATTTCCGCCCGCTCTTCATCACTCACCTTACCCGCCCAGTGTAGCGCGGTATAACGCGTTGGCGGCATAGTTTCATACTGCATCACCCATTCAATCTTATTCAGATCGCTTTGCGAAACGGGTTTATTAGCCAGCAGAGCCGCACGCACGGCCTCGAGGTTAAAAGATTTATATCCAAGCTTTATGTCGTAATCCATCAACTGTTTCGCGCCGGGAATATAATAATAGGCAGGTAATTCTGCCGAAGGCGTATGGCAATAATCGCATCCTTTTTCGCGGAGAAAGCCTAAAACCTTATTATTTTCACTGACAGCAGATGCCTGAACATCGGCCTGTTTACTGCGTTTATTATCGTGGTACCACACATAACCAGATAACCCTAAATAGCAAATCGCGACGCCAGCCAGGCCGATCGCGGTAATACGTGAGACCATTTTCATTATTCTTCCCTCACGGTGGTGAGTTATTGTGACCCAGAAAATTTTCCAGAATGCTGCAAACGTCTCTGCGAGACAAAGCCATCATAAAAAACAGGGAGATATGCTTTTTGATAGGAATCAATCAATTACATGAATATAAACTATCAATAAGATAGCCAGTGCCTATTACCCAGATCAGGAATGGCATATCATGATTGCGGCGAGAGCAGGATTGAATGTTCTGAAAATGAAAAACAACACGAAATCCGTATTTTTATAAATTCCATTGATATTAGTGCGTTATATTTTTTGGCAGGTTAATAAACGTGATCCACCGCACGCTTTGTCGCCCACCAGGCGGAGCGAATGACTACCCTTAAAGAAAAGCCCGATAATTAGCGACGAATTTCGGAGGTCGGATCCTTATGCTCAATCAGAAAATTCAAAACCCTAATCCAGACGAACTGATGATCGAGGTCGATCTCTGCTATGAGCTGGACCCGTATGAATTAAAACTGGATGAGATGATCGAGGCAGAACCGGAACCCGAGATGATTGAAGGGCTGCCCGCCTCTGATGCGCTGACGCCTGCCGATCGCTATCTCGAACTGTTCGAGCATGTTCAGTCGGCGAAAATTTTCCCCGACAGTAAAACCTTTCCCGACTGCGCACCCAAAATGGACCCGCTGGATATTTTAATCCGCTACCGTAAAGTGCGCCGTCATCGTGATTTTGACTTGCGCAAGTTTGTTGAAAACCACTTCTGGCTGCCGGAGGTCTACTCCAGCGAGTATGTATCGGACCCGCAAAATTCCCTGAAAGAGCATATCGACCAGCTGTGGCCGGTGCTAACCCGTGAACCACAGGATCACATTCCGTGGTCTTCTCTGCTGGCGCTGCCGCAGTCATATATTGTCCCAGGCGGCCGTTTTAGCGAAACCTACTATTGGGATTCCTATTTCACCATGCTGGGGCTGGCTGAAAGTGGTCGGGAAGATTTGCTGAAATGCATGGCCGATAACTTCGCCTGGATGATCGAAAACTACGGCCACATCCCCAACGGCAACCGCACCTATTATTTGAGCCGCTCGCAACCACCGGTTTTTGCGCTGATGGTGGAGTTGTTTGAAGAAGATGGTGTACGCGGCGCGCGCCGCTATCTCGACCACCTGAAAATGGAATATGCCTTCTGGATGGACGGTGCAGAATCGTTGATCCCTAATCAGGCCTATCGCCATGTTGTGCGGATGCCGGACGGCTCGCTGCTCAACCGTTACTGGGACGATCGCGACACGCCGCGTGACGAATCCTGGCTTGAGGACGTTGAAACCGCGAAACATTCTGGTCGCCCGCCTAACGAGGTGTACCGCGATTTACGTGCGGGGGCGGCCTCCGGTTGGGATTACTCTTCCCGTTGGCTGCGTGATACTGGTCGTCTGGCGAGCATTCGTACCACCCAGTTCATCCCCATCGATCTGAATGCCTTCCTGTTTAAACTGGAGAGCGCCATCGCCAACATCTCGGCGCTGAAAGGCGAGAAAGAGACAGAAGCACTGTTCCGCCAGAAGGCCAGTGCCCGTCGCGATGCGGTAAACCGTTACCTCTGGGATGATGAAAACGGCATCTACCGCGATTACGACTGGCGACGCGAGCAACTGGCGCTGTTTTCCGCTGCCGCCATTGTGCCGCTCTATGTCGGTATGGCGAACCATGAACAGGCCGATCGTCTGGCAAACGCCGTGCGCAGCCGGTTACTGACACCTGGCGGGATTCTGGCAAGCGAGTACGAAACCGGTGAACAGTGGGATAAACCCAACGGCTGGGCACCGTTACAATGGATGGCAATTCAGGGATTTAAGATGTACGGCGATGACCTTCTGGGTGATGAAATCGCGCGCAACTGGCTGAAGACGGTGAATCAGTTCTATCTGGAACAGCACAAACTGATCGAGAAATACCATATTGCCGATGGTGTTCCTCGCGAAGGCGGCGGTGGCGAGTATCCGTTGCAGGATGGGTTTGGCTGGACTAACGGTGTGGTACGCCGTTTAATTGGTTTGTACGGCGAACCATAATATTTTTACAGCCAGCCGCTAACTTCCTGCTGGCTGTAAAATTATCCTCTTCAGGAGGAGATATTTAACATCATTGCCGCCTGGGTGCGATTTTTGACTTCCAGACGGCGATACAGTGATTCCAGATGCGCTTTTACCGTTCCGGTACTGATATTCAGCGCCCTGCCGATCTCTTTATTTGATTCGCCCGCCGCTAACATGGTTAAAATCTCCCGCTGGCGGGCGCTTAACGATTTGAGATCTTTAATGTCCTTTTCCGGCGTCGTTCGCCAGTCTCCAGGCAGAAACATCATCCCCATCGCCGCACTATTGACCGCCAACGCAAATGTCTCGACGGTTGAATCACGAGGCACAATGGCCAGCACATTAAAATGAATAACTTCCTGTAACCACCGTTTGTTGCAATCCGTCGCCGTAATTAACACCTTAACCTCAGGAAATTGCACCACGGTTTTTTGCAGCAACCTGTAGCAAAACTCACCATCCTGATCGCCATCGAGCATCACTAAGGCTTCAGGGTAACTTTCCAGCTTTTGCCATAACTCGTCTGCCTGACTGGCCCCCTGAATACTCACTCCTGGAATACGATGCTGTAAACTGATTTTCATTCCATGAATAAATATTGACTGCCTGTCAAACATGACTATTTGCATAACTGAATCTCCACCTGAATACGTTAAAAAGACTTAAGTAGTGGAAGGGTATTACCCGCGAGAAAAAATAAGAATTCGCCATTTGGCGGTGGCCATTCTACAGAGATGACGCGTAGAAAATAGTTACCGATATAAATAGTTACAGCTAAACGCCTGAAATTACATGTCGAGGGCACTATTTAAAACAATTTTGAGGATTTCCTTATATTGATGGTTAGTACGCATGCAATTAAAAATGAAACTCCGCGACCACAAGCAAAAATAACAAATGGCAATGAGACAAAAATAAGCACAAATAGCCAACACGTCCTCTGTTCACTTTAAAGGGAATCGCTGAAAAAAACGCTCTGTTTAGGGAAATTCACCTTTCTCATAAAGCTATTCCGCCCTTTTCCTGCTGAGAAATCGCCACATTCGTCATGACAACATTGTGAAACCCGGCATTAGATGTTAGAAAAAACAATAAACAATGCGATATGCGCGCTACTGTTTCGCTGTGAACAACAATTGGTCAAAGAAATGGATAAAATTCACGCAATGCAGTTGTTCATCAAAGTCGCTGAGCTGGAAAGTTTTTCCCGCGCAGCGGATTTCTTTGCTTTGCCAAAGGGAAGTGTTTCGCGCCAGATACAGGCACTGGAACATCAACTTGGCACCCAGCTTCTCCAGCGCACCACGCGGCGGGTCAAACTCACGCCAGAAGGCATGACCTATTATCAACGGGCAAAAGATGTGTTGAGTAATCTCAACGAACTGGACGGTCTGTTTCAACAGGATGCCACCAGTATCAGCGGTAAATTACGCATCGACATCCCGCCAGGAATCGCGAAAAGCCTGTTACTGCCGCGTCTGTCGGAATTTCTCTATCTGCATCCGGGAATTGAGCTGGAGCTGAGTAGCCATGACCGTCCGGTAGATATTCTTCACGATGGTTTTGATTGCGTGATACGCACTGGCGCGTCACCGGAAGATGGCGTTATCGCCCGTCCCCTCGGCAAACTGACCGTGGTCAATTGTGCCAGTCCACACTATCTGACGCGCTTTGGTTATCCGCAAAGCCCCGACGATCTGGCTTCACACGCAATAGTGCGTTACACACCGCACCTGGGTGTACATCCGTTAGGTTTTGAGGTTGCCAGCGTTAATGGCGTCCAGTGGTTTAAGTCTGGCGGCATGTTGACGGTAAACAGTAGCGAAAACTATCTCGCCGCCGGTCTTGCCGGTCTGGGGATTATTCAGATCCCGCGCATTGCCGTGCGCGAAGCCCTGCGTGCCGGGCGGCTTATTGAAGTATTACCTGGCTACCGTGCCGAGCCGCTGTCCCTTTCACTGGTTTATCCGCAGCGTCGGGAGCTTTCCCGGCGTGTAAACCTGTTTATGCAGTGGCTGGCTGGCGTAATGAAAGAGTACCTGGACTGACCGACTATACTTTTTAAGAATGACCACGACAGAAGGACAAAAGAGCGGATGACGCAGGAAAACGAGATCAAACGTCCCACCCAGGATCTGGAGCACGAGCCGATTAAGCAGTTGGATAATAGCGAGAAAGGCGGCAAAGTTAGCCAGGCGCTGGAAACCGTCACCACTACTGCCGAGAAAGTCCAACGCCAACCGGTTATTGCGCACCTGATTCGCGCGACAGAACGCTTTAACGATCGGCTGGGTAACCAGTTTGGTGCGGCTATCACCTATTTCTCATTTTTGTCGATGATCCCGATTTTGATGGTGTCGTTTGCCGCAGGGGGCTTTGTGCTGGCCTCCCATCCGATGTTGCTACAGGATATCTTCGACAAAATTCTGCAAAACATCAGCGATCCGACGCTAGCCGCCACGTTGAAAAACACCATCAACACCGCCGTTCAGCAGCGTACGACTGTAGGGCTTGTCGGCCTGGCGGTGGCACTTTATTCCGGCATCAACTGGATGGGTAACCTGCGTGAAGCGATTCGTGCCCAGTCGCGCGATGTCTGGGAACGCTCGCCGCAAGATCAGGAGAAGTTCTGGGTAAAATATCTGCGTGATTTTATTTCGCTGATTGGTTTGTTGATTGCGCTGATTGTGACGCTTTCTATCACCTCGGTTGCCGGTTCTGCGCAGCAAATGATTATTAGCGCCCTGCACCTGAACAGCATTGAGTGGCTGAAACCGACGTGGCGGTTGATTGGCCTGGCGATTTCCATCTTCGCCAACTATCTGCTTTTCTTCTGGATCTTCTGGCGGTTACCGCGCCACCGTCCGCGCAAAAAAGCCCTGATCCGCGGAACATTTCTGGCTGCTATTGGTTTTGAAGTGATTAAAATCGTGATGACCTACACCCTGCCATCGTTGATGAAATCACCCTCTGGCGCAGCATTTGGTTCCGTGCTGGGGCTGATGGCATTTTTCTACTTCTTCGCCCGTTTGACGCTGTTTTGCGCGGCGTGGATTGCCACCGCCGAATATAAAGACGACCCGCGAATGCCGGGGAAAACGCAGCCTTAAAATAGGCCGGATGCGGCGTACGAATTTATTCGGCCTGGCTCCCCGTAGGCCGGATAAGATGCGCCAGCATCGCATCCGGCTATAATGCACACATAACCTCTTGAAACTCTTTCCCAGAGCCTCTTTAGCCATCTATTCAGGAGCAAACAATTTCATTCCAACTCATAACCCCAGCATATAAATCCAGTTGGTAACTTTTATTTAACCTAAAACCAGTTTAATCCACCATTTATAAAATTATGTGAAGCATTTCATAGAAGAAAAATCACTGGCTTAAACATTATCCCCTTTTTGCCTGATTTTTGACCATTTCCGTGATTTGTTACACATTGAAATATCACTTTTGCTGTGCGTAATATGGCTATTCGTTAGCCAAAAAATAAGAAAAGATTATGCAAGCAACAGCCACAACACTCGACCACGAGCAAGAATACACGCCGATCAACTCGCGTAATAAAGTCCTTGTCGCCTCTCTCATTGGCACGGCCATTGAGTTCTTCGACTTTTACATTTACGCCACTGCGGCCGTTATTGTGTTTCCGCATATCTTCTTCCCGCAGGGCGATCCAACGGCAGCAACGCTACAGTCGCTCGCCACCTTCGCCATCGCCTTCGTCGCGCGCCCCATTGGCTCTGCCGTTTTTGGTCATTTTGGCGATCGCGTTGGGCGTAAAGCGACGCTGGTCGCCTCGTTGCTAACGATGGGGATTTCGACCGTGGTGATTGGTCTGCTGCCAGGCTATGCCACGATTGGTATTTTCGCCCCGCTGC
The DNA here is from genome assembly GCF_046487695.1 of Escherichia sp. WS1118. Classification (NCBI taxonomy): domain Bacteria; kingdom Pseudomonadati; phylum Pseudomonadota; class Gammaproteobacteria; order Enterobacterales; family Enterobacteriaceae; genus Escherichia; species Escherichia sp. WS1118. The sequence goes on along the minus strand of NZ_JBJQIZ010000006.1, from coordinate 272,664 downwards.
TGCTGGCGCTGGCTCGATTTGGTCAGGGTCTGGGCTTAGGTGGTGAATGGGGCGGCGCGGCGCTGCTGGCGACTGAAAACGCCCCACCGCGCAAACGTGCATTGTACGGCTCCTTCCCGCAGCTGGGCGCACCGATTGGCTTCTTCTTTGCCAACGGCACTTTCTTGCTGCTTTCCTGGCTACTGACCGACGAGCAGTTTATGAGCTGGGGCTGGCGTGTGCCATTTATCTTCTCGGCGGTGCTGGTCATTATCGGCCTGTATGTTCGCGTGTCGCTGCATGAGTCGCCGGTGTTTGAGAAAGTCGCTAAAGCGAAAAAACAGGTGAAGATCCCGCTGGGTACGCTGCTGACCAAACATGTTCGCGTAACCGTACTGGGTACGTTCATTATGCTGGCAACCTATACGCTGTTTTACATCATGACGGTCTACTCTATGACCTTTAGTACCGCAGCGGCGCCTGTTGGCCTTGGTTTACCGCGTAACGAAGTACTGTGGATGTTGATGATGGCGGTTATCGGTTTTGCAGTGATGGTTCCGTTGGCGGGTCTGCTGGCAGATGCTTTTGGTCGCCGTAAAAGTATGGTGGTGATCACTACGCTTATCATTCTGTTTGCCCTGTTTGCCTTTAACCCACTGTTGGGTTCTGGTAATCCAGCATTGGTGTTTGTTTTCCTGCTGCTGGGCTTGAGTTTGATGGGCCTGACCTTCGGTCCGATGGGCGCGCTGTTACCAGAGCTGTTCCCGACAGAAGTGCGTTACACCGGAGCATCGTTCTCTTACAACGTATCGTCGATTCTCGGGGCTTCCGTTGCGCCATATATCGCGGCCTGGTTGCAGACTAACTATGGGTTAGGCGCGGTGGGGTTATATCTGGCGGCGATGGCCGGACTGACGTTAATTGCCCTGCTGTTAACGCATGAGACGCGGCACCAGTCGTTGTAGTCGTTTTAACTGCCGGATGTCAGACATCCGGCAACTATCATCACTTCTTCATCTGCGACAAAATTGTCCGGCACTGATTAGCCTCCCCTTCGGAAGGTGAGATCAGTGCCAGCAATGCTGCCGCTGGCGTAACCAGCGTTGCCAGTGCCGCCGCAACGGCTCCGCGAGCAATCAACGGCCCGGCTTTCACCCCAGCCTGCGGATTTTTAAACGTCCCACGCACATACAGCGGCGAACGCAGTGTGATAATCCGAATCCCTTTACTCTCCGGATCAATAGTCAAATCCAGCTGTTCCGAAGCAAAACTTGCCGTGCCGGTAACGTTAATCAACGCGTTCTCAGTATCGAAAGCAAAAATCTGCGGGCGCGCCACGCCGTTGGCAATATCCAGATTCGCCGCCGCGCAGTTCACCCGCACCTCATCGTCACCAAATATCGCACCGACAATGTAGTTACCAACATTCAGCCCGACAATCTCCATCAGGTTGCGGCTCACCAGCCCGTCATTCATCAACAGTTTCAGGTTGCCATTACTGTTGCCTAAAAGCGCCGCCACCGAGTTACCGCTACCGCGTAGTTCCGCGTCACCATTCATTTCCCCCAGCGTCTTCTGCATCAGTTCCACATCCGGCATCAGTTCTTTCAGTTTCAGCCGACGGGCCTGAATATCTGCCCGCCCCTGCATCGGCTTTTTATCGCCTTCCAGATGAATATTCGCCGCAATGCTGCCGCCCGCTATGCCAAATTTCAGCGGTTGCAGGCGCAGGTCAGCATTTTTGAGGATGATATGAGTAGAAAGATCGCTAATCGGCAGGCTGCTGCCATGCTCAATGCGCCGCCCTTTGAAGCGAACATCGGCATCCATAACGTCCCATTTATCGGTTTCGAAGCGGTCATAAGGCAGCACTTTACCCGCAGGCTGAACGCTTTTTTCGCCCTTCTTCTGTTCAGACCGTTTCGACTTTTCTGCCCCTTTCCCGGAATCAACGCCAATCAACGGTCCCAGGTCCGCCAGCCGCAATTGCCGCGACTCGACATCACCTTCCAGTTTTGGTCGTGGCTTGCCGGTGGTGTAGATCAGAGAACCGTGGATATCGCTATCGCCAATGCGCCCATTAAAACCGCGATAATCAAAGACCGACGATTTTTCAGTGTCGATTTTCGCTACCAGCCGACCATCCGTTTCAAACGGCGGTGTATCGGGCAGCAGAACGCCCGTCAGTTCATAGAGATCACCCAGCGAATCGCCAGAAAATTTAAGCCGTAAATCGACACCCCCCATCTTCATTGGGTCATTCACAACGCCATCAAAAGCAACACGGGTGTTACCAGAGCGGAAATCAGCCTGTATCGGAAACGGCGTTCCTTCGCCACGCAGCGCCAGCATACCGCCTATTTTTCCCGTACCAGTGAGCGGTTCACCGTTATAACGTCCCTGCGCCTTCAGGCCAAAAACGTAATCGCCCACCTTTTCTTTATCCGCTTTACCTTTCGATCCGGTAACTTCGCTGAACGGCAGCGGCTTGCCTAACGGATCGACAAAAATTTCCAGATCCGCTTTGCTTACTTTGTCATCAATGGCGATCCGCCCTTGATCGAAAAGAATATTATCCAGCTGAAACGACCACGCCGACGGCTTTGCATTCGCGTCTTTGTTGTCATCGTTGGCGAGATTAAACGTCCAGTTATTGTTCTTTTCGGAGAGGCGAATCAGGCGCGCGTCGGGCTTTTCGAGCTTGATCCACGGCAACCAGACCGTTTTGGTCAGCAGCGCCAGCGGGGCCAGCGTCGCTTCTACTCGCGGCAAATGCACCATTGTGACTTCGGGAATATCCGGTGGATTGCCAAGAATGATGTCTTCCGCGTGTACATGGGGCCACGGCACCCAGCTGCGCCAGCCAGTTTCTTGTTTTTGCCGCTCCCACACCACGCCCAGATCGCCACGGATAGCGAACGGACGATTCAACTCCGCAGAGACTTTCTGGTTGATGGTCGGTTTGAGTCGATTCCAGTCAAAAGTTGCAATCAAAATGATCGCCACGACAATCAACAACAAGAAAGCCCCTGAAATCGCAGCGGTTATTTTGCCTGCCTTGCTCATCGTTCGCTTCCTCATATTCTTCCTGTGCCAGTCCTAAAGATAGTCCAGCCAGGCGGAAAATGAGGCAGCTTATAGCGCCAGAACCGCCGTATTCAGCGTTTCTATCGGTGCCGGGCGTGAAAGAAACCAGCCTTGTGCGGCGAATGCGGGCGAGTTCTGAACATCACGCCACTCTTCTGGTGTTTCTACGCCCTCGACAATCACCCCGCGACAATAGCGATTCATTAGATGTAAAAGCTGAGAAAAGAGTGTGCGTCCTTCCGGTGACTGACGCAGCATCACAAACAGTTCTCGCGCGATTTTGATGTAGTCATAACGCACTTCACTTAGTGCAGAGAAATTTGCCATCCCGGTACCAAAATCATCCAGCCACAGCGGGCCAAATTCACACATCGAGGCAAAGGTTGAATCTTTCGGCAGGCGGATGTGTTCCACCAGTTCGAAACGCAGCCAGGGAAGACGCTCAATCTGGCGCAGGATTTTTGGTTGCTGACGCAGGGCGATGAGCGTAGGGCCATCAATATTGACCGATGCCAGCAGGCCGTGCTCTACAAAGAAGTCGGCTTTTTGCGCCAGCAAATCAATCTGCTCTTTCACAACCTCCATCCGATGGCTAACGGTGATTTCAGTAAAATAGCGATCCGGCGGCAGGCGTTGCGAAGGGTTCAAGGGATGCGTGACCACCGTTAATAGCTCCACGGCCATTAACCGCCCGCATGTTTGATAGATCGGCTGCCAGGTGTAAGCACGCTCACACTGCAACCAAAAACGCCGTTCCTGCAAGCTCTCGATGCTTGCTTCAGGGTTGCTTATTCGCTGGATAACCTGCCTTATCATCAAAGATGTCCTGTGTTTAAAAGTGATGCTGCCCGGACTCGACAAAGATTATCGGCGCGCAAAGGCAGAACTTTACCGCCTGGCCGGGGTAAATTTCCCCACTCCACAATGGAATCTTTCAGGAATACGTTCTGGCTCAAAAAAATAATGGAACACTGTTTTAATATGGTTGACCAGCAAACCACCACAGCGCAAACTAACGCTAATTTTTTACAGATCAGGTTCACGACTATGTCCAAAAAGATTGCCGTGATTGGCGAATGCATGATTGAGCTTTCCGAGAAAGGCGCGGACGTTAAGCGCGGTTTCGGCGGCGATACCCTGAACACTTCCGTCTATATCGCCCGTCAGGTCGATCCTGCGGCATTAACCGTTCATTACGTAACGGCGCTGGGAACGGACAGTTTTAGCCAGCAGATGCTGGACGCCTGGCGCGGCGAGAACGTTGATACTTCCCTGACCCAACGGATGGAAAACCGTCTGCCGGGCCTTTACTACATTGAAACCGACAGCACCGGCGAACGTACGTTCTACTACTGGCGTAACGAAGCCGCCGCCAAATTCTGGCTGGAGAGTGAGCAATCCGCGGCGATTTGCGAAGAGCTGGCGAATTTCGATTATCTCTACCTGAGCGGGATTAGCCTGGCGATCTTAAGCCCGACCAGCCGCGAAAAGCTGCTTTCCCTGCTGCGCGAATGCCGCGCCAACGGCGGAAAAGTGATTTTCGACAATAACTATCGTCCGCGCCTGTGGGCCAGCAAAGAAGAGACACAGCAGGTGTACCAACAAATGCTGGAATGCACGGATATCGCCTTCCTGACGCTGGACGATGAAGACGCGCTGTGGGGTCAACAGCCGGTGGAAGACGTCATTGCGCGCACCCATAACGCGGGCGTGAAAGAAGTGGTGGTGAAACGCGGGGCGGATTCTTGCCTGGTGTCCATTGCTGGCGAAGGGTTAGTGGATGTTCCGGCGGTAAAACTGCCGAAAGAAAAAGTGATCGATACCACCGCAGCTGGCGACTCTTTCAGTGCCGGTTATCTGGCGGTACGTTTGACGGGCGGAATTGCGGAAGACGCAGCGAAACGCGGGCACCTGACCGCAAGTACCGTTATTCAGTATCGCGGCGCGATTATCCCGCGTGAAGCGATGCCAGCGTAAAAGCAGCATATGCAAAAGGCTGGATAGAGTGTTACCCCCCTATCCAGCTCATCCATAAATACCTGATGGTTGTGCTAACTCATCACCATCAGGCATTACTGTACAGGTGGAATATCCGTCACTTCAGGATGTACGTCATCCGTGGCGACAGATGTGGCGGCAGCCGCAGTCGATGGGGCCATGATTTGATCCCAGGCCGCCTGCAACGCTTTCATGTTAAATTCCGGCTCGCCTTTCGGCTGCAGCAGTATTAACGCCATATCATTCGACAACTGCTGACGCAGATCCTGATTTAACATCTCCACCGTCAGGCTGTTAAGGAAATCCTGACGCAGTTTCTGATATTGCTCCGGCGCGATATCGACGACCTGATTTTGCAACGAACGCATCCGCTGCCCCATCAGAATATCGGTATCAGCTCGCGCATAGGCGGCAAACAGTTTCTGCAGCTCCAGTTTCTTTTGCGCCACTAACGCATTGAACTCTTCTTCCGGCAGACCTTTATCGCGAACCTTCGCCAGTTCACGCGCCACCAGATTAAGGTTGCTGTTCAGCTTGTCGTTTGGTGATTCGATGTTGATGGCACACTGCGCACGCAGATACAGCACACGACAGTCAAATCCAAGACCGATGTCTTTACTGTTACTGGCGCTTAACGCTTGCTGAACATGCCAGAACAGCGCCTCACGGGCCAGGTCCGCACGCCAGTAGCGCAGCAGTGCGGCTGATTCACGAATCGGCTGCCACGGCGTATCCCACATGATAGATAGCCGGTCCTGACGCACCGCGTCGGTCATAATACTCACCGCTTCCGCACGCAGCGGAGAAAGCGTCGGCACCGGAGCCGGTGTTTCACGTTTGCCTTTCAGTTCGCCAAACGTTTTATTGATTTGGTCGACGACCGAGCGCGCATCCACGTTTCCCACCACCAGCAGCGTCATTGCATCCGGGGTGTACCATTTCTGATAGAAATCTTTAATCTTTTCCGCTTCAACGGGTTGTTTCAGCGGATCGGCAGGATCGTGACCTAACAAGGTTGATCCTTTCAGACGATAACGCCACCAGCCCTCTTTAGTATCGGCAGGCCAGGTTGCCACCATGTCCTGACTTTGCAACGCATGGTTGATGGTTTCTGGCGTGATAGTCAGTTTGCCAGTGGCATTTGCCAGATAAGAGAGCGCCTCTTTCAGCAAGTCGTTACGGTTATTGGGCAAACTCAGATTAAACAGCGTGGTGTCATAAGAGACAATTACCGGCGGCATCGGGCGTTTAGGGTCGATCCCCTGCTGCCACAATGAACGCGCCTGCGCTGCGTCAAGGCCACCGCTTTGCGTTAGCGCAATACGAGGGATGGCGTGACTGTAACCGCTCTGTTGTGTACTTTCGGCGAGCGAACCGGTATTAACCAGCAGGCGAATTTCAACACGATCGCTGGGACGTTGGGGCGTAGTCAGCACTTGCCACTGTAAACCGTTGGAAAGCGTCCCCTGTTGCCATGCTGGATCAGGCTGGAGCGCATCTGCCTGCACATAGCCAGCAGTGGCCATCATCAGCAAACCGCCCGCTAAAAGTCGAATTTTTGTGCCCTGCATGTGAACCCCTGATCAACTATCCTGGTAATAAAAAACTGCCCGTTGTCGGTCAGTCTAAATGACGTTAAAAACACTTCGTGTTAGACCGCAAGAACATGAAAATGTCACGGAAGAAGTGAAATAAACCTGAACTCACCCAGGTGGTAAGTTCAGGCACAGGGGTCAATTATGCGCAAACACCCGCACTCGGGGAAGGGAGTGCGGGCATAAGTGGTGAGATTAAGAGGATAATTCGTGCGTTTTGCCATCCGGCGCACGATTATTCAGCACATCGTCCAGTTTTTTGTGGTCCAGTTCTTTCACCCACTTAGCAACGACAATGGTCGCTACGCCGTTACCGACCAGGTTAGTCAGCGCACGAGCTTCTGACATAAAGCGGTCGATACCGAGGATCAGCGCCAGACCCGCTACAGGCAAATGGCCCACCGCAGAGAGCGTCGCCGCCAGCACGATAAAACCACTACCCGTTACCCCTGCCGCCCCTTTAGAAGAAAGCAGCAACACGATTAACAGCGTGATTTGGTGGACGATATCCATCTGACTGTTAGTGGCCTGGGCGATAAACACCGCCGCCATTGTCAGGTATATCGATGTGCCATCAAGGTTAAACGAGTAGCCTGTCGGGATGACCAGCCCCACCACCGATTTGCGGCAGCCGAGTTTCTCCATCTTGTCTAGCATACGCGGCAGCGCCGACTCGGAAGATGAAGTCCCCAGTACAATCAGCAGTTCTTCACGGATGTAACGGATAAATTTGAAGATACTGAAACCAGTCGCTTTAGCGATTGAACCCAATACCAGCACCACAAACAGGATACAGGTGATGTAGAAACAGATAATCAGCTGCCCCAGTTGCACCAGTGTGCCGACGCCGTATTTACCGATGGTAAACGCCATTGCCCCGAACGCACCAATAGGTGCCAGACGCATGATCATATTGATGATGCCGAAAATGACCTGCGAGAAACTTTCGATCACGTTAAAAATCAGTTGGCCTTTGCTGCCCAGACGGTGGAGCGCAAAACCAAACAGTACGGCAAACAGCAGTACCTGCAGAATGTTACCGCTGGCAAATGCGCCAATGACGCTCGCCGGGATGACATCCATAATGAAGGCGACAATGCCCTGGTCTTTCGCCTGATCGGCGTAAACCGCTACCGCTTTCGCATCAAGCGTTGCCGGATCGACGTTCATTCCGGCACCAGGCTGCACGACGTTAACGATGATAAGACCAATAATCAGCGCGATGGTACTGACAATTTCAAAGTAAAGCAGTGCGACTGCGCCGGTACGACCGACCGCCTTCATGCTTTCCATGCCCGCAATGCCCGTTACGACGGTACAAAAGATGACAGGAGCGATGATCATCTTAATGAGCTTAACGAAGCCGTCGCCAAGCGGTTTCATTTGCTCGCCTATTTCAGGATAGAAATGGCCAAGGAGAATACCAATGGCTATCGCTGTCAGGACCTGAAAGTAAAGGCTTTTAAACAGAGAGGTTTTCATAGGGTGTCCTTTAGTAAAACCACAGGTCTTGTAAGGTTATGGGGTACCTGCGGCCTTAAAATAACACCCAGACAACATCACAGAAATGTACCTGGATCATAATTGAAACAAAAAGGTTAAAAAGTTTGAGCTGGCTCGCACAAACCAGCACTTTTTAAAGTTTTGTAATCAGTTTGGGGTAGCTACTTTTCTTCCAGGTAACTCTCTTCGAAGATTTCAATAGGGAGTGGGCGAGCAAAAAGGAAGCCCTGGGCAATACCAACGCCCGCTTTTGCCAGCCAGTCGCGTTGTGCTTCAGTCTCCACGCCTTCGGCAATCATTTGTAAGTTCAGGCTCTGCGCCAGCATGATAATTGCAGCAATCATGCTGCTATCTTCCGGCAAACCTTCAACAAACATTTTGTCGATTTTCAGTACGTCGATTGGCAACGATTTCATATGCTGCAGCTGACGCAGCCCTGCGTAGCCCATGCCGAAATCATCCAGCGCCACCCGAACTCCGGCATTGCGCAGCGGACGGAGGATTGCCACCGCAGCATGAGGATCGTCAATACGTCGGCTTTCTGTCACTTCCAGAATCAGTGTTCCCGGCTGAATGCGATAGCGGGTTAACAGTTCCAGCATATCCGCCACCATATTTGGATGCATCAGTTGCAGCGCTGAGAGGTTTACCGACAAGGGCAGCATAATGCCGCGCTCTTGCCAGGCAGCAAGCAATCGACAGGACTCTTCCAGCACCCAGTGACCGACGGTAACCATCAGCCCACAGCACTCAATGCGATCGATTAAGCCATCGGGCAGGTCCCAACTGCCATCCGGTTGCTGGATACGCAGTAACACTTCCGCACTGACCAGTTTACCGCTGGTCATCTCGACCTGTGGCTGTAACCAAATTGCAAATTGATGATTTTCCAGTGCATTAAGGATATCGCTCTCTTCCGTCAACCGCTTCTGGGCGGCTTCCATCTGCTGCGGATCAAAGAACTGAATCTGATTTTTGCCTTTATGGCGAGCGGTAAATGCCGCAGAAATAGCGCGACTGTAAAGCTGTTCGGCGGTGAGATCGCCGTAGAACATCGCCACGCCAATGCTACAGTGCGGACGGAGTTGAATACGTTCAATCGGCAGGCGCTCGCTCATGATAGTGAGCACTTGCTGACCTAATGTGATAGCGTGCCACGGTTCCTGTACACCGTTGGCAATGACAGCAAAGTCATAACCGCTAATCTGCGCGAGGATCATGCGGGGCGACAGTACCGATTTGAGTTTTTCCACCAGCGTCAGCAGCAGAATTTCTCGTTGCGCCTCTTTCAGCACACCCGCAGTATCACGCAGGGTTTCACAGGTGATGATCATCAGCGCGGTGGTTTGTTTACGCGCCACCACCTGCTCCAGCATCTCCATCAGCAAGGCTTTGTTCGGCAAATCCGACACCGGGAAGCGCATCGCATTTTCGTTCTGTTCTTCATAATGGCGCTGCAGCAATTGCTGGTTGAGGTTGTAACTGCGCACCAACATACCGATTTCATCGTCCTGATGCAGACGCGGTAATGCCAGTTGGTGACCAACAAGCTCCTGGGGTGGGATGGCGTTAAGTTCGCGAGCAATATTGCGTAATGGATGCAAAATCAGGCGGTTAATGCACCAGCTAATCGCCACCGTCAATATTAACGACAAAAGTAAGTAAATGGTCACTAACGTTGAGAGGGTGCTCATCACGAACTTATACATGCGGAAGGAATCCGCCTGTAACACCAGATAGGCAATTGGCTGCGGGTTTGCCGGACGTTCCAGCGAGTAAACGCCCAGCGAGATTTGCACCGGTAGCTCAAACAGGCGAGTAACCATTACCGGCACCGGACGCTCTGGAATAAAACTTTTACGCAGCGCCTGGAACTGGTTGGGCAGCACTACATCGGCACGGCTGACCACGCCGGCCGGTTTAATGCTGGCAAGAATAGCTTCCGCTTCGGGAATATCGCCTTTCAAAATGGCAGAAGATAAGGGTTCGCGGACAGAGCGAGCAATGCTTTCCAGTTGCGTAGCCGTGTTATAGCGATTCTGCTGGACCAGATGGAACAGCAAAACGGTGCAAAAAATAAAAACGAACACCAGGACAACGGCTGCCACCATTGCCATCTGCTTGATTGTTAACGAGCGACTTACGCGCAAATTGTCTCCCCCCGGAAATCCCAGATTGCCGCCCGAGTATACCCGATCGCAGCGGCATTAAGAGAGGCGCTATCTGAAAACTTACCAGTCGGCGTAAGGTATCAGCGGCTGCGGCGGTAAATCCATGTCACCCTGCCATCCGGCGGCGGAATAACGTACGTAGAGCAGGAAATGGCTGGGTGCGTAATCTTTTGCCTGCTGGATATCAATTGCCGTGCCGACAAACCAGTTGGAAGTAACACGTCGTTCAAGTAATGCCCGCGCCGTGTAGCCAAAGCCCTGACTGCTGCCGCCATCGTTGGATTGCCGCGCAGCTTCTTCCTGCCAGTCGGTCGGGATCAGATTCATCAGCGGATAACGCGGCATGGTTTTGGTGCGTGAATGCGACCACGAGCCAGACGCCCCCAGCTCCCACGACCAGTTTTCCGTGCGCTCCCGCCACATCACCGGTATGGCAAACGACAGGTATTCCTGCGGACTGTAGTAACCGCCCTGACCGAGTGAGTAGCCACTCAGGTCTTTGTCATAATGCCAGATCATGTTGTTCAGGCCGATTGTGACGCGGCGATTGTTCTGGTTGATGACCTTATAGTAATAGCCCGTCATCCAGCGCACACGCCAGTTATCTTCGACATTTTTACCGGTTAACTGATCACCGCTAAGCGATGCCCAGACGCCGTTTGCTTCACCTTTATCGTAACTCAGACTTAGCCCCACGCCGTCGGCACGCACGCCGCCCCATTTTTTCCCGGTATTGCTCGGAGAGTCTTTTTGCCCACCAAAGGCCAGCAAAGAACTGGAGATGGGCCGACGGTGGGCGTTAACGGTGTAACCCAGCGGCCCGATATCATCGCTGTAACTGATGCCGCCGACCACATCCACCACGTTGAAGCCCATCGGCGTGGTACCGATATCCCAGCTCCAGACGTCATTTCGCCAGCCGACCGCCACGCTGGCACCGGAATCCGACTGGCTGCGGTTGCCGCTACAGTCCTGTAATGTACAGGTGCCCCAGTTGTCATCCCATTTGCCATCGGCATTAGTGGAGAAACTGCCGACGTTCATATTGACGAAATCACTGCGAAAGAACATCCGCCCGTCAGAATAGGGCGCGTCCACCTGCAACATAGTGGTGTGCGCTTTCAGATCGGAGTAACCACCGGTACCGCTCGAACCCCAGTAATCGTGCTCGAGAGTGACGTTAAGATCCTGCTGGCGATAGAGGTCCGCCGTATCGCTGCGCACGCCGCGTTTCAGCCAGTCATCTTTCTCGTCGTTACGGGTCAGCCGGGTAAAGGTGTCGTTATCCTGCGGACGCGTCGTGGTCACACCGGATGCAACCATAGCGTCTTTGTAGGTTTCCAGCGCCTGCGTTGGATCGCCCGCCAGCGCTTCAAACTTCGCACCATCACGCAGTACCATCGCGCTTTCCATCGACGGTGGCTGAGATTTTGCCTGCGGGATCAACTTATTAAATGTCTGCTGCGCCGCTGCGGTATCGCCAAGCTGCGCCTGTGCCAGCGCCACGCGCCGCTGTGTGTTCAGCGAGGCGTTATCAATGGCAGGCAGTTTCGCCAGCTGGCTACGTGCCGCCGCTTTGTCACCGGCAGCAATATCCACTTCCGTCAGACCAAGAATGGCATCGGCGTTAGTTGGCTCCCGCGTCAGGACATTCTGATATGCAGCGCGGGCGGCGGTGTAATCACGTCGCTGCTGCGCCCAGTCAGCCAGCGTGAGGTCAATACGCGAGGAAGGCGGTTGCTGGCGCAGCATCGCTTCCGCTTCTGCCTCTTTACCGTTTTCTCGCAGGCGATTAGCGGTTTCCAGCACCTGATCGTTTTGCAGTCGATTAACCAGCTCCTGAATATTGCTGTTCCACTGCCCGCGCGGCAGGCTGTTGATATGCGCCAACGCCGCTCTGTCCTGGTCGTGACCGGAGAGGTACAGCCCGTAAGCGTAAACCTGCTCCGGGTCGTTCGGCTTCTGCTGCGCCAGATTGCGCATTAACGTATCGGCCTGGCTGCGTTGTCCGGCCTGCCAGAGATCCTGCGAAAGTCGGTAAGTAATCCATACACTGCCGGGGTCCAGCGCCAGTCGTTGCCGCTGAAGTGCTGCCGCCTGCGCCCATTTCCCCTGGTTTTCCAGTGCCTCTGCCTGCTGTGCCAGACGGTCGTTTTGCAGGCTGCGTTCGATATCATCAATGCTGCGCCGCTGGCTGGCAGAGAGCGAGGCGATATACGCTTCGGCTTTTTCTGGCGACTGCTGGCGGTAAATATTCGCCAGCCCGCGCACGGCGTTAGTGTTGCCGCTGTCCATACGCAAGGTCTGCTGGTAATAGCGTTCGGCGGCGGGATAATCTTTGCGCGCCATCGCCACATCGCCCAGCCCAAGCACTGCATAGCTGTCGGTGTTATCGACATTACGTGCCTGCTGGAACAGCCGTTCTGCCCGGTCAGGATTATTGGCTTTCAGCGCGGCATCGCCCTGCTGGATCGCCAGCCAGTAGCGGTTTACTTTCAGCAGACTGTTCCATTTGTCGTTATTGCTGTTGTGCGGATCCAGCGCGAGGGCTTTTTCCAGATTCGCCACTGCATTGGCGCGATCACCTTTCTGGGAATACGCCTGGCCCAGCGCCCCCAGAGCCTCACTGTCTTTCGGGTTCGCCCGCACCGCCTGTTGTAGTTCGGGAATGGCTTTACCCGCCATGCCAGAGTCCACCGCCGCTAAACCTTGCGCACGAGCGCGGAAAGCAGGGTCGGCCAGCTGTTTTTGCTGTTCTGCCAGTTGCGATTGTGCAGCAGCTACGCTATCGCCATCGCTAAAGATCGAGAGATATTTTTTCAGTGCCTGCACGCTGGCATCGCTGACGGGCATGTCTTTAATCTGCCCGTACCAGATTTTAGAGGCCCCTTCGCGCCCGGCGTTCGATTTCGCCATCTGTTCCAGGACGGCAAAACCTTCGTCACGGCGATCGCTACTAAACAGTAATAGCGCCAGATTGTTTTGCAGGCCCGTGTTGCCCGGCGTATCCGCATTAATGCGTTTTAGCTGATTAATCGCTTCGCCACGGCGGGCCGGAATTTTCGCCACCGTACTCCAGTACTCGACAGCAATGTCACCTTCCGGCGGCGCACCGTTGAACAGTTTGTTGTAACTCGCCACAGCTTCTTCCGCATGACCAGTCGTCGCCTGCAATCTTGCCTGTTGCAGTGCCTGACGACCATCCGGCGTGGAAAGCAACATTGTGGTCCGTGACGATTTATACGCATTTGAACTCGGCGCTAACTGCGACAGCCGATCGAGCTGTTTTTGTGCGCCATCAATATCGCCCTGACGTAACAGAGAACGAAAACGGGCAGCAATCACATCCGGGTTATTCGGATCAATAAGTTCCAGCCGATACAACGACTGTTGCACCAGGTCTTCACGATGGGTCGCTTCGCCTAACCGAACTTGCTCCAGCAACTGTTGCTGAGCGGTTGGTGCTGCCTCGACCATCGGCATGACGGCCAGAGCGAGGGAAAGCGTGAATATGTTTAGTGTGAATTTGCGCATTCCTGGCCCCAGTCAGGTAATAACTCACCTTTTGTCGAGAAGCGGAAACGGTGTTGATCCCAGCCTTGTCCAAACAGGGTCAGCACATAGTTGTAATAGGCATCGCTGCCGGGAAAGTTATCGGCCACGCGCTGGCGCTGAACGGCCTGCGCATCGCGGTTTTGTAAAAAGGGCAGCATGGCGGCAGAAAAACCGACCGGTCCTTTACCCTGCGCTTTCCCCGTAGCCACATCCACTTTTTCCGGCGGATAACCGTTTTTCTCAGTGAATGTCGCCATCGGTTTAAACCGGTTGAGCATCCGCGCTTTTTGCGGATCGCTGTCAGGCATCATGCCTACCCACATGTAAACGCGGATAGCGTCGTAGCTGCTGATCAATGTTTTTTCGGCTTTTAGCTGCCAGCCTTTGTCTTTCTCATAGCGCACCCAGTCTGGCGAAAAGCCTTTCGGGGCGGTTTCCAGCAATAAACGTTGATTGGTTTCGCGCAGCGTGGTCCACGGCGCGCCAAAGCGGGTGAAATACTGCGCCAGCGTCGGCGGCAGGTAGCTGGGGTTAAAACGCCAGCTGTTATCCTCAGCAAAACCCACTTTGCCCGGTAACAACATGGAGCCCAGCCCAGGCACCGTCACCACTTCCTCCCGCGCGATACGTTTTAGCAATGCGCTGCCGATGTCGGTATAACGCTGCTCTTTCCACAAACGCCCCGCCTCCAGCAACGACCAGGCCATCCAGACATCACCATCGGAGGCCGAATTGCTGTCCAGCACTTCCCACTTACTGTTCTCTTTCTTGCCCCACAGCCAGGCGGGCAAATGTTCTTTTAAAGAACCCTGAGCGAGATTGTTCTGCGTCCAGTCGAGAAGATTATCGAAAGCTGCACGGTCGTTAGCCGCCAGGGCAAAGAACATGCCGTAACTTTGCCCTTCGGAGGTGGTGATTTTGCGCGCGTCGCTGGGGTCGATGACGCGCCCTTCCTGACTGATGTAATCCTTTTTAAACTGCTCCCAGGCAGGCCAGGTACAGGCTGCCTGAACACTAAAGGCAGCCAACAGCAGCATCGTCACGAGTCCACTACGCAACACATTCATCTTCAATTACTCGTTATCCGGGTTAAGACGACGACGACTAATAATACGCAGCAGACGCCACAGTACCCACGCCAGCAATATCACACTGATAGCCGCCAGTACCGCCAGCAGAATCGGATGGTTTGCCAGCGCATACCACAAGCGCTCGAACCACGGCAGATGACCTACGTAATAAACATCGCCAACACGTAGGCTGTTGATACCGGACTCGCGGATCACCGCGACCGAACCGAACATGGTGGCGCGTTTGCCGCTATCGTTCACCGCATCGTTAAGCATTTCATAACCGCGTGGGCTATCTGCCAGCAGCGCAATCACGCTGCGCTGGTCGTTATACGGCGACTGGAAGCCAATCACCGCCGCCATCGCACCGGAAGAGGTCAGCGTTGACTGAGTTTCTGCCGCGCGATCGCTCTCGTCCGGCACAATACCGGGGAACGGGGTCTGGCGCATCGGCGTTTTCACCCAGCTTTCGGTAGCCTGCACCAACAGGTCGATCTGCTTATCGTCTTTCAGTTTGTCCGGGATACCACCGACGATCATGATGTCGGCATCTTTGCCCTGAATGGTGCTGCCATCATCGGTCACCGTCAGGTTAATCGCCGGGAAGCCCGTCTGCGCACCGATAAAGCCAACGGTATTCAGCAAGGTTTCCATCTGTGCTTCGTTTGGCGTTTTCGGCATCACGGTGATGGTTTGCGACAAATCCGCCATCCGGCTGAACGGGAAGCCCGCGTTAGCAAAGGCGCGTAGATCCGGCATCGGGATGAAGTGGTAATACTTCGAGAAGTCGATGGTGGAGTCGTCACCAATCACTACATGATTCTGCACCGGCTGGAAGGTAATACAGTTATCCACCGAACCGCCCGGCATCGGGTTCATATACTCAAAGTCGAACCGCAACTGGTTGGTCGCGCCCAGTTTCAGCGCCGGAATAGAGACATCCGTTTTGCCATCCAGCAAACCTTGTAATACCGGAATACGCAGCAGCAGGCGGTTCGCCTCCTGTTTGCTGCTCAGGTTGAAGGATTGCAGGAACTGGTTATTCAGGCTGATATCCATCCGCGAACTGTCTTTCACCGGCGGCATGGTGTAGCGGTAATTAATATCCATATCAATGCCGGTACTGCGCATCAGGTAGAGATCCGGCGGCAGGTTTAGTGAAACGTTAATCGCTGCTGGCTCAAGACCGCTGGATTGTAATTGTTCTTCATAGGTTTTCAGTTCACCAAAGGTAACCGGACGATCGGTACGCACCCAGTTCGGCGCATCGTACGGCTTACGCGGTAGCAGCGGTTTCACTTCATTCACTACCACACTTTCACCACGGAACAGAATGTTACCCTGAGCGATACCTTTCGCTGCCTGCAACAAGTCTTTGTCGTCACGGCCAAACACCACCAGCAGTTTGACGTAAGGATTCTGCGGATGGTTAATCATCTCAATCACCGGGGCTTTTACCGCCGGATGATCGCGCAGGAAGTCCGGGCGTTTGTCATTGGTGGCAAAGACAATGGCATTGCGATCCGGCAGTTGGTTATAGAGCACCGGGAAGTTCTGCCCACGCCAGCCTGAACGCGAACCAAACCACGAGGCGACAATGGCAGATGCTTGTTGCAGCTCAACATCCGGCGCACCCGCAAAGACCATCGGCAAGGTGTTGGTGCGGTTATCACGCGGGTCAAAGAATGGCACCGGGAAGTGTGACAGGTCATTCTTCACATTCAGGGTCTGATAGGTCAGATCCAGTCCACTGCTCCGCCCAACATCCAGCCAAAGCGTGGTGCTGGCCGGGTTTTCGCACACGTCCTGATAATGGCCGACAAACTCCAGCCGCACACGGTTGAAATCAGTAATAAACAGCGGGTTAATGGGCATTTGTGCCAGCGTTTTTTTACCCAACTGTTCTTTGGTCACTGGCAGCACGCCCATCAGTTCATCATTGAGATAAACCTTTAACTGCGACTGGACAGGCAGTAATGATGGCGATGGCGTGTATTCGAGGTTGAGCATCGCCTTCGTCACCACTTCATCGCTGCGCATACCAAACTCAATGCTGCCGTTTGGGTTAATGCCACGTAGCACCATGCTGCCCGGCGGCGGCGCAATTTGCGCAAAGGTCAGCTTCACATCACGGGAAGGACCGTTCTGCGCCACGACTGGCGCATCTGCGCCCTGCACGCCCGGCATCACTTGCCCCACCTGCGGATTTTGCTCCGCCTGGGCGGTTACAGCTGGCTCAGCATTGATCAGTGGTTGCGTTGCTGGCGTCGCCTGCGTCATGAAAGAGGGGAACGCACTCATCCCCAGAGCCACTGCACAAATCCAGAATATTTTTCTTTTCATCGCGTTATCATCATTGTTGAGCCAAAGCCTGATCCGATGGTTGTGCCGTTTCGCTCCGCTCCGGGCGGCGCGGAATAAACGATACAACCCAGGAAACCAGAGAAGTCAGCACACGGAATATGCCCTTCACCGAAGAAGGCGCAAATTCCGCCAGATGGCGGTAGCCACGGAAGCCGAGCTTCAGAATATCCAGCAGACTTTCCAGCGGCTTATCTTCCGGGTAGCTGTCCTGCCAGAGCGCCCATGTATCCGCACGGGCAAACGTACACTGCACAAAATCGATATGTTGCTGGGTAGTGAGCGGCATTAATTTCAGCCCAACTTCATTACCCATCACGCGCGCCACCTGAGCCGGGAAGACGTATTCCTGCTGACCGCGTTTAAGCAACAGATTCACTTTCTGCCCTTCCAGAATCTGCGCCTGACCGTTGATCTTGATCCCCAAACCACCGTCGGAGAAATCCTGAACGGTACACGAGAAGAGGTGACCATCTTCGCGGGCAATTGCTGCGGGCATCGTCATCTCCACGCGGTGCGATCGGCGTACCTGTTTGCTTTCTACCGATACTGCGACTGCGCCGCCGAGAATAATCAGGTTGTAGAATACCCACACCATACTGACGACCACGGTGAGCATCTCGGTTGGCGGACCATAGAAGTAGCGCCAGATCCCAACCGCTACGCCCACCAGGTTGAGCAGAACAAGGAAGATGTAGGGCCGCGAGATCACCCAGTCGACGTACTCTTCTTCCACCAGTCCACCTTTGGCGGTGACGTTAAATTTGCCTTTGTGCGGGTTAATCAGCGCCACCAGCGTCGGTGGTGCGATATACCACGCCAGCACCGTTTCGTAGATTTCACTCCAGAAAGAGTGGCGATATTTGCCCTGGATCTTCGAGTTAGTCAGGCTGGCATGGATCATATGCGGTAGCACAAACAGGGCGATCATCAACGCTGGCGCGTAGATGATGTAGGCATGAAACAGCAGGAACGCCAGCGGCGCAGTCAGGAAGATCAGCCGTGGAATGCCCGACAAGAAGTGGAACATGGCGTTGACATAGCACAGTCGCTGAGCAAACTTCAGCCCTTTACCGGTGAGCGGGTTATCGAGACGGAAGATTTGCACCATCCCGCGCGCCCAGCGAATACGCTGACCGATATGCGCCGAGAGACTTTCGGTCGCCAGCCCCGCTGCCTGCGGAATACGCATATACGCGGAGGTGTAGCCACGACGGTGCAGACGCAGAGAAGTGTGCGCATCTTCGGTTACCGTTTCGACAGCAATACCGCCAATCTCATCCAGCGGCTTACGGCGAATCACCGCACATGAGCCGCAGAAGAAAGTGGCATCCCACATATCATTGCCGTCCTGCACCAGACCATAGAACAGCGTGCCTTCGTTCGGTGTTTTACGGAAACGCCCCAGGTTGCGTTCAAACGGATCCGGCGAGAAGAAGTGGTGCGGCGTCTGCATCATCGCCAGCTGTTTCTCTTTCAGGAACCAGCCCATGGTCATTTGCAGGAACGATCGCGTTGGTACGTGGTCGCAGTCGAATATCGACACGAACTCGCCTTTGGCATATTTCAGCGCATTGTTGATGTTGCCCGCTTTCGCATGTTCATGAGTGGTACGGGCGATATATTTCACCCCCACGTTTTGCGCAAACTGGCGAAACTCTTCCCTGCCGCCGTCATCGAGGATCCAGATGTTCAGCTTGTCTTTCGGCCAGTCGATACCCAGCGAAGCGTAAATGGTATTTTTCACTACGTTGAGATCTTCGTTGTAAGTCGGGACAAAGATATCCACCGACGGCCACAGCGACATATCTTTCGGCAATGGCACCGGCTGACGATTCAGCGGCCATACGACCTGGAAATAGCCGAGCACCAGCACAATCCACGCGTACGTTTCGGCGAACAGCAGAATAAGCCCGCACACCAGGCTGACCGGATCGTCCCAGTTTAACGTCGAGGTGTAACGCCACCAGATATAACGGCAAGAAACGGTCAGCGACAGCACAATCAGCATCAGCGCCGAGAAGCGCCCCGGCATCCGCCGTACGATCAGCGCTACCCCCCACAGCAGCATCAGGAAGATAAACTGCGCTAGCGGGTTAAACGGCTGAGTAACGCAGATTAACGCCAGAATCAGCGAGAAGGTGACGATGATACCAAGGATCAACCGCCGCGCCCCGGCACTCAAATGACCGAGCTCTTTTTTCTCATCAAGATGCTGTGTTTTATGGCTAACGCGCTCAGGCAGCTCGTTCATCCATTGATGGTAACGTCCACGAATATTTTGTAGACCTGAAAATGCCCGCCTGCGCGGTTTCGGCGTTTCTTTGCGCGATGCACCGATCAGTAACCAGCATGTTTGAATAAGATAACGGACCGGGTCCAGCGGACGCGGACGCGAGGCGTTGATATGCGGATACAGGTTTTTATGTTCTGCGCGAATACGCTGCCAGCGCGGGTGCTCCAGCGGAATAAAAATCCAGGCCAGGATCATCCAGAAACAGCCGAGCGTCGCGCTGAAAGCCGACGCGCCGTGACGACGATAATCGCGATAACGCCCGATAAGCCGTGCGTTGACCGGCGGGATAAGCAACCACCGGGTCAGGATACTCATGATGCACTCCCGACTGGCGTTTTCAGCCCGGAATAGTTTAACAGGCACCAGTTAGCCAGCGTCAGTATTTCTTCAGCCGCCAGCGCATCACTGCGAAATTCACCGACTGGTTGCTTAGCTGCCAGACATTCAGCCATCGCTTCATCACGATGAATGAGCATCGGCAGCAATCGGCGCTGGCTTTGCAACCAAAGCTGGTAAATATCGTCCTGAACCTGGCTGCCAATACGGAAGTCATTAATCAAAATATGTGCACCATCCGGCAGCGCTTGCTGATGCAGTCGGATATGGCAGTTGGCATCCACATTGACGATTGCCAGCGAGTGATCGCACAAACTCAGCAGCTGGTGGGTTATCTGCGAGGCATCACGCGGTAAGTCAATTAAAATCCACTGGTAACGCCCGCTGGCTTTTAGTTGCTGTAAGCCGGAGCAAATATCGCTCAGCCGGGTTTGCCAGTGCTGTGGATTTTCTTGTTCTTCAATGGATAACTGACCAAAAGGCAGCAAATCGAGCTGCGAGGTATAGCGTAACCCGGCGTCACGCCAGTCCTGGCCATCCAGCATAGCTCTGGCCCAACCCTGACGGTGGGTAAAATCAACGTTAAATGACAGGCGCAACAAGTTGTCCGGGCAGGCATCGACCACCAGGACATTTTCTCCCAACATTTGTAATGACCAGGCTAATGCGGCGGTGATGGTTGTTGTCCCCACGCCTCCCCGAACCCCCTGCAATCCCAGTACGGCCATTCACCAATCCCCTACTTTTGTTGCGCAAACTCTGCCAGCAACGGCCAGCGTTTTAATGCCGCGGCCAACTGTTCGCGTTGGGAAATATCGGCATAATCAATATCAGGCAGTGAAAATGCCTGCTTTAACGCCAAAATATCATTCTGGAAGATATAGCCTATCGCGGGATCAGGCAGAGTATCTGGTTCATTGTTATTCATTTTTCTTGATCCCTATGAAATAACCGTACCGTTCATGAGACAATTCTAACTGTGAGCATTTCGTCGGTTTATTGTTTACGGCGAGACGGGAATGTGCTCACTTTTTGACTTTCCGTTACGCAACAGAAAAAGTTAAAAACGAAAAGACTAAAATCACATGTCTTGTGACCTGCTAAATTGATTCACATGCTAAATCTGATAAGTTTTAATTTCAATGGTAGGTTTATTTCTTAGCTTTCGCTAGTAAACTGATAATCAGACAAAATGTTGACATGAGGGACATTGTGGACCCTGTATTCTCTATCGGTATCTCATCATTATGGGATGAGCTGCGACATATGCCAGCAGGCGGCGTCTGGTGGTTTAACGTCGATCGCCATGAAGATGCTATCAGTCTGGCGAATCAAACAATTGCATCCCAGGCTGAAACCGCACACGTCGCGGTCATTAGCATGGACAGCGATCCAGCGAAAATCTTTCAATTAGATGATTCTCAAGGGCCGGGAAAAATAACATTATTTTCAATGCTAAATCATGAAAAAGGTCTATACTATTTGGCCCGTGATTTGCAGTGTTCTATTGATCCCCATAATTACCTTTTTATTCTTGTTTGCGCAAATAACGCATGGCAAAACATTCCTGCCGAGCGGCTTCGCTCATGGTTGGATAAAATGAATAAATGGAGCCGGCTAAACCATTGTTCGCTTTTGGTAATTAATTCCGGAAATAATAACGATAAACAATTTTCATTGTTACTTGAGGAATACCGTTCACTTTTTGGTCTTGCCAGTTTGCGTTTTCAGGGCGACCAACATTTGCTGGATATTGCTTTCTGGTGCAACGAAAAAGGGGTCAGCGCCCGTCAGCAGCTTAGCGTTCAGCAACAAAATGGTTGCTGGACATTAGTTCAACACCAGGAGGCGGAAATCCAACCACGCAGCGACGAAAAACGCATTCTGAGTAATGTTGCTGTACTGGAGGGTGCTCCGCCGCTATCGGAACACTGGCAACTGTTCAACAATAACGAAGTCCTGTTCAATGAAGCCCGTACCGCTCAGGCGGCGACGGTGGTCTTTTCTTTACAGCAAAATGCACAAATCGAGCCACTGGCCCGCAGCATTCATACTCTGCGTCGCCAGCGCGGTAGTGCGATGAAAATCCTCGTACGGGAAAATACCGCCAGCCTGCGCGCCACCGATGAACGTTTATTATTGGCCTGCGGTGCAAATATGGTTATCCCGTGGAATGCGCCACTCTCCCGCTGTCTGACGATGATCGAAAGCGTGCAAGGGCAGAAGTTTAGTCGCTATGTGCCGGAAGATATCACTACCTTGCTGTCAATGACCCAGCCGCTCAAACTGCGTGGTTTCCAGAAGTGGGATGTGTTCTGTAATGCCGTCAACAACATGATGAATAACCCTCTATTACCTGCCCACGGTAAAGGCGTTCTGGTTGCCCTACGTCCGGTACCGGGTATCCGCGTTGAGCAAGCCCTGACGCTATGTCGCCCTAACCGTACCGGCGATATCATGACCATTGGCGGTAATCGGCTGGTGCTGTTTCTCTCATTCTGTCGGATTAACGATCTGGATACCGCGTTGAATCATATTTTCCCATTGCCTACTGGCGACATTTTCTCAAACCGAATGGTCTGGTTTGAAGATGATCAAATCAGTGCCGAGCTGGTGCAGATGCGCCTGCTTGCCCCAGAACAATGGGGCATGCCGCTGCCTTTAGCGCAAAGTTCTAAACCGGTCATCAATGCCGAGCACGATGGTCGCCACTGGCGACGAATACCAGAACCAATGCGACTGTTAGATGATGCTGTGGAGCGCTCATCATGATGACCATCAGCGATATCATTGAAATTATTGTCGTTTGCGCACTGATATTTTTCCCGCTGGGCTATCTGGCGCGGCACTCTTTGCGACGCATTCGCGACACCTTACGTTTGTTCTTTGCCAAACCTCGTTATGTTAAACCGGCCGGGACGTTACGCCGCACGGAAAAAGCCAGGGCAACCAAAAAATGACTCAATTTACGCAAAATACCGCCATGCCTTCTTCCCTCTGGCAATACTGGCGCGGCCTTTCCGGCTGGAACTTCTATTTTCTGGTTAAGTTCGGTCTGTTGTGGGCGGGATATCTTAACTTCCATCCGCTCCTCAATCTGGTGTTTGCCGCGTTTCTGCTAATGCCCATTCCGCGCTACAGCCTGCATCGCTTGCGCCACTGGATTGCCCTGCCGATCGGCTTTGCTTTGTTCTGGCATGACACCTGGTTGCCTGGCCCGGAAAGCATAATGAGCCAGGGTTCGCAGGTGGCGGGGTTCAGTACCGATTATTTAATCGATCTTGTCACACGCTTTATTAACTGGCAGATGATTGGGGCCATTTTTGTTTTATTCGTGGCCTGGTTATTCCTGTCACAATGGATTCGCATTACCGTTTTTGTGGTTGCCATTCTGCTATGGCTGAACGTACTTACCCTGGCGGGACCAAGTTTCTCCTTGTGGCCAGCCGGTCAACCGACGACCACTGTAACAACGACGGGTGGTAACGCAGCGGCAACCGTTGCGGCGACGGGTGGCGCACCGGTAGTGGGTGATATACCCGCACAAACTGCACCGCCAACAACAGCAAACCTTAACGCCTGGCTGAATAATTTCTATAACGCGGAGGCGAAACGTAAATCGATCTTCCCGTCTTCGCTGCCCGCTGATGCTCAGCCATTTGAACTACTGGTGATTAATATCTGTTCGCTTTCCTGGTCGGATATTGAAGCCGCCGGATTGATGTCGCATCCACTGTGGTCGCATTTCGATATTGAGTTCAAGAACTTTAACTCCGCCACCTCCTACAGTGGCCCGGCGGCGATCCGTTTACTGCGCGCCAGCTGCGGGCAGACTTCGCACACTAATCTGTATCAACCGGCAAATAACGACTGCTATCTGTTTGATAACCTGTCGAAACTGGGCTTTACCCAGCACCTGATGATGGGACATAACGGCCAGTTCGGTGGTTTTTTGAAGGAAGTTCGCGAAAATGGCGGCATGCAGAGCGAATTGATGGATCAAACAAATCTGCCGGTTATTTTGCTGGGCTTTGATGGTTCGCCGGTTTATGACGATACCGCCGTGCTTAACCGTTGGCTGGACGTTACCGAAAAAGATAAAAACAGCCGTAGTGCCACGTTCTACAACACGCTTCCACTGCATGACGGCAACCATTATCCGGGCGTCAGCAAAACAGCGGATTACAAAGCGCGGGCGCAAAAATTCTTTGATGAACTGGACGCCTTCTTTACTGAACTGGAGAAATCGGGTCGTAAAGTGATGGTGGTCGTGGTGCCGGAACACGGCGGCGCGCTGAAGGGCGACAGAATGCAGGTATCTGGTCTACGTGATATCCCTAGCCCGTCTATCACAGACGTCCCCGTTGGGGTGAAATTCTTCGGCATGAAGGCACCACATCAGGGGGCACCGATTGTCATCGACCAACCGAGCAGCTTCCTGGCTATCTCCGATCTGGTGGTTCGCGTTCTTGATGGCAAGATTTTCTCCGAAGACAATGTTGACTGGAAAAAACTCACCAGTGGGTTACCACAAACAGCACCGGTCTCTGAGAACTCAAATGCAGTAGTTATTCAATACCAGGATAAACCGTACGTTCGCCTGAACGGCGGCGACTGGGTGCCTTACCCGCAGTAAGAACGAAAAAGGCCGCAGAGTTTCCCCCTGCGGCCTGATCCGGGCGCAAATTGCCATTACGGCAGCCTGACGCCCGCATGACACGTTACTTCCGCTTATTCAGCCAGTTCACGATCATACTGGCAAGAATGCCAGCAATGACCGGAGCCGCTAAATCATGCCAGAAGGCCATGCCCAGTTCTGCGAGCGTCATATAGCCGCCTGTGTTGTAATGACAACGTTTCGCGGCTATTCTTGAGTTGTTAAGGTTCAAGATTAGCCCCCGTGATGTTGTCAGGTGCATACCTGCAACGTGCGGGGGTTTTCTCTCTCCAGCAACCAATGCCACCAGGGATAAAGCCCCCGCAACATTGCGCCTCACCGGAACCTTTCCGGCTTGCCGCTGATTCTACGACTGTTTTTCTGCTCCGGAATCCGTCACTTCTTCACTCTGTGCTGCGCATTCCGCAGAATATTATCCGCTTGCAACCGTTGCATTTTCCTTACGAAAAAGGCCGCAGAGTTTCACCTCTGCGGCCTGGTCCGGGCGCAAATTGCCATTACGGCAGCCTGACGCCCGCATGACACGTTACTTCCGCTTGTTCAGCCAGTTCACGATCATACTGGCAAGAATGCCAGCAATGACCGGAACCGCTAAATCATGCCAGAAGGCCATGCCCAGCTCTGCGAGCGTCATATAGCCGCCTGTGTTGTAATGACAACGTTTCGCGGCTATTCTTGAATGGTCTAGATGCAAGAATGGCCCCCGTGATGTTGTCAGGTGCATACCTGCAACGTGCGGGGGTTTTCTCTCTCCAGCAACCAATGCCACCAGGGATTAAGCCCCCGCAACATTGCGCCTCACCGGAACCTTTCCGGCTTGCCGCTGATTCTACGACTGTTTTTCTGCTCCGGAATCCGTCACTTCTTCACTCTGTGCTGCGCATTCCGCAGAATATTATCCGCTTGCAACCGTTGCATTTTTCTTACGAAAAAGGCCGCAGAGTTTCCCCCTGCGGCCTGGTCCGGGCGCAAATTGCCATTACGGCAGCCTGACGCCCGCATGACACGTTACTTCCGCTTGTTCAGCCAGCTCACGATCATACTGGCAAGAATGCCAGCAATGACCGGAGCCGCTAAATCATGCCAGAAGGCCATGCCCAGCTCTGCGAGCGTCATATAGCCGCCTGTGTTGTAATGACAACGTTTCGCGGCTATTCTTGAGTTGTTCAGGTTCAAGATTAGCCCCCGTGATGTTGTCAGGTGCATACCTGCAACGTGCGGGGGTTTTCTCTCTCCAGCAACCAATGCCACCAGGGATAAAGCCCCCGCAACATTGCGCCTCACCGGAACCCTTCCGGCTTGCCGCTGATTTTACGATTGCTTTTTGCCGTCAGCACCCGGCAATCTTCCTCATTGCGTGATGCCTTCCAGCTTAATTTCTTTATTTGCAATAGTTGCAGCTCATATCCGGGCCGACTCCAGACTAGTAGTGAAATGCGCAATTTTGTAGAATTGCGCCTCCTCGCGACCTCCCCAGTGAATCTGTTGCCTCATTTTTTACATACTGCGTATTCGACTTCTCCACCTGTTGCGCAAGAGAAACTGGGTTTATTCATTTTTGCGAGGCCGACTTCTTTCTGGACAGGACTTTATGCAGCACAACACACTACCGAAACACGATCAGAAATTGCCGTTTACACGCTACGACTTCGGCTGGGTTTTATTATGCATAGGCATGGCGATTGGTGCCGGAACCGTGCTGATGCCAGTACAAATTGGCTTGAAGGGAATTTGGGTATTTATTACCGCAGCGATCATTGCTTATCCTGCCACCTGGGTAGTACAGGACATTTATTTAAAAACCCTTTCTGAAAGCGATTCCTGTAATGACTACACCGATATTATCAGTCATTACCTGGGGAAGAACTGGGGAATTTTCCTCGGGGTTATCTACTTTTTGATGATTATCCACGGGATTTTTATCTACTCTCTCTCCGTGGTTTTCGACAGCGCCTCGTACCTGAAAACCTTCGGTTTAACCGATGCCGATCTTTCTCAATCTCTATTTTATAAAGTCGCCATTTTCGCCGTACTGGTGGCGATTGCGTCTGGTGGTGAACGATTACTGTTTAAGATTTCCGGACCAATGGTGGTGGTCAAAGTGGGGATTATTGTCGTGTTCGGTTTTGCGATGATCCCGCACTGGAATTTCGCCAATATAACCGCCTTCCCGCAAGCCTCCGACTTTTTCCGCGATGTCCTGCTTACTATTCCATTTTGCTTCTTTTCCGCGGTATTTATTCAGGTACTTAACCCAATGAATATTGCCTATCGTAAACGGGAAGCGGATAAAGTACTGGCAACCCGGCTCGCGCTGCGTACCCACCGGATTAGCTATATCACGCTCATTGCGGTGATCTTGTTTTTTGCCTTTTCGTTTACCTTCTCAATTAGCCACGAAGAAGCCGTTTCTGCCTTTGAACAAAATATCTCGGCACTGGCACTGGCCGCGCAGGTGATCCCTGGGCATATCATTCATATCACCTCTACGGTACTGAATATCTTTGCCGTACTGACTGCATTCTTTGGCATTTATCTCGGTTTCCACGAGGCCATTAAAGGCATTATTCTCAATCTGTTATGCCGAATTATTGATACCAGGAAAATTAACTCACTCGTGCTGACTCTGGCGATCTGCACTTTTATCGTCATTACGTTGACGATTTGGGTTTCGTTTCGTGTATCGGTACTGGTGTTCTTTCAGTTGGGAAGCCCGTTATATGGCATTGTGTCGTGCCTCATTCCGTTTTTCCTGATCTATAAAGTCTCACAACTGGAAAAACTTCGCGGGTTTAAAGCCTGGATGATTCTGCTGTACGGCATTTTGTTATGCTTGTCGCCACTGTTGAAGTTGATTGAGTAAACCGGAGCGCATGGCCCCGGTTTTGTGAGTTAACGCTGCGGATTTTCATCCTGATCAACGGCAAAACAGGCTACCAGTTGACCGCCGTAGTCTTTTAGCTGCGGCTGCAACTGGATGCAGGGGCCGAAGCGCCGACGACAGCGGGCGTTGAAGGCGCAGCCTGGCGGTGGATTCAGC
The DNA here is from genome assembly GCF_046487695.1 of Escherichia sp. WS1118. Lineage (NCBI taxonomy): Bacteria > Pseudomonadati > Pseudomonadota > Gammaproteobacteria > Enterobacterales > Enterobacteriaceae > Escherichia > Escherichia sp. WS1118. The sequence continues at coordinate 244,995 of NZ_JBJQIZ010000006.1, read as the reverse complement.
GGGCTTGGCAGTTCACCGGTAAGTTTGATGCGTTCGCGACGATCGTCCGGGTTCAGGCGTGGTGTCGCGGAGAGCAATGCCTGAGTGTACGGGTGGCGCGGGTTATTGAAGATTTGGTCCTTCGTCCCCTTCTCCACGCAGCGGCCCAGGTACATCACCATCACTTCATCAGCAATGTGCTCCACCACCGACAGATCGTGCGAGATAAAGACATAAGATAGCCCCAGTTCCTGCTGCAAATCCATCATCAGATTCAGCACCTGCGCACGCACTGAGACGTCCAGCGCGGAAACCGGCTCATCGGCAATCACCACATCCGGGTCGAGCATCAGACCTCGGGCAATGGCGATACGCTGACGCTGACCGCCGGAGAACATATGTGGATAGCGGTCGTAATGCTCGGTTTTCAGGCCGACTTTCGCCATCATCGACAGGGCTTTTTCCCGACGCTGTTCTTTGCTTAAGCTGGTGTTGATCAGCAGCGGCTCTTCGAGAATCTGCCCAACTTTTTTACGCGGATTCAGCGAACCGTAAGGGTTCTGGAAGACAATCTGGATTTTCTGCCGACGTAGCTTCTGCGCCTGCGGATCGTGCTTGAGCAGATCCTGCCCCTGGTAATACAGTTCGCCGCCGGTGGGCGTTTCAATCATCGTCAGCAACCGACCGAGGGTCGATTTACCGCAGCCAGATTCACCTACTACTGCCAGCGTTTTGCCACGTTCAAGGTTAAACGAAACGCCATCCAGCGCCTTCACCAGACGTTCCGGCGCGAACATGCCTTTCTTCACCGGATAATGTTTTTTCAGGTCGATAGCCTGCAACAGCGGTTGTTGCGAGGTGGCCTCATGCGTACTCATAGTGTCGGCCTCCCGGCATCATCAAGTGGGTAATGGCATTTGGACTGACGCCCGTCAGCGAGCATATTCAGCGCCGGTTCTTCAGCACGGCATTTGTCAGTGGCGTAGGGGCAGCGCGGGTTAAGCAGGCAGCCGTTCGGGCGGTCGTACTTGCCGGGAACGACACCTGGCAACGACGCCAGACGTTCTTTGTCCTGAGCAAATTCCGGCAGCGCACGCAGCAATGCCTGAGTATACGGGTGACGCGGCGCATGGAAGATAGCGTGCGCATCGCCCGTTTCTACTACCTGGCCTGCATACATCACGATAATTTTATGTGCCGCTTCCGCCACCAGCGCCAGGTCATGGGTAATTAACACCAGCGCCATGTTCTCTTTCTGCTGTAGCTCCAGCAGCAGTTCGATAATTTGCGCCTGAATGGTCACGTCCAGCGCAGTGGTCGGTTCATCGGCAATCAGCAGTTTTGGTCGACAGGCAATCGCCATGGCGATCATCACGCGCTGGCTCATGCCGCCGGAAAGCTGATGCGGGTAAACATCCAGACGCGATGCCGGATCGGGAATACCGACCAGATTCAGCAGGTCAATCGCTCGCTGACGGCGGGTACTTTTGTTGCCGCCCTGATGCACCTTAATCGCTTCCATAATCTGGAAACCCACGGTGTAGCACGGGTTAAGGCTGGTCATCGGGTCCTGGAAGATCATTGCCACTTCGGCACCCACCAGGTTGCGGCGCTCTTTTTCTGAGATACGCTGCAAATCCTGACCGTTAAACTCCAGCTTTTCCGCCATTACGCGGCCCGGATAATCAATCAGCCCCATAATTGCCAGCGAACTGACCGATTTACCAGAGCCGGACTCACCCACAATCCCGACCACTTCACCCTGTTTTACGCTGTAGCTGATGCGGTCTACGGCGCGGAACGGTGCGCTTTCGTCGCCGAAATGCACCGATAATTTATCTACATTTAATAACGCCATCTCGAACCTCTTACTGCTTCAGTTTGGGATCGAGCGCGTCACGCAGACCGTCACCCATCAGGTTAAATGCCAGCACCGTCAGCAGGATCGCCAGACCCGGGAAGGTCACGACCCACCAGGCGCTTTGCGCGAACTGCAACACATCAGAGAGCATGGTGCCCCACTCCGGCGTTGGCGGCTGCGCGCCCATGCCGAGGAAACCAAGAGCAGCCATATCGAGAATGGCGTTAGAGAAACCGAGCGACGCCTGAACAATCAGCGGCGCAAGGCAGTTCGGGAAGATGTTAATAAACATCTGGCGCATTGCCCCGGCACCCGCCACGCGAGACGCGGTGACGTAATCGCGGTTAACTTCCACCAGCACGGCGGCGCGGGTTAAGCGCACATAATGCGGCAGCGCAACGAAGGTTAGCGCCAGCGCGGCGTTACCAATCGACGGGCCGAAAATCGCCACCAGCACCAGTGCCAGCAGTAGACTTGGCAGCGCCAGCATGATATCGACCACACGCATGATGATGTTATCGACCAGACCGCCAAAGTAACCAGCGATCAGGCCGAGAATAACGCCCATAATCAGCGATAACACCACTACCAGACAGCCAACCAGCAGCGACAAGCGCGCGCCGTACATCAGCCGCGACAGCACATCACGCCCCACGTCATCAGTGCCCAGCAAGTGCGCCATGCTGCCGCCTTCCTGCCAGGCTGGCGGGGCGAGCAGTGCATCGCGGAACTGTTCCGCTGGGTTATAGGGTGCAATCCAGTTGGCAAAGATCGCGATAAACAGCACGATGACGACGTAAACCAGCCCGACAACCGCGCCTTTGTTGCGTTTAAAATAGTGCCAGAACTCCTGTAACGGGGTCATCGGCACCGGTGCGCTAATCACTTTATTTTCAGTAACCTGTGACATGATGTCCCCTTACTTCTTATGACGAATACGCGGGTTCACCACGCCGTACAGCAGATCGACCAGCAGGTTGACGAGGATAATCATCGTCGCCACCAGCAATACGCCGCCCTGCACTACCGGATAATCGCGGCGTTGCAGTGCGTCAATCAACCAGCGCCCCAGACCGGGCCACGAGAAGATGGTTTCAGTCAGAATCGCCCCCGCCAGCAATGTTCCCACCTGCAGGCCGATAACGGTCACCACCGGCAGCATCGCGTTACGCAGCGCATGGACGATAATCACCCGCATCCGGGTAAGACCTTTGGCACGCGCGGTGCGGATATAATCTTCGCCCAGCACTTCCAGCATCGAGGAGCGCGTCATACGCACAATGACCGCCAGCGGGATGGTACCCAGCACAATGGCGGGCAGGATCATATGGGCGACGGCATCGATAAAGTTACCGTCTTCACCCCAGATGGCGGTGTCGATCAGCATAAAACCGGTTAACGGATTGGAATCATCGAGGAACACCATGTCGCTCACACGACCGGAGACAGGCGTCAGGTTCCAGTGCACCGAAACCAGCATGATCAGCATCATGCCCCACCAGAAAATTGGCATCGAGTAGCCGGTCAGCGCCAGGCCAACCGCTGTGTGATCGAAAATGGAACCACGTTTAACCGCAGCCAGCACACCAACCGGAATCCCGACTGCGGTCGCAAAAATCATCGCGCAGACGCCAAGTTCCAGCGTGGCCTGAAAGCGCGGCACGAACTCTTCCCATACCGGAATTCGGCTTTTCATGGAAATGCCTAAATCACCGTGCATTACGCCCCAAATGTAATGGAGATACTGCTGCCACATCGGTTTATCTAAGCCGAGTTCAGCCAGCAATTGCGCGTGACGCTCTGGGGAGATCCCACGTTCGCCCGCCATGATCATCACCGGATCGCCCGGGATCATGTGGACAAAGGCAAATGTGAGAAGGGTAATACCGATAAACGTGGGGATGACGAGTCCCAAACGTCGGAGAATAAACTGCAACATAACCCGGATTCTCTATAGTGACCCGCAGCCTGGAACTGCGTGTCTGTATTGCTCACAAATCAATTCCCGCCCTTGTGGAACAGGGAATGAAGTATTGCTGCCGGATGGCGCTGCACGCAGAGGCACAGCGCCACCGGGTATGCAGATTGTTGACAAAGAGCGCTTTGTTTATGCCGGATGCGGCGCAAACGCCTTATCCGACCTACAAAATCGTGCAAACTCAATACATTGCAGAGTTTTCGTAGGCCTGATAAGCGGAGCGCATCAGGCAGTTTTGCCTTTGCCATCAGTCTTGCATGGCTTTAATTATTCGATAGAGACATTTTCGAAGTGATGTTTGCCTAATGGATCAACCACATAGCCTTTAACTTCTTTGCGTACCGGTTCAAACACGGTGGAGTGAGCGATGATCAGTGCCGGAGCCTGATCGTGCATCACGACCTGTGCTTGTTTGTACAGTTCAACACGTTTATTGTGGTCGTCGGTAGCACGCGCCGGTTGAATCAGATCTTCAAACGGTTTGTAGCACCATTTTGAGTAGTTGGAGCCTTGTTCAGAGGCGGCGCAGCTGAACAGGGTGGCGAAGAAGTTATCCGGATCCCCGTTATCGCCAGTCCAGCCCATCATTACCGTCTGATGCTCGCCATCTTTCGCACGCTTGAGGTACTCACCCCATTCGTAGGTGACGATTTTGGCCTGCACGCCCACTTTCGCCCAGTCTGCCTGAATCATCTCCGCCATGCGGCGAGCATTCGGGTTATACGGACGTTGTACCGGCATTGCCCACAGGTCGATGGAGAAACCTTTTTCCAGACCCGCTTCTTTCAGCAAGGCTTTCGCTTTTTCAGGATCGTAAGTGTAGTCCTGAACGTCGTCGTTATAGCCCCACATGGTTGGCGGGATCAGGTTTTTCGCTGATACGCCCGCGCCCTGATAAACCGCTTTGATGATGGCGTCTTTGTTCACCGCGTAGGTCAGAGCCTGGCGAACTTTCACGTCATCCAGTGGTTTTTTCTGCACGTTATACGAGAGATAACCGACGTTCAGCCCCGGCATTTCCATCAGGTTGATGGATTTATCCTGCTTCATGCGGGCGATATCTGCCGGGTTCGGGTACGGCATCACCTGGCATTCGTTCTTCTGCAATTTCGCGTAACGCACGGAAGCGTCAGGAGTAATAGAGAAGACCAGCGTATCGATCTTCGGTTTGGTGCCCCAGTAGCCATCAAACGCTTTATAGCGAATACGGGAATCTTTCTGGTACTGCTGTAACTGGAACGGGCCGGTACCGATTGGGTTGAGGTCCAGTTTTTCCGGTGTACCGGCTTTCATCATCGCGTCAGCATATTCTTTTGACAGAATAGAGGCGAAGTCCATTGCCAGGTCAGCGAGGAACGGCGCTTCCGGGCGAGTCAGCACAAACTGAACGGTGTTATCGTCCACCTTTTTCACTTCGCTGATCAGCTCTGGTAAGCCCATGCCTTCGAAGTATTCGTAGCTGCCGCCAGAGACTTTATGGTACGGGTTTTGCGCGTTTTTCTGACGATCGAACGAGAACACTACGTCATCGGCATTCAGTTCGCGCGTCGGTTTGAATTCTTTATTGTCGTGCCACTTCACACCTTTACGCAGATGGAAGGTATAGGTTTTACCGTCTTCGCTGACTTCCCACTTTTCAGCGAGGCCCGGGATCACTTCAGTGGTGCCGATTTTAAATTCAACCAGACGGTTATAAAGCGGTACGGAAGAGGCGTCATAGGTGGTGCCGGAGGTAAACAGCTGCGGGTTAAACCCTTCCGGAGATCCTTCTGAGCAATAAACCAGAGTTTTAGCCTGAACACTTGCTGCGACGGTCATAGCCACCAGGCTGAGACCAAGCTTCAGCATCCCTGACTTTTTCAAGGAAATACGCATTATTCTGCTCCAATTGTGATGTTTGTTGTTTTAACCCTTTGCAGTGGGTTGTCGCTGCCTGACCTTTTTTGTTTTTTGCCCGGTCGGGTCAACGTTATGAGGTGGGGATGCCGTACTAATTAACATCAGTGTAACAGTGCGGATCCTCCATAAAATGCCCCTCGTGACCTACAATCTGTCAACAGAATGTGAAAACGTCAATACAGCCAACCGGGATTTACACCAACGGTGAGAATCCACAAACAAAGATTAAAAAAACTTCAAACAGCTATTTGCAGCAGAGAAATTTGTGCTACGCCAACACAACCAGAACAATCAGCTTAATATTTAGCAACATTTGGTGATTAAGTTTTATGCATTTAATGAAAAAAATCTGAGGTAAAGGTGGATATCTGAGCGATTAATACCATGAACGCTAAAACGCACAGCGGAAAATGCCAGCGCCAGCCATAAGTAACGCAAAAAAAGATTTAAGCAAATATAAAAAAAGACAATGGTTTCTGTCACAAATCCGTTAATGGATAGTGAGATATGGGGCGCAAATTTGGCAGGGAAATGTGTGGTGTGTAGGTCGAATAAGGTGTTCACGCCGCATCCGACAATGGGCCGGCACATTTGCCTGATACGACGCTGGCGCGTCTTGTCAGGCCTACGTCGAATCGAACCTCCCCGCCCCCGGAGGTTCTCTTCCTCATGAGTTACAGATGCAAAAAAGCCTGCTCGTTGAGCAGGCTTTTCGAATTTGGTCGGTGATAGAGGATTCGAACCTCCGACCCCTTCGTCCCGAACGAAGTGCGCTACCAGGCTGCGCCAATCACCGAATGCGGGGCGCATCTTACTGCGCAGATACGCCCTCGTCAATCCCTTAATAGCAAAATGCCTTTTGATCGGCGAGAAAGTCAGCAGGCCTAGTTAGCCGACGCCTCTTTTGCCTGCGGGATGTGACACCAGTTGTTGTTTTCGTTAATTCCACCATCCGGTGAAGTATAGCCAAGACAACCCATGATGGTGTCGTACAGCTCTACATGACGGCGTGGCACTTTCATGTCGGCTTCTTTTTTCAGCTGCGCAAATGCCTGCGCATTGACCGGATTTTCCAGATATTTATCCGACATCCAGACCATCATCGGCACACGGAACTGTTCCGGCGGTGCCAGTTCACGCGGCGTGCCGTGCAGGTGCTCGCGTTCATTAATTGACTCACCGTGGTCAGCTGCATAGAACACAATCGCTTTCTTATCGCGAACCTGATCAATCACGCTGGAAATAAAGTGATCCACATAGGTCACCGAGTTGTCGTATGAGTTGATCATCTGCGCTTTGGTACAGCCGCTATCAACACCAATACATTCCGGCTTCCACTGCGCAAAGCTGCGCGGGTAACGCTGGGTGTAGTTAAAGTGTGAGCCTTTGGTATGCAGAATGATCAGATGCTTACCATCCGGGTTGCGCCCCAGCGATTGCTGCATTTCGTCTACCAGCAACATATCATCTACCGGTTTGCCACGGTTACGTGGCTCCGCACCAATCTGCTCACGATAAGCAATGTTGTCCGCCATCGTATTGCTGTAGAACCACATTTCGCTTTGCATAGCGTACAGATCAGAACTGAATCCTAACTGCTTCAATACCGCGAAAATGTTCTGTTCTTTTAATGTGCGCTGCGGATTATCTTCTGCTCCACCCTGACGTACAAACATGCAACGCAGTGAGAGTTTGGTTGCAGTATCACAGGAGTAACCACGGAACGCCGCCAGATTTTTCTCCTGAGCCAGCTTCGGTGTGGTATTGCGTTCATAGCCGAAAATGCCCATATGATCCCAGCGCGTGGTTTCACCAATAATGAAAACGACATATGTATCATCAACGTTTTGTGGAGCCTGGTACGTAAACTTCTTCGCAGGGTTAAGGAGAGAATTGTTATCGGAAGATTCATCGACCCGCGCCCAGGCATAAAGACCTAATGCCGAAAGCCAGTTTGATGGCAGATAAGAGTTCGCGACGACGCCGCCATAACTCGGCAAATCAACACCTGTCGCCCTCTCCACTTTCTTCTGCTGGATATCCAGCAAACGAATCGGTGCCCAAACCATAATACCTGCCAGTACGACGACCGCCAGGCTGCGAATACGTTGCCCTGGGGTTCGCAGTTGTCGGAGCAAGGTGTAACGACAGCGGTTATTCCAGATAAGGATAAGAGGCAACGCGCTTACGGCGATTAACCAGAGAATAAAGTTCAGACCAACAACTTCTTTTGACAGGTCGATATCGGTGGTCATGACGGATGCGATGATGCCATAACCAATGACTACATTAAGGAAGGTCATGTAATAGCTGGCACCTGCGGAAAAGAGCACCACCAGCGATGCCAGAATACGCCAGCTGCGGCGGCCAAACAGCGAAAGAAGACGCAGTAAAAAGAAGGTCACCAGTACGGTGGCGGCCAGTTCAACAACAGCAGAAATACCTTTCCAGACGGTAAAATCGTGCGCATAGCTGCCGAAGCGGCGGTAAAAAACCGCGCCATTCATAAAAAGGCCAATATAGATTGCAAGCAAGAAGCTCAGCTTCTGCTGTGTAATCGATTTGATGTATCTCATGCAAACAAACCCTGGACAAACAGGTGATAACACCCTGCTTAGTGGCTTTTCAGGCCAGGCAGGGGAAAAGTGCGGAGGTAGTCAGATAAGTAAAATCTACACGCGCGAATAAGTAGACCACAGCAAAGGGAAAAAGTGTGGGGAAAGAGTGTGCACGAAGCACAAATTTACAAAAATGCAAGTTTGAAAAGAGACTTTAGCGTTACAAAAAGCAGTAAAAAGGGCCAGTTAACTGGCCCAAATTTTACGCGTTATTGTTTATACATTTCGTTGATGCGTTTGATGCACACTGAAGCTGAAGCCCAGTAGCTCACGGCTGAGCATTAAAGGGAGCCATGCGCCTCACGCAACATTTTCTGCTCTGGCTGGCGAATGGTCGTAGAAAGCGCCAGTGACAGAATCAGCAGGGCGAAAATCACGTAGAAAGTCACATAGAATCCGCCAAACAGTGAAGCGATAATCGAACCACAAATGCTGCCGATACCGAAACCGAGGTAAATGACGCCGTAGTTTTTCGCCAGGTTATTGAGGCCGAAGAACTCACTGACCAGTGACGGGAACACCGTAATCGTGCCACCAAAGTTAAATGCCACACAGGCAATCGCTGCAAAGAACGTCACTGCATTCAATGGTGCAAACAGCAGGGCCGCCATACCCACCAGCGCAATCACCTGACCAATGGTGATAACACGGATACGGGCGATTTTGTCAGACAGAATGCCCAGCACCAGACGACCAGAAAGGTTGGCGATGGAAATAACCGTCACAGCATTGGCTGCGGAAATTGCATCAAGATGCGCCAGACTTTGAGCGATATCTTTCGCTACACCAATCACATACAGACCACTCATGCACGCAGTCAGGAACATAACCGCTAACATCCAGTACTGCGGTTTACGCATCGACTCTGCCAGGGTGTAGTCCTTCTCCACCACACCATTGCTGGTTTTCACTTCCTGCTTCGGCGCATCTTTCATTAACGTTGCGCCAAAGACAATCATCACCAGTACAATCGCGCCCCAAATAACAAAGGTTTTTTCCAGACCCACCGTTTCGAGCAGGTGCGTGTCGATAAATTTAAAACCCAGGCTGCCCAGACCATAAGAACCGATAGCAAAAGCAGAGATAAGTCCCTTACGCTCCGGAAACCACTTCACGCAGTTAGAGAGCGTCAACAGGTAACCCGCACCATCCGCCAGACCAACCAACACACCGGCGCTTAACCACAGCATCATCAGGTTGTTGGAATGTGCTGTCAGGAAGAAACCTAATCCCAGCAAAATGCCGGAAGCCATAGTGACACGTTTAACACCAAAACGTTCCTGCAATTTGCCCGCAACAGAAGACGAAATTGCCAGCCCCAGACTTAACAAGCCGAAAGAGAAAGCAACCTGGCTTACAGGAGCCCCCAGCTTGGCAGAAAGCGCACCGTTAAACAGACTCCAGGTATAAACCGACCCCAGAGCAAACTGGGTAATGATAGTACCGATGAGTGTCAGCCAGCGAGTACGCTGATAATTTGAAGGTGTCATGGCAGTATTCCTGCAGTAATAAAAAGGAAAAATCTCTGCTGACAACCATAACGAAGTGCGCTTTATGCCTGGGGAAAAACGGCATGAAATGCCATCAGAACGGAATGAAATGCATTAGTTCAGGAATGAATGACTCGACAATTATTCGCCAAATTTATTATTTAGTAAGTTAGTCCCCACTATCGCCACATTAGTTGTTATTTATGGGTTTCAATTGTATCTATAACGTTAAAATCTGGCGCTAACCCCCATCGTATACAGATAGTCGCTATTGTTAGTGGTATTTTCTGCCTGAGATAGCGCAGCATAGGCAGCAATATTTTGATTGAGCAACATATCAGCGCCTACGGTGACATCCAGCCAGTTGCCGTTCTGGTTTGTCGCCGTCATCCGGCTCAGGCCTGATTGCGCCTTCCAGATATTCTCGCCAAATTGCTGGTTATAGCTGATTTGCGCCCAGGGTCGAAGATCGCCAAGCCGGGAGTCAACACGCCAGCCTAAGGTACTCACGCTGGCATGCCATAACGGATCGGCCAGCGTGGTAGTACTGTCGCCAAACTCGTTATACATCGAGGTAGTTGTGCCATCGTAATGTAATGCCGCGACCGGGCCGGTTGTAACCTGCTCATATAAAGGAAAATTCCAGCCCATACTCATACTGCTGGTCACATCCACAGGGGTTTCTTCCGCCAGATTGACTTCCAGTCCCAGCGCCCTTTGGCTACTTTGAATACGTTGCGACAAAATATCGTTGTAATCAGGTTGATGATCGCTATCCCAGGTGTAACGCTCTGTGGAATGTCCGGGTTGCGTATCAACGATATATTCTTGTTGCCAGGCGTAAGCTGTGTTGAGAAAAAAGGCACTGATTACCGCGCTCGCAAGCAGGCTTAGCTGCCAGCGACCACCGCTTTTTTTTATGATCATTAACACGACTCCAGGGAAGAGCCGAATTCGGCAATATTATTGTCATTGTATGAAGGATATCGGGCATAGTAGCCCTGTATTAAATATTGACTTTTTCACCGATGCGTCAAGAAAAGCGGCTGAAATTTTACGATCGGGTACATAGCGAGGGAAAGTATGGAACGTTGCGGCTGGGTGAGTCAGGACCCGCTTTATATTGCCTACCATGATAATGAATGGGGCGTGCCTGAAACTGACAGTAAAAAACTGTTCGAAATGATCTGCCTTGAAGGGCAGCAGGCTGGGTTATCGTGGATCACCGTCCTCAAAAAACGCGAAAACTATCGCGCATGCTTTCATCAGTTCGATCCGGTGAAAGTTGCCGCAATGCAGGAAGAGGATATCGAAAGACTGGTACAGGACGCCGGGATTATCCGCCATCGTGGGAAAATTCAGGCAATTATTGGTAATGCGCGGGCGTACCTGCAAATGGAACAGAACGGCGAACCGTTTGCCGACTTTGTCTGGTCGTTTGTCAATCATCAACCACAGGTGACACAAGCCACAACGTTGAGCGAAATCCCCACATCTACACCCGCCTCCGACGCCCTATCTAAGGCACTAAAAAAACGTGGTTTTAAGTTTGTCGGTACCACAATCTGTTACTCCTTTATGCAGGCATGTGGGCTGGTGAATGATCATGTGGTTGGCTGCTGTTGCCATCCGGGAAATAAACCATGATTCGGGAAGTGCAACGTTCAGAACTCCCCGCGATCCTCGAACTGTGGCTGGAAAGTACAACCTGGGGGCATCCCTTTATAAAATCGAGTTACTGGCGTGACTGCATTCCGCTGGTGCGGGATGCGTATCTTGCCAACGCGCAAAACTGGGTCTGGGAAGAAGACGGTAAGCTTCTCGGTTTTGTCAGCATTATGGAAGGCCGATTCCTCGCAGCAATGTTTGTCGCACCGAAGGCCGTCAGACGCGGTATTGGTAAGGCGCTAATGCAGTATGTGCAGCAGCGCCATCCCCATCTGATGCTGGAGGTTTATCAAAAAAATCAACCGGCGATAGATTTCTACCATGCGCAGGGTTTTCACATTGTCGATTGCGCATGGCAGGATGAAACCCAACTCCCCACCTGGATTATGAGCTGGCCGGTGGTTCAAACGCTGTAAGTGTCAGTTCCGGACCGTTGTATTTTTCCAGCCATGCCAGCGCCGTATTACCCGCACAGCCATTCCCCAGCCGCGAGCTGGGGAGATCTTTGGTCAGCACGTTCACTGCGCCGTTTTTACAAATGCCGCCAGCGGTTAAATCCAAATCCGGCCATGCGCCTTCGTGAATACAAATCACGCCAGGTTTAATTCCCTCGCTAATGACCGCTCCGGCAAGAATTTGCCCGCGTGAGTTCCACAGCCGAACAGTATCGCCATCTTGTATGCCGCGCGTCTGGGCATCGTCAGGATGAATGGTGACAGGCTCACGATTTGCCACCGCGTACAATTCGCGCAGAGAACTGTAATTCAGCTGGCTGTGCAGACGATGCGCCGGATGAGCAGAAAGTACCTGCAACTGTTCCGGTTCGGCACTGCCCTGCCATTCGTCCGGCGCCAGCCACATTGGATGCCCCGGGCAATCCGGATAAGCGTAATCGGCAATACGCTGCGAGAAGATTTCAATCTTACCGCTGGCGGTTTTTAATGGATGCGCCTGCGGATCGCGGCGAAAATCGGCGAAGCGAATAAACCGCTCACTGTCCGGGTTTTCCGGCATCTCAATTAACTGGTTGGCTTGCCAGAACTCAGCAAATGGTGGCAATTCAACCTGCTGGCTTGCCCCGCGCTGCCGGGCAACGTTATAAAACGTTTCCAGCCATTGCAGCTCACTTTTTCCTTCCGTAAAACGTGTATAACCGCCCTTCTCCCAACGTTCACTCAAGTCGGCAAAAACATCAAAATCATTACGCGCTTCATCGCGTGGCGGCACCACTTGCTTCATCGGCACCAGATGCTGATTACTGTAATCACCGGTCATGGTGAGATCATTACGCTCAAAAGAGGTTGTCGCAGGCAGAACGATATCCGCGTGTTTCGCCGCAGCCGTCCAGAAGCATTCGGAGATCACCACCAGCTCCGGTTTTTGCCAGGCACGGATCAGGCGATTGGTATCCTGATGATGAGTAAAGTTGGCACCACCCGCCCACCAGATAAAACGAATATCCGGGAAATGTCGGTCCATACCGTTATGTTGATATGCGCCACCAAGGTTTTCCAGTGCTTCAACAATGCGGGCGACAGGGATTTTATCTACCGCATCGGTGCCACCCGGCAAGCTGCCCTGCATGGAAGAGAGCACCGCAGCGCGGCGCGTGGGGTTACCACCATTGGCAAAATGGTAAGAAAGACCAAAACCGCCGCCGGGTGTGCCGATTTGCCCCAACATTGCCGCCAGCGTGACGAGCATCCAGTGTTTTTGCTCACCAAACTGTTGGCGCTGCATTCCCCAGCCTGCCATCAGCATGGTTGTATTTTGGTGGAAAATAGCCGCCAGCTCGCGGATTTTCGCTGCGCCAACACCACAAATCTCTGCCGCCCATTCGGCGTTTTTCGCTATACCGTCACTCTCGCCCAGCAAATAAGAGGCGAAGACGGCATAACCTGTGGTGCAACGCGCCAGAAACGCTTCGTCGTGCCAACCATTTTCCACCAGCGTATGGGCGATCCCCAGCATCAACGCAACATCGGTGCCCATGTGTGGTGCCACCCACTCCATTTTATCGCCAAAGAAATCGACGGTTTCCGATCGCATTGGATCAATGCAGATCAGCTTTTTCCCGCTGTCACGCAGTGCAGAAAAGTAAGAAAGCCCCTGCTCATCGGATGCATTCCACGCAATTTTCAGCGTATTGAGTGGATTAGCACTCCACAGCACCACAACATCGCTATGTTCCAGCACCAGCGGCCAACTGGTTTGCTGTTGATAAACTTCGCTGCCACCCACGACATACGGCATGATCGCCTGTGCCGCGCCGGTCGAATAATCCCCCAGATGCCCGGTATAACCGCCTGCCAGCGCCATATAGCGTTGTAATAATGTCGAGGCCTTATGCAGCACGCCGTTTGAACGCCAGCCGTAGGAACCAGCAAAAATCGATGCCGGACCATAAGCCTCACGAATACGTTTATGTTGATGGTGAATAAGCTCCAGCGTCTCATCCCAACTCACGCGAACAAATTCATCCTGCCCACGAATGCCTTGCGGATTTTCCGGTGACGCAAGAAAGCCTTTGCGCACCATTGGAAATCGCACCCGCGTATTGCTGTGAACCTGGTCGCGAACCGCGCTCTGCAAGGAGTTTTCCATTCCTGTGGCTAACGCGCCACGCGAGCTAAACACGGTTTCGCCGTCGGTTTCAACCAGCATAGGCCCCCAGTGGGCGGCAGTCAGAACGGAATATCGTGAGGATGAGTTGGCCAAACCGAAGACTCCTGAAAGGTTAGATGTATTGAGCAGTTAAATATTACTTACAAATTTCCGAGTATTCCCAGGAATAATCTTCATGCTCACGCGGCATAATCTCCCGCCACGGAACCCGTGGCAAAGAATAAAAAGGTTATTAAGGATTAACAATGAAGAAACGTGTTTATCTTATTGCCGCCGTAGTGAGTGGCGCTCTGGCGGTATCTGGCTGTACAACTAACCCTTACACCGGCGAACGCGAAGCAGGTAAATCTGCTATCGGCGCAGGTCTGGGCTCTCTCGTTGGCGCGGGTATTGGTGCGCTCTCTTCTTCGAAGAAAGATCGCGGTAAAGGCGCGCTCATTGGCGCAGCAGCAGGCGCAGCTCTGGGCGGCGGCGTTGGTTATTACATGGATGTGCAGGAAGCGAAGCTGCGTGACAAAATGCGCGGCACTGGTGTTAGCGTAACCCGCAGCGGGGATAACATTATCCTCAATATGCCGAACAATGTGACCTTCGACAGCAGCAGCGCAACCCTGAAACCGGCGGGCGCTAACACCCTGACCGGCGTGGCAATGGTACTGAAAGAGTATCCGAAAACGGCGGTTAACGTGATTGGTTATACCGACAGCACGGGGGGTCACGACCTGAACATGCGTCTCTCCCAGCAGCGTGCGGATTCCGTTGCCAGCGCGTTGATCACCCAGGGCGTGGACGCCAGCCGCATCCGTACTCAGGGCCTTGGCCCGGCTAACCCAATCGCCAGCAACAGCACCGCAGAAGGTAAGGCGCAAAACCGCCGTGTAGAAATTACCTTAAGCCCACTGTAATCCCTTTCATGTCAGGTGATGCAGAAATCACCTGGCATTCTTCAGTTTTCCTTCATCATATTTCAGGCTAAGGTGATCGCCTTATCAGTGAATGGAGAGAAGCATGAAGCCGTCCGTTATCCTCTACAAAGCCTTACCTGATGATTTACTGCAACGCCTGCAAGAACATTTCACCGTTCACCAGGTGGCAAACCTCAGCCCACAAACCGTCGAACAAAATGCAGCAATTTTTGCCGAAGCTGAAGGCTTGCTGGGTTCAAATGAGAATGTTGATGCCGCATTGCTGGAAAAAATGCCGAAACTGCGTGCCACATCAACGATCTCCGTCGGCTATGACAATTTTGATGTCGATGCGCTTACCGCCCGAAAAATTCTGCTGATGCACACACCAACCGTATTAACAGAAACCGTCGCCGATACGCTGATGGCGCTGGTGTTGTCTACCGCTCGTCGGGTTGTGGAGGTAGCAGAACGGGTAAAAGCAGGCGAATGGACCGCGAGCATAGGCCCGGACTGGTACGGCACTGACGTTCACCATAAAACACTGGGCATTGTCGGGATGGGACGGATCGGTATGGCGCTGGCACAACGTGCGCACTTTGGTTTCAACATGCCCATCCTCTATAACGCGCGCCGCCACCATAAAGAAGCAGAAGAACGCTTCAACGCCCGCTACTGCGATTTGGATACTCTGTTACAAGAGTCAGATTTCGTTTGCCTGATCCTGCCGTTAACGGATGAGACGCATCATCTGTTTGGCGCAGAACAATTCGCCAAAATGAAATCCTCCGCCATTTTCATTAATGCCGGACGTGGCCCGGTGGTTGATGAAAATGCACTGATTGCTGCATTGCAGAAAGGGGAAATTCACGCCGCCGGGCTGGATGTCTTCGAACAAGAGCCACTGTCCGTAGATTCGCCGTTGCTCTCAATGGCCAACGTCGTCGCAGTACCGCATATTGGATCTGCCACCCATGAGACGCGTTATGGCATGGCCGCCTGTGCCGTGGATAATTTGATTGATGCGTTACAAGGAAAGGTTGAAAAGAACTGTGTGAATCCGCACGTCGCGGACTAAGCCGCGACTGCGTGGAGTAAAGCCCGATAATCGCTCGGGCTTTTACTCTTTATTGGGTTGCAGTAACAGCTGTAGTCCAGGCCTGATTAAACGCCTGATGTTGTGCCGGTAATGGCGCAATCAGTTTGTTATATTCACTTGCCTGCTGTGAAGTCGGGAACTGGATGCCATTTGCGACAAAGCTCACCTGAGTACCTTGCTGAGCAATGTAGTCTCCAACCATCACCAGTTGTTGCGTGAAAGTTTGTGCCGCCGGAATCAACGGTTGCAATGCATCAGCTGGCGTCGTTACCACTTTGGTGAATGCCTGATCAAAGACCGGTTTCAGGTCATCACTCTGTTTTAACGCAGAGTGCGCAGCATCGGCCTGCAACTTCGCATTTTGCAGCTGTTGCGCCAGCACACCCAGCGAACCGTTCATTTCACGCAGCGGACCGCTTTGCGTAACGTAATCCTGCGGTACGCGAATTGCGTTAACGCTGTCTACAACCGGGCGCAGACCGGAATCCATCGCCTGATTCACCTGCTGAGAATAACCATACAGAATCGCGTAATCAGAGACAAAAGGACCAAACTGTTTTTTCTGATCGGCAGTCAGGGTTGGTAGACGTTCACCGCTACGCATCACTGTATTCTGCAGGAAGTCGATAAACGCTTTACGCTGATCGCCTTCTTTATCAAAACACCCACTCAGGCTAACTACCATTAATAACGCCGCAAGAGGCGCAAACCAGCGAGAGCAGGACTTTCCTGTCGCCATTTTCTTACTCCTTTCACCCAAAAAAAGCGCACAACGACACACGCGTGTCTGACGTGACAAGGATAGTCCAGGACAGGCTTGCAGGATACCCTTTCTACGTAATCTTCCTGGTAAAATCATGGAGAAAATGAAACAAGGTTAATTTGTTGTTTCATTGTTAAAAAATGATATTGCCGTTGCCTTTTTTGTAGCCAGAGATTTACGCCTTCGCAGAACGTTAGATTTTCGAAATCTTTACAAACCGGGAGTGGTAAGAGATATATCGGCATTTATCAGATCGTTAGGTGGCTATAAGTCACGCTAAATGACTGGCTGAATCGAATCATAGTCAGAGTATGCCCTGACTACACCCCGCTGTGTCTGTTTTTCCCGACTATTCTTAATGAGCTTCGATGCAATTCACGATCCCGCAGTGTGATTTGAGGAGTTTTCAATGGAATATAAAGATCCAATGCATGAGCTGTTGAGCAGCCTGGAACAGATTGTTTTTAAAGATGAAACGCAGAAAATTACCCTGACGCACAGAACAACGTCCTGTACCGAAATTGAGCAGTTACGAAAAGGGACAGGATTAAAAATCGATGATTTTGCCCGGGTTTTGGGCGTATCAGTCGCCATGGTAAAGGAATGGGAATCCAGACGCGTGAAGCCTTCAAGTGCCGAACTAAAACTGATGCGTTTGATTCAAGCCAACCCGGCATTAAGTAAGCAGTTGATGGAATAGACTTTTATCCACTTTATTTCTGTTTACGGTCCTGATAACAGGACCGTTTTCCAACCGATTAATCATAAATATGAAAAATAATTGTTGCATCACCCACCAATGCGTGGCTTAATGCACATCAACGGTTTGACGTACAGACCATTAAAGCAGTGTAGTAAGGCAAGTCCCTTCAAGAGTTATCGTTGATACCCCTCGTAGTGCACATTCCTTTAACGCTTCAAAATCTGTAAAGCACGCCATATCGCCGAAAGGCACAATTAATTATTAAAGGTAATACACTATGTCCGGTAAAATGACTGGTATCGTAAAATGGTTCAACGCTGACAAAGGCTTCGGCTTCATCACTCCTGACGATGGCTCTAAAGACGTGTTCGTACACTTCTCTGCTATCCAGAACGATGGTTACAAATCTCTGGACGAAGGTCAGAAAGTGTCCTTCACCATCGAAAGCGGCGCTAAAGGCCCGGCAGCTGGTAACGTAACCAGCCTGTAATCTCTGCTTAAAAGCACAGAATCTAAGATCCCTGCCATTTGGCGGGGATTTTTTTATTTGTTTTTCAGGAAATAAATAATCGATCGCGTAATAGAATCTAGTGTTATTTTTGTGAAGAATAAATTTGGGTGCAATGAGAATGCGCAACACCGTAAGAAAGGCGGGAATAATTTCCCGCCGAAGACGCTTACTCTTTCAATTTGCAGGCTAAAAACGCCGCCAGCTCATAACTCTCCTGTTTAATATGCAATTCACACAGTGAATCTCTTATCATCCAGGTGAAAAATAAAAGCGTGAAACAAATCACTATTAAAGAAAGTAATCTATATTTCTGCGGCATTCCCAGCCCCCTGTGTTGATTTCCAACGAGTAAGAGGCTAACCTTATGGTGTCTATGCATAGAGGGGCCTCACTTTGATTTATAGTCAGGTGGGGCTTTTCTCTGTCTGCCTTTCGGTGAATACCTGAGACAAACAGTCTCAAGCACCCGCAGCTATTCTAGCTTAATAAGTTCGTTTCTTCTCCTTGATATAATCCTAAAAAAATCTCATGAAATTAATATATGAGACAATCTTTATTCAGCAGAAGATTATTAAAGGTTGCTGTATTATTTAGCGATAAAAAAAGCCTGCCAGATGGCAGGCTATTTAATAACGGCGTTATTACTGCAACAGCGAAATATCCGCAACGCGCAGGAACAGTTCGCGCAGTTTCTCCAGCATGGTCAGACGGTTGAGACGCAATTCTTTGTCATCAACCATGACCATCACTTTATCGAAGAAAGCATCAACTGGCTCACGCAGCTCTGCCAGTTCGACCAGCGCATCCTGGTAACGACCTTCCGCAAAGTACGGCTCCAGCTTGTCACGTAGCACCACAACCTGCATCGCCAGTTTAATTTCTTCCGGCTCTTTCAGGGTAGAAGCATTCACGCGGTCGCTCAGCACTTCGTCAGATTTCGCCAGAATGTTGGATACACGTTTGTTCGCCGCCGCCAGTGCAGCAGCTGCATCCAGGGTACGGAAATGCGATACCGCCTTCATACGGGCATCGAAATCTGCCGGACGCGTCGGACGACGCGCCAGTACCGCCTGGATGGTATCAACGGTGTAACCTTCGTCCTGATACCAGGCGCGGAAGCGACCGAGCATAAAGTCGATAACATCATCAACCACGTTGGCATTAGTCAGCTTATCGCCATACAGACGCACCGCTTCTTCGGTCAGCGTTTGCAGATCAAGGTTGAGGTTCTTCTCAACGATAATACGCAGCACGCCAAGTGCGGCACGACGCAACGCAAACGGGTCTTTGTCGCCTTTCGGATGCTGACCGATACCGAAGATACCCGCCAGGGTATCCATCTTGTCAGCAATCGCCAGCGCACAGGCTACCGGGTTAGACGGCAGGTCATCACCGGCAAAGCGCGGCTGATACTGCTCATTCAGCGCGACAGCTACGTCTTCCGCTTCGCCATCGTGACGCGCGTAGTGCATCCCCATAACGCCCTGGGTGTCGGTGAACTCGAAGACCATGTTGGTCATCAGGTCACACTTAGACAGCAGGCCCGCACGGGTAGCGTGGTTAACGTCAGCGCCAATCTGCTCAGCAATCCAGCCAGCCAGCGCCTGAATGCGGTCAGTTTTGTCGCGCAGCGTCCCCAACTGTTGCTGGAACAACACGGTTTGCAGGCGCGGCAGGTTATCTTCAAGACGTTTTTTACGGTCGGTATTGAAGAAGAACTCGGCATCCGCCAGACGTGGACGAACGACTTTCTCGTTACCGGAGATAATCTGCTGCGGATCTTTCGATTCGATGTTGGCAACGAAGATAAAGTTCGGCAGCAGTTTGCCGTCGTTCGCATACACCGGGAAGTACTTCTGGTCACCTTTCATGGTGTAAACCAGTGCTTCAGACGGCACCGCGAGGAATTTCTCTTCGAATTTCGCGGTCAGAACGACCGGCCACTCCACCAGCGAAGCCACTTCTTCCAGCAGGCTTTCGCTTAAATCAGCGTTACCGCCAATCTTACGTGCTGCTTCTTCAGCATCGGCTTTAATCTTCGCCTTACGTTCTTCGTAATCGGCGATGACTTTCCCGCGCTCACGCAGAATTTCCGGATACTGATCGGCATTGTCGATAGTAAATTCCGGCTCGCCCATAAAGCGGTGGCCGCGAATCACGCGATCGGACTGAATGCCCAGAATGGTTGCCGGAATGACTTTGTCGCCCAGCAGCAGGGTCACGGTGTGCACCGGACGCACGAAGTGCACGTCGCTTGCGCCCCAACGCATCAGTTTCGGGATCGGCAGTTTCGCCAGCGAAGTCGCAACCATATTCGGCAACAGTGCTTCGGTGCTTTCGCCCTTCACATGGGCGCGATACAGCAGCCATTCGCCTTTATCGGTAGTCAGACGCTCAGCCTGGTCAACGGTAATACCGCAACCACGCGCCCAACCTTCTGCCGCTTTGCTCGGTTTGCCTTCAGCGTCGAACGCCTGGGCAATTGCCGGGCCACGTTTTTCGATTTCACGATCCGGTTGCGCCTCCGCCAAGTTAGCGACTTTCAGCGCCAGACGACGCGGAGCAGCAAACCATTGAACGGTGCCGTGTGCGAGGCCAGCGTTATCCAGCTCCGCAGTAAAGTTCGCAGCAAAGGACTCAGCCAGGCTGCGTAGTGCTTTTGGTGGCAGCTCTTCAGTGCCGATTTCCACCAGAAAAGTTTTCTCAGACATAGCCGCCTCTTACTTATCTTTGTTGCACATCGGGAAGCCGAGGGCTTCACGGGAAGCGTAGTATGCTTCTGCCACTGCTTTGGTCAGGGTGCGAATGCGCAGAATATAGCGCTGACGCTCGGTGACGGAGATGGCTTTACGCGCATCCAGCAGGTTGAAGCTGTGGGCGGCTTTCAGAATACGCTCGTAGGCTGGCAGCGGCAGCGGATTTTCCAGCGCCAGCAGCTGCTGCGCTTCTTTCTCGTACTGCTCGAAGCAGGTGAACAGGAAGTCCACATCCGCGTATTCGAAGTTGTAAGTGGACTGCTCCACTTCGTTCTGATGGAACACGTCGCCGTAGGTGGTTTTACCCAGCGGGCCGTCGCTCCAGACCAGGTCGTAAACGCTGTCTACGCCCTGAATGTACATGGCCAGACGTTCCAGACCGTAGGTGATCTCACCGGTAACCGGTTTACATTCCAGACCACCAACCTGCTGGAAGTAAGTGAACTGCGTCACTTCCATGCCGTTTAGCCACACTTCCCAGCCCAGCCCCCAGGCACCCAGCGTCGGGTTTTCCCAGTTATCTTCCACGAAACGGATGTCGTGGATGGTCGGGTCCATGCCCAGCTCTTTCAGAGAACCGAGGTACAGCTCCTGAATATTGTCCGGCGATGGCTTAATGACCACCTGGAACTGATAGTAGTGCTGTAAACGGTTGGGGTTTTCGCCGTAGCGACCATCGGTCGGGCGACGAGAAGGCTGAACATAAGCAGCCGCCATCGGTTCTGGCCCCAGCGCGCGCAGACAGGTCATTGGGTGAGAGGTTCCCGCGCCGACTTCCATGTCCAATGGTTGAACAATGGTGCAGCCCTGGCGAGCCCAGTAATCCTGTAAGGTCAGGATCAAGCCCTGGAAGGTCCTGGTATCAAACTTTTGCATATTATTTCGTGCTGGATACGTGTGGATTTAAAGGAAGGGATCAGTATACCCGCTGGATGGAAGATATACAGTACGAAACGGGAAAAAGCAGGGCTTAACGCATGGAAAGATGCAAAAAATGGCCATCCGCGTCAAAAGAACAGACAAACTGCTCTTTCCGGAAGGTATAACCGCGCATTTCATAGCTTCCCTGGAACTGTTCGAAGGCGGTGACGTCGATTTTTTGCTCGCCGGTGTTATAACGTTTTGCCGCCTGATCCTTGCATAACGCTTCCATATTCAACGAACGCAGAGGATCAACCTTTACCCGTTGTGCTTTCTGCACGGGTGGCGGTGTAGAACAACCCACTAGCACAATAAGCGCCATTGCCGGAAAGAAAGCGTTCATCATCATTAAATTACCGTCTGGTTTGCAGGTGAGTCTTATTATTTATATCGGTATAGTGGCTGATATCTTACGAATTTCCTTAAGCCTCTATAAGCTGTAGTGATAAAACTCAGATTATTCCAGTGCGCCAACTGAATGATTTATCGGTCAGACTTTTTTTAACCAGATACAGAGACACAGATGCAGCCCAAAATTTACTGGATTGATAACCTGCGAGGGATAGCGTGTTTAATGGTGGTGATGATTCACACCACTACCTGGTATGTGACCAATGCTCATAGTGTTAGCCCCATCACCTGGGATATCGCCAATGTTCTGAATTCTGCCTCTCGTGTCAGCGTGCCGCTATTTTTCATGATTTCCGGCTATCTCTTTTTTGGCGAACGCAGCGCCCAGTCGCGCCATTTCTTGCGTATCGGCTTATGCCTGTTTTTTTATAGCGCAATCGCGCTGCTCTACATTGCGCTGTTTACCTCCATCAATGTGGAGTTAGCGCTGAAAAACCTGCTGCAAAAGCCAGTGTTTTACCATTTATGGTTTTTCTTCGCGATTGCAGTGATTTATCTGGTTTCACCGCTGATTCAGGTGAAGAACGTCGGCGGAAAAATGTTGCTGGTGCTAATGGTGGTGATTGGTATCATCGCTAACCCAAATACTGTGCCGCAGGAAATCGACGGTTTTGAATGGCTGCCAATTAACTTATATATCAATGGCGATACTTTTTACTACATCCTTTATGGCATGTTGGGCCGCGCTATAGGGATGATGGACACACAGCATAAAGCACTGTCGTGGGTGAGCGCCGCACTGTTTGCGACGGGGGTTTTTATTATCTCTCGCGGGACATTATATGAATTACAGTGGCGCGGAAATTTTGCCGATACCTGGTATCTTTACTGTGGGCCGATGGTTTTTATCTGCGCAATCGCGTTATTGACTCTGGTTAAAAACACGCTGTATACGCGTACCATTTGCGGACTTGGCTTAATCTCCCGCCATTCGTTAGGTATATACGGGTTCCATGCATTGATTATCCATGCACTGCGCACCCGGGGGATTGAGCTTAAAAACTGGCCAATACTCGATATTATTTGGATCTTTTGCGCGACGTTGGCAGCGAGTTTGTTACTTTCTATGCTGGTACAACGAATCGACAGAAACAGATTAGTGAGTTAGTAAAAGCCCGGTTACATTGGACTAACCGGGCTTATGTGAATTATTCGCTGTATTCTTCCTGGGTAACCTGTGTTTCTTTTGGTGGGTTTATTCCGGCATCACGAATATTCTTCTGCACCGCTACTGCACCAAACAAGCTTAAGAAGAAAGCCAGCCCATAAAAGCCTTTTTCGCTGAGTAATAACGTTGCATTCCATAGACCTACCAGCAACAACGCAACAGAGATAATAAAGACCGTCAGGCAAGTCATATAATAAATGGGGGTGGTAGGTATGCCTTCATACTTGTCCCGAACGGTCTTTTGATAAGACGCCGCGGAAAACAAACCTAATACCAGTACGGCAAAATAATACCCTTTTTCATTTAACTGCATCTCTGCATTCCATAGTCCTAACAGATAGGTAACAATACCGCCAATAAGGGCTACCCATGAAACAATACTAAATGCCGGAGAATAGGTTGATATTTTGTTGTCCATCACAGTATTCCTTTCATTCCTGAATGTGTAAGAACTTTATGTTGCTCATGCCGAGCGAAACAAACGCATTTGACCAAACAAGCAGACAAAAAAGGCGATGGGATAGATCACCATTTCATAAGCATTGATAGGTGCGTTTAAAACACCGATAAACAAGAGACCGATAGTGATTAACGCTACCAACTGACAGACGTGGATAAAAAAATCATCCAGTTGCCCAAGTTTTTCTGCGCGAAGATATGCATAGTTGCCAAAAGTTGCCGTCATTAACACGCCAAGAAAATAACCTTTTCCACTTAACAATGGGCATGAGATCCATAGCCCAACCAGATAAACCAGCGCCCCGACAACAAATAATAGTTTTGCCACAGTCTTTGAGGTTTTCATAACGATCTCCATATCTACCAGCGATACATTACGAGTAACCAACGAAAGACAAAACTGAAAAATGCCATTAACAAATGATTTTCAGAATAAATTCATACTAAATATTAATTAATTACTGAGATATATAGATGTGAATTATCCCCCACCCGGTCAGGCAGGGGATAACGTTTACGCCATTAATGGCAGAAGTTGCTGATAGAGGCGACGGAACGTTTCTCGTCGTGGCTGATAAGCGGCATAACGCTGCGCATCTGGTAGATGCGACTGTTCTAATGGTAGTTGCGGCAACAACTCAATGAGCGATTTCTCTGGATTCGCCGCAATCTGCGCCAGCCTTGCTGCGCCCAGTGCTGGCCCCACATCGCCACCCGTGCGGTAATCCAGTTGCTGACCGCTGATGTCCGCCAGCATTTGACGCCAGTACTCACTACGCGCCCCGCCACCAATCAACGTAACACTTTGCGGTTTAATGCCGCAGGCATGCACGACATCCATGCCATCTGCCAGCGCATAACCCACGCCTTCCAGCACTGCTCGCGCCAGTTCATTGGGGCCATGTTGATGAGTCAAACCAAAGAAAACCCCTTTCGCCTGGGGATTATTGTGTGGTGTACGCTCGCCGGAAAGATAAGGCAGAAACCAAACTGGCTCGGCACTTTCATCAGCCTGTCGAGCTGCAGTGATTAAAGCAGGGACATTGCTCAGGCCGGTTAATTTCGCGGCCCAATCCAGACACGAAGCCGCACTCAGCATTACAGACATTAAATGCCAACGTTGCGGTAACGCATGGCAAAAGCTATGTACGGCGCTTTCTGGCTTGCTTAAGACCCCTTCGCTGACAGCAAAATAGACCCCCGACGTCCCCAGCGATAACATTGCCTGATTAGCATCAACCATTCCCACACCAACCGCACCAGCTGCATTGTCGCCACCGCCTGCGATAACTGGCACCGCCGCCATACCCCACGCTTTCGCAACTTCAGGTAACAAAGCACCAGTAATTTCGCTGCCTTCGTATAATGCGGGCATCTGGTCACGAGATAAGTGGCAAGCCTGCAGCATGAGATCGCTCCAGTCACGCTTTGCGACATCCAGCCACATAGTGCCAGCTGCGTCAGACATATCGCTGGCAAACTCCCCCGTCATACGCAGACGCAAGTAATCTTTCGGTAATAATACTTTATCGATTTGACGGAATATCTCCGGCTCATGCCGCTGAACCCATAGCAATTTAGGCGCAGTAAATCCGGGCATCATCAGGTTGCCGGTAATCACCCGCGATTGCGGAACTCGCGCTTCCAGCAAAGTGCACTCTTGCGCACAGCGCCCGTCGTTCCACAAAATGGCAGGGCGTAACACCCGTTGCTGAGCATCCAGTAAGGTTGCACCGTGCATCTGTCCGGCAATACCTAATGCTTTAACGTCTTGCAGAGAATGCTGAACGCCCAGAGCTTGCATTGCGCGATCAGTTGCCTGCCACCACTGTTCCGGGTCTTGTTCCGACCAGAGTGGATGCGGGCGCGAAACGGTCAGCTTTTCCGTTTGCGCAGCAACCACCTCACCCTGCTCGTTGAGCAAAATAACTTTTACGCCCGAGGTGCCAAGATCTATCCCGATATACATATCGATCGTTCCTTAAAAAAATGCCCGGTATAGCTACTGATAACCGGGCCAACGGACTGCACAGTTAGCCGTTATTTGTCGAACAGATAATGATTTACCAGATTTTCCAGTTGCTCCTGGCGACCACTCTGATGCACCGGAGACAAATTATGTTCCTGAGCATATTTGGCTAAATCTGCCAGTGACATTTGGCCTTTCAGGATTTGCTGGCCTAATTCACTATTCCAGCCGGAATAACGCTGCGCGATGCGTTTATCCAGCTCGCCATCTTCAATCATGCGCGCTGCAATTTTCAGCGCCAACGCCATTGTATCCATCGCGCCGATATGACCGTAAAACAGATCATATTTATCAGTACTTTGACGACGTACTTTGGCATCGAAGTTCAGACCACCGGTGGTGAAACCGCCTGCTTTGAGAATTTCATACATCACCAGCGCATTCTCTTCCACACTGTTCGGGAACTGGTCGGTGTCCCAGCCCAGTTGCGCATCGCCACGGTTGGCGTCGACAGAACCGAACAGGCCAAGCGCAATGGCGGTGGCTATTTCATGATGGAAAGAGTGACCTGCCAGCGTCGCGTGGTTAGCTTCAATGTTCAGTTTAATCTCTTTTTCCAGACCAAACTGTTTCAGGAAGCCATAGACCGTCGCAGCATCGTAATCATATTGATGTTTTGTCGGTTCTTGCGGTTTCGGTTCGATAAGCAACGTGCCCTGGAAACCGATTTTATGTTTATGCTCAACCACCATCTGCATAAAGCGGCCCAACTGTTCACGCTCCTGACGCAAGTCGGTATTTAACAGCGTTTCGTAACCTTCACGACCGCCCCACAGGACATAGTTTTCACCGCCCAATTTATGGGTTGCTTCCATCGCTGTAACAACTTGCGTTGCCGCCCAACTGAAGACTTCAGGATCTGGGTTCGTCGCCGCACCCGCGCCATAACGAGGGTTTGTAAAGCAGTTAGCGGTTCCCCACAGCAGCTTCACGCCGCTCTCTTCTTGCTTGCCTGCCAGGACATCAACCATTTGCGCAAAATTATTGATGTACTCTTTTAACGACGCGCCCTCAGGGGAAACATCCACATCGTGGAAGCAATAAAATGGCACATGTAACTTGTGGAAAAACTCAAATGCGACATCTGCTTTACGCTTCGCCAACGCCAGTGCCTCACCAGGCTGCTGCCACGGACGATTAAACGCCCCCACACCAAACATATCCGCCCCGTTCCAGCAGAAGGTGTGCCAGTAGCAGGCGGCAAAACGCAAGTGCTCTTCCATACGCTTGCCCAACACCAGTTCGTCGGGATTGTAGTGACGGAATGCTAACGGGTTTGAGGATTTTGAGCCTTCATAACGAACGCGATCGAGCTGGTCAAAATAGGCTTGCATATTGAACTCCATAATCAGGTAATGCCGCGGGTGATGGATGATGTCGTAATATTGGGCACTCCCTTTCAGTTGCTCAATTATGTTATTTCACACTGCTATTGAGATAATTCACAAGTGTGCGCTCGCTCGCAAAATAAAATGGGATGATGAAACTGGGTAATTCCTCAAAGAGAAAAATGCAATAAGTACAATTGCGCAACAAAAGTAAGATCTCGGTCATAAATCAAGAAATAAACCAAAAATCGTAATCGAAAGATAAAAATCTGTAATTGTTTTCCCCTGTTTAGTTGCTAAAAATTGGTTACGTTTATCGCGGTGATTGTTACTTATTAAAGCTGTCCTCTAACTACAGAAGGCCCTACACCATGAAAATAAAGAACATTCTACTCACCCTTTGCACCTCACTTCTGCTTACCAACGTTGCGGCACACGCCAAAGAAGTCAAAATAGGTATGGCGATTGATGATCTCCGTCTTGAACGCTGGCAAAAAGATCGAGATATTTTTGTGAAAAAAGCAGAATCTCTCGGCGCGAAAGTATTTGTACAGTCTGCAAATGGCAATGAAGAAACACAAATGTCGCAGATTGAAAACATGATTAACCGGGGTGTCGATGTTCTTGTCATTATTCCTTATAACGGTCAGGTATTAAGTAACGTTGTAAAAGAAGCCAAACAAGAAGGTATTAAAGTATTAGCTTACGACCGTATGATTAACGATGCGGATATCGATTTTTATATTTCTTTCGATAACGAAAAAGTCGGTGAACTGCAGGCAAAAGCCCTGGTAGATATTGTTCCGCAAGGTAATTACTTCCTGATGGGCGGCTCGCCGGTAGATAACAACGCCAAGCTGTTCCGCGCCGGGCAAATGAAAGTATTAAAACCTTATGTTGATTCCGGAAAAATTAAAGTCGTTGGTGACCAATGGGTTGATGGCTGGTTACCGGAAAACGCATTGAAAATTATGGAAAACGCGCTAACCGCCAATAATAACAAAATTGATGCTGTAGTTGCCTCAAATGATGCCACCGCAGGAGGGGCAATTCAGGCATTAAGCGCGCAAGGTTTATCAGGGAAA
The DNA here is from genome assembly GCF_046487695.1 of Escherichia sp. WS1118. NCBI lineage: Bacteria > Pseudomonadati > Pseudomonadota > Gammaproteobacteria > Enterobacterales > Enterobacteriaceae > Escherichia > Escherichia sp. WS1118. Next base: position 216,739 of record NZ_JBJQIZ010000006.1, on the reverse strand, counting down.
GTAGCAATTTCCGGCCAGGATGCGGATCTTGCAGGTATTAAACGTATTGCTGCCGGTACGCAAACTATGACGGTGTATAAACCTATTACATTGTTGGCAAATACTGCCGCAGAAATTGCCGTTGAGTTGGGCAATGGTCAGGAGCCAAAAGCGGATACCACACTGAATAATGGCCTGAAAGATGTTCCCTCCCGCCTGCTGACACCGATCGATGTGAATAAAAACAACATCAAAGATACGGTAGTTAAAGACGGATTCCACAAAGAGAGCGAGCTGTAAGCGTTACGCCCCGGCGCGGAGCGGGGGCGTGATTTCTCTCCATGCCGCGTGAATTAATTGGCTTAGGTGGAGTCGTTATGCCTTATCTACTTGAAATGAAAAATATTACCAAAACCTTCGGCAGTGTGAAGGCGATTGATAACGTCAGCTTGCGGTTGAATGCTGGCGAAATCGTCTCACTCTGTGGGGAAAATGGGTCAGGTAAATCAACGCTGATGAAAGTGCTGTGTGGTATTTATCCCCATGATTCCTACGAAGGCGAAATTATTTTTGCGGGAGAAGAGATTCAGGCGAGTCACATCCGCGATACCGAACGCAAAGGTATCGCCATTATTCACCAGGAATTGGCGCTGGTGAAAGAACTGACCGTGCTGGAAAATATCTTCCTGGGTAACGAAATAACCCATAATGGCATTATGGATTATGACCTGATGACGCTACGCTGTCAGAAGCTGCTCGCACAGGTCAGTTTATCCATTTCACCTGATACCCGCGTTGGCGATTTAGGACTTGGGCAACAACAACTGGTTGAAATTGCCAAGGCACTTAATAAACAGGTGCGTTTGTTAATTCTCGATGAGCCGACAGCCTCATTAACTGAGCAGGAAACGTCGGTTTTACTGGATATTATTCGCGATCTACAACAGCACGGTATCGCCTGTATTTATATTTCGCACAAACTCAACGAAGTCAAAGCGATTTCCGATACGATTTGCGTTATTCGCGACGGTCAGCACATTGGCACGCGTGATGCTGCTGGAATGAGTGAAGACGATATTATCACCATGATGGTCGGGCGAGAGTTAACCGCGCTTTACCCTAATGAACCACATACCACCGGAGATGAAATATTACGTATTGAACATCTGACGGCATGGCATCCGGTTAATCGTCATATTAAACGAGTTAATGATGTCTCGTTTTCCCTGAAACGTGGCGAAATACTGGGTATCGCCGGACTCGTTGGTGCCGGACGTACCGAGACTATTCAGTGCCTGTTTGGTGTGTGGCCCGGACAATGGGAAGGGAAAATTTATATTGATGGCAAACAGGTAGATATTCGTAACTGTCAGCAAGCCATCGCCCAGGGGATTGCGATGGTACCCGAAGACAGAAAGCGCGACGGCATCGTTCCGGTAATGGCGGTTGGTAAAAATATTACCCTCGCCGCACTCAAAAAATTTACCGGTGGCATTAGCCAGCTTGATGACGCGGCAGAGCAAAAATGTATTCTGGAATCAATCCAGCAACTCAAAGTTAAAACGTCGTCCCCCGACCTTGCTATTGGACGTTTGAGCGGCGGCAATCAGCAAAAAGCGATCCTCGCTCGCTGTCTGTTACTTAACCCGCGCATTCTCATTCTTGATGAACCCACCAGGGGTATCGATATTGGCGCGAAATACGAGATCTACAAATTAATTAACCAACTCGTCCAGCAGGGTATTGCCGTTATTGTCATCTCTTCCGAATTACCTGAAGTGCTCGGCCTTAGCGATCGTGTACTGGTGATGCATGAAGGGAAACTAAAAGCCAACCTGATAAATCATAACCTGACTCAGGAGCAGGTGATGGAAGCCGCATTGAGGAGCGAACATCATGTCGAAAAGCAATCCGTCTGAAGTGAAATTAGCCGTACCGACATCCGGTGGCTTTTCCGGGCTGAAATCACTGAATTTGCAGGTCTTCGTGATGATTGCAGCTATCATCGCAATCATGCTGTTCTTTACCTGGACCACCGATGGTGCCTACTTAAGCGCCCGTAACGTCTCCAACCTGTTACGCCAAACCGCGATTACCGGCATCCTCGCGGTAGGAATGGTGTTCGTCATAATTTCTGCTGAAATCGACCTTTCCGTCGGCTCAATGATGGGGCTGTTAGGTGGCGTCGCGGCGATTTGTGACGTCTGGCTAGGCTGGCCTTTGCCACTTACCATCATTGTGACGTTGGTTCTGGGACTGCTTCTCGGAGCCTGGAACGGATGGTGGGTCGCGTACCGCAAAGTCCCTTCATTTATTGTCACCCTCGCGGGCATGTTGGCATTTCGTGGCATACTCATTGGCATCACCAACGGCACGACTGTTTCCCCCACCAGCGCCGCGATGTCACAAATTGGGCAAAGCTATCTACCTGCCAGCACCGGCTTCATCATTGGCACGCTTGGCTTAATGGCTTTTGTTGGCTGGCAATGGCGCGGAAGAATGCGCCGTCAGGCTTTGGGTTTGCAGTCTCCGGCCTCTACCGCAGTAGTCGGTCGCCAGGCTTTAACCGCTATCATCGTATTAGGCGCAATCTGGCTATTGAATGATTACCGTGGTGTTCCCACTCCTGTTCTGCTGCTGACGTTGCTGTTACTCGGCGGAATGTTTATGGCAACGCGGACGGCATTTGGACGACGCATTTATGCCATCGGCGGCAATCTGGAAGCGGCACGTCTCTCCGGGATTAACGTTGAACGCACCAAACTTGCCGTGTTCGCTATTAACGGATTAATGGTAGCCATCGCCGGATTAATCCTCAGTTCTCGACTCGGCGCTGGTTCACCTTCTGCGGGAAATATCGCCGAACTGGACGCAATTGCAGCATGTGTGATTGGCGGCACCAGTCTGGCAGGCGGCGTCGGGAGCGTGGCTGGAGCGGTAATGGGGGCATTCATCATGGCTTCACTGGATAACGGCATGAGTATGATGGATGTACCGACCTTCTGGCAGTATATCGTTAAAGGTGCGATTCTGTTGCTGGCTGTATGGATGGACTCCGCAACCAAACGCCGTTCTTGATTTTGATAAAAATTTTCTCAAAGCCGGTAACGTATTACCGGTTTTGAGTTTTTGCATGATTCAGCAGGAAAAGAACCATGTTTACTAAACGTCACCGCATCACATTACTGTTCAATGCCAATAAAGCCTATGACCGGCAGGTAGTAGAAGGCGTAGGGGAATATTTACAGGCGTCACAATCGGAATGGGATATTTTCATTGAAGAAGATTTCCGCGCCCGCATTGATAAAATCAAGGACTGGTTAGGAGATGGCGTCATTGCCGACTTCGACGACAAACAAATCGAGCAAGCGCTGGCTGATGTCGACGTCCCCATTGTTGGGGTTGGTGGCTCGTATCACCTTGCCGAAAGTTACCCACCCGTTCATTACATTGCCACCGATAACTATGCGCTGGTTGAAAGCGCATTTTTGCATTTAAAAGAGAAAGGCGTTAACCGCTTTGCTTTTTATGGTCTTCCGGAATCAAGCGGTAAACGTTGGGCCACTGAACGCGAATATGCATTTCGTCAGCTTGTCGCCGAAGAAAAGTATCGCGGAGTGGTTTATCAGGGGTTAGAAACCGCGCCAGAGAACTGGCAACACGCGCAAAATCGGCTGGCAGACTGGCTACAAACGCTGCCACCGCAAACCGGGATTATTGCCGTTACTGACGCCCGGGCGCGGCATATTCTGCAAGTATGTGAACATCTACACATCCCCGTACCGGAAAAATTATGCGTGATTGGCATCGATAACGAAGAACTGACCCGCTATCTGTCGCGTGTCGCCCTTTCTTCGGTCGCTCAGGGCGCGCGGCAAATGGGCTATCAGGCGGCAAAACTGTTGCATCGATTATTAGATAAAGAAGAAATGCCGCTACAGCGGATTTTGGTCCCACCAGTTCGCGTCATTGAACGGCGCTCAACAGATTACCGCTCGCTGACCGATCCCGCCGTTATTCAGGCCATGCATTACATTCGTAATCACGCCTGTAAAGGGATTAAAGTGGATCAGGTACTGGATGCGGTGGGCATATCACGCTCCAATCTTGAGAAGCGTTTTAAAGAAGAGGTGGGCGAAACCATTCACGCCATGATTCATGCCGAAAAGCTGGAGAAAGCGCGCAGCCTGCTGATTTCTACTACCTTGTCAATTAACGAGATATCGCAAATGTGCGGTTATCCATCGCTGCAATATTTCTACTCTGTTTTTAAAAAAGCATATGACACAACGCCAAAAGAGTATCGCGATGTAAATAGCGAGGTCATGTTGTAGCGATGATGAGAATTATCGGCGTCGCATCAGGTAACTCAGCACAACCACCTGATACGAGCAAAAGCCTTATCCGCCTGACAAGTCGGATAAGGCTCGAGGAAATGCAATTACATATGCGCCGCGATTAACCGTTGGTTATCCTGGTACATTGCGAACAGGTAGTTGTTATAACTCTTCCCTTTGGTCGAGTAGCCCTTCAGCTTGTGAATCATCGCTGTGGCAGTCACTTCCTGATCCGCTTTACGCAGTTGTGCACGCGATTTACGGAACGAAGAGTAAGCCGGGTGCGTATTGAGGTTAGTGACATAGGCGCTCACCGATTCTTTGACAGAACTAAACTGTGAGTACCCTTTCACTTTACCCGGCGCATTGGTACAACGTCCTTTCATGCATTTCATGCCGAACAGGTTGTTGTTGTTGCGCGCCAGCTTTGACGTTCCCCAACCGCTTTCTGCTGCAGCCATCGTCGCCACCATACTGGTAGGGATAATGTCTACGCGTTCAAGCAAGGTATTCCACGGGATTTTTCGCGTATTACCAGACCACTTCACCTTGTAGCGTTTGGCGATGTCTTTCAGACGCGCACGCTCAGCAGGTGACCATTGGCCCTGATACTGTTTTGAAATCAGCCAGTTACGTTCCGCAGTAATGGCCGCATTTTGGCTGGTAATGTAAGGCATTACAGTCCGGAGAAACGCCTTTTTCCTTGGTGTTCCGGAAGGGTATTTTCGCAAATCAGGAAGTGAACTACTCTTTGCACTATTGCGAGAATACTCTTGTTTACTGCTTACCTGTTTATTACTAGCTTTAGTTAAGTGGGACTTTTGACTCGCTGTTGTTGTGTGCGTCTTCGCTAACACCTCACTCGAAAACACCAGAGTGAGTAACATAAGAATCATCGCCCCATATCGTCGTATGGGAGTCAAAATCATCAGGTCTCCTGGTCGGATTTAATCATTCCAACACCTTATATTTTTCACAAATTTGAGAGTTGAATCCCAAATCATATCAAAAATAGCTGTCAAGAGCACCCCAAGGAATAGTCCAAATCTGAAACTATGTCACGAGTTAACGATTCAGATTGGCGCTAAATCGCAGAAAATGTGGGGTTTATCGCAAAATTCAGCCGTTTTTTGCGCGCGATCGCTCACCCTTGCTTCTCATCCTGTGGACTTACCGCTCAGGGATGAGTTTTGTCTGGCTTATCGCTGGCAAACTGTCTGAAATCGCAGCAATAAGGACTCATCCGCCATGAAACTCGCCGCCTGTTTTCTGACACTCCTTCCTGGCTTCGCCGTTGCCGCCAGCTGGACTTCTCCGGGGTTCCCTGCCTTTAGCGAACAGGGGACGGGAACATTTGTCAGCCACGCGCAGTTGCCCAAAGGTACGCGTCCACTAATGCTAAATTTTGACCAACAGTGCTGGCAGCCTGCGGATGCGATAAAACTCAATCAGATGCTTTCCCTGCAACCTTGTAGCAACACGCCGCCTCAATGGCGATTGTTCAGGGACGGCGAATATACGCTGCAACTAGACACCCGCTCCGGTACGCCAACATTGATGATTTCCATCCAGAACGCCGTCGAACCGGTAGCAAGCCTGGTCCGTGAATGCCCGAAATGGGATGGATTACCGCTCACACTGGATGTCAGCGCCACTTTTCCGGAGGGAGCCGCAGTCCGGGATTATTACAGCCAGCAAATTGCGATAGTGAAGAATGGTCAAATAACGTTACAACCCGCTGCCACCAGCAACGGTTTACTCCTGCTGGAACGGGCAGAAACTGACACATCCGCCCCTTTCGACTGGCATAACGCCACGGTTTACTTTGTGCTGACAGATCGTTTCGAAAACGGCGATCCCAGTAATGACCAGAGTTACGGACGTCATAAAGACGGTATAGCGGAAATTGGCACTTTTCACGGCGGCGATTTACGCGGCCTGACCAACAAACTGGATTACCTCCAGCAACTGGGCGTCAATGCTTTATGGATAAGCGCCCCATTTGAGCAAATTCACGGCTGGGTCGGCGGCGGTACAAAAGGTGATTTCCCGCATTATGCCTATCATGGTTATTACACACAGGACTGGACGAATCTTGATGCCAATATGGGCAGTGAAGCCGATCTACGGACGCTGGTTGATAGCGCGCATCAGCGCGGTATTCGTATTCTCTTTGATGTCGTGATGAACCACACTGGCTATGCCACGCTGGCGGATATGCAGGAGTATCAGTTTGGCGCGTTATATCTTTCTGGTGACGAGCTGAAAAAAACGCTGGGTGAACGCTGGAGCGACTGGAAACCTGCCGCCGGGCAAACCTGGCATAGCTTTAACGATTACATTAATTTCAGCGACAAAACAGGCTGGGATAAATGGTGGGGAAAAAACTGGATCAGAACGGATATCGGCGATTACGACAATCCTGGATTCGACGATCTCACTATGTCGCTGGCCTTTTTGCCGGATATCAAAACCGAATCAACTACCGCTTCTGGTCTGCCAGTGTTCTATAAAAACAAAACGGATACCCACGCTAAAGTCATCGACGGCTTTACCCCTCGCGATTACTTAACCCACTGGTTAAGTCAGTGGGTCCGCGACTATGGGATTGATGGTTTTCGGGTCGATACCGCCAAACATGTTGAGTTGCCCGCCTGGCAGCAACTGAAAACCGAAGCCAGCGCTGCACTTCGCGAATGGAAAAAAGCTAACCCCGACAAAGCATTAGATGACAAACCTTTCTGGATGACCGGTGAAGCCTGGGGCCACGGCGTGATGCAAAGTGACTACTATCGCCACGGCTTCGATGCGATGATCAATTTCGATTATCAGGAGCAGGCGGCGAAAGCAGTCGATTGTCTGGCGCAGATGGATACGACCTGGCAGCAAATGGCGGAGAAATTGCAGGATTTCAACGTGTTGAGCTACCTCTCGTCGCATGATACCCGCCTGTTCCGTGAAGGGGGCGACAAAGCAGCAGAGTTATTATTATTAGCGCCAGGCGCGGTACAAATCTTTTATGGCGATGAATCCTCGCGTCCGTTCGGTCCTACCGGTTCTGATCCGCTGCAAGGTACGCGTTCGGATATGAACTGGCAGGATGTTAGCGGTAAATCTGCCGCCAGCGTCGCGCACTGGCAAAAAATCAGCCAGTTCCGCGCCCGCCATCCCGCAATTGGCGTGGGCAAACAAACGACACTTTCGCTGAAGCAGGGCTACGGCTTTGTTCGTGAGCATGGCGACGATAAAGTGCTGGTCATCTGGGCTGGGCAACAGTGACTTTTCCGGCTTCCCGTTCGTCAGTACCTCGGGAAGCCGCCAACCAGGATAAAATGTCAGCCCTAATCAGCATTGCAGGATAAAGCCCCGCTCACTCTTCAACAGACCGATTTGCACCCCAGCAAATGTAGCGTTATTGTTACCTTCCTTGCTACAGAGTTCGACAGATATCCCGCTATGACATTCTCCCTTTTTGGTGACAAATTTACCCGCCACTCCGGCATTACGCTGCTGATGGAAGATCTGAACGACGGTTTACGCACGCCTGGCGCGATTATGCTCGGCGGCGGTAATCCAGCGCAGATCCCGGAAATGCAGGACTACTTCCAGACGCTACTGACCGACATGCTGGAAAGTGGCAAAGCGACTGATGCACTGTGCAATTACGACGGTCCACAGGGGAAAACGGAGCTACTCACACTGCTTGCCGGAATGCTACGCGAGAAGTTGGGTTGGGATATCGAACCACAGAATATTGCACTAACAAACGGCAGCCAGAGCGCGTTTTTCTACTTATTTAATCTGTTTGCCGGACGCCGTGCCGATGGTCGGGTCAAAAAAGTGCTGTTCCCGCTGGCACCGGAATACATTGGCTACGCTGACGCCGGACTGGAAGAAGATCTGTTTGTCTCTGCGCGTCCGAATATTGAACTGCTGCCGGAAGGCCAGTTTAAATACCACGTCGATTTTGAGCATCTGCATATTGGCGAAGAAACCGGGATGATTTGCGTCTCCCGGCCGACGAATCCAACAGGCAATGTGATTACTGACGAAGAGTTGCTGAAGCTTGACGCGCTGGCGAATCAACACGGCATTCCGCTGGTGATTGATAACGCTTATGGCGTCCCGTTCCCGGGTATCATCTTCAGCGAAGCGCGCCCGCTATGGAATCCGAATATCGTGCTGTGCATGAGTCTTTCCAAGCTGGGGCTACCTGGCTCCCGCTGCGGCATTATCATCGCCAATGAAAAAATCATCACCGCCATCACCAATATGAACGGCATTATCAGCCTGGCACCTGGCGGTATTGGTCCGGCGATGATGTGTGAAATGATTAAGCGTAACGATCTGCTGCGCCTGTCTGAAACAGTCATCAAACCGTTTTACTACCAGCGTGTTCAGGAAACTATCGCCATCATTCGCCGCTATTTACCGGAAGATCGCTGCCTGATTCATAAACCGGAAGGAGCCATTTTCCTCTGGCTATGGTTTAAGGATTTGCCCATTACGACCGAGCAGCTCTACCAGCGCCTGAAAGCACGCGGCGTGCTGATGGTGCCGGGGCACAACTTCTTCCCGGGACTGGATAAACCGTGGCCACATACACATCAATGTATGCGCATGAACTACGTACCAGAGCCGGAGAAAATTGAGGCGGGTGTGAAGATTCTGGCAGAAGAGATAGAAAGAGCCTGGGCTGAAAGTCACTAAAAATTGCCTGATGCGCTACGCTTATCAGGCCTACATGATTTCTGCAATATATTGAATTTGGTAGAATTTGTAGGCCGGATAAGGCGTTTTATCCGCATCCGGCATAAACAAAGCGCACTATCCCTGCGTTGAGAAACGCCGGAAAAACGTTTCAAACAGGCTGCTGCCGTAGCCGATGTCGCTGCACTTTCTCGACATCCATGCACTGCAACGCCTTTGTCGGGCAGGCTTCAACACAGGCCGGCCCCGTCGCCCGATGCCAGCACAGATCGCACTTAATCGCCCTCGCCTTTTTGCGCGAAGAAACGACCTCCATCGCACCAAACGGGCAAGCCAGCATACAGCTTTTACAGCCAATGCAACGTGATTGTTCAACGAAAATATGCCCATGTTCGCGGCTTATCGCGTCAACAGGGCAGACATTCGCGCACGGTGCATCTTCACACTGATGACAGGCTACTGCCGTGGTCCAGCTGTGGTCTTTAATGACACGAATACGGGAAATAAACTCGTCTGGTGACAACGCAGCGCAATCCTGATTCTCCTGATGCGACACTGCGCAAGCCACTTCACAGGTACGGCAACCGATACATTTCGTCGCATCCGCAATAATAAACCGGTTCATGATCACTCCTTTGCACTAAAACAGCAGAGTGCCAGAGAGCGCGTCCCTACTGCTTTGATCCAACGAAGGAAATGTTAAAGTTTTGGCACTTGTCCAAAGGGTTATGTGATCGCGCCCTGGTCGTCCCTGACAGTAAATCCCAGTTCATTAGAAATAGCCTGCGCGGTTTCACGCAGTGGTTTCAGGAGATTTTTCTCTCCCACCTGTTTCAGACGTGATGTCGAAAGCGAAATCGACACGGCGTACGGCACCCGCCCATGAATATCAAACACCGGAACAGCAATACAGGAGACGCCGAGTTCGTTTTCTTCTCTGTCCATCGCCGCTCCACTTTCACGAATGTGCGCCAGTTCGTCGAACATCGCGGGCAGCTCGGTAATGGTATTGCGGGTTAACGGCTGGATCTCATGCTGATGGCTTTCCCAGTATGACTTCACGTAGTCCGGGTGACCAAACGCCATGTAGATCTTGCCCATTGCGGAACAGTAGAGCGGCATATGCTGGCCTATATAGGCACGGGTTCGCAGCATCCCGGTTGTGGGTTCCAGCTTATAAATCAAAATAGCGTGATCGTCTTCGCGGCTGGAGAAGTTAATAGTTTCACCAGTGGCGATGTTCAGAGCCTCAAGATGCGGAGCGGCGATATGAATGATATTCAGCGAAGATAGCGCCTTCTGCCCGACGGCAATAAATTTGGTGGTCAGGCGATAACTCCCTGCGGCGGGCGCGGTGGTCACATAGCCGCAGGACTGTAATCCCTGCAATAAGCGATGGACGGTACTCTTATTTAAACCAGCCAGCTCCGAAAGATGCGCCAACGGACAACCGTTTGGATAGTTGCTCAAAATCTCAATCAGCATCAACCCACGAAACAGACTCTGGCTTCCGGCTGGGCGCTCTTTTTCCTGCGCCATCTCGTTCTCTTTTTTTCCCATCACTTCTTTCCCCATTTTGTCGCGTCCTGATGGTAGCGCAAAGTGTGCCGTAGTTCACGATCTCGACAGATAATTTATAACCACTTGATTTTTAAGTTTTTTGAAATTCATCAATCAGATTGCTTTGTTAAAAAGTGATCGATATATTTGAAATCAAGTTTCGTATATTGAAATTTTAAGCCAAAAAAGCGATCAAAAAAACAAGGAAGCCTGGGATGAAAGTGACATTTGAGCAGTTAAAAGCAGCCTTTAATCGGGTCTTAATTTCACGCGGCGTTGACAACGAAACGGCTGACGCCTGTGCAGAGATGTTCGCCCGCACCACCGAATCCGGCGTTTATTCTCACGGCGTTAATCGTTTCCCTCGTTTCATTCAACAACTGGAAAACGGCGATATCATTCCTGATGCCCAACCCAAACGTATAACCAGCCTCGGCGCAATTGAACAGTGGGACGCCCAGCGTTCGATCGGTAACCTGACAGCGAAAAAGATGATGGATCGCGCCATTGAACTGGCTGCCGATCACGGTATTGGTCTGGTGGCACTACGTAATGCCAACCACTGGATGCGCGGCGGCAGCTACGGCTGGCAGGCGGCGGAAAAAGGCTATATTGGCATTTGCTGGACCAACTCCATCGCCGTAATGCCACCGTGGGGCGCAAAAGAGTGTCGCATCGGCACCAACCCGCTGATCGTCGCCATTCCTTCCACGCCGATCACCATGGTCGATATGTCGATGTCGATGTTCTCTTACGGCATGTTAGAAGTTAATCGCCTGGCAGGTCGTCAGCTCCCGGTAGATGGTGGCTTTGATGATGAGGGCAATTTGACCAAAGAACCTGGCGTTATTGAGAAAAATCGCCGCATTTTGCCGATGGGCTACTGGAAAGGTTCGGGCATGTCGATTGTGCTGGATATGATCGCTACCCTCCTTTCTGACGGCGCATCGGTTGCCGAAGTCACCGAGGACAACAGCGACGAATACGGCATTTCACAAATTTTTATTGCCATTGAAGTGGACAAGCTTATCGACAGTCCCACCCGCGATGCCAAACTGCAACGCATTATGGATTACGTTACCAGTGCCGAGCGTGCTGACGAAAACCAGGCTATTCGTTTACCCGGCCACGAATTTACTACCCTGCTGGCAGAAAACCGCCGTAACGGTATTACCGTTGATGACAGCGTGTGGGCAAAAATCCAGGCGTTATAAGGAGATAAGCCATGATTTTTGGACATATCGCGCAGCCTAATCCGTGCCGTTTGCCCGCCGCCATTGAAAAGGCGCTCGATTTTCTGCGCACCACCGACTTCAACGCCCTGGAACCGGGCGTTGTCGAAATCGACGGCAAGAATATTTATGCGCAAATTATCGATTTAACCACACGCGAGGCGGTAGAAAACCGTCCGGAAGTGCATCGTCGGTATATCGATATTCAGTTTCTGGCGTGGGGTGAAGAGAAAATCGGCATTGCCATTGATACGGGAAACAATAAAGTCAGCGAATCACTATTAGAGCAGCGCGATATTATTTTTTATCACGATAGTGAACATGAATCATTTATAGAAATGATACCGGGTAGTTACGCTATTTTCTTCCCGCAGGATGTACATCGCCCGGCATGTAATAAAAATGCCACTACGGCAATACGCAAGATCGTGGTTAAAGTGGCCCTCGCTGCTTTATAAAAAATGATTACTGGAGCACATAATGAAAACGAATAATGCCGGTTATATTATCGGCGCGTATCCCTGTGCACCTTCTTTTCACCAAAGAAGTGAAGAGGAAGAGAAGGATTTCTGGCGACAATTATCTGAGACTCCAGACATTTTGGGGCTGGAACAACCTTGCCTGGAAAATTTTCACCCGCTGGGCGATCAATGGTTACTCCGTCATACGCCAGAGAGCTGGAAATTTGTCGTCACCGCAGTGATGGAAACCATGCGTCGCCGCAGCGAAAACAGCGGGTTTGGTCTCGCCTCCAGTGATGAAGAACAGCGCCAGGCCTGCGTGGCGTACTATCGCCACCTGTTCAATAAAATCAACGCATTGCAGGCTAATAAAGTGCTCGCACTGGAGCTCCAGGCTGCACCGTTAGCAACGAATCCTAATGTTATGCAGGCGACGGACGCTTTTGCCCACTCATTGAAAGAAATCGCCAGTTGGGACTGGCCGTGCAAGCTGGTGCTGGAACACTGCGACGCCATGACATCTTCTTCCCCCCGAAAAGGCTTTTTGCCTTTAGAAAATGTGCTGGAAGTTATTACCGATTATGACATCAGCATCTGTATCAACTGGGCGCGCTCTGCCATTGAAGGGCGCAATACAACGCTGCCGCTGACCCACACCCAAATGGCGAAACAAGCCGGAAAACTCGGCGCGTTGATGTTCTCTGGTACGACGCTAAACGGGGCATACGGCGAATGGCAGGATTTACACGCACCGTTTGCACCATTCTGCGCAGAAAGCCTGATGACCACAGATCATGTTCGCGAGTTATTTAATGTAGCAGAATCGTCAACATTGCATTTTGCTGGCATCAAGCTACTGGAAATAAATGCGACGGCTGATGTGCACCATCGCATCGAAATATTACGTAACGGCATTCACTCTCTGAATGAATCTCGTTAAATAGTTCCGCTTATATATCACTTTGAATATCTAATTAGCCGTTTTCTGATAATTATTACGAATATTAACAACATTAGCGCATAAAAAATATTGCATAACCAGAAGGACTCGTTATGAAACGGATACTCGAAGGCATTCTTGCGATCATCATCGCAATACTGTCTTGTATTATTTTTATTAATATCATTCTTCGATATGGATTCCACACAAGTATATTATCGATTGATGAATTATCCCGACTTTTATTTGTCTGGTTAACCTTTATTGGCGCAATCGTTGCTTATATGGACAACAGCCATGTGCAGGTTACTTTTTTAGTCGAAAAACTCTCACCGGCTAATCAACAACGTGTTTCGCTGCTAACCCATACGCTCATTTTATTGCTGTGTCTGGGGCTGGCCTGGGGCGCTATAGAAAAAACAGCGCAAGACTGGAGCAACTTATCGCCCATTCTTGGCGTCCCCGTTGGCTTAATGTACGCCGCCGCTATCCCCACCAGTCTGATTATCGCATTGCTGGAATTGCGTCACTTATACCGGCAGTTCACAAATACACCCAGCCGAAACCAACAAGGAGCCTGACGATGACAATCCTTATATTTATTGTCAGTTTGTTAGGGGCTATCGCAATTGGCGTTCCCATCGCCTGGGCATTATTACTGTGCGGCATTTCATTGATGTTCTGGATGGATATCTTTGATGTGCAAATTCTGGCACAAACGTTGGTAAATGGCGCAGACAGCTTCTCCCTGTTAGCCATCCCCTTCTTTGTACTGGCGGGTGAGATCATGAACGCGGGCGGCCTGTCGCAACGTATCGTCGACTTGCCAATGAAACTGGTAGGCCACAGGCCAGGCGGTCTGGGTTACGTGGGCGTGCTGGCAGCGATGATCATGGCAAGCCTGTCCGGTTCTGCGGTTGCTGATACCGCAGCTGTCGCGGCGCTGCTGGTGCCGATGATGCGCCAGGCCAACTATCCGGTAAACCGCGCCGCCGGGCTTATCGGTTCCGGGGGGATTATTGCGGCCATTATCCCGCCTTCCATACCACTCATTATCTTCGGCGTCTCCAGCGGACTCTCCATCAGCAAACTGTTTATGGCGGGCATCGCACCGGGCATCATGATGGGCGTCACGCTGATGGTTACCTGGTGGTGGCAGGCAAAACGACTGAATTTACCTTGTCAGCCGAAAGCCTCACTACGAGAAGTCTGGCAATCCTTAGTTTCCGGTATTTGGGCGCTCTTTTTACCGATAATTATTATTGGCGGTTTCCGTTCGGGGTTATTTACACCGACCGAAGCAGGCGCGGTTGCCGCCTTCTACGCTCTGTTCGTCTCGGTGGTGGTCTATCGCGAGATGACCTTCTCCACGCTTTATCATGTGCTGATTAACGCGGCAAAAACCACATCCGTGGTGATGTTCCTGGTGGCCTCTGCTGCGGTATCTGCATGGCTTATTACGATCGCCGAATTACCCATGATGGTATCGGAGCTATTACAACCGTTGGTTGATTCGCCTCGCTTATTATTCATCGTCATTATGCTCGCTATTATGGTGATCAGTACGGTCATGGACTTAACGCCTACCGTATTAATTCTTACACCAGTATTAATGCCATTAGTGAAAGAAGCGGGAATAGATCCGGTCTATTTCGGCATCATGTTTATTATCAACTGTTCAATATCACTGATTACGCCTCCAGTCGGTAATGTTCTTAACGTGGTATGCGGCGTGGCGAAACTTAAATTTGACGATGCGGTAAAAGGCGTTGCGCCTTACGTCATGGTTTTATTCATGTTGTTAGCATTATTTATTTTTATCCCGGAGCTCATTACCGCTCCTCTTAAATGGATGAGTTAAAAGGAAATCATAATGAAATTACGTTCTGTAACCTACGCTTTATTAATTGCCGGAGTGGCGACGTTCAGCACATCTTCTCTGGCGGCACAATCATTACGTTTCGGTTATGAAACCTCACAAACCGATTCACAACATATTGCGGCGAAAAAATTTAATGAATTACTGCAGGAAAAAACCAAAGGCGAACTGAAATTAAAACTGTTCCCGGATAGCACCCTTGGTAATGCGCAGGCGATGATCAGCGGCGTGCGTGGCGGCACTATTGATATGGAGATGTCTGGCTCTAACAACTTTACGGGACTCTCGCCCGTCATCAACCTGCTCGATGTCCCGTTCCTGTTCCGCGATACCGCTCACGCGCATAAAACGCTCGACGGCAAAGTCGGTGATGACCTGAAAGTCTCCCTTGAAGGTAAGGGGCTGAAAGTACTGGCCTACTGGGAAAACGGCTGGCGCGATGTCACCAACTCGCGTGCACCGGTCAAAACGCCTGCCGACCTGAAAGGGTTGAAAATCCGCACCAACAACAGCCCGATGAATATCGCTGCATTTAAAGTTTTTGGCGCTAACCCGATCCCGATGCCGTTTGCCGAAGTCTATACCGGGCTGGAAACCCGCACTATCGACGCTCAGGAACACCCGATCAACGTCGTCTGGTCAGCAAAATTTTATGAAGTGCAGAAGTACCTTTCCCTGACCCATCACGCCTATTCCCCGCTTCTGGTGGTGATCAACAAAGCGAAGTTTGATGGCTTAACGCCTGAGTTCCAGCAGGCACTGATCTCATCTGCGCAGGAAGCGGGTAGCTATCAGCGCAAACTGGTCGCCGAAGATCAGCAAAAAATCATCGACGGTATGAAAGAAGCGGGCGTGGAAGTCATCACCGATCTCGACCGCAAAGCCTTTAGCGATGCGCTGGGTACCCAGGTCCGTGACATGTTTGTTAAAGATGTTCCGCAGGGTGCTGATCTGCTGAAAGCCGTGGATGAGGTGCAATAAACCATGACGCAATACTGGCTGGGGTTAGATTGTGGCGGTAGCTGGCTGAAAGCCGGGCTGTATGACCGAGAAGGCCGGGAGGCGGGCGTGCAGCGCCTGCCGCTGTGCGCATTAAGTCCACAGCCAGGCTGGGCAGAGCGCGACATGGCAGAACTGTGGCAATGTTGCACTGCTGTCATTCGCGCCCTGCTTACCCATTCTGGCGTCAGCGGGGAACAAATTGTCGGTATCGGCATCTCCGCGCAGGGAAAGGGCTTATTTCTACTTGATAAAAACGACAAACCGCTCGGTAACGCCATTTTGTCCTCGGATCGCCGGGCGATGGAAATCGTTCGTCGCTGGCAGGAAGATGGCATCCCGGAAAAACTCTATCCGCTGACCCGACAAACCTTATGGACCGGGCATCCGGTGTCGCTGTTACGCTGGCTGAAAGAGCACGAACCAGAACGCTACGCGCAAATTGGCTGCGTGATGATGACGCACGACTACCTGCGCTGGTGTTTAACCGGCGTCAAAGGTTGCGAAGAGAGCAATATTTCTGAATCCAATCTCTACAACATGAGTCGCGGGGAATATGACCCGTGCCTTACCGACTGGCTGGGGATTGCTGAAATCAATCACGCCCTGCCGCCTGTTGTCGGATCTGCCGAAATCTGCGGGGAAATCACCGCTCAGACAGCCGTACTGACCGGTCTGAAAGCGGGTACCCCCGTTGTCGGCGGCCTGTTTGATGTGGTTTCCACCGCACTCTGCGCCGGGCTCGAAGACGAATTCACCCTCAATGCGGTGATGGGGACCTGGGCGGTGACCAGCGGCATAACCCACGGTTTACGTGACGGTGAAGCGCATCCGTATGTCTATGGTCGCTACGTTAACGATGGTCAATTTATCGTTCACGAAGCCAGCCCCACCTCTTCCGGCAATCTCGAATGGTTTACCGCACAGTGGGGAGAAATCTCATTTGCTGAGATTAATCAGGCCGTTGCCAGTTTGCCGAAAGCCGGTGGCGATCTCTTTTTCCTGCCGTTCCTGTACGGCAGCAACGCCGGACTCGAAATGACCAGCGGTTTCTACGGGATGCAGGCCATTCACACCCGTGCACACCTCTTACAGGCTATCTATGAAGGGGTGGTGTTCAGCCATATGACCCATCTCAACCGGATGCGCGAACGTTTTACTGATGTGCACACCCTGCGCGTCACTGGCGGCCCGGCGCACTCCGATGTCTGGATGCAAATGCTGGCGGACGTCAGCGGTCTGCGTATCGAGCTGCCGCAGGTGGAAGAAACCGGCTGCTTTGGTGCGGCACTTGCCGCCCGCGTCGGTACCGGGGTTTATCGCGATTTCAGCGAAGCCCAACGTGACTTACAGCACCCGGTACGCACCCTGCTGCCGGATATGGCCGCGCATCAGCTTTACCAACAAAAATACCAACGCTATCAACATCTCATTGCCGCACTTCAGGGTTATCACGCCCACATCAAGGAGCACACATTATGAGTCGACCACTTCTGCAACTGGCCCTCGACCACTCATCACTTGAAGCCGCGCAGCGCGACGTGACGCTGTTAAAAGACAGCGTCGATATTGTCGAAGCAGGCACCATTCTCTGTTTAAACGAAGGGCTTGGCGCAGTGAAAGCCTTGCGCGAACAGTGCCCTGACAAAATCATCGTTGCCGACTGGAAGGTCGCCGACGCGGGTGAAACGCTCGCGCAACAGGCATTTGGCGCAGGCGCTAACTGGATGACCATCATCTGCGCCGCGCCGCTCGCCACGGTGGAAAAAGGCCACGCGATGGCACAGAACTGCGGCGGTGAAATTCAGATCGAGCTATTCGGCAACTGGACGCTGGACGATGCCCGTGACTGGCATCGTATTGGTGTACGACAGGCGATTTATCATCGTGGTCGTGACGCGCAGGCCAGCGGGCAACAGTGGGGCGAGGCCGATCTGGCACGCATGAAGGCGCTTTCCGATATCGGCCTTGAGCTTTCCATTACTGGCGGGATTACCCCTGCTGACCTGCCGCTGTTTAAAGAGATCCGCGTGAAAGCGTTTATTGCCGGACGGGCGCTGGCAGGCGCAGCAAATCCGGCGCAAGTGGCTGGCGATTTCCATGCGCAAATCGACTCCATCTGGGGAGGCAAGCGTGCGTAATCATCCGTTAGGCATTTATGAAAAAGCGCTGGCGAAAGATCTCTCCTGGCCGGAGCGGCTGGTGCTGGCAAAAAGCTGTGGCTTTGATTTTGTCGAAATGTCGGTGGATGAAACCGACGAACGGTTGTCACGTCTTGACTGGAGCGCCGCACAACGTGCTTCGCTGGTCACTGCGATGATCGAAACGGGTGTTGCTATTCCGTCAATGTGCCTGTCCGCACATCGTCGTTTTCCTTTTGGTAGCCGGGACGACGCCGTGCGCCAGCGGGCGCGGGAGATTATGAGTAAAGCGATTCGCCTGGCGCGCGATCTCGGCATTCGTACTATTCAACTGGCAGGTTACGACGTCTATTACGAGGATCATGACGAAGGCACCCAGCAACGGTTTGCTGAAGGGCTGGCGTGGGCGGTTGAACAGGCAGCGGCATCACAAGTCATGCTGGCGGTGGAGATTATGGACACCGCGTTTATGAACTCTATCAGCAAATGGAAAAAGTGGGACGAAATGCTTGCGTCACCGTGGTTCACCGTTTACCCGGACGTAGGCAACCTCAGCGCCTGGGGCAATGATGTTCCCGCCGAACTGAAACTGGGCATCGACCGTATCGCCGCCATCCACCTGAAAGACACTCAACCCGTTACCGAACATAGCCCCGGACAGTTCCGCGATGTGCCGTTTGGCGAAGGCTGTGTCGATTTTGTTGGCATCTTCAAAACGCTGCATGAGCTGAACTATCGCGGATCATTTCTGATTGAAATGTGGACCGAAAAAGCCAAAGAGCCGGTGCTGGAGATTATTCAGGCGCGGCGCTGGATTGAAGCGCGTATGCAGGAGGCCGGATTTATATGTTAGAGCAACTGAAAGCTGACGTGCTGGCGGCAAACCTGGCGCTTCCCGTTCATCATCTGGTGACGTTCACCTGGGGCAATGTCAGCGCGATAGACGAAACGCGGCAATGGATGGTGATTAAGCCTTCCGGCGTTGAGTATGAGGTAATGACCGCCGACGATATGGTGGTGGTTGAGATAGCCAGCGGCAAGGTGGTGGAAGGCAGCAAAAAGCCCTCTTCCGACACGCCAACGCATCTGGCGCTTTACCGTCGCTTTGCGGAGATTGGCGGCATAGTGCATACCCACTCGCGCCACGCCACCATCTGGTCGCAGGCCGGACTTGATCTCCCCGCCTGGGGCACTACTCACGCCGATTATTTTTACGGAGCCATCCCCTGCACGCGCCTGATGACCGCAGAAGAGATCAACGGCGAGTATGAATACCAGACCGGAGAAGTGATCATTAAAACCTTCGAAGAGCGTGGGTTGAACCCGGCACAAATCCCTGCGGTGCTGGTGCATTCTCACGGCCCGTTCGCCTGGGGAAAAAATGCCGCCGATGCGGTGCATAACGCCGTGGTACTGGAAGAGTGCGCCTATATGGGTCTGTTCTCGCGCCAGCTTGCGCCACAGCTCCCTGCGATGCAAAACGAACTGCTGGATAAGCACTACCTGCGTAAGCATGGGGCCAATGCCTATTACGGGCAGTAGCCATGCCTGAGAGTGCCCGGCAATACACGCCGGGCAGCCTTTCACATCAGAACAGCCCCAACGGTTTATCCGAGTAGCTCACCAGCAGGCACTTGGTTTGCTGGTAATGCTCAAGCATCATTTTGTGGGTTTCGCGGCCAATGCCTGATTGTTTGTAGCCGCCAAACGCCGCATGTGCCGGGTAAGCGTGATAACAGTTGGTCCACACGCGCCCAGCCTGAATGCCGCGCCCCATCTTATAGGCCAGATTACCGTTGCGGCTCCAGACGCCCGCGCCCAGGCCATATTGCGTATCGTTCGCCAGCTCCAGCGCTTCTTCTATCGTTTTGAAGGTGGTTACCGCCAGCACCGGGCCAAAAATCTCCTCCTGGAACACGCGCATATTGTTCTGACCAAACAAAATCGTCGGTTCGAGGTAGTAGCCGTCTTTCAGTTCGCCTTCCAGCAGCTTGCGCCGCCCGCCGGTGAGCACATCAGCGCCCTCTTTTTTACCGATATCAATGTAGTTGAGGATGGTTTCCAGTTGCCCGTGAGAAACCTGCGCGCCCATTTGCGTCACGCTGTCGAGCGGGTTACCGCTGCGAATGCTTTCGACACGGCGGATGGCGCGTTCCATAAAGCGTTCGTAGATAGACTCCTGCACTAAAGCACGGCTTGGACAGGTGCAAACTTCGCCCTGGTTAAAGGCAAACAGTGCAAAGCCTTCCAGCGCTTTATCGAAAAAGGCATCTTCTTCATCCATCACATCAGCAAAGAAGATATTTGGCGATTTGCCGCCCAGCTCCAGCGTCACCGGAATAATGTTTTGCGTGGCGTATTGCATAATTTGTTGGCCCACTTCCGTTGAGCCGGTAAACGCCACTTTGGCGATGCGTTTCGAGGTCGCCAGATATTCGCCAATTTCCCCACCTGCGCCGTTGACCACGTTCACCACCCCTGGCGGCAGTAAATCACCGACGATTTCCATTAGCAGCAGTACAGAAAGCGGAGTAAGACGTGCGGGTTTCAGCACCACACAGTTGCCCGCCGCCAGAGCGGGAGCCATTTTCCAGCTCGCCATCAGCAGCGGGAAGTTCCACGGGATAATCTGCCCCACCACGCCTAACGGTTCATGGAAATGATAGGCCACGGTTTCGCTATCCACTTCACTGATCCCACCTTCCTGCGCCCGAATACACGAGGCGAAATAGCGAAAATGATCAATCGCCAGCGGCACGTCGGCAGCACTGGTTTCGCGAATGGGTTTGCCGTTATCCCAGGTTTCTGCCGTCGCTAAAAGTTCAAGGTTTTGTTCCATTCGATCGGCAATCTTAAACAGAATCGCCGCGCGATCCTGCACCGAGGTGTGCGCCCATTTATCTTTCACTTTATGCGCAGCATCCAGCGCCAGATCGATGTCTCGTTTGCCCGAAGACGCCACTTCGCACAGTAGCTGCCCGGTCACCGGCGTCAGGTTCTGGTAATACTCGCCATCGGCAGGCGCTACCCATTCGCCACCGATAAAGTTGTCGTAGCGGGCTTTTAATTTGAGGGGGAAACCATACTCGCCGGGCTTAATCTGTGCTGAAGGGGGATTATTGGTCATGATCGTCTCCTTGCTGTGTGAGGTATAACAAGGGTAGACGTGACTGGCGAAATCTTCGCCAGTCGGTAACAGCTTTACGACGGCTATCACGAATTTACGGGCAAAAGCTACAGCGGGTAGTGTGCGACGTACACTGCTTGCTGGTTATTAATTCTTTTCTCTTGCGCGAATCCTTCTTTAACAATTGTCCGTAAATCGGTCCGCGCCGTATTATCCGAGACGCTCAGACTCACACTAATTTCAGCAACTGTGTACTCTTTCCCCGGATTGGCGAGCATCACATTCAGGAGCGTTACCTGGCGCGGATTCAGGCGTTTAAGCACACCAGAGCTAAACAGCACACTATCGAGTTTTGCGCTTCGTTGTGTAATTTCATCGATATGCTGCTGCCAGTTTTGCAGAGCACGTTTAATGACACCCGCCTGATATTCAAGGAAATAAGTCAGATCCATACCATCTGATTCAGTGTACTGGTAGCTGGCGGCATATTTTACTGGCGCTGCATGAAGCAAACGGCTGATGGAAATATATTTAAAAACATCGTAGCCCGATTTCAGCATATACCAGTAAAACAGCGCCCGACTGGTGCGCCCGTTGCCATCCCGAAACGGATGTTCATGGGCCAGCATAAAATGCAGAATGCAGGCACGGACCAACGGATGAATATACCCTTCATGGCTGTTTAACCACTGGCAAACTTTTTCCAGCCGTTCCGGTAACAATGCCGCAGCGGGCGGTTGATGCACTATATTGCCATCATAGTCGGCGATCACAACATCATCTGTTTCACGAAATTCTCCCGGACGATATTTCGCGTCATTGATTCCACCCATACCAATGGCATGTAACTGGCGAATAAGCGCAGGTGTCAGCGGTTCTGCGAGTAAGTGCGGAATTTCCGCCATCAGCCGGGCATTTCCCGCAATCATATGCTCGTCTTCAGTGCGTGGCGACCGCCCTGTTTCCAGCATTTTTCTCGCCACCAGCGTTGTAGTATTCGCACCTTCCAGCTGGGAGCTGGTGATCGGCTCTTCCAGGCGTAACTGGCTTAACTCGGCTCCGGCCCCGCGTAACCGTTCAGTCTGATCTTTCAGCGCCAGCGCGGTAGCACGTTTGTCGACAAGCTCGCACGCTTCTGCAATCACCGGGGTAATGTTGAATCCGGCCTGTTCACCCGCTTCATTGCAATAATTAATTCGTTGGATCGCCGCGTTGCGCGCCAGACGGGTAAGCGTCCACGCCACATCGACGTTTTCTCCTTTTTTGATGCGGTACTGCAACTCATCAAAAGGCAGATAACGTCCTTTTTCATCGGTGACCCGGTTAAAGCGCAGGTGGGCCAGGAGTTCCTCACCCGATAAGTGTGATAAAGGAATAAGTCCGGGAGGTGATTTGATAGCCATGTGCTTATCTCAAAAAAGCGCAATATTGAGATAGTGTATAGCAGGAAAGAGAAACTATCTCAAAAAAAGCAAGTTTTGAGATAGTTGAAAAAGCGGCTGACAACTCGCCAGCCGTTGTGGGAATGATGATTACATCGCTGCGCGATAAATCGCCACAATTTCTTCGTGAGTTGCCTGGATCGGGTTAGTAAAGCCGCAGGCATCTTTCAGGGCATTAGTCGCCAGAACCGCGAAATCTTCTTCTTTCACGTTCAGGTCGCGTAGGCCTGCCGGGATATCCACTTTCTTCGCCAGTTCACGGATGGCGTTAATGCAGGCTTCAGCACCTTCCGCGTCGTTTTTACCTGTCACGTTCACGCCCATTGCAGCGGCACAATCACGCAGACGTGCAGCGGCGACTTTGCTGTTGAATACCTGAACATGCGGCAGCAAAACGGCGTTACATACACCGTGTGGCAGGTTGTAGAAACCGCCCAGCTGGTGCGCCATCGCATGAACATAACCCAGAGAAGCATTATTGAACGCCATACCGGCGAGGAACTGGGCATAAGCCATTGCTTCACGCGCTTTCGCATTGCTGCCATCTTCAACGGCTAACGGCAGGTTTTCGGCAATCATGGTCACGGCTTTCAGTGCACAAGCGTCAGTGATCGGCGTGGCGGCAATAGAAACATACGCTTCGATAGCGTGCGTTAAGGCATCCATACCCGTTGCAGCGGTCAGTGACTTCGGCATACCGATCATCAGAGAGGAGTCATTGACAGAAAGCAGCGGAGTTACATGTTTATCCACAATCGCCATTTTGATGTGACGCGCTTCGTCAGTGATGATGCAGAAACGGGTCATTTCAGAGGCCGTACCCGCCGTGGTGTTGATGGCGATCATCGGCAGCTGCGGTTTTGCAGAGCGGTCAACGCCTTCGTAATCGCGAATATCGCCGCCATTGGCTGCCACCAGCGCAATACCTTTTGCGCAGTCGTGCGGAGAACCACCGCCTAAGGAGATCACGCTATCGCAATTATTTTCTTTAAGTAATTTCAAACCTGCGGCGACGTTTTCCGTGGTTGGGTTAGGTTGGGTGCCATCATAAATAACGCTAAAAATATTGCGTTCTTCCAGTGCTTTTTGCACATCACCCGCCATACCTAATTTCGTTAACATATTGTCAGTGACAATTAAGGTACGGGTAAATCCATAATCTGCCATCATATTCATTGCATCATTCAATGAATCAGCACCAATAACATTCACGGAAGGAATAAAAAAGGTTGAAGCTGCCATAACACACTCCTGAAAGTGTAAAAAAGGGCGGGCAGCTTACTGAGGATTTTCATTTGAAAATATGATCAACATTACCGTTTATTAAAATATTTTTAATAAAAAGCACGTTACATTCATCAAATAACGTGCCTTCTTAACATTAATAAGAAATTTTGTATTAATTCATATTTATTATGAATTAATCATTTCCTTATTTTTCCGGAAATAATAATGCGTCGCGCAATAAATGATCATTTCCACGACGACGCGTAAAGCCAATGCGGTCAAAATATTCCAAAATCTGAATTGCCAGCTTGCGGCCTACACCTAAGCGATCGCGGAAATCCGCCGCGCAGGTTGAACCACACTCCTGATCGAGATCGCGGATCATATTGGCAAACTCGACAATCCGATCGTTACGGTAATAACGATCTTTAACGATCGCGGTAATTATCCCCTGCTGCGCCGCCTGGCGTAGCGTCAGGCGCATTGCCTGCTCGTCGGTTCCCGTCTCTTTTGCCAGATCACGCACCCACCACGGCTCGTCACCAAACAGCGGCTCTGCTTTTTGCCAGATGGCCTGCTGCTCTTCGCTGAAGCCCGCTTTGTGATCTGGCAGATGCAGCCAACCGTGATGACTGAGGATGTCGCCGCTTTCGCGCATCTTTTCAATCAGCAACAGTACCAGCGCTTCATCTTCCATTGGCAACGCCATACGTCGCAGACGTTCGCGCCCAGGACCAGGTTCATCGCGATGTTGCTCATGATAAGTCGCTAATGTGTCGAGAATTTTCCGTTGCCAGCGAGCGGCAACCGGCGCATTCAACAAGCTATAACCAGCCTGAATATAGCCAGGCTGTTGCAGCAGTTCGCGCATCCCTTCACCGTTGAGCTGCCGTGCCCAGGCGAAATCCGCAAGGTTAACCGCGCCGCGTTCCAGATGAACAGATAACGCATCGGCATCGCTCTGCGCCCGTGCAAGAGACGCCAGCCATTGCAGATATTCCGGCTTACGCTTACCGCGACGCGGCGGGTTAAGCATCACCACACGCGCCCCCGCCAGCGTGTTGCGGGCCGAGATATCGCGCAGCACTAAGCGATCGTTATCCGCCAGCCACAGCGGCGTGTCGAACACCAGCTCGGCAAGGTTATCTTCCAGCAGCGAAACGCGTCCCGTAACGTGGCTGGCGGCGTGGTGAATATGCAGCGGCTGCCACTGGGTCAGCGGTGTATGGGTTTGAAGTTCGACGATCACCCGTGTGAACGGCTCCGGCGGCACATCGGCAAGCAGCCAGTCGCCACGGTTAATCTGCTCTTTTTCCGCATCACCCGCGATGTTAAGCGCGATACGCTGCCCGGCATGGGCAGTTTCTGTTGGCTGATTTTGCGCATGCAGCGCACGCACGCGCATCGGTTTATTTACACCAGTCAGCCAGAGTGAATCGCCTACTTTCACTTCCCCGCTTAACGCCGTACCGGTGACGACCAGCCCGGCACCTTTTACGGTAAATGCGCGGTCGATCGCGAGGCGGAAACTATGTTGGCTGGCGTGTTCACGTTCTGGTAACTGAAGCAGATGCTCGCGCAGGGCATCAATTCCCCGACCTTCGGTTGCTGCGGTGATAAACAGTTTTGCCTCAGCAAAACCGTATTCCCGCAGCACCTCCTTTACCTGGCGTTCAACCTCATCAACACGCGCTTCGTCCACGCGATCGGCTTTGGTCAGCGCCACTGTCAGCATCGGGTTACCGGTCAGCTGCAAAATCGCCAGATGCTCACGGGTCTGTGCCATCACACCGTCATCGCACGCCACCACCAACAGCGCGTGATCGATACCACCAACGCCCGCCAGCATGTTGGAAAGAAACTTTTCATGACCGGGTACGTCGATAAAACCAGGCACGCGACCATCCGGCTGCGGCCAGTAGGCATAGCCGAGATCGATGGTCATGCCGCGCTTTTTTTCTTCCGGCAGACGGTCGGCATTTACGCCCGTAATCGCCTGCAACAAGGTTGTTTTGCCGTGGTCAACGTGTCCGGCAGTCGCAATAATCATTTCAACAACATCTCCAAAAAACGTTGCTCATCTTCAAGGCAGCGTAAATCCAGCCACAATCGTCCGTCATAAATACGACCAATCACCGGCACTGGCAATTCACGCCAGCGGGCGGCTAATGACTCAAGGTGGCTACCGCGTCCATCATGGGGGGTAAACGTTAATGCCGCGCTCGGCAGGCGATCAACCGGCAGCGAACCACTGCCGATCTGCGAAAGACATGGCATAACCTGTACCGCAAACTCCGCGCCGTAATGTGCGGCAAGGGGAGCCTGTAAACGTTGTGCCTGGATTTGAATGGCCTCTGCGCTGCGGGTAAGCAGGCGCAGGGTCGGTAATTTTTCACTCAGAGCTTCAGGGTGTAAATAAAGACGCAACGTGGCTTCCAGCGCCGCGAGGGTCATTTTATCCGCGCGTAATGCACGCTTCAGCGGGTGGCTTTGCAGGCGGGCGATCATCTCTTTTTTACCAACAATAATTCCTGCCTGCGGCCCGCCTAACAGCTTGTCGCCGGAGAAGCTCACCAGACTGACGCCCGCCGCAATCAACTCCTGCGGCATTGGCTCTTTCGGCAAACCGTACTGGCTAAGATCGACCAGCGAGCCACTGCCTAAATCAGTCACCACTGGAACATCCAGTTCTTTGCCGAGCGCCACCAGTTCCGCTTCATCTATCGCTTTGGTGAACCCCTGAATGCTGTAGTTACTGGTATGTACTTTCATCAACAGTGCGGTATTTTCATTCACCGCCTGACGATAATCATTCGCGTGCGTGCGGTTGGTGGTCCCTACTTCGTGTAGGGTGCATCCTGCCTGACGCATAACATCGGGAATACGAAACGCGCCGCCAATCTCCACCAGTTCGCCGCGAGAAACCACCACCTCTTTCCCGCTGGCAGTGGCCGCCAACATCAATAACACCGCCGCCGCATTGTTATTAACGATACAGGCATCTTCCGCCCCCGTAATACGGCACAGCAGCTGCGCCAGCGCCCGATCGCGATGTCCGCGTCCGGCGTCGTCCAGATCGTACTCGAGGGTCACTGGCGAACGCATAGCCTTCGTAACGGCTTCCACCGCGGCTTCCGCCTGTAAAGCTCGCCCAAGGTTGGTATGCAGCACGGTTCCCGTCAGGTTGATTACCGGACGCAGCGCGCTTTGCGCCTCTTTCGTCAACCGGGCATCGACTTCTTGCGCCCAGTTTTCACACCACGCGGGCAGCGTCTGGCTGTCTCGAATCACTTCTCGCGCTTCGTCAAGCATCTGACGCAGCAATTCCACCACGCGGGTGTGACCATAAGTATCACGCAAAGAAAGGAAGGAGCTATCGCGCAATAAGCGATCAATAGCCGGAAGTTGACTATAGAGGGAACGCGTTTCGGTTGTCATAGGAAACCTGGCTGATCAAGGCCCTCTCACACGGAGAAGGGCGTTTAACATAACCACGGATTGTAACGTGAGATGGGTCAGGAGGACATATCGCGCATCAAGCCTTTGGCGGTTCGGTGCGAGCAAAACTTTCGCGGCTAAACAGGTTTTCGACCAGTTTGACTAAGTGTGGGCGGTCGACACACCAGCCTGGCGCAACGCGGCGGAAATTGAGATATCCGACGGCACAGGCAATGGCGATAGTCGCCAGATTGACCGTATCGGTTTTGAGTGTGCCATCGACCAGATATCCTTCCAGCACATCCAGACTGCGGTTGATTTTCTCACGCTGACGTAACAATTCATCTTCAGACTGCTGCGCCGCCGGACGCGCCTGTTCACGCACCGATACCAGCCCGGCATCCATAATGCCATCCGCCAGCGCCTCAATTTTGCGCACCCGCAACGACTCCAGCGGATCACGCGGCAACATCGCCGGAGCAACATTCATTAATTCAATATATTCAGCGATGATCGGCGAATCAAACCAGCATTCGCCCTCTTCGGTCACCAGCACCGGCACTTTTCCTAACGGGTTAAATTGCGCCACGCCGTTATCCGCGTTATAGGGCAGTTCATTAATAAATTCGAACGTTATGCCCTTTTCTAACAACAGAATAGAAAGTTTGCGTACAAACGGGCTGGTGTAGCTACCGACGAGTTTCATGCCGAGTCCTTTGTGCGAGGAAAAATATCAGTATGGCTCAGGCTCGCGCAAAACACAGGTGATACAAGTCTCAATGATCCAAATAAAGATAATGCATCCAACTGGTCATTCTTAGCAGCACTTTCCGCATCACCGAAACATGGCTGAAATGGTCGGAGTAAACTGCCACCTGGGCGTAGATGCCGTCGGGTAAGGCATCGATATCAGCGTTAGGGTCCAGTTCAATGGTTCCCAGCACACCGTCCGTGCCGGGCACGACCGTTAATGATTGCAATACCCCCTGCGCCTGATAAGAACCGCCTGGCACGACAGGTAAAATACTGGTCAGTTTGCCGTGAAACACCTGCCCAGGTAGCGCGTTAAACACCACTTCCGCATCATCGCCGGGTTTCAGACGTAACAGCGAGTTTTGCCGAAATTGGGCGACAATTTGCCGTTTTTGCTCGGGGATGAAGACCATCACCGGACGCAGCGGCAAGGCAGCTGCGTATGTACCTGGGCGGATCAGTACCTGAGTGACGTAGCCATTGCTCGGTGCGCGAATGACAGTCTGCTCAAGGTTATATTTTGCTTCAGTAAGTTGCGCTCTTAAGCTCACAATCTGCGATTGCTCGCCGTTAACCATACTGTCGAGCTGGCTCTGGATCTGCGCCTGCTCCGCCACCGAGCCTTTCACCAGCGCATCCTGCGCGAGGAAATTTTGCCGCGCATCGTCGATGTCACGTTCCGAGAACGGATTCACCGCCGCCTGGCTGCCTTTCAGGTAACGTTGATAATTTTTAAACAGACGGTCGCGCTCCGCTGAAACCTGGGTGGTGTTGGCCTGCGCTTCAGTGAGCTGCGCGCGCAGCGTCTTTATATTATGCGTCGCCGTCATCAGGTCTGCCTGAAGCCTGTCAACTCGCGCCTGGTAACGAACCGGGTCGAGCTTAAAAAGCACCTCGCCCTTCTGAATAAGCTGATTATTTTTGTCGGTGACTTCAGTAACAATTCCCGTCACCTGTGGCGTGATGGGGATCGCTATCACTGCCTTTTGCGCGGTAAAAGTGTAAGGGTGGTTGTAGTTCATCAACAAAATCAAACCACTCACCAGAAACACGCCTCCCAGCGCCGCCGTCGCCAGCGTCCACTGATTCACCGGAATGCGGAAGATTTTAAAGACCGCCCACGCCAGCGCCACGTAAGTTAAAACAATCAATAGATCCATAATTAGATCTCCGGGAACGTGGAATAGTCAGTCTTTTTCTCGGCGGCGAGTTGGTGCTCCAGCCGGGAAATCCGGTCAGAAAGTGCGGCGATTTCCGGGTCTGGCACGTCGCCTTGCGGCGCAACATGTGACTGCATGCCCCAGCCGCGCTCCGGTTGATAGAGCGTCGCCCAGATCCACAGGAACGGCCAGATAACATGCAGAGTAAACAGGCTCACCCAGCCCGCCGTATGAATAGCGTCGGCATGGGGATGGTTGCGCTTTTTGGCAATCAGATAAGGGATGTCATGTATCGCGATGATTCCATAAAAAATCACCAGAAAGACGAAGATCAGCACTCCCAACGCGAAATAGTTTAGAAACATATCTGCCTCGGATTCACGTTTATCAGTGTTGTTTTTTGGCTGGCAGCCAGAAGGGAGTCAGGCTGATATTTTGACAATAATCCGGATTCGCGATTCTCGCCATAACACCAAAGAATAATTTTAAGAGGTGATGAGTTGCTTAGTTACATAACGATTTCATGACGAAGGCATAACATGCTGTAGATCACATCAGGTGAACGCCGTAAGAAAATATCTTGTGATTCAGATCACAAAGATTCAACAAACCATCAAAATAAAAATGTGACATAACTCACATTTAAATGCCATTTTTAGCGAAAATCGCCGCCTTGTTGCTTTTTTACACAAGCATTTTGTGATGAGCATCACGTCAATTACCTCTCTACCCCCTATATTTATGTGATTCATATCACACAAAAAGCCGTCGACTGGACAGTTAACCGATTCAGTGCCAGATTTCGCAGTATCTACAAGGTCCGGCTACCTCTGCCGCCACATTAACAAAAAACCTCGGGCTTCCAGCCTGCGCGACAGCAAACATAAGAAGGGGTGTTTTTATGTCATCCGATATTAAGATCAAAGTGCAAAGCTTTGGTCGTTTCCTCAGCAACATGGTGATGCCAAATATCGGCGCGTTTATCGCGTGGGGTATCATCACCGCGTTATTTATTCCAACAGGGTGGTTACCGAACGAAACGCTGGCGAAGCTGGTCGGGCCGATGATCACTTATCTCCTGCCGCTGCTGATCGGTTATACCGGTGGTAAGCTGGTAGGCGGCGAACGTGGCGGCGTAGTCGGTGCCATCACCACCATGGGCGTTATCGTCGGCGCAGACATGCCGATGTTCCTCGGCTCTATGATTGCAGGTCCGCTGGGCGGCTGGTGCATTAAGCACTTCGACCGCTGGGTAGACGGTAAGATCAAATCCGGTTTTGAAATGCTGGTGAATAACTTCTCCGCAGGCATCATCGGGATGATCCTCGCTATTCTGGCATTTCTCGGCATTGGCCCGGTTGTTGAAGCCCTGTCTAAAATGCTGGCGGCGGGCGTTAACTTCATGGTTGTCCATGACATGCTGCCGCTGGCGTCTATCTTTGTTGAACCGGCGAAAATCCTGTTCCTCAACAACGCCATTAACCACGGTATCTTCTCGCCGCTGGGTATTCAGCAGTCCCATGAACTGGGTAAATCCATCTTCTTCCTGATTGAAGCTAACCCAGGTCCGGGTATGGGCGTGCTGCTGGCGTACATGTTCTTTGGTCGTGGTAGCGCTAAACAGTCTGCGGGCGGTGCGGCAATCATCCACTTCCTGGGCGGTATCCACGAAATCTACTTCCCGTATGTGCTGATGAATCCGCGTCTGATTCTGGCCGTTATCCTCGGTGGTATGACTGGCGTGTTTACGCTGACTATCCTGGGCGGTGGTCTGGTTTCTCCGGCATCTCCGGGTTCTATCCTTGCTGTACTGGCGATGACGCCAAAAGGTGCTTACTTCGCTAACATCGCGGGTGTGTGTGCGGCGATGGCAGTCTCCTTCGTTGTCTCTGCCATTCTGCTGAAAACCAGCAAAGTGAAAGAAGAAGATGATATTGAAGCTGCTGCACGTCGCGTTCAGGAAATGAAAGCTGAGTCTAAAGGCGCATCTCCGCTGTCTGCGGGCGATGTGACTAACGACCTGAGCCACGTACGTAAAATCATCGTTGCCTGTGATGCCGGTATGGGTTCCAGTGCGATGGGCGCAGGCGTGCTGCGTAAGAAAATTCAGGATGCAGGTCTGTCGCAGATTTCGGTCACTAACAGCGCGATCAACAACCTGCCGCCAGATGTGGACCTGGTCATCACTCACCGTGACCTGACCGAACGCGCTATGCGCCAGGTTCCGCAGGCACAGCATATTTCGCTGACCAACTTCCTCGACAGCGGCCTGTACACCAGCCTGACCGAACGTCTGGTTGCTGCCCAGCGCCATACTGAAAACGAAGTGAAAGTGAAAGACAGTCTGAAAGACAGCTTTGACGATTCCAGTGCTAACCTGTTCAAACTGGGCGCGGAGAACATCTTCCTCGGTCGCAAAGCGGCCACCAAAGAAGAAGCGATTCGTTTTGCTGGCGAGCAGCTGGTGAAAGGCGGTTACGTTGAGCCGGAATACGTTCAGGCGATGTTGGATCGTGAAAAACTGACCCCGACTTATCTGGGTGAGTCTATCGCGGTGCCACACGGTACGGTTGAAGCAAAAGATCGCGTGCTGAAAACGGGTGTGGTGTTCTGCCAGTATCCGGAAGGCGTGCGCTTCGGTGAAGAAGAAGATGACATTGCCCGTCTGGTGATTGGTATTGCTGCCCGTAACAACGAGCACATTCAGGTGATCACCAGCCTGACCAACGCACTGGATGATGAGTCCGTTATCGAGCGTCTGGCGCACACCACCAGTGTGGATGAAGTGCTGGAACTGCTGGCAGGTCGTAAGTAATCCATTCCCACCCTCTCCGCATGAAGAAGGTGGGGCTAATTGCCTGATGCGCTTCGCTTATCAGGCCTACAACATAAAGCACAATTTGTTTTGTCGGTCGGATAAGGTGTTTACGCCGCATCCGGCAGTCGGTACACAATGCCTGATGCGACGCTGACGCGTCTTATCAGGCCTACAGGTCGGTGCCAAACACGTAGGCCGGATAAGGCGTTTACGCCGCATCCGGCAAAAAGCCCCTCTCCTCACGGAGAGGGTTTGGGTGAGGGAAAAGCCTCACCCCAGCCCTCTCGGGTAAAAACATTGATGAAGGTTAATACTATGAAAGCATTACATTTTGGCGCAGGTAATATCGGTCGTGGCTTTATCGGTAAACTGCTGGCGGACGCGGGTATCCAACTGACGTTTGCCGATGTAAATCAGGTGGTACTTGATGCCCTGAATGCCCGTCATAGCTATCAGGTTCATGTGGTCGGCGAAACCGAGCAGGTGGATACCGTTTCTGGCGTCGATGCCGTCAGCAGCATTGGCGATGATGTCGTTGATCTGATTGCTCAGGTCGATTTAGTCACTACCGCCGTTGGCCCTGTCGTGCTGGAACGTATTGCTCCGGCCATCGCCAAAGGGCTGGTGAAACGTAAAGAACAAGGTAATGAATCCCCACTGAACATCATCGCCTGTGAAAACATGGTCCGCGGCACCACGCAGCTGAAAGGCCATGTGATGAACGCCCTGCCGGAAGATGCCAAAGCGTGGGTAGAAGAACACGTTGGCTTTGTTGATTCCGCCGTTGACCGCATCGTACCGCCTTCGGCTTCGGCAACTAACGATCCGCTGGAAGTGACGGTAGAAACCTTCAGCGAATGGATTGTCGATAAAACGCAGTTCAAAGGCACGCTGCCAAACATCCCTGGCATGGAATTAACCGACAATCTGATGGCATTTGTCGAACGTAAACTCTTCACCCTGAATACAGGTCATGCTATAACCGCGTACCTCGGAAAACTGGCCGGTCATCAGACCATTCGTGACGCAATTCTCGACGAGAAAATCCGCGCGGTGGTAAAAGGGGCAATGGAAGAAAGCGGCGCGGTACTGATCAAGCGCTACGGCTTTGATGCTGACAAACATGCGGCATACATCCAGAAAATCCTCGGTCGTTTCGAGAACCCGTACCTGAAAGATGATGTAGAACGCGTAGGCCGTCAGCCGCTGCGTAAACTGAGTGCTGGCGACCGTCTGATCAAGCCACTGCTTGGAACCCTGGAATATGGTCTGCCACATAAAAACCTGATTGAAGGTATTGCCGCTGCAATGCACTTCCGCAGTGAAGATGACCCGCAGGCTCAGGAACTGGCAGCGCTGATTGCCGACAAAGGCCCACAAGCCGCGCTGGCACAGATTTCCGGTCTTGATGCCAACAGCGAGGTTGTATCCGAGGCGGTAACCGCTT
Source organism: Escherichia sp. WS1118 (assembly GCF_046487695.1). NCBI lineage: Bacteria > Pseudomonadati > Pseudomonadota > Gammaproteobacteria > Enterobacterales > Enterobacteriaceae > Escherichia > Escherichia sp. WS1118. The sequence continues at coordinate 183,089 of NZ_JBJQIZ010000006.1, read as the reverse complement.
ATAAAGCAATGCAATAATGGTGGACCAGGCGCAGGATACCCTGCGCCCGAATAACAGATTGTCAGATATGCAGGCAACAATGGAACAAACCCAGGCCTTTGAAAACCGTGTGCTTGAGCGTCTGAATGCTGGCAAAACCGTGCGAAGCTTTCTGATCACCGCCGTCGAGCTTTTGACCGAGGCGGTAAATCTTCTGGTGCTTCAGGTATTCCGCAAAGACGATTACGCGGTGAAGTATGCTGTAGAACCGTTACTCGACGGCGATGGTCCGCTGGGCGATCTTTCTGTGCGTTTAAAACTCATTTACGGGTTGGGCGTCATTAACCGCCAGGAATACGAAGATGCGGAACTGCTGATGGCATTGCGTGAAGAGCTAAATCACGACGGCAACGAGTACGCTTTTACCGACGACGAAATACTTGGACCCTTTGGTGAACTGCATTGCGTGGCGGCGTTACCACCGCCGCCACAGTTTGAACCTGCAGACTCCAGTTTGTATGCAATGCAAATTCAGCGTTACCAACAGGCTGTGCGATCAACAATGGTCCTTTCACTGACAGAGCTGATTTCCAAAATCAGCTTAAAAAAAGCCTTTCAAAAGTAAGTACTTTCGCTTACTTCTCCTCTACCTGTTTCGGACGATAAAGCTGACGATAATACTCCAGACGTTGTAGATATAACGGCACGCTTTCATCAGGTATTCCGGACGGAATCGCGTTACGGGGAGGTAGTTTTTTCAGATACTCCCGGAACGCCTGGCTGGATGCCATGAAATCTACGGCTTTATCGATAAGAAGCGGAACGTTTTCACCTAATTTGCCCATGATGATATCTCCGTATTACCCCGCGCCGGGAATGCGCGGCCGCCAATTTTAGTTTAGATCCCGGTATAAATGACATTAAGGAAAACGTGCTCAATCCTCAATAATCACCTGCTTCTGTTGACTATCTTTTTTCTTTAAATTTCTTAACTAATCAATGTATTGGGTGATTTTTTAACGCATAAATGGTTACAATCTGGAACTATTACAATGCCATCAGTTGTGAACAAAGCACCTGGTCGCGCATACTAGAGGCTATAAATTTATCTCTATCAGAAGTCATCACATGAAAGAAGTCGAAAAAAACGAAATCAAACGTCTCAGCGATCGTCTGGACGCCATCCGTCACCAGCAGGCCGATCTATCGCTGGTTGAAGCCGCAGACAAATATGTCGAACTGGAAAAAGAGAAAGCCACGCTGGAAGCAGAAATTGCTCGCCTGCGCGAAGTTCACAGCCAGAAACTCAGCAAAGAAGCGCAGAAACTGATGAAGATGCCGTTCCAGCGTGCAATCACCAAAAAAGAGCAGGCTGATATGGGCAAACTGAAAAAAAGTGTTCGCGGACTGGTGGTTGTGCACCCAATGACCGCGCTGGGCCGCGAAATGGGCCTGCAAGAGATGACAGGGTTCTCAAAGACTGCGTTTTAAGTTCCTTTCTCGTCGCTGTAATCACAGCCTCTCACCATTTACTCGCTCCTGCTGGCACATGCAGGAGCCTGTTTCAGAGATCGAATATTTATAACGTTCTTAACATTATATATTCAATCTCCTCTATTCTTTTTAGCGCACATGCCAGGCTAAATTCTGAAAATCAGGTACAAATTAAAGAACGATGTATCAATATTAACAATGAATTTCCGCATATCAATGCTTGAAACATAATTAATTATTTAAATTTTTCAATCAGCTTCGCAAATTCCACAATAAAACATCACTCAACTGAATATTTATCTTTCCCCGCCCTGTGCCTTTATCCGGTGAAACATTTGACATCGATTGACACCGATCATTAAAATCCGCGCGATTAATATTATTGGCTACAAACTGAAATCGTTTGACATTTAATAAAATATTCGCACAACCAATTAATACAAAAACTCTCTAACAAATTTATTTTGCGGATATGCCCCACTCCAATCATTCATAAAAAAAATGATTGTGCCGTAATTATCAACTGTATCGGGATTATGAAAAGGAATTCATCCTATGAACCTAAAGAAAACACTGTTAAGCGTGTTAATGATATTGCAACTTTGCTTATTGGTAGGGTGTGACTATATTGAAAAAGCGAGTAAGGTCGACGATCTCGTTACACAGCAAGAGTTACAAAAAAGCAAAATTGAGGCGCTTGAAAAACAACAAGAACTCGACAAGCGCAAGATAGAACACTTTGAAAAACAACAAATTACCATCATAAACAGTACCAAAACGCTCGCTGGCGTGGTGAAGGCAGTTAAAGACAAACAGGACGAATTTGTCTTTACAGAATTTAACCCGGCACAAACCCAATACTTCATTTTAAATAACGGTTCTGTTGGTTTGGCAGGGAAAATACTGTCTATTGACGCAGTAGAAAACGGCAGCGTTATTCGTATTTCACTGGTTAACTTATTAAGTGTTCCTGTATCAAATATGGGTTTCTACGCGACATGGGGGGGAGAAAAACCCACCGACATCAACGCATTAGCAAAATGGCAGCAATTGCTATTTAGTACCTCAATGAACTCCTCCCTGAAATTATTACCAGGTCAATGGCAAGACATTAATTTGACGCTAAAAGGTGTCTCGCCCAACAACCTCAAATATCTGAAATTAGCCATCAACATGGCAAATATTCAGTTCGACCGTCTTCAACCTGCTGAATCTCCACAGCGGAAAAACAAAAAATAAATGCAGCTTCTGCGCTTATATCAAGGAATAGAGAGCATCAATAATGAACAAAATATTTAAAGTTATCTGGAATCCGGCGACAGGCAGTTACACCGTTGCCAGTGAAACAGCAAAAAGTCGTGGTAAAAAAAGCGGGCGCAGTAAGCTGTTAATTTCTGCACTGGTTGCGGGTGGGTTGCTGTCTTCTTTTAGCGTATGGGCAAACGCCGGGAATGACGACGGTCAGGGTATTGGAACAGGCACAGGCTGGGTTGCTATTGGTGAAAGCGCAAAGGCAACCGCCTATACAGATAGTAATGGTGCCAGTACTGCGGTCGGTTATAAATCTAACGCCCAGGGAGTCTGGAGTTCCGCTATTGGTGCACTTACCAGTGCACTTGGTGATTCTTCAATGGCCTTCGGTGTTAATGCCGTTTCAACCGGTCAACGAAGTATTGCTATGGGTGCATCATCAAGCTCACTCGGTGAGTATTCAATAGCGCTTGGACGATATGCAAGTTCGGGTGGTATGTTTTCGCTCGCGCAAGGGGACAGATCCAATGCAGCTGGTTTGAACGCCACTGCAGTGGGGAGTAACAGTAATGCGGCGGGCGCGAAAGCTATTGCGCTAGGAAATGCAGCTAAAGCTACTGAAATTATGAGCATTGCTCTTGGTGACACTGCCAATGCCTCGAAAGAATATTCTATGGCGCTGGGAGTAAGTAGCGCCGCATCTGCGGCTAACGCGATTGCCGTAGGCCGCAACAGTGCTGCGGCAGGCGTAGACAGCCTTGCCTTAGGTAGACTATCCGTAGCCAGCGCAGCAAACGCCATTGCTATGGGTGCAGAGAGCGAAGCTGCTGAAAATGCGACGGCTATTGGCAATAACGCGCATGCAAAAGGGGTGAATAGCATCGCGATGGGCTCCGGGAGCATTGCCGATAAAGTCAATACTATCGCGTTGGGTAATGGCAGCCAGTCTCTGGCAGATAACGCAATTGCTATTGGTCAGGGCAACAAGGCTAATGGCACTGATGCTATCGCTCTGGGTAATGCTAGCCTGTCGAGCGGCTTAAACTCGATTGCCCTGGGCAAGACCAGTGTTGTCACTGGCGATAATAGTCTTGCGCTTGGTAGTAATACCAATGCCAATGGTATTAACTCTGTCGCGCTAGGTGCAGATTCCATTGCGGATCAAGACAATTCCGTTTCTGTCGGCAGTAGCTCATTACAACGCAAGATCGTTAATGTAAAAAATGGCGCGATCAAGGCTGACAGCCACGACGCCATTAATGGCTCACAGCTTTATGCCATCAGCGACTCAATAGCCAAAAGGCTTGGAGGAGGCTCATCGGTAAACCCTGACGACGGTACAGTTAACGCACCAACCTACAATTTAAAAAATGGTAACAAAAATAACGTTGGCAGTGCGCTCACTGTACTTGATGAAAACACCCTGCAATGGGACCAAATCAAAGGCAAATACAGCGCCGTTCATGGTAGCTCAACGACCAGCGTAATCACTGATGTGGCGAACGGTACGATTTCAGCAGCCAGTAAAGATGCGGTTAACGGCTCTCAGTTGTATGACCTGCAGCAGGATGCTCTGTTGTGGAACGGCACAGCATTCAGTGCCGCGCACGGCACCGAAGCCACCAGCAAAATCACTAACGTCACCGCTGGCAACCTGACTGCCAGCAGCACTGACGCCGTTAACGGCTCTCAGCTCAAAACCACCAACGACAACGTGACGACCAACACCACCAACATCGCCACTAACACCACCAACATCACCAACCTGACTGACGCTGTTAACGGTCTCGGTGACGACTCCCTGCTGTGGAACAAAACAGCTGGCGCATTCAGCGCCGCTCACGGCACTGACGCCACCAGCAAGATCACCAATGTCAAAGCCGGTGACCTGACAGCTGGCAGCACTGACGCCGTTAACGGCTCCCAGCTCAAAACCACCAACGATAACGTGACGACCAACACCACCAACATCACCAACCTGACTGACGCTGTTGACAGTCTCGGTGACGACTCCCTGCTGTGGAACAAAACAGCTGGCGCATTCAGCGCCGCGCACGGCACTGACGCCACCAGCAAGATCACCAATGTCAAAGCCGGTGACCTGACAGCTGGCAGCACTGACGCCGTTAACGGCTCTCAGCTCAAAACCACCAACGATAACGTGTCGACCAACACCACCAACATCGCCACTAACACCACCAACATCACCAACCTGACTGACGCTGTTAACGGTCTCGGTGACGACTCCCTGCTGTGGAACAAAACAGCTGGCGCATTCAGCGCCGCTCACGGCACTGACGCCACCAGCAAGATCACCAATGTCAAAGCCGGTGACCTGACAGCTGGCAGCACTGACGCCGTTAACGGCTCCCAGCTCAAAACCACCAACGATAACGTGTCGACCAACACCACCAACATCGCCACTAACACCACCAACATCACCAACCTGACGGATTCCGTTGGCGACCTTAAGGACGACTCTCTGCTGTGGAACAAAGCGGCTGGCGCATTCAGCGCCGCGCACGGTACCGAAGCTACCAGCAAGATCACCAACTTACTGGCTGGCAAGATATCTTCTAACAGCACTGATGCCATTAATGGCTCACAACTTTATGGCGTAGCGGATTCATTTACGTCATATCTTGGTGGTGGTGCTGATATCAGCGATACGGGTGTATTAAGTGGGCCAACCTACACTATTGGTGGTACTGACTACACTAACGTCGGTGATGCTCTGGCAGCCATTAACACATCATTTAGCACATCACTCGGCGACGCCCTACTTTGGGATGCAACCGCAGGCAAATTCAGCGCCAAACACGGCATTAATAATGCTCCCAGTGTAATCACTGATGTTGCAAACGGTGCAGTCTCGTCCACCAGCAGCGACGCCATTAACGGTTCACAACTTTATGGTGTTAGTGACTACATTGCCGATGCTCTGGGCGGGAATGCTGTGGTGAACACTGACGGCAGTATCACTACACCGACTTATGCCATCGCTGGCGGCAGTTACAACAACGTCGGTGACGCGCTGGAAGCGATCGATACCACGCTGGATGATGCTCTGCTGTGGGATACAACAGCCAATGGCGGTAACGGTGCATTTAGCGCCGCTCACGGGAAAGATAAAACTGCCAGTGTAATCACTAACGTCGCTAACGGTGCAGTCTCTGCCACCAGCAGCGATGCCATTAATGGCTCACAGCTCTATAGCACCAATAAGTACATCGCTGATGCGCTGGGTGGTGATGCAGAAGTCAACGCTGACGGAACTATCACTGCACCGACTTACACCATTGCAAATACCGATTACAACAACGTCGGTGAAGCCCTGGATGCGCTCGATAATAACGCTCTGCTGTGGGATGCAACAGCCAATAACGGCGCAGGTGCTTACAGCGCCAGTCATGACGGCAAGGCCAGCATTATCACAAACGTTGCTGATGGTAACATTGGTGAAGATAGCACCGACGCTATCAACGGTTCTCAGTTGAATGCAACCAACATGATGATCCAGCAGAACAGCGAAATCATCAATCAGCTTGCCGGTGACACCAGTAAAAACTACATCGCAGATAACGGTGCAGGTATTAACTATGTGCGTACCAATGACACCGGTTTAACCTTCACAGATGCCAGCGCAGCAGGTATTGGCTCTACCGCTGTGGGTTATAACTCTGTTGCCGAAGGCGATAGCAGCGTGGCCATCGGTCAGAACAGCTACAGCAAAGTTGAGACGAGTATTGCGCTGGGTAGCGAATCAGTCTCCAGCCGCGTGATTGTTAAAGGTTCTCGTAACACCCGCGTATAGGAAGAAGGTGTTGTGATTGGTTATGACACCACGGATGGCGAACTGCTTGGTGCGTTGTCAATTGGTGATGATGGTAAATATCGTCAAATCATCAACGTCGCGGATGGTTCTGAAGCCCATGACGCTGTTACGGTTCGCCAGTTGCAGAACGCCATTGGTGCAGTCGCAACCACACCAACCAAATACTATCACGCCAACTCAACGGCTGAAGACTCACTGGCAGTCGGTGAAGACTCGCTGGCAATGGGCGCGAAAACCATCGTTAATGGTAATGCGGGTATTGGTATCGGCCTGAACACTTTAGTTCTGGCTGATGCGATCAACGGTATTGCTATCGGTTCTAACGCACGCGCAAATCATGCCGACAGCATTGCAATGGGTAATGGTTCTCAGACTACCCGTGGTGCACAGACCAACTACACTGCCTACAACATGGATGCACCGCAGAACTCTGTGGGTGAGTTCTCTGTCGGCAGTGAAGACGGTCAACGTCAGATCACCAACGTCGCAGCAGGTTCGGCGGATACCGATGCGGTTAACGTGGGTCAGTTGAAAGTAACGGACGCGCAGGTTTCCCAGAATACCCAGAGCATTACTAACCTGAACACTCAGGTCACTAATCTGGATACTCGCGTGACCAATATCGAAAACGGCATTGGCGATATCGTAACCACCGGTAGCACTAAGTACTTCAAGACCAACACCGATGGCGCAGATGCCAACGCGCAGGGTAAAGACAGTGTTGCGATTGGTTCTGGTTCCATTGCTGCCGCTGACAACAGCGTCGCACTGGGCACGGGTTCCGTAGCAGACGAAGAAAACACCATCTCTGTGGGTTCTTCTACCAACCAGCGTCGTATCACCAACGTTGCTGCCGGTGTTAATGCCACCGATGCGGTTAACGTTTCGCAACTGAAGTCTTCTGAAGCAGGCGGCGTTCGCTACGACACCAAAGCTGATGGCTCTATCGACTACAGCAACATCACTCTCGGTGGCGGCAATAGCGGTACGACTCGCATCAGCAACGTTTCTGCTGGCGTGAACAACAACGACGCAGTGAACTATGCGCAGTTGAAGCAAAGTGTGCAGGAAACGAAGCAATACACCGATCAGCGCATGGTTGAGATGGATAACAAACTGTCCAAAACTGAAAGCAAGCTGAGTGGTGGTATCGCTTCTGCAATGGCAATGACCGGTCTGCCGCAGGCTTACACGCCGGGTGCCAGCATGGCGTCTATTGGTGGCGGTACTTACAACGGTGAATCGGCAGTTGCTTTAGGTGTGTCGATGGTGAGCGCCAATGGTCGTTGGGTCTACAAATTACAAGGTAGTACCAATAGCCAGGGTGAATACTCCGCCGCACTCGGTGCCGGTATTCAGTGGTAATGATCCATTAACGAATGGGTAAACGCCACATTGCCTGATGCGCTACGCTTATCAGGCCTACGGGGTGATTCAGCACTACCCTGTAGGCCGGATAAGGCGTTCACGCCGCATCCGGCAAGATAAGGCGCACCAGATCAACAATCTGAGGGCAATTCTCTGATGGGAATTGCCCTTTTCTTCATTACCTCTCTCCCAGAATTGGCCCTACCAATTCTTCGCTTATCTGACCTCTGGTTCACAATTCCCCAATTAAAACTCACATCAATGTTGCCAATGCATAACATTTAGTTAACTATTTATTGTCATTATCCCTACACAACACAATTGGCAGTGCCACTTTTACACAGCGTGTGACAAGGAGATGAGCAACAGACTCATTACACGATGTGGGTGGACTGCAGGAGACCTGCAATGAATCTCTGGCAACAAAACTATGATCCCGCCGGGAATATCTGGCTTTCCAGCCTGATAGCATCGCTTCCCATCCTGTTTTTCTTCTTTGCGCTGATTAAGCTCAAACTGAAAGGATACGTCGCCGCCTCATGGACGGTGGCAATCGCCCTTGCCGTGGCTTTGCTGTTCTATAAAATGCCGGTCGCTAACGCGCTGGCCTCGGTGGTTTATGGCTTCTTCTACGGGTTGTGGCCCATCGCGTGGATCATTATTGCAGCGGTGTTCGTCTATAAGATCTCGGTGAAAACCGGGCAGTTTGACATCATTCGCTCGTCTATTCTTTCGATAACCCCTGACCAGCGCCTGCAAATGCTGATCGTCGGTTTCTGTTTCGGCGCTTTCCTTGAAGGAGCCGCAGGCTTTGGCGCACCGGTAGCAATTACCGCCGCATTGCTGGTCGGCCTGGGCTTTAAACCGCTGTACGCCGCCGGGCTGTGCCTGATTGTTAACACCGCGCCAGTGGCATTTGGTGCGATGGGTATTCCGATTCTGGTCGCCGGGCAGGTAACAGGCATCGACAGCTTTGAGATTGGTCAGATGGTGGGGCGTCAGCTGCCGTTTATGACCATTATCGTGCTGTTCTGGATCATGGCGATTATGGACGGCTGGCGCGGTATCAAAGAAACCTGGCCTGCGGTCGTGGTTGCGGGCGGCTCATTTGCCATCGCTCAATACCTCAGCTCTAACTTTATTGGGCCGGAACTGCCAGACATTATCTCTTCGCTGGTATCGCTGCTCTGTCTGACACTGTTCCTCAAACGCTGGCAACCAGTTCGCGTATTCCGCTTCGGTGACTTAGGGGCGTCACAGGTTGATATGACGCTGGCTCACACCGGTTACACGGCAGGTCAGGTGCTGCGCGCCTGGACACCGTTCCTGTTCCTGACCGCCACCGTAACGCTGTGGAGTATCCCGCCGTTTAAAGCCCTGTTCGCTTCAGGCGGTGCGCTGTATGAGTGGGTGATCAACATTCCGGTGCCGTACCTCGATAAACTGGTTGCCCGTATGCCGCCAGTGGTCAGCGAAGCGACAGCGTATGCCGCCGTGTTTAAGTTCGACTGGTTCTCTGCCACCGGTACCGCCATTCTGTTTGCTGCCCTGCTCTCGATTGTCTGGCTGAAGATGAAACCATCTGACGCTATCAGCACCTTCGGCAGCACGCTGAAAGAACTGGCTCTGCCTATCTACTCCATCGGCATGGTGCTGGCGTTCGCCTTTATCTCGAACTATTCAGGACTGTCATCAACACTGGCGCTGGCACTGGCGCACACCGGTCATGCATTCACCTTCTTCTCGCCGTTCCTCGGCTGGCTTGGGGTATTCCTGACCGGGTCGGATACGTCATCTAATGCTTTGTTTGCCGCTTTGCAGGCTACCGCCGCACAACAAATTGGCGTTTCTGACCTGTTGCTGGTTGCTGCCAACACCACCGGTGGTGTCACCGGCAAAATGATCTCTCCGCAATCTATCGCTATCGCCTGTGCGGCGGTAGGTCTGGTGGGCAAAGAGTCTGATTTGTTCCGCTTTACTGTCAAACACAGCCTGATCTTCACCTGTATGGTGGGCGTGATCACCACGCTTCAGGCCTATGTCTTAACGTGGATGATTCCTTAATGATTGTTTTACCCAGACGCCTGTCAGACGAGGTTGCCGATCGTGTGCGGGCGCTGATTGATGAAAAAAACCTGGAAGCGGGCATGAAGTTGCCCGCTGAACGTCAACTGGCGATGCAACTCGGCGTGTCGAGAAATTCACTGCGCGAGGCGCTGGCGAAACTGGTAAGCGAAGGTGTGCTGCTCAGTCGACGTGGCGGCGGGACGTTTATTCGCTGGCGTCATGACACATGGTCGGAGCAAAACATCGTCCAGCCGCTGAAAACGCTGATGGCCGATGATCCGGATTACAGTTTCGATATTCTGGAAGCCCGCTACGCCATTGAAGCCAGCACCGCATGGCATGCAGCAATGCGTGCCACGCCTGGCGAAAAAGAAAAGATTCAGCTTTGTTTTGAAGCAACGCTCAGCGAAGACCCGGATCTCGCCTCACAAGCGGACGTTCGTTTTCATCTGGCGATTGCCGAAGCCTCACATAACATCGTGCTGCTGCAAACCATGCGCGGTTTCTTCGATGTCCTGCAATCCTCTGTGAAGCATAGCCGCCAGCGGATGTACCTGGTACCCCCAGTTTTTTCACAGCTGACCGAACAACATCAGGCGGTCATTGACGCCATTTTTGCCGGTGATGCTGACGGGGCGCGTAAAGCAATGATGGCGCACCTTAGCTTTGTTCACACCACCATGAAACGATTCGATGAAGATCAGGCTCGCCATGCACGCATTACCCGCCTGCCTGGTGACCATAATGAGCATTCGAGGGAGAAAAACGCATGATTATTTCCGCAGCCAGCGATTATCGCGCCGCAGCGCAACGCATTCTGCCGCCGTTCCTGTTCCACTATATGGATGGGGGGGCATATTCTGAATACACGCTGCGCCGCAACGTGGAAGATTTGTCAGAAGTGGCGCTGCGCCAGCGTATTCTGAAAAACATGTCTGACTTAAGCCTGGAAACGACGCTGTTTAATGAGAAACTGTCGATGCCGGTGGCGCTAGGTCCGGTAGGTTTGTGTGGCATGTATGCGCGACGCGGCGAAGTTCAGGCTGCCAAAGCCGCGGATGCGCATGGCATTCCGTTTACTCTCTCGACGGTTTCCGTTTGCCCGATTGAAGAAGTCGCTCCAGCTATCAAACGTCCGATGTGGTTCCAGCTTTATGTGCTGCGCGATCGCGGCTTTATGCGTAACGCACTGGAGCGAGCAAAAGCAGCGGGTTGTTCGACACTGGTTTTCACCGTGGATATGCCAACACCGGGAGCGCGTTATCGTGATGCGCATTCTGGGATGAGCGGCCCGAACGCGGCAATGCGCCGCTATTTACAGGCGGTGACGCATCCGCAATGGGCGTGGGATGTGGGCCTGAACGGTCGTCCGCATGATTTAGGTAATATCTCGGCTTACCTCGGCAAACCGACCGGACTGGAAGATTACATCGGTTGGCTGGCCAATAACTTCGATCCGTCCATCTCATGGAAAGACCTTGAGTGGATCCGCGACTTCTGGGATGGCCCGATGGTAATCAAAGGGATACTTGATCCGGAAGATGCGCGGGATGCAGTACGCTTTGGCGCTGACGGAATTGTGGTTTCTAACCACGGCGGTCGTCAGTTGGACGGCGTGCTCTCTTCTGCGCGTGCCCTGCCTGCTATTGCAGATGCCGTGAAAGGTGATATCGCCATTCTGGCAGATAGCGGGATTCGTAACGGGCTGGACGTTGTGCGTATGATCGCGCTCGGTGCTGATACCGTACTGCTGGGCCGCGCTTTCCTGTATGCGCTGGCAACAGCGGGCCAGGCGGGTGTAGCTAATCTGCTAAATCTGATCGAAAAAGAGATGAAAGTGGCGATGACGCTGACTGGCGCGAAATCGATTAGCGAAATTACGCAAGATTCGCTGGTGCAGGTGCTGGGTAAAGAGTTGCCGGCGGCATTGGCTCCGATGGCGAAAGGGAATGCAGCTTAAGGGTTAGACGAATATCTGCTATCCTGCCCCCGCACTAAGGGGGCAGTATGCTAAACATCGTACTTTACGAACCAGAAATTCCGCCAAATACTGGCAACATCATCCGTCTTTGCGCTAATACCGGCTTTCGTCTGCATATCATCGAACCGATGGGATTTGCCTGGGACGATAAGCGCCTGCGCCGCGCGGGGCTGGACTATCACGAGTTTACCGCCGTTACGCGTCATCATGACTATCGCGCGTTTCTCGAAGCAGAAAATCCCCAGCGCCTGTTTGCCCTCACCACGAAAGGTACGCCTGCTCACAGCGCCGTAAGCTATCAGGATGGCGACTATCTAATGTTTGGCCCGGAAACGCGCGGCCTGCCAGCGAGCATTCTTGATGCCCTGCCCGCTGAACAAAAAATTCGTATTCCAATGGTGCCGGACAGCCGCAGCATGAACCTGTCCAATGCGGTGTCGGTGGTGGTGTATGAAGCCTGGCGCCAGCTGGGGTATCCGGGAGCGGTGTTGAGAGATTAAGATGCGGTAGGCCGGATAAGGCGTTCACGCCGCATCCGGCACGATCACAGAATGTCAGATCCCATCACCATACTCAAACGTATGGTTAATGCCGTTGAAATGCTGATCCATATCCATTGACGGTTTATCGCTATCCGGCTTGCCGACAATGCGTGCCGGAACGCCAGCGGCAGTAGTGTGCGGCGGCACCGGTTGCAGCACCACGGAACCTGCGCCAATCTTCGCGCCGCGCCCAACTTCAATATTACCGAGAATTTTCGCGCCTGCGCCAATCATCACGCCTTCACGAATTTTCGGGTGACGGTCTCCGCCAGATTTACCCGTACCGCCAAGGGTAACGGATTGCAGAATCGACACGTCGTTTTCAATCACCGCCGTTTCACCCACAACGATGCCCGTCGCGTGGTCGAGCATGATACCGCGACCAATTTTTGCTGCCGGGTGTATATCAACCTGGAACGTCACAGAGACCTGGTTTTGCAGAAAAATAGCCAGTGCGCGACGGCCCTGATTCCACAGCCAGTGACCGATGCGATAGGCCTGCAAGGCATGAAAACCTTTCAGATATAACAATGGGGTTGAGTATTTATCGACTGCCGGGTCGCGGGTACGCACTGCCTGAATATCACAGGCCGCAGAAGCAATCATTTCCGGGTCGGCGGCGTAGGCTTCTTCCACCACTTCACGGATAGCAATAGCAGGCATAATTGGCGATGACAGCTTGTTCGCCAGCATGTAGCTCAATGCACTGCCAAGGTTTTCATGCTTGAGTAGCGTTGCGTGGTAAAAACTGGCCAGCATTGGCTCACAGTCCGCCAGCGTTCTGGCTTCCGCTTTAATATTGTTCCAGACAATTTCCAGTTCTTCACACGACATTGCTTACTCCACACGATGAGATAATGACCGGCTCGTTCTGCGCGAGCCGGGTCATAGCGGTAACAAAGGTTCCCTGGGTTTAGTGGCTACTGCGCTCGTCCTTGCGTGCACGACCTAATAAAGTCAATGCTGCCTCGCGCGCGTTTTTTCCGCAATATAATACTTGATAAATTTCCTCGGTTATTGGCATTTCAACGCCGAAGCGATGCGCCAGTTCGCGGACTTCTTTCGTATTGCGGTAGCCTTCCACCACTTGACCAATTTTCTCCTGCGCGCTTTGTACATCCATGCCCTGACCGAGCATCATGCCAAAACGGCGGTTACGCGACTGGTTGTCGGTACAGGTCAGCACCAGATCGCCCAGCCCCGCCATGCCCATAAAGGTGGCAGGATCGGCACCCAGCGCCGCGCCAAGACGCGACATCTCAGCCAGCCCACGGGTGATCAGCGCCGTACGCGCATTCGCGCCAAAACCGATACCGTCGGACATCCCCGCGCCAATGGCAATGACGTTTTTCACCGCACCGCCAAGCTGCACACCGATGAAATCCGGGTTGCTGTAAACGCGGAAACTTTTGCCACAGTGCAGCAATTGCTGGAGGTCATCGGCAAAGGTCTGGTCCGTCGAGGCCAGCGAAATGGCCGTCGGTAAACCTGCCGCCAGTTCTTTCGCAAACGTTGGGCCAGAGATAACCGCCAGCGGAATTTGATCGCCTAAGGCCTCACGCGCCACGTCCTGTAACAGACGTCCGGTTTCTGCTTCCAGCCCTTTGGTCGCCCACACCAGACGCGCATCAGGACGCATCAGCGGTTTAATCTGGCGCAGCACTTCACCAAAGACATGGCTGGGTACGACGACGAGAATATTACGGCTGGCTGCCAGCGCAGTGGCGAGATCGCTTTCAAGATGGAGCGTATCGGGAAAAGGCACATCGGGGAGAAACGCGGCGTTACAGCGGTCGCGTTCAAGCGTTGCGATATGTTCAGGGTCATGGCCCCAGAGGACAACCTCGTGGCCATTTCTTGCCAGGGTGATGGCAAGAGCGGTGCCGTACGAGCCGGCACCGATCACAGTCATTGAAGCATTACGTTGGTTCATCAGGCATCCTGATGTTCTTCAGTACCTTCGCCAGCCTGCTGCTGCAAATAGTTCATGAACAGCGCATCGAAGTTAACCGGCGCAAGGTTCAGTTGCGGGAATGTACCGCGGGATACCATGCTGGTGATGCACTCACGAGCATACGGGAACAGAATGTTCGGGCAGTATGCGCCCAGGCAATGTGCCATCTGGGTGCCTTCGATACCCGCGATGGAGAAAATACCGCCCTGCTGAACTTCACACAGGAACGCGGTTTCTTCGCCCAGGGAGGCCGTTACGGTAACACGCAGTACCACTTCGTAAACGTCATCTGCCAGTTGAGTAGATGCCGTATCCAGATCAAGTTTAACTTCTGGTTGCCAATCTTTCTGGAAAACGTGCGGCGCGTTCGGCGCTTCGAAAGAAATATCCTTGGTATAAATACGTTGGATCTGGAAAGTCATTTCGGTGTTGTTTTGTTCTGACATGTGTAGAAAACCCTTAAGTGTTGTCCTTAAAATACTGCGCAATGTAATGCCAACGTTCACACGTTATTTCAGCAGGGGATCCAGTCCACCACGTGCATCCAATGCATACAAGTCATCACAGCCACCAATGTGCTGTGCGTCAATAAAAATCTGTGGAACCGTGGTGCGACCGCTGCGTTTGATCATCTCTTCACGCTTAGCGGCATTGCCATCGATCGGCAACTCCTGAAAACTCACGCCCTTGCTGCTCAGCAGTGCTTTTGCACGATGGCAATACGGGCAGGTTTCTTTGGTATAGATTTCAACATTGGCCATAAATTAGCTCCTGTTTTTTACCCTGAAATTTCATGTTGCAGGGCGGCAGCAAAATGGAGTGTCCCCAGAAGCTTATAACAATAAGTCGCTGGGGGCCTAATTGCAGCTAACGGCCTGCATCATGAAAAACGGCAGGTAAATTATTTGCCGCGCACCAAAGGCAAGTTTTCGCCAGCCCAGCCAGCGACGCCTTCTTTCAGTACGAATACTTGCGCAAAACCAGCTTTCGTCAGCGCGTTTGCAGGCTCCTGGCACTGCATGCCAGAACCATCTACCACGATAACCGGTTTGTCTTTGTGCTTCTCAAGCTCACCAACATTGTTGGCTTTGATTTCGCTCGGCAACAGGTTGATAGAACCTGCGATATGGCCTTTACGGAAGTCATCACGCTGACGTAAATCCACAACCACAGCGTCTTCTTTGTTGATCAGACGCGTAGCTTCACCACGAGTAATCACCTTCACTTTCGAGGTCAGGCTCTTAAACGTAGTCACAAGAACCGCCACCAGTAACGCGATCCAGGCGATACTCAGTATGGGATGACGGCCAACAAATTGCATAATTTCTTGCATGGGGGGTAACAACTCCCGACGTAGTGATTAAAAAACCAGGAAAGGAGTATACCTGCGCGTTGCGGCAAATACAGCCAGCGCGTTAACTGGAATGCAATTTTGCGGGGCGCTACGAAAAAAAAGCGTAAATCTGGCATCTGCTTGCCGCGAGCGGTCGTATATTTTGATCTTCAGAGGCTATTTTATCGATTCAGCTGTAGTAAAATTACGCAAATTTTGACTCTTGAGTATGAGGTTGTCGCAATGTCGGTTTCTAAAAAACCTATGGTACTGGTGATTCTGGATGGCTATGGCTATCGCGAAGAACAGCAGGATAACGCCATTTTTAGTGCTAAAACCCCGGTAATGGATGCACTGTGGGCCAATCGTCCGCATACCCTGATCGACGCTTCCGGTCTGGAAGTCGGTCTGCCTGACCGTCAGATGGGTAACTCCGAAGTAGGCCACGTTAACCTGGGTGCCGGCCGCATCGTGTATCAGGACCTGACTCGTCTGGACGTTGAAATCAAAGATCGCACTTTCTTTGCTAATCCGGTGTTGACTGGTGCGGTAGATAAAGCGAAAAACGCAGGCAAAGCAGTACACATTATGGGTCTGCTCTCCGCAGGTGGTGTACACAGCCACGAAGATCACATCATGGCGATGGTAGAACTGGCAGCTGAACGCGGCGCAGAAAAAATCTACCTACACGCATTCCTTGACGGTCGCGACACTCCGCCGCGCAGTGCTGAATCCTCGCTGAAAAAATTCGAAGAGAAATTTGCCGCGCTGGGTAAAGGCCGCGTAGCGTCCATCATTGGTCGTTACTACGCGATGGACCGCGATAACCGTTGGGATCGCGTTGAAAAAGCTTATGACCTGCTGACTCTGGCGCAAGGTGAGTTCCAGGCCGATACCGCCGTTGCCGGTTTGCAGGCTGCTTATGCTCGCGACGAAAACGACGAGTTCGTGAAAGCGACCGTTATTCGTGCAGAAGGTCAGCCAGATGCGGCAATGGAAGACGGCGATGCGCTGATTTTCATGAACTTCCGTGCTGACCGCGCACGTGAAATCACTCGTGCATTCGTAAATGCCGATTTTGACGGCTTCGCGCGTAAGAAAGTGGTTAACGTCGATTTCGTGATGCTGACCGAATACGCTGCCGACATCAAAACCGCAGTGGCTTACCCACCCGCTTCCCTGGTTAACACCTTCGGCGAGTGGATGGCGAAAAACGACAAAACTCAGCTGCGTATTTCCGAAACCGAAAAATATGCCCACGTTACTTTCTTCTTCAACGGTGGCGTAGAAGAGTCGTTCAAAGGCGAAGATCGCATTCTGATCAACTCACCGAAAGTGGCTACCTACGATCTGCAACCGGAAATGAGCTCCGCAGAGCTGACCGAAAAACTGGTTGCGGCAATCAAGAGCGGCAAATACGACACCATTATCTGTAACTATCCGAACGGCGACATGGTAGGTCACACCGGGGTGATGGAAGCGGCGGTTAAAGCGGTTGAAGCGCTGGATCACTGCGTGGAAGAAGTCGCGAAAGCGGTTGAGTCCGTGGGTGGACAACTGCTGATCACCGCTGACCACGGTAACGCTGAACAGATGCGCGATCCGGCAACGGGTCAGGCACACACAGCACACACCAACCTGCCAGTTCCGCTGATTTACGTTGGTGATAAGAACGTGAAAGCGGTTGAAGGCGGCAAACTTTCTGACATCGCGCCGACCATGTTGTCGCTGATGGGTATGGAAATCCCGCAAGAGATGACTGGTAAGCCGCTGTTCATCGTGGAATAATCCCTCCCCATGAGGGGAAAGGCGATTAATACTATGACACGGGCCGTGAAACCGCGCAGGTTTGCAATCAGGCCCATCATCTACGCCAGCGTTCTGAGCGCTGGCGTATTGTTGTGCGCCTTTTCCGCCCACGCGGATGAGCGTGACCAACTCAAATCCATTCAGGCTGACATCGCCGCGAAAGAGCGCGCGGTACGCCAAAAGCAACAACAACGCGCAAGCCTGCTCGCACAATTGAAAAAGCAGGAAGAAGCGATCTCTGAAGCCACCCGTAAACTGCGCGAAACGCAAAACACGCTTAATCAACTGAATAAACAGATTGATGAGATGAACGCGTCGATTGCCAAACTGGAGCAGCAAAAAGCCGCCCAGGAGCGCAGCCTCGCCGCGCAACTGGATGCCGCGTTTCGTCAGGGTGAACATACCGGTATTCAGCTGATTCTCAGCGGTGAAGAAAGCCAGCGTGGGCAGCGGTTACAGGCTTATTTCGGCTATCTCAACCAGGCGCGACAAGAAACCATTGCTCAGTTGAAACAAACGCGTGAAGAAGTCGCTATGCAGCGTGCCGAACTGGAAGAGAAACAGAGCGAGCAACAAACGCTTTTATATGAGCAGCGCGCCCAACAGGCGAAGCTGACCCAGGCGTTGAGCGAGCGTAAAAAGACGCTGGCAGGGCTGGAGTCTTCCATCCAGCAAGGTCAGCAACAGTTGAGCGAGCTGCGCGCCAACGAATCCCGCCTGCGTAACAGCATTGCCCGTGCGGAAGCTGCGGCGAAAGCGCGTGCTGAACGTGAAGCGCGCGAAGCCCAGGCGGTTCGCGACCGCCAGAAAGAAGCGACGCGCAAAGGCACCACCTACAAGCCGACCGAAAGCGAAAAATCGCTGATGTCCCGTACCGGTGGTCTGGGCGCACCGCGCGGTCAGGCATTCTGGCCAGTTCGCGGGCCAACGCTGCATCGCTATGGCGAACAGCTACAGGGTGAATTACGCTGGAAAGGGATGGTGATTGGTGCCTCTGAAGGTACTGAGGTTAAAGCGATTGCCGACGGTCGGGTGATTCTGGCTGACTGGCTGCAAGGCTACGGTCTGGTGGTGGTGGTTGAGCATGGTAAAGGCGACATGAGTCTTTACGGCTATAATCAGAGCGCACTGGTGAGCGTTGGTTCGCAGGTTCGCGCGGGCCAGCCAATTGCACTGGTGGGCAGCAGTGGCGGTCAGGGTCGGCCTTCACTCTATTTCGAAATTCGCCGCCAGGGTCAGGCGGTCAATCCACAGCCGTGGTTGGGAAGATAAGTTTTGTTTCCATTTCGTCGTAACGTTCTTGCATTTGCCGCCCTGTTGGCGCTCTCCTCCCCCGTAATTGCTGGCAAACTTGCCATCGTCATTGATGATTTTGGGTATCGCCCGCACAACGAAAACCAGGTGCTGGCGATGCCTTCCGCTATCTCCGTCGCTGTATTACCCGATTCACCGCACGCCAGAGAGATGGCGACCAAAGCACATAACAGCGGTCACGAAGTGTTGATTCATCTACCGATGGCACCACTGAGTAAACAGCCGCTGGAGAAAAATACGCTACGCCCGGAGATGAGCAGCGACGAAATTGAGCGCATTATTCGTAGTGCGGTCAATAACGTGCCCTATGCCGTGGGGATCAACAACCACATGGGCAGCAAGATGACCTCTAACCTGTTTGGTATGCAGAAAGTGATGCAGGCGCTGGAGCGTTACAATCTTTACTTCCTCGACAGCGTAACCATCGGTAATACCCAGGCGATGCGCGCCGCGCAAGGCACTGGCGTGAAGGTGATCAAACGGAAGGTGTTCCTCGACGATTCGCAAAATGAAGCGGACATCCGTATGCAATTTAATCGCGCAATTGACCTGGCACGTCGCAACGGTTCAACCATTGCCATTGGACATCCTCACCCTTCAACGGTACGCGTGCTACAACAGATGGTTTATAACCTGCCGCCAGACATTACGCTGGTGAAAGCCAGCAGCTTGTTGAATGAACCGCAGGTTGATACGTCTACACCGCCGAAAAACACTGTGCCCGACACACCGCGTAATCCATTCCGTGGCGTGAAGCTGTGCAAACCGAAGAAGCCGATAGAACCTGTTTATGCTAATCGCTTCTTTGAAGTATTAAGCGAAAGCATCAGACAGAGCACGCTGATCGTTTACTTCCAGCATCAGTGGCAAGGCTGGGGCAAACAGCCCGAAGCGGCAAAACTTAACGCTAGCGCAAATTAAAGGCGCTACGCGTAATGCGATGGTGCGACCGCGTTTTGTCGCGCCATTGCCATAAGCGGAAAGACCACAGTAACGCCTGGTAACCCACCTTCACGCTGCGCACATTGGTAATCAGGCGCTTATACATACCGGAAGTAAATATCTCAGCAATCATCCGTTGGCGGGTAATAATATCCGGCTCTTTGCGCACCGCATGGCAAACACGCAATGCTTCGTAGGTTATTTGCTGATGAAATTCCGGATAAATCGTAATTTTGTCAGCATAATTTCGATTTAATTTCTCCAGCAGGCGGGTAATCTTAATATAGTGACGTTGATAATTAAGGTTTTTGTTCCCTTGTCTATGCAACCGACTCACTGACGTATTATGCAGATAATATTTATATAATGATTGCTCGGTATATCGCGCACGCAGCGCGTTAAACATAAATTCTGTTGTCCAGACAATATCCTGATGATGTAATCCGGCAATAAATCTAATGTTATTTTTAACAATAACATCGCGGCGATAAACCCCCATCCAGACCACGTGTGTCCAACGGCGGGAAGAAAGTCCCATCCGCAGCCAGTCCGGACCAGTTAATACACCGGTTGAGCGAAGGCGATCGGTAGGGATGGATTGCCAGGTTTCACCCGTTTCACGAAAACACCAATCAGCGTTGCACTGCGCCACGTCGAGGTCGTCCTCTAACGCCATGGTCATCAGCGTTTCGTACATGGTGGGATAGACCTCATCGTCAGCATCGACAAAAGCGACATATTTTCCCGTTGCCACTTCAATCCCACGATTACGCGCCACCGATGCGCCAGCATTCGCCTGATGCAACAAACGAACGTGCGGATAGTTTTCTGCGTAATGCTTTGCTATTTCAACAGAATTATCCGTTGAACCATCGTTAATAATAATGATTTCCAGAGCAGTCCATGTTTGCGTAATTAAAGATTCCATACAAGTGCGGAAATCATTGCCCGCATTATATAACGGAATAATAACACTAAGTTTATTGGTGCTGTTCATCATAAATTACCGACGATCTCTGAAGTTATCCTGACGTTTTACAGGCTTTGTATTAAGAAACTATTAAGCCTGTGAGATATTATTTTTACCGGTGAGAGAGTCACGTCAGGGTAGAGAGATAATGAGAGCAGCTATATAAGAGATCAGCGCAATTACGATATCTTGATTACACTGACAGGATTTTACATATTTAACGGATTATCCTCAGGCAAAAGGGCTGGAATACCAGCCCTTGTTCGTGTTAATCCCAGCTCAGAATAACTTTCCCGGACTGGCCCGAACGCATGGCATCAAAGCCCTTCTGGAAATCATCGATAGAGAAACGATGGGTAATGATCGGCGAGAGATCGAGGCCAGACTGAATCAGCGCCGCCATCTTGTACCAGGTTTCAAACATCTCACGACCGTAAATACCTTTAATGAACAAGCCTTTAAAGATTACTTTGGTCCAGTCGATAGACATATCGGACGGTGGAATACCCAGCATCGCAATACGACCGCCGTGGTTCATGGTGTCGAGCATGGTACGAAACGCTGGCGGCGCACCGGACATTTCCAGACCGACATCAAAGCCTTCGGTCATGCCCAGTTCTGTCATCACATCATTAAGGTTTTCTTTAGCGACGTTAACCGCACGGGTGATACCCATTTTGCGTGCCAGCTCAAGGCGGTATTCGTTAACATCAGTGATCACCACATTGCGTGCACCAACGTGTTTCGCCACCGCCGCAGCCATAATACCTATCGGACCTGCACCAGAGACCAGCACATCCTCGCCAACCAGATCGAACGACAGCGCGGTATGCACAGCGTTACCGAAGGGATCAAAAATGGAAGCCAGGTCGTCGGAGATATTGTCCGGAATTTTGAAGGCGTTGAACGCCGGAATCACCAGATACTCGGCGAAGCAGCCCGGACGGTTAACACCGACGCCGATCGTGTTGCGGCACAGATGGGTACGACCGCCACGACAGTTGCGACAGTGACCGCAGGTGATATGGCCTTCGCCAGAAACGCGATCGCCAATCTTGAAGCCTTTCACTTCCTGACCAATACCTACCACTTCACCGACATATTCATGGCCCACGACCATCGGCACCGGGATGGTTTTTTGCGACCACTCATCCCAGTTATAGATGTGAACGTCAGTCCCGCAGATGGCTGTTTTACGGATTTTAATCAGCAGATCGTTATGCCCGAGTTCCGGTACAGGAACGTCGGTCATCCAGATGCCCTCTTCCGCTTTCAGTTTGGATAACGCTTTCATCTCACACCCTCAGGCGATAACGCCCAGTTGTTTACCAATACGCGTGAATGCTTCTACTGCACGCGTAATTTGCTCAGGGGTATGCGCCGCAGACATCTGGGTACGAATACGCGCCTGACCTTTAGGAACGACCGGATAGAAGAAACCGGTGACGTAAATGCCCTCTTTTTGCAGCTCACGGGCAAATTTCTGCGCCACTACCGCATCGCCAAGCATGACGGGAATAATGGCGTGATCGGCTCCCGCCAGGGTAAAGCCCGCCGCCGACATTTGCTCACGGAACTGACGCGCGTTCGCCCACAGACGGTCACGCAGCTCGCTACCCGCTTCAACCATCTCCAGCACTTTGATGGAAGCGGCAACAATGGCCGGTGCCAGCGAGTTGGAGAACAGGTACGGACGAGAACGCTGGCGCAGCCACTCAACCACTTCTTTGCGCGCCGCCGTGTAGCCGCCAGAAGCGCCACCCAGCGCTTTACCGAGCGTGCCGGTGATAATATCGACCCGGCCCATCACATCGCAGTATTCATGGGAACCACGACCGTTTTCACCGACAAAACCGACCGCGTGGGAGTCGTCTACCATCACCAGGGCATCGTATTTATCTGCCAGATCGCAAACGCCCTTCAGGTTGGCAATCACACCGTCCATCGAGAACACACCATCGGTGGCAATCAGCACATGACGCGCACCGGCTTCACGCGCTTCTTTCAGACGTGCTTCCAGCTCCTGCATATCGTTGTTGGCATAACGATAGCGTTTGGCTTTACACAGACGCACACCATCAATAATAGACGCGTGGTTCAGTGCGTCGGAGATAATGGCGTCCTCCGCGCTCAGCAGCGTTTCAAACAGGCCGCCGTTAGCATCAAAGCAGGAAGAGTAGAGAATCGCATCTTCCATCCCCAGAAACGCCGCCAGTTTTTGTTCAAGCTCTTTATGGCTGTCCTGAGTGCCGCAAATAAAACGCACCGAAGCCATGCCGAAACCGTGAGAATCCATTCCCGCCTTTGCCGCCGCAATCAGATCCGGATGATTCGCCAGTCCGAGATAGTTGTTGGCACAAAAGTTAATGACGTGGCTTCCATCAGCCACAGTGATATCTGCTTGCTGCGCAGACGTAATAATGCGCTCTTCTTTAAACAACCCTTCCGCCCGTGCGGTTTCCAGATCGTTGGTTAACTGCTGATAAAATTCTCCACGCATTGCGATTCTCCAGACAGGGCAAATTCCAGCACATATTACCCAAACTTATAGGTCGCGACGAGATGACGCGTTAACACTTCTGCAAAATTCAGGATAAATAACGTCCAGCCCCCTCACTTTTGGTGAATGGCTGAAGCCAACGTCATGTAGTGATATGATAGAAGTATTCGTGTCTGAGATTGTCTCTGACTCCATAATTCGAAGGTTACAGTTATGATCATCGTTACCGGCGGCGCGGGCTTTATCGGAAGCAACATCGTTAAAGCCCTGAATGATAAAGGCATCACCGATATTCTGGTGGTGGACAACCTGAAAGACGGCACCAAGTTTGTGAACCTGGTGGATCTGGATATCGCGGACTATATGGATAAGGAAGACTTCCTGATCCAGATTATGGCTGGCGAAGAGTTCGGCGATGTCGAAGCGATTTTCCACGAAGGCGCGTGCTCTTCCACCACCGAGTGGGACGGCAAGTATATGATGGATAACAACTATCAATACTCCAAAGAGCTGCTGCACTACTGTCTGGAGCGCGAAATCCCGTTCCTGTATGCCTCTTCCGCAGCCACTTACGGTGGACGCACCTCCGACTTTATTGAATCCCGCGAATATGAAAAACCGTTGAATGTCTACGGTTACTCAAAATTCCTGTTTGATGAATATGTTCGCCAAATCCTGCCTGAAGCGAACTCACAGATTGTTGGCTTCCGTTATTTCAACGTTTATGGACCGCGTGAAGGCCATAAAGGCAGCATGGCGAGCGTCGCTTTCCATCTCAACACCCAGCTTAATAACGGTGAATCACCGAAGCTGTTCGAAGGTAGCGAGAACTTTAAACGTGACTTCGTCTATGTGGGCGACGTGGCAGATGTAAACCTGTGGTTCCTGGAAAATGGCGTTTCCGGCATCTTCAACCTCGGCACCGGTCATGCGGAATCCTTCCAGGCAGTAGCAGATGCTACGCTTGCTTATCACAAGAAAGGCCAAATCGAATACATTCCGTTCCCGGATAAACTGAAAGGCCGCTACCAGGCGTTCACTCAGGCAGATCTGACGAATCTGCGCGCGGCGGGTTACGATAAACCGTTCAAAACCGTTGCCGAAGGCGTAACGGAATACATGGCCTGGCTGAATCGTGACGCATAAGAGCTCTGCATGAAAATACTGGTGATCGGCCCGTCTTGGGTTGGCGACATGATGATGTCGCAAAGTCTCTATCGCACGCTCCAGGCGCGCTATCCCCAGGCGATAATCGACGTGATGGCACCGGCATGGTGCCGTCCATTATTATCGCGGATGCCGGAAGTTAACGAAGCGATCCCTATGCCTCTCGGTCACGGAGCGCTGGAAATCGGCGAACGCCGCAAACTGGGTCATAGTCTGCGTGAAAAGCGCTACGACCGCGCCTACGTCTTACCTAACTCCTTCAAATCCGCATTAGTGCCTTTCTTCGCAGGTATTCCTCATCGCACCGGCTGGCGCGGCGAGATGCGCTACGGTTTACTCAACGATGTACGCGTGCTCGATAAAGAAGCCTGGCCGCTAATGGTGGAACGCTATGTCGCGCTGGCCTATGACAAAGGTATTATGCGTACCGCACAAGATCTGCCGCAGCCATTGTTATGGCCGCAGTTGCAGGTGAGCGAAGGTGAAAAATCATATACCTGTAATCAATTTTCGCTTTCATCAGAACGTCCGATGATTGGTTTTTGCCCGGGTGCGGAGTTTGGTCCGGCAAAACGCTGGCCACACTACCACTATGCGGAGCTGGCAAAGCAGCTGATTGATGAAGGTTATCAGGTGGTTCTGTTTGGCTCGGCGAAAGATCATGAGGCGGGCAATGAGATTCTTGCCGCTTTGAATACAGAGCAGCAGGCATGGTGTCGGAATCTGGCGGGAGAAACACAGCTTGATCAAGCGGTTATCCTGATTGCAGCCTGTAAAGCCATTGTTACTAACGATTCTGGTCTGATGCACGTTGCGGCGGCGCTCAATCGTCCGCTGGTTGCCCTGTATGGACCAAGCAGCCCGGACTTCACACCACCGCTATCCCATAAAGCACGCGTGATCCGCCTGATTACCGGCTATCACAAAGTGCGTAAAGGTGACGCTGCGGAGGGTTATCACCAGAGCTTGATCGACATTACTCCCCAGCGCGTACTGGAAGAACTCAACGCGCTATTGTTACAAGAGGAAGCCTGACGGATGCGGGTTCTGATCGTTAAAACATCGTCGATGGGCGATGTTCTCCACACGCTGCCCGCACTCACTGATGCCCAGCAGGCAATCCCAGGGATTAAGTTTGACTGGGTGGTGGAAGAAGGGTTCGCACAGATTCCTTCCTGGCACGCTGCCGTTGAGCGAGTTATTCCTGTGGCAATACGTCGCTGGCGTAAAGCCTGGTTCTCGGCTCCCATAAAAGCTGAACGCAAAGCGTTTCGTGAAGCGCTACAAGCAAAGAACTATGACGCAGTTATCGACGCCCAGGGGCTGGTAAAAAGCGCGGCGCTGGTGACGCGTCTGGCGCATGGCGTAAAGCATGGAATGGACTGGCAAACCGCTCGCGAACCGTTAGCCAGCCTGTTTTACAATCGTAAACATCATATTGCAAAACAGCAGCACGCCGTAGAACGCACCCGCGAACTGTTTGCCAAAAGTCTGGGCTATAGCAAACCACAAACCCAGGGCGATTATGCTATCGCACAGCATTTCCTGACGAACCTGCCTACAGATGCTGGCGAATATGCCGTATTTCTTCATGCAACAACCCGAGATGATAAACACTGGCCGGAAGAACACTGGCGAGAATTGATTGGTTTACTGGCTGATTCAGGAATACGGATTAAACTTCCGTGGGGCGCGCCGCATGAGGAAGAACGGGCGAAACGACTGGCGGAAGGATTTGCTTATGTTGAAGTATTGCCGAAGATGAGTCTGGAAGGCGTTGCCCGCGTACTGGCTGGGGCTAAATTTGTAGTGTCGGTGGATACGGGGTTAAGCCATTTAACGGCGGCACTGGATAGACCCAATATCACGGTTTATGGACCTACCGATCCGGGATTAATTGGTGGGTATGGGAAGAATCAGATGGTTTGTAGGGCTCCGGGGAATGAGTTGTCTCAATTGACAGCAAATGCTGTTAAGCAATTCATTGAAGAAAACGCTGAAAAAGCTGCCATGATTTAAATTACAACTCTTTAATAGATAATTTTGAAATAAAATCAGCTTCCTTGCTGATTTTATTTCACATATTCATTACTTATCTAATAAACATTGGTCCGATTGTGCTTTAAAATAAGCACAAAGCAATATTATGGTGACAAACACAGCAGTCGGAACCGGTTTAGAAAAGAGTATTACATCACTTAGGCCTACTACCAGTAGTGAAAAAAGCAAGATTAAAATATAAGGTTCTTTAGCAGTTCTTAAGGCATATATGAATATTGCTGAAAAGGCTAAAATTGTTAATACTACTCCAGGAATACCACGCGTTGATAACGTATCTATGAGATCGTTATGCAAATGAGAATCTACAAAGGGTAAAGCGCCACTTAATCTAGGCTCTTTCTCTTCTAGTTCATGTATTTTTTCCGCGCGTTTTTCCAGTGATTGTCCTATTGGAGAATATGTTTTTAAACCAACTTCATACATTGCCAGACGGGCACCGACTGAAGTTCTGGTGTTATCATGCGAATAATTAACTAAATCCCTATTTAAGTCATTCATTCTCGTAAGTAATGTATCTTTAAAAGAAAATACACCTGCTAATAATGCAATCGCAATAAAACAGTATAACTTATAATTAATTCGCTTATTAATATAACTATCCATTACGATTAATAGTAACGCAAAGAATGGAAACACTAATATGGCTGCACGCGTTTCAGTTACTATAACAGCACATAAGCTAAGCATGAAGTTAATTGTATATAATGTTGTTTTATGTCTAAAGTCGGATTTTAAAATGAGAATTGATGCCAGTAAAGAAGGGAAAAGGATGATGTAGCCTGCTGTTGTAGCGTGGGAAGCTGATAATGCAACACGGTCGACGTTTAAATAGAAATGTTGCCACATGGCATGCGCAAAAAAAAGTAACTGCGTTGCCAAGGATGCGAACAGAATTAGTTTCCCAAATTTTATTTTGGTTCTCATCTCATCTTTAGCAAAAAGAACTAAGAAAATAAAAGCACTACACAAGGCAATTTTTCCAGTTTCCATCGGGCCACGATATGCATTGGTATAAACCGAGCCTGAAACTTTATAATGTGAATACCAGATGATATTAACGATACCCAAAAGACATAATGAGATGAAAATTAACAAAGTAGGATTATTAGTTATTGTTTTTTTTGGTGACGCTAGAAAATATAATGCAGATATAATTCCAGCTGCATGAAGAAACTTTGTTGCAACATCATCCCACAAAGACAAAGTCATTAAAGACAACATACATAATATGAGAATTAAAGACTTGACACCAGAGTTAATTTCATTCCAACAAAACGACATATAATTTCAACCTATGTTACGAGGATGGGTTATTTAATGCAAGACCTAACGTTTATTCTTTTTTCTATTTACCAGTCTTACCATCCCCCAGAGAATATAGTTTTTTGATGCTAATATTTTTGCTCGCCTCTTATCTCTCTTGCCAAGAAGATTACAATCTTTCAATTCTTTTTCATTGCTTTCAACTAATTGATTTAATAATTCAAAATCGCCATTAAGTAGAACATTCCATAAATAACGAGTTTTATGATAAGTTCTATTTTTACTCAATAATGTATGAATTTCTTCTTTCCGGTTACCTTTGTATAACTGCATCACAGAAGAGTAGATTCTTTCGTGCGCAAATGACTCATGTCGATAATGAGTGATGGTTCTACATGAGTTCATTAAGGAATTCTCTCTATAGTTATGCTTATACATATAATATGGAACCGCATACATATCGCATGTAATTAGCAGTCGATAGATAAAATCCAGATCTTCTCCTAGTCGTAAATCTTCATCAAAAAAAAGATTATTATCTTCCAGGAGTTGTTTTCTTATAAACAAGCACCCTATATGGAATCTGACCTTTTTATAAAAAAAATCGAAAAGTAAAGACCCTTCATTAAAATCTGTATTTATAGGTGAGTAAGTAACACCTTTTTTTATATGATGGCCATAAAGCCCACAATAAATCGCATCCCCTCCCGTCTCATGTTGTCTGGAATACATCTTCAGCAGATAGTTAGGATCTATCTCATCATCATCATCCATAAAACATATAAACTGTCCTTGCGCCTTGCGGATACCTGTATTCCTGGCAGACGAAACACCGCCATTTTCTTTATTGATAATAATTAATCGAGAGTGGGTTAACCCATACTCTCTCAAAACACTTGATGTGTTATCTTTAGAACCATCATTAACAATAACAATTTCAAAATTTGGGTAAGTTTGTTTTTCTAATTTCGTTAGAGTTTCAGTAATGTAATCAGATGAATTATACGTCGGTATTATTATGGATACTAAAGGGTAATCATTGCTCATCGTGTTCTCTTGCCTGAACTAATAAAATATTATAGTACTCATCCTTAATTATTATTGTAACTCAGACATCCATGATTTTTATTATTGCCCAAATAGTTTTCTTTTATACTTATTTAATTTGAATTTAATGAAGTAAATAAAAGCGTTAAACGTATCACCATTTTTCTTTGCATGTTGGTATTTCACTTGATACTGCTTTTCATTCGTGGCTGGAATAAACGCCACATCATTCCAGCAAGAAACCTGATAAGCCTCATTAAAATACTTCTGGCAGGGATAATTCGTCCAGTCGTTCCAGGGCTTCGTTACGCCAACATAATGAATCAGCTTAGTATCATCGGTAATGGTCTTTTTATAATCTTCATCGCTTTTATTTTTTAACTCATAGTCAATGCCATAAAAGCAATCATAATCGCCGCTAATAAAAATACAATGACTAAAGAACAGAATATTTAAAATATCCTGATCAAGGCATTTATATTTCGTGTGCTGCGGGTCACTTGCCAGCATAGCAATGGCTTTATTCATAAAATCATTTTTCGCCCATGCTTCAAGCTGCAGATATACTACACCGGCGTTGAAATAATTCCCTGGAAGTCCCTCTATAGCCAGACGCTTCGCAGGTTTTTCCTGCATAAAAGGCACATCTTTAATAACAGCCGCGAACTTATCGCCATCAAAATTAATATCAAGCAATCCAGCTAATGAGCCTTTACATATGACATCAGCATCGATATATAACAGATTTTCAATAGTTTCACTCAGATACTGGAACGCAACTAAACGGAAGAATGTTGCATAAGACCACTGTTTCAGGCTGGGGAAGATATCAATAAAGGTACTGGATACTTTATAAATTCTTACTTCAACGTTAGCATTTTTGCTGGTAAAAGCATTAACACGTTGTAGATAATCTTCATCAATGTAGTCAGTAAAGAGATGAAACTTAACCGCAAGGTCCGGGTTATGCATAACAACTGATTGCATAGATACTGCCGCACCAAATAAAAAGTTGCGGTCAATACCGTAAGCGATATTTAACACACGATCGGTGTTAGCAATTTCCCCAGAGACAGCGACTTCAGTAATACTCTCAGCTAATAAATCCATGTTGGTTCCGTTTTGACTGTGTGGTTTACGCTTTGCCTTTTAATTTTTTAATAAATTTGCGTAGTTTGGTTCTGTAGATTACTGAATAGTAGCCATAATCTTTTATTTCGTTGGCAATACCCAGGTGACGTTCCATGGCCAGACGATCACGGGCTTTCCGCTCTGCCGTACAGCTTTTACCGGATAGGTCAATTATCCTGACACCATCTTTACTAACGATAAAGTTACCCCGGTGTGGGTCGCCCGATAGCATATTTAAGGCATGCAATTTTTCCATTGAAGCCTTAATTTCTGCTTTAACATCTTCTGGAATAATCGGCATATCATTGAGCTCTACGCCCTCGACATACTCGATAAGCATGATAAAAACACTGGCATAGTTGAAAATTTTACGCTCAGCCAGAAAATAAAAATCATTAGGAAAAGTAAGACCTGCACTTCTGACACGATCGGTTTCAACGATCAAATTCTGATAGTAGTCACCTTTTACAAAAGATTTTAAAAAACGTTCATTCCTTTTCGTTTTCGGGGCAAAGACTTTAAAAACATAGCGACCATATTTCGTATCAATCAACGATACTTTGGTATCATCAATATTACGTAATACTTTTACTGTTTTAAAATTATAGGCCAGTATTTCATCAAAGATTTCTTTATATTTATTATCGTTATCTTTGTAATAAAATGAGAAGCCGCGATAGCGTATACTTGTAATCATAAGAGTAATTTATTTCTTAAGCTTGTACTTAATTAATGAAGTTATACCTTTAATATACTCACCATGGGCAAACAGATGCTTATATTGTTTCTGCATTTCTGCAACAGTCCGCGCCTCTTTAAGAGGATATTTCTTCCAGGGAGATTGTTCACGCGCGATATTAAAGTATGATGCAGACGGATATCCAGCCCAGCTATGCCATGGTTTAGTTATCCCTGTATAGTGAATCAATACTGTTTTATCGGTAATGGTTTGCTGATACTTTCGATGACTACGATCATGAAGTTCGTTTTTCAGGGTATAAATAGTATCAAAATCCTTCGCGAGGTAGATATTATTCATATTAAATGCGATATTCAACGCATCCTGATCTAAATATTTAAGAGAGCCATATTTAGTTTCCCCTCGTAAAAGCGTGAGTAAATACGGTGTCAAATTTGCTTCATGCCATTTTTTAAGATTGACATAGATAACGCCTGCATTGAAATAACGTCCATTCATTTCGGGAATGTTAAGACGTTTTGCACATGCCGCCTGAGTACTATCATTGTCAGGAATAACCGCAGCAAACTCATCTTTAAATATAATTTTTGTGAGAGGTTTCAGACTTCCTTTACAAACGACATCGGCATCCAGATACAGCAGTGTGGAAATACTTTCACTCAGATATTCAAAGGACAATACCCTGAAGTATGTCGCGTACGACCAAAACTGTGACGTCGGCAGATCAGCAAAGTATTTTGGGTCAATTAAATATACAATAATTGAGGTATTAAATTGTTTTGCTGTTTCATTAAATGACTTTAAATAATCATCATCCACATAATCAGTGAAAACATGAAAGACAAAATTAATATCTGAATTATTAATCAAAACGGAAGAAATTGAAACGCCAGCACCATACAAAAAATTCTTATCGATACCGTAGGAAACATTTAGCTCTGGGACGTTTTCTTTTTTATTATCTGCTAAATACGAAAACCGTTCTTTTATAAATTCACTCATTTAACTTTTCTCAATATCATTTTATTATCTTTAAATAAAAATAATAAATATAATTCATTATCCCGTTAATTGGTTTGTTTTGTTTAAAATTATGCTTAGCGCAATAACGAGCATAATTTGAGTTAACTGGCCGCATTAACGGTTCATTTTTCCAGGGCGATGCTTCTTTGGCTTTGATAAAAGGTTGCGCACTTGGATAACCGGCCCAGTAATGCCAGGGTTTTGTCGGGCCGACATAATGAATTAATACGGTTTCATCATTAATTGGACAAACAAATGATTTTTTTAATTCATAATTTAAACTAAACTGCGTATTGTATTTAGCATCAATGAATTTAACTTTCCCTAACAGGATAAGATTAAGGATATCTTGATCCATATAGGTTAAACGGGAAACGATGGCTTTATCAGCAAGCATCGACATCGCTTTAGCAGAAACGGACTCCTGCGCCCACGCTAGTGTATTAATTAACAGGACACCTGAATTAAAGTAACCCTTTTCAAGTTCATTACACTGCAGACTTTGAGCCCGTAACGACCACCAGTTAGCATCGCGTTCAGTAACAACAGCAGCAACGTTATTGGCAAGATCCATTGTTATCAGCGGTTTTAAGGTTCCCTGACAGGCGATATCAGCATCCAGGTACAGGATCTTATCTTGTTGATCAATAAAGTAATCTGCAATTACAAAACGGAAATACATGGCAATAGACCAATTTTTGGTCGTCGGTAATACCTTAAGCCGTTCACAATTTACCAGATGGATCTGGATACAGGTATGATAGCTTTTCGCCAATTGGGATAAACGCTGGATATCGGCGTCAGGGATATCATCAATAAAAACGTGGAAAACAAAACTCACGTCGTTGTTATGTAACAAAACTGACGTGATTGAAACACCACAACCAAAAAGAAAGTTCTGATCAATGCCATAAGCAACATGGAATGATGATGCCACTGACGCCTCTGGCCTTTCATCGAAGATGATTGTCTTATTGATCATCTCTTGTGGATTAAAATAGTGGGCACTCATATTTCTCTCCGGAAATTACAACGATTTTCGAATCGTTCTTTCCCTGATTTTTGTGGCTTTTGCTTCTGCTTGCGACAGCAGCCCTTGTTCCTGCTTGAGAATGTCTTTAAGCGGGGCGACAAAATACACTTTCATAAACCGCCAGATATCCCGCTGAGTCAGGCCAATATTCATCGAAGAAAAATAAAGTCCAATAAGATCTTTATCGCGCCAACGACGTGGAACGCGCGTGCGAAGCTGCGCCCGGTGCAGGTCAATTACTGAAATTTTTAACTCCTCTTCCTTACCGGAAAAAGGCAAGTGCAGCAGGAAATGACAGATATAACAGTCACGGTGGTTAATGCCCGCAGCATGCATATCGCGCACCATCGTCGCGACACGCTTAATAAGCATACGCTTTACGCGAACATCTGGTGGGTTGGTCGCCCAGTCAGCACAGTAATCTTCCAGACTGATGGTTGGTGTCAGATCTTCGGTAATAATAAACGAGGTTCTGGTCAGCGGATTAATGCCTTTTTCGCCGAATGCCACCCCATACATAGTATCAACGCCGACATCCCGCAGTCGATGAATCGCATTCCATTCGCGGTCTGCGCCTAATACTGGCATCCGCAATGAGAGTAAATTTTTGATTATCTCTTTCAGGGTCGTGCCGCGATGCCATTTGAGAAAATAGCTTTTGCCCGCCATTTCAAAGCGCAGAGTGCGGCGAGTTTCCAGTTCACGAAATACCTCACCCTGCAAGGTTTTAACTTCCTCAAAAGGATCTTTACCGCGCCATAACGTGGCAAACGGCTCTTTAAGTTCAACCATCCAGACCACCCGTTATGATGTCCGCCGCTTTCTCTGGCAGACTGTATAAATCTTGTGTATCAGCATAATGTCGCGCATTTTCCGCCCAGGCCTGGCGCAATGAAGATTGCGTTAACGCTTTGCGTAAAATCTCATTCAATGTTTCCTGGCGGAATGGCTCAGCAATAGCCTCGCCGCAATTGGCGTCGACAATATAATGCGCATAGCCACAAACGGCTGTTGTTAGTACCGGTAATCCTGCAGTTATCGCTTCCAGCAGTACAATTCCCGCGGCTTCCTGGTAGGCAGGATGAAGTAATAAATCCGCCGCCGCCATTAATTCCGAGACATCGTTGCGCCCCGAGAAGAAGTGAACATTACTGCGCACGCCGCGTTTTTCTGCCAGCGCCTCAAATTTTCGCGGTTTATCCTGCCCAACAACATATAGTAATGTGTTGTGGCGCAGCGAATCCGGTAACGAAGCAAGTGCTTCAATGGAACGATCGACACCTTTACGCGTGAAGTCTGAACCAACCTGCAACAATAAATATTGTTGTTCGGTTATTCCATTCTTCTTACGGAAGATTTCACGGCTATTGGCTGGCTGCTGGCTATATTTACGATCAGGATAAATCCCCGGAGGCAGAATATGAAAACGCTCCGCTTCAGTCTGATAATGTTTCTGGAAATCGGCGATTTGCTTATCTGTCAGCATCAGCAGCTGTGTCGGCTTGCCCTGTTCGAAGGTTGCCCGCTCAAAGGCGGCATAATGGCGATAACGTGACGTCAGGCGATAGAAAAAGCCTTTCTCCTGCGCTACTTTCTCGGCATAACAAACATCAGCGGCATAATAAACGTCCAGCCCCGGCATTTTATTAAATCCAACGACTCTATCGACGGGGTGTTCACGTAAATGTTTTTGCACCCAGGCAAAATATTCCGCATTGCGCCCGTGATTGGTATGCGATTTAACCGGCACTTTGATCAGTTCAAATACATCAGGGCATTCGCCTTCCCACGACTGGGTATAAACCCGAACATGATGACCTCGGGCGGCAACTGTCTGAGCAATACGCATAAAATCGCGCTGCAAACCGCCAAAGGGAAAATATTTATATAAACAAAAAGCAACGATCATAACGACGTACCTGTCGTGGAGGAGGGAAGTAATTTATCGACAGCTGCAATGACATCTGCCGCCGGAATAACCGAAAGATACATCTCATTTCGGTCACGCTGATCGCGCGTTGGCATTTCCCGGTAATCTCCCGCCCAGAATTGAATCATGTTATTTGACCAGGGACGCCAGAAAATATGGTCTGTCGCACCAAACAGCGATATCAGCGGCGTATTAACTGCAGCGGCAATATGCGCCGGTGCGGAATCAACGCCAATAAACAGCTGCGCATGATCGATTAACGCACCAAGTTCCGGGAAGGTCACCTTTCCGGCCAGCGCCGTTACTGGTGGCGTCTGGCATCCCTGCGCAATTTCATTGACGCAGGCCAGATCGTCTTTATCTGGGCCGGACGTCAGAACGACTTCATAACCACGAGCATGTAAGGCATCAATCACAGCGGAAAACTTGGCGTTGTCCCAGCATTTGAAGATTTGCCGCGCCGTAGGTTGGATAACCACATAATTTTGTCCAACACCAGCGTGATCAAGTTCGCGACGCATACGTTTCCAGCTTGCAGGCGGGTAACTCATGGTTGTCTGCTTCACCAACGATTCAAGTCCCAATGGCGTCAGCACGGATAAGTTACTTTCCACCACATTTCCACCCTGCAACGGCACCAAATGAGTGAAACTATTACGCCAAAAAGCAGACTGCCGATGATGATAATCCTGGGAAATTTTCACACGGGCATTTAATAAGCGAACCAGTATAGCAACCATCCATTGATCGGTAAGATTAACGATAAGGTCATACTTATTGGCACGTAATACCTTGATGAGATGAAAAAAGTTGGTAATTTTTTCTGAAGCTTTTGCTTTTTTATTTTTTATGCCGTAGAGCGCGTTAATCTCTGGATTTTCAGACAGGATCGGGATGGTGTCCTGATAAAGCAGCACATCGATTTTTGCGTCAGGGTAATTTTTTTTCAGCGAACTAATGACGGGAGTAGTTAATAACATATCCCCATGAAAACGCATCTTAATGAGCAAAATTCTTCGAAATGGCTTATCCACAAGTAACTCTTTTTGTTGAGATTATCCGATTAAGGTGAAGCAGAAAAAGCACGCTACCGCCCCAGGCTCAACAGCTACCTGAATACTGATACCGCACTGATATTGACGCGCTAGTGTATCACTTCTTTCGCGGCAATCCGACCCGAATGATTTTTAAGCACATTGTTGATTTTCAATAAAGAAATCAATCAAATAAAATCATTAGCAACCATATTCTTTTACTGTTGCTCTGCGATTCCTTCCTGCACGTACTGCAGAAATCAATGAATCGCATAAAAATACAAAAAAAGTATAGATGTTCAGCAAGAATTGGCGGGTAAATTGCTATTTAAGTCAAAAACGGGAAAAGTAATGGTAAAGCCACAGCTAAATACATAGAATCCCCAGCACATCCATAAGTCAGCTATTTACTATGCTCGAATTGCTTTACACCGCCCTTCTCTACCTTATTCAGCCGCTGATCTGGATACGGCTCTGGGTGCGCGGACGTAAGGCTCCGGCCTATCGAAAACGCTGGGGTGAACGTTACGGTTTTTACCGCCATCCGCTAAAACCAGGCGGCATTATGCTGCACTCCGTCTCCGTCGGTGAAACTCTGGCGGCGATCCCGTTGGTGCGCGCGCTGCGTCATCGTTATCCTGATTTACCGATTACCGTTACAACCATGACGCCAACAGGTTCGGAGCGCGTACAATCGGCTTTCGGGAAGGATGTTCAGCACGTTTATCTGCCGTACGACCTGCCCGATGCGCTTAATCGTTTCCTGAATAAAGTCGACCCTAAACTGGTGTTGATTATGGAAACCGAACTATGGCCTAACCTGATTGCGGCGCTACATAAACGTAAAATTCCGCTGGTGATCGCTAACGCGCGACTCTCTGCCCGCTCGGCCGCAGGTTATGCCAAACTGGGTAAATTCGTCCGTCGCTTGCTGCGTCGTATTACGCTGATTGCTGCGCAAAATGAAGAAGATGGTGCACGTTTTGTATCACTGGGCGCAAAAAATAATCAGGTGACCGTTACCGGTAGCCTGAAATTCGATATTTCTGTAACGCCGCAACTGGCTGCTAAAGCAGTGACGCTGCGCCGCCAGTGGGCACCACACCGCCCGGTATGGATTGCCACCAGCACTCACGAAGGCGAAGAGAGTGTGGTGATCGCCGCACATCAGGCATTGTTACAGCAATTCCCGAATTTATTGCTCATCCTGGTACCCCGTCATCCGGAACGCTTCCCGGATGCGATTAACCTTGTCCGCCAGGCTGGACTAAGCTATATCACACGCTCTTCAGGGGAAGTCCCCTCCACCAGCACGCAGGTTGTGGTTGGCGATACGATGGGCGAGTTGATGTTACTGTATGGCATTGCCGATCTCGCCTTTGTTGGCGGTTCACTGGTTGAACGTGGTGGGCATAATCCGCTGGAAGCTGCCGCACACGCTATTCCGGTATTGATGGGGCCGCATACTTTTAACTTTAAAGACATTTGCGCGCGGCTGGAGCAGGCAAGCGGGCTGATTACCGTTACCGATGCCACTACGCTTGCAAAAGAGGTTTCCTCTTTACTCACCGACGCCGATTACCGTAGTTTCTATGGCCGTCATGCCGTTGAAGTGCTGTATCAAAACCAGGGCGCACTACAGCGTCTGCTTCAACTGCTGGAACCTTACCTGCCACCGAAAACGCATTGAGGTTGTTATGCAAAAACGGGCGATTTATCCGGGTACTTTCGATCCTATTACCAATGGTCATATCGATATCGTGACGCGCGCCACGCAAATGTTCGATCACGTTATTCTGGCGATTGCCGCTAGTCCCAGTAAAAAACCGATGTTTACCCTGGAAGAGCGTGTGGAGCTGGCACAGCAGGCAACCGCGCATCTGGGGAACGTGGAAGTGGTCGGGTTTAGTGATTTGATGGCGAACTTCGCCCGTAATCAACACGCTACGGTGCTGATTCGTGGCCTGCGTGCGGTGGCGGATTTTGAATATGAAATGCAGCTGGCGCATATGAATCGCCACTTAATGCCGGAACTGGAAAGTGTGTTTCTTATGCCGTCGAAAGAGTGGTCGTTTATCTCTTCATCGTTGGTGAAAGAGGTGGCGCGCCATCAGGGCGATGTCACCCATTTCCTGCCGGAGAATGTCCATCAGGCGCTGATGGCGAAGTTAGCGTAGCGTTTATGCCGGATGGTATGCCATCCGGCTCGCATCAATTACTTCTGGCACTGCCGACAATAAAACGTTGCCCGCTGCGCATGTTTAGTCGCCACAATCGGCGTACCGCACACCCGACACGGCTCGCCTTTTCGCCCGTAAACCTGCAATTCCTGCGCGAAATAGCCCGGTTTACCATCACTTTGCAGAAAATCTTTCAGAGTTGTACCACCCTGCTCAATCGAACGCAGCAACACCGCTTTAATCACCCGAGCTAACAATTCACACTCTGCCAGCGACAGTGATGACGCCAGCCGATCCGGATGGATCCCCGCAGCAAACAGAGATTCGCTGGCATAGATATTCCCTACGCCTACCACCAGCTTGTTATCCATCAGCCATGGTTTAATCGCCGTTTTTTTCTTCGCGCACTTCTGATGCAGGTACTCACCGTTGAAATCGTCGCTAAGCGGCTCCGGTCCAAGATGGGCCAGCACGTTGTGCCCTTCCAGCTCTTTGGTCCACAACCAGGCACCAAAGCGGCGCGGATCGGTGTAGCGCAGCACTTTACCGTTGCTCATCACCAAATCAACATGGTCATGCTTTTCAGGGGGAAGTTCTTCTGGAAGGATGCGCAGGCTGCCAGACATCCCCAAATGAATGATAATCCAGCCCTCAGGCAGCTCCAGCAGCAGATATTTAGCCCGCCGCTGCACGCTAAGCACTGGTTGGTCGCTTAAACGGTAGATCTCTTCTGAAACCGGCCAGCGCAAGCGTCCGTTGCGCACCACCGCATGAAGAATGGTTGCACCAACGAGATGCGGTTCTATGCCGCGACGGCTGGTTTCAACTTCGGGTAATTCAGGCATAGCATCTCCAGGAATGAACAGATGCAGTCAATATGGGGGCAAGCAGATAACAAAAAACCCCGCCGGGGCGAGGTTTTTTGTTACATCAAAGCGAGAATTATTTGATTTTCGCTTCTTTGTAGATCACGTGCTGGCGAACAACTGGATCGAATTTTTTCAGTTCCAGTTTTTCCGGCTTAGTACGTTTGTTCTTCGTAGTGGTATAGAAGTGACCAGTACCAGCAGAAGAAACCAGCTTGATTTTCTCACGAATACCTTTAGCCATGATTTATTTCCTCTAAGTACTTAGTACTTTTCGCCACGGGCACGCAGTTCAGCCAGAACTGTATCGATGCCTTTTTTATCGATTACACGCATACCTTTAGCAGATACGCGCAGGGTGACAAAACGCTTCTCGCTCTCAACCCAGAAACGGTGAGAGTGCAGGTTCGGCAGGAAACGGCGTTTAGTCGCGTTCAGTGCGTGGGAACGGTTGTTACCGGTCACCGGACGCTTGCCAGTAACTTGGCAGACTCGGGACATGTCTATTCTCCAAAAATCAAATTAGCTCGAGCTTCGTATGGGGTATTGGCGCCTCGTCAGGCTTTACAGCCCGGTCATCGCAGTTCTATGTGAACTCTCGATTGCCAGGCCCAAATGCCAAACCCGAGATTCTCAAAGGTGGCGTAGTATACGCTGACTCAGCGATGTGCTCAAGTCCCGAACAGACAAAGATCCCGAAGGATCGCGCATAGCGGGTTAAATCCAGCCGCGTTCGGCAAAAGAAACATACTCTCCACGCCCAATCACGATATGGTCGAGCACGCGTAAATCCATGAACTGACAACTCTTTATTATCCGTTCAGTAATGAGTTTATCCGCTTTACTGGGTTCAGCACAACCCGAAGGGTGATTATGCGCAAGGATCAGCGCCGAGGCGTTTATTTTTATCGCTTCGCGGATAATTTCCCGAGGATGGACTTCAACATGGTTTAGCGTGCCGGAAAAAAGACGGCTATGCGTTATAACCCTGTGTTGGGAGTCGAGAAAGATCACCATAAAGATCTCCCGCTCCTCGCCCGTGAGCTGGCTTTGTAAAAATTCCCTCGTCATCTCCGGGCTGAGTAAAGGGCTTTCTTCACGCATCCGTACGTTGTAGTAACGCCGCGCCAGTTCGGCAATCCCCTTTAACTGGGCGAATTTCGCCACGCCAATTCCATGAACGCCACTAAATTGCTCATATTCAGAGGTTAACAAGCCATAAAGAGAGCCGAAATTCTCCAGCATCTCTTTTGCCAGGGTTAATACATCTTTACCGCGCGTTCCGGTACGCAGAAATAGCGCCAGCAGCTCGACATCCGTTAAGGCGCTAATACCAAACTTCAGCATTTTTTCGCGCGGCATCAACAGCTGTGCATTGTTTTTCACCTTCACCTCCTTTGTGGTGCTCGCATCCTGTCATAGCCGTTCCTTTAAATCGACGGCCAGTTTTCAATCCTGGAAAGCGCCTCGCAAAGTGAATCTCAGGTGAAGGCACGACAACAAAAGTATTGTGATAAAATCGCCAACTTCTGGTGTCACCCAACAGGAAAAATCATCATGAGCCTGGCCGGTAAAAAAATCGTTCTCGGCGTTAGCGGCGGTATTGCTGCCTATAAAACCCCTGAACTGGTGCGTCGTTTGCGCGATCGCGGGGCCGATGTCCGCGTAGCCATGACCGAAGCGGCAAAAGCCTTTATCACCCCACTTAGCTTGCAGGCGGTTTCTGGTTATCCCGTTTCCGACAGTCTGCTGGACCCGGCAGCCGAAGCCGCTATGGGCCATATTGAGCTGGGTAAATGGGCTGATTTAGTGATTCTCGCCCCTGCCACGGCAGATTTAATTGCCCGTGTTGCTGCCGGAATGGCGAATGACCTGGTATCGACGATTTGTCTGGCTACACCTGCGCCTGTAGCCGTGCTCCCCGCCATGAACCAGCAGATGTACCGTGCCGCTGCCACGCAGCATAATTTAGAGGTGCTTGCCTCACGTGGTTTGCTCATCTGGGGGCCAGACAGCGGCAGTCAGGCTTGTGGTGATATCGGCCCAGGACGAATGCTCGATCCGTTAACTATTGTGGATATGGCGGTAGCGCATTTTTCGCCCGTCAACGACCTGAAACATCTGAACATTATGATTACCGCCGGTCCGACGCGTGAACCGCTCGATCCCGTGCGTTATATCTCTAATCACAGCTCCGGCAAGATGGGTTTTGCTATCGCCGCCGCCGCAGCCCGTCGTGGCGCGAACGTCACGCTGGTATCAGGTCCGGTTTCACTACCGACGCCACCGTTTGTTAACCGTGTTGATGTGATGACCGCGCTGGAAATGGAAGCCGCCGTGAATGCTTCTGTACAGCAGCAAAATATTTTTATCGGTTGCGCCGCCGTGGCGGATTATCGCGCAGCTACCGTGGCCCCAGAAAAAATCAAAAAGCAGGCCACGCAGGGTGATGAATTAACAATAAAAATGGTTAAAAACCCCGATATCGTCGCAGGCGTTGCCGCACTAAAAGACCATCGACCCTACGTCGTTGGATTTGCCGCCGAAACAAATAATGTGGAAGAATACGCCCGGCAAAAACGTATCCGTAAAAACCTTGATCTGATCTGCGCGAACGATGTTTCCCAGCCAACTCAAGGATTTAACAGCGACAACAACGCATTACACCTTTTCTGGCAGGACGGAGATAAAGTCTTACCGCTTGAGCGCAAAGAGCTCCTTGGCCAATTATTACTCGACGAGATCGTGACCCGTTATGATGAAAAAAATCGACGTTAAGATTCTGGACCCGCGCGTTGGGAAGGAATTTCCGCTCCCGACTTATGCCACCTCTGGCTCTGCCGGACTTGACCTGCGTGCCTGTCTCGACGACGCCGTAGAACTGGCTCCGGGTGACACTACGCTGGTTCCGACCGGGCTGGCGATTCATATTGCCGATCCTTCACTGGCGGCAATGATGCTGCCGCGCTCCGGATTGGGACATAAGCACGGTATCGTGCTTGGTAACCTGGTAGGATTGATCGATTCTGACTATCAGGGCCAGTTGATGATTTCCGTGTGGAACCGTGGTCAGGACAGCTTCACCATTCAACCTGGCGAACGCATCGCCCAGATGATTTTTGTTCCGGTAGTACAGGCTGAATTTAATCTGGTGGAAGATTTCGACGCCACCGACCGCGGTGAAGGCGGCTTTGGTCACTCTGGTCGTCAGTAACACATACGCATCCGAATAACGTCATAACATAGCCGCAAACATTTCGTTTGCGGTCATAGCGTGGGTGCCGCCTGGCAAGTGCTTATTTTCAGGGGTATTTTGTAACATGGCAGAAAAACAAACTGCGAAAAGGAACCGTCGCGAGGAAATACTTCAGTCTCTGGCGCTGATGCTGGAATCCAGCGATGGAAGCCAACGTATCACGACGGCAAAACTGGCCGCCTCTGTCGGCGTTTCCGAAGCGGCACTGTATCGCCACTTCCCCAGTAAGACCCGCATGTTCGATAGCCTGATTGAGTTTATCGAAGATAGCCTGATTACTCGTATCAACCTGATTCTGAAAGATGAGAAAGACACCACAGCGCGCCTGCGTCTGATCGTGTTGTTGCTCCTCGGTTTTGGTGAGCGTAATCCTGGCCTGACTCGCATCCTCACTGGTCATGCGCTAATGTTCGAACAGGATCGTCTGCAAGGGCGCATCAACCAGCTGTTCGAGCGTATTGAAGCGCAGTTGCGTCA
This sequence comes from Escherichia sp. WS1118, assembly GCF_046487695.1. Classification (NCBI taxonomy): domain Bacteria; kingdom Pseudomonadati; phylum Pseudomonadota; class Gammaproteobacteria; order Enterobacterales; family Enterobacteriaceae; genus Escherichia; species Escherichia sp. WS1118. The sequence continues at coordinate 140,582 of NZ_JBJQIZ010000006.1, read as the reverse complement.
GGTATTGCGTGAAAAGAGAATGCGTGAGGGTGAAGGTTACACCACCGATGAAACCCTGCTGGCAAGCCAGTTGCTGGCATTTTGTGAAGGTATGCTGTCACGATTTGTCCGCAGCGAGTTTAAATACCGCCCGACGGATGATTTTGACGCCCGCTGGCCGCTAATTGCCGCACAGTTGCAGTAATATGACGCCGGATGACTTTTCATCCGGCGAGTTTCGTTAAACGCCAAACTCTTCGCGATAGGCCTTAACCGCCGCCAGATGTTCCGCCATTTCTGGCTTCTCTTCCAGGTAAGCAATCAGGTCTTTCAGGGTGATGATAGAGATCACCTTGCAGTTGTAATCACGCTCAACTTCCTGAATCGCCGAAATTTCGCCGCGCCCGCGTTCCTGACGATCAAGCGAAATCAACACGCCTGCAAGCGTCGCGCCATTGGCCTGAATAATTTCCATCGACTCGCGAATCGCCGTTCCGGCGGTGATCACATCATCTACCAGCATTACGCGTCCTTGTAACGCGCTACCAACCAGATTACCGCCTTCACCGTGGTCTTTTGCCTCTTTGCGGTTAAAGCAGTACGGCAGGTCAAGGTCATGATGCTCCGCCAGCGCCACGGCGGTAGTGGTGGCAATCGGGATCCCTTTGTAAGCAGGGCCAAACAGCAGATCGAACTCAATGCCGGAATCCACCAATGCTTCAGCGTAAAAACGGCCTAACAGTGCCAGATCGCGCCCGGTATTAAACAGCCCGGCGTTGAAGAAATAGGGGCTTTTGCGCCCGGATTTCAGCGTGAACTCGCCAAACTTTAACACCTGCTTGCTAAGCGCAAATTCAATAAACTGGCGCTGATATGGTTTCATGCCTTCGCTCCTCATCTTACTTTTCTACAGACAAAAAAAAGGCGACTCATCAGTCGCCTTAAAAATCAGTTTGCCAGCGCCGCCTTCTGCGTCGCTACAATGGATTCGATTCCCCCTCGGGCCAGCGCCAACAAGGTGAGTAACTCTTCGTGGGTGAACGGTTCGCCTTCTGCCGTCCCCTGCACTTCAATGATACGCCCGTCTTCGGTCATCACTACGTTCATGTCGGTCTCTGCGGCAGAGTCTTCAACATATTCCAGATCGCAAACCGCTTCGCCGTTCACAATCCCGACAGAGACCGCGGCTACCATCCCTTTCATTGGATTAGTTTTCAGCTTGCCGTTTTCCACCAGCTTCTGTAGCGCATCTGCCAGCGCCACGCAGGCACCCGTAATCGAAGCGGTACGCGTGCCACCATCAGCCTGAAGCACGTCGCAGTCCAGCGTAATGGTGAACTCACCCAGTGCTTTCAAATCTACTGCCGCGCGAAGAGCACGGGCGATCAGACGCTGGATTTCCATTGTGCGTCCACCCTGCTTACCTTTCGCCGCTTCACGCGCGTTACGGGTATGGGTAGAACGCGGCAGCATACCGTACTCTGCGGTGATCCAGCCCTGGCCCTGACCTTTCAGGAAGCGCGGCACGCCTTCTTCAATAGAGGCGGTACACAATACTTTGGTATCGCCAAATTCGACCAGCACCGAGCCTTCTGCATGTTTTGTATAGTTACGAGTCAGGGTAACGGGACGCACCTGATTATTGCTACGGCCTGCTGGACGCATATTGAAATCTCCGGCTTGAAACAAATGTGGCTGCGCATTATACGGACTTCCGGCGGTTATTCCTATCCTGACAAGGCATCGATGGCTATAATCCTTCCACCTCTCCTTTTATAAACAGGAACGTCTATGATCCGCAGTATGACCGCCTACGCCCGGCGTGAAATCAAGGGTGAATGGGGGAGCGCAACCTGGGAAATGCGCTCGGTAAACCAGCGTTATCTGGAAACTTACTTTCGTCTGCCGGAGCAGTTCCGTAGCCTTGAACCTGTCGTTCGCGAGCGTATTCGTTCTCGCCTGACGCGCGGTAAAGTGGAATGTACCCTGCGCTATGAGCCAGATGTTAGCGCGCAAGGTGAGCTGATCCTCAACGAAAAACTGGCTAAACAGCTGGTAACTGCCGCGAACTGGGTAAAAATGCAGAGCGACGAAGGAGAAATCAACCCGGTTGATATTCTACGCTGGCCGGGCGTGATGGCAGCCCAGGAGCAAGATCTCGACGCGATTGCAGCTGAAATTCTCGCGGCGTTGGATGGCACCCTGGATGACTTTATCATCGCGCGCGAAACCGAAGGTCAGGCGCTGAAAGTGTTGATTGAGCAGCGTCTGGAAGGCGTCACCGCCGAAGTGGTCAAAGTCCGCGCCCATATGCCGGAAATCCTGCAATGGCAGCGTGAGCGTCTGGTAGCGAAGCTGGAAGATGCTCAGGTGCAACTGGAAAACAACCGTCTGGAGCAGGAGTTGGTTCTGCTGGCACAACGAATTGACGTTGCCGAAGAACTGGACCGCCTCGAAGCGCATGTCAAAGAGACCTACAACATTCTGAAGAAAAAAGAAGCCGTTGGTCGTCGTCTGGACTTTATGATGCAGGAGTTCAACCGCGAGTCGAACACTCTTGCGTCGAAATCTATCAACGCCGAAGTGACAAACTCCGCCATCGAGCTGAAAGTGTTGATTGAGCAGATGCGCGAGCAGATTCAGAATATCGAGTAAGCGACATATCTCCGTAGGCCGTTGTTAATTACAGCGGCGCTACGCATATAGTTTCGTCCTCATATTTATTTACTCCATACTTTTTCTAATGCATTTTACTTATCACAAAATCAGAAAAATGCATTCTTACTACAGAAAATAGCGATTTCACATAACTACAAGTTATCAATTTCCTCTCACCTTAAAAAATCTCAATCGTGACAATACGCACAAATCGCTACCCTGCCAGACAGATTTTTAGGGAGAGAACCATGCTGTTACACATTTTGTATTTGGTTGGCATTACTGCCGAAGCCATGACGGGGGCGCTGGCGGCCGGACGACGGCGCATGGATACATTTGGCGTAATTATTATTGCGACCGCCACCGCAATTGGCGGAGGGTCAGTGCGCGATATTCTGCTGGGCCACTATCCGCTCGGCTGGGTCAAACACCCGGAATATGTGATTATCGTCGCTACCGCCGCAGTACTCACCACTATCGTTGCTCCTGTAATGCCTTACCTGCGCAAAGTGTTTCTGGTGCTCGATGCGCTCGGACTGGTGGTCTTTTCTATCATCGGCGCACAGGTTGCACTGGATATGGGGCACGGCCCGATTATTGCCGTTGTAGCGGCGGTAACCACCGGCGTGTTTGGCGGCGTTTTGCGCGATATGTTCTGTAAACGCATTCCACTGGTATTCCAGAAAGAGTTGTATGCCGGTGTCTCATTTGCCTCCGCCGTGCTGTACATCGCGCTGCAACACTATGTTTCTAACCATGATGTGGTGATTATCTCCACCCTGGTATTCGGCTTTTTTGCCCGTTTACTGGCGCTACGTCTTAAGCTGGGATTACCGGTCTTTTACTACAGCCACGAAGGTCACTAAGGTTCAAAACCTGTGATCTGCTGGGCAGACAGCCAACTGCCCAGCTTCTTGATTTGCGCATTTTCCTTCCATTCAATAACCTGTCTGGCGCGCCCCGATCCAGTCCCCGGCAGCTGCTGCCAGAACTGTTCCGTGCTAAATAAAAGTTGCGACCAGGACCGTTCATCACTGGCATTAAGCGCCGCCCGGGTTAGCGGTATTCCCATTGCCATCACCCAGCGAGTAAAAGGCTGCTGACGAGCCAGATTAAACTGATGCCATAACTGCGCACTTTTACTTTTCGCGATCCCCGGCGTGTTCTGTAATTGCTCTGGCGTTAATAAAAGCCAGGAAAAGATATGCTCAAAGCGATGAGTCTGATGCAGGGCGCGCCAGCCGGCCTCACCAATGCCATCAAGCCCCAGAACCTGTTTTGACCCCAGCCAGACTAAGCGTGAAATGAACTGTTCCTGACAAACATCAGAAGCAAAGTAGCAGGTCAACGAGTTAAAGCGGTTTTCTGGTGGTGTCGGTTTTGTACGTTCTGCTCCGCGCCAGACTACATCATCAATGCGAGGAATCCCCTGACCGGCAAGGCTGACGAGGATCTGATCACCAGGCGCAATATCCCACTCCTGCCAGCGCCTGACGGAACCAATATTCACCCGCTGGACTTTTTTATCATCCAGCATGACAGGTACAAGTGACGCAACCACCGATATTTTACCGCTCTTACCCACCGCAAACTGAATCGCCTTCACTTCGGCAACCTGAGCTACAGGTTGATATTTCCAGGCCACCAGCCACTCCGCCTGGCCCGGTAGCCAATGACGGGATTCGGGTTCTTTCGCCGCTCGCACAACCACGCCATCGGTGACGAAGGGTAATTTTGCTTTCCACCACTCATTGCGTACGTGCGCAACCTCATCAGTATTTTTAACCGCACGGGTATACGTCTGCGTTAGAGTAAAACCTGCGGTAGCCAGATCCTTTAAACGATCGGTCATTAACTGCGGTCCATCCGGCCATGCCCAGACAAAAACAGCCAGTGAGTTTAGCGTATCGCTATTCCCCTGGCGCATCATCAGGCCAGCAACTTTTGCGCGGGCATTTATTCCCCCCATTTGTTGTTGGATATGCCCCTTACGCTTGAGAAATATTTCCCCCTGAAGCGTACTGTTGGCTAAAGGCCCGCTAACGGTTTGCGGCACAGCGGAAATTAAGCGAACTTTCTGCGTCCAGTCCTCGCCTTTCAGGCCATTACCGCGACTGATTGCTTTGTTCAGTTTCCCGTCCCGATAAACCAGGGTTACCGCAACGCCATCAACTTTTGGCTGCACCCAAAGATCGCTACGTTCTCGCATCCACAGACTTAATGCGTTTTTATCCACCATTTTGCGTACACCCGTATGGGCAACCGGATGCATAACCGCACCGTTTAAAGGCGGCATCATCACGTCGTGGGTCTCGTTCCCAAAACAGCGTTGCCACTGTGTAAGACGGGCGCTTAACTGATCGTAAACCCCGTCTTCCACCTCACTTTTCCCTTCTTTCCAGTAGTCATCGTCCCACTGTTTTATTTGCTGTTGCAGGCGGGAAATTTCTTCCTGTGCTCGGGCTGGCGACCAGGCCGGACAGACAGCCCACGACGATGATTGCCAGCACAAGATACTTATTAATATCGCCATCCATACTTTCATCATCACCTCCGCTGTAGATAGTCAGGCAGATATACAACGTGATGAAAGCAAAGCCGAGTGGCAAAAACGGAGTCTGCGAGAACGCTTCCTGAGAACCGTCTTTATTGCAGTGAATGACAGGTAAATGCGGAAGCAGCTACGCAAAATGCAACAACTTTGCGCAAAAAGTGTGAGCGAGGGCTACGTCACATGGCCGCGCCGTGTATAATAAGCTCGTATGTAGGCTTTATTTCGCTAATCACATACGAAAGATACTCATGGCTCAAGGCACGCTTTATATTGTTTCTGCCCCCAGTGGCGCGGGTAAATCCAGCCTGATTCAGGCTTTATTAAAAACCCAACCGTTGTATGACACCCAGGTTTCTGTTTCACACACCACACGCCAACCGCGTCCTGGTGAAGTCCACGGTGAACATTATTTCTTTGTTAATCATGATGAATTTAAAGAAATGATTAGTAGAGATGCGTTCCTCGAACACGCAGAAGTTTTTGGTAATTACTATGGCACTTCGCGTGAGGCCATTGAGCAAGTACTGGCGACCGGTGTCGATGTTTTTCTCGATATCGACTGGCAGGGTGCGCAGCAAATTCGCCAGAAGATGCCGCACGCGCGGAGTATCTTTATTTTACCGCCGTCTAAAATCGAACTGGACCGCCGTCTACGCGGTCGCGGTCAGGACAGCGAAGAGGTCATTGCAAAGCGTATGGCGCAAGCTGTTGCAGAAATGAGCCATTACGCCGAATATGATTACCTGATTGTGAATGATGACTTCGATACCGCGTTGACCGATTTGAAGACCATTATTCGCGCCGAACGTCTGCGCATGAGCCGCCAAAAGCAGCGTCATGACGCTTTAATCAGCAAATTGTTGGCAGACTGAACCTGATTTCAGTATCATGCCCAGTCATTTCTTCACCTGTGGAGCTTTTTAAGTATGGCACGCGTAACTGTTCAGGACGCTGTAGAGAAAATTGGTAACCGTTTTGACCTGGTACTGGTCGCCGCGCGTCGCGCTCGTCAGATGCAGGTAGGCGGAAAGGATCCGCTGGTACCGGAAGAAAACGATAAAACCACTGTAATCGCGCTGCGCGAAATCGAAGAAGGTCTGATCAACAACCAGATCCTCGACGTTCGCGAACGCCAGGAACAGCAAGAGCAGGAAGCCGCTGAATTACAAGCCGTTACCGCTATTGCTGAAGGTCGTCGTTAATCACAAAGCGGGTCGCCCTTGTATCTGTTTGAAAGCCTGAATCAGCTGATTCAAAACTACCTGCCGGAAGACCAAATCAAGCGTCTGCGGCAGGCGTATCTCGTTGCACGTGATGCTCACGAGGGGCAAACACGTTCAAGCGGTGAACCCTATATCACGCACCCGGTGGCGGTTGCCTGCATTCTGGCCGAGATGAAACTCGACTATGAAACGCTGATGGCGGCGCTGCTGCATGATGTGATTGAAGATACACCCGCCACCTACCAGGACATGGAGCAGCTTTTTGGTAAAAGCGTCGCCGAGCTGGTAGAGGGGGTGTCGAAACTTGATAAACTCAAGTTCCGCGATAAGAAAGAGGCGCAGGCCGAAAACTTTCGCAAGATGATTATGGCGATGGTGCAGGATATCCGCGTCATTCTCATCAAACTTGCCGACCGTACCCACAACATGCGCACGCTGGGCTCACTTCGCCCGGACAAACGTCGCCGCATCGCCCGTGAAACTCTCGAAATTTACAGTCCGCTGGCGCACCGTTTAGGTATCCACCACATTAAAACCGAACTCGAAGAGCTGGGTTTTGAGGCGCTGTATCCCAACCGTTATCGCGTAATCAAAGAAGTGGTGAAAGCCGCGCGCGGCAACCGTAAAGAGATGATCCAGAAGATTCTTTCTGAAATCGAAGGGCGTTTGCAGGAAGCGGGAATACCGTGCCGCGTCAGTGGTCGCGAAAAGCATCTTTATTCGATTTACTGCAAAATGGTGCTCAAAGAGCAGCGTTTTCACTCAATCATGGACATCTACGCTTTCCGCGTGATCGTCAATGATTCTGACACCTGTTATCGCGTGCTGGGCCAGATGCACAGCCTGTACAAGCCGCGTCCGGGCCGCGTGAAAGACTATATCGCCATTCCAAAAGCGAACGGCTATCAGTCTTTGCACACCTCGATGATTGGCCCGCACGGCGTGCCGGTTGAGGTCCAGATCCGTACCGAAGATATGGATCAGATGGCGGAGATGGGTGTTGCCGCGCACTGGGCTTATAAAGAGCACGGCGAAACCAGCACTACCGCGCAAATACGCGCCCAGCGCTGGATGCAAAGCCTGCTGGAGCTGCAACAGAGTGCCGGTAGCTCGTTTGAATTTATCGAGAGCGTTAAATCCGATCTCTTCCCGGATGAGATTTACGTTTTCACACCAGAAGGGCGCATTGTCGAACTGCCTGCCGGTGCAACGCCCGTCGACTTCGCTTATGCGGTGCATACCGATATCGGCCATGCCTGCGTGGGCGCACGCGTCGACCGCCAGCCTTACCCGCTGTCGCAGCCGCTTACTAGCGGTCAAACCGTTGAAATCATTACCGCACCGGGTGCTCGCCCGAATGCCGCGTGGCTGAACTTTGTCGTCAGCTCGAAAGCGCGCGCCAAAATTCGTCAGTTGCTGAAAAACCTCAAGCGTGATGATTCTGTAAGCCTGGGCCGTCGTCTGCTCAACCATGCGTTGGGTGGTAGCCGTAAGCTCAATGAAATCCCGCAGGAAAATATTCAGCGCGAGCTGGACCGCATGAAGCTGGCAACGCTTGACGATCTGCTGGCAGAAATAGGCCTTGGTAACGCAATGAGCGTGGTGGTCGCGAAAAATCTGCAACATGGGGACGCCTCCATTCCACCGGCAACCCAAAGTCACGGACATCTGCCCATTAAAGGTGCCGATGGCGTGCTGATCACCTTTGCGAAATGCTGCCGCCCAATTCCTGGCGACCCGATTATCGCCCACGTCAGCCCCGGTAAAGGTCTGGTGATCCACCATGAATCCTGCCGTAACATCCGTGGCTACCAGAAAGAGCCAGAGAAGTTTATGGCTGTTGAATGGGATAAAGAGACGGCGCAGGAATTCATCACCGAAATCAAGGTGGAGATGTTCAATCATCAGGGCGCGCTGGCAAACCTGACGGCGGCAATTAACACCACGACCTCGAATATTCAAAGTTTGAATACGGAAGAGAAAGATGGTCGCGTCTATAGCGCCTTTATTCGTCTGACCGCCCGTGACCGTGTGCATCTGGCGAATATCATGCGCAAAATCCGCGTGATGCCAGACGTGATTAAAGTCACCCGAAACCGAAATTAATGTTTTATGAACCCAACACGTTATGCACGCATCTGCGAAATGCTCGCCAAGCGGCAGCCTGATCTGACCGTCTGCATGGAGCAGGTCCACAAACCTCATAACGTTTCTGCGATTATTCGTACCGCAGATGCCGTTGGCGTACATGAAGTTCATGCTGTCTGGCCTGGCAGCCGGATGCGCACCATGGCTTCGGCAGCTGCGGGTAGTAACAGCTGGGTACAGGTGAAAACGCACCGCACCATTGGCGATGCCGTCGCTCATCTGAAAGGCCAGGGCATGCAGATTCTGGCAACCCATCTTTCTGATAACGCTGTTGATTTCCGCGAAATTGATTACACTCGCCCGACCTGTATTTTGATGGGACAGGAGAAAACGGGCATCACGCAGGAAGCGTTGGCCCTGGCGGATCAGGATATCATCATTCCGATGATCGGCATGGTGCAGTCGCTGAATGTTTCCGTTGCCTCAGCCCTCATTCTTTACGAAGCCCAGCGCCAGCGGCAAAATGCGGGCATGTACCTGCGTGAAAACAGCATGTTGCCGGAAGCCGAGCAACAACGCCTGCTGTTTGAAGGCGGCTATCCGGTGCTGGCGAAAGTCGCAAAACGCAAAGGTCTGCCCTACCCCCACGTTAATCAGCAAGGCGAGATTGAAGCCGATGCTGACTGGTGGTCCACCATGCAGGCCGCAGGGTAAGCGCGATGAAAGGTCGCCTGTTAGATGCTGTCCCGCTCAGTTCCCTAACGGGCGTTGGCGCAGCGCTTAGTAACAAGCTGGCGAAAATCAACCTGCATACCGTACAGGATTTGCTCTTACACCTTCCTCTGCGCTACGAAGATCGCACACATCTCTACCCCATCGGTGAACTACTGCCGGGTGTTTATGCCACGGTGGAAGGCGAAGTGCTGAACTGCAATATCTCCTTCGGCGGTCGGCGGATGATGACCTGCCAGATCAGCGACGGTTCCGGCATTCTCACTATGCGCTTTTTCAACTTCAATGCGGCAATGAAAAATAGCCTGGCGACAGGCCGCCGCGTGCTGGCCTATGGCGAAGCAAAGCGCGGCAAATATGGTGCGGAGATGATCCACCCGGAATACCGCGTACAGGGCGATCTCAGCACGCCAGAGTTACAGGAAACGCTCACACCGGTTTATCCAACTACGGAAGGCGTAAAGCAGGCTACGCTGCGTAAATTAACCGACCAGGCGCTGGATCTGCTCGACACATGCGCCATTGAAGAACTCCTGCCGCCGGAACTGTCACAAGGAATGATGACGCTACCGGAAGCGTTGCGCACTTTGCACCGCCCGCCGCCGACGCTACAGCTTAGCGATCTCGAAACCGGGCAGCATCCGGCACAACGCCGGCTGATTCTCGAAGAGTTGCTGGCGCACAACCTCAGCATGTTGGCGTTACGTGCCGGTGCACAACGTTTTCATGCTCAGCCGCTGAGCGCCAATGACGCGCTGAAAAATAAACTCCTCGCCGCCTTACCGTTCAAGCCAACGGGCGCACAGGCACGCGTAGTGGCGGAGATCGAGCGCGATATGGCGCTGGATGTGCCGATGATGCGTCTGGTGCAGGGCGATGTAGGTTCCGGTAAAACGCTGGTCGCCGCCCTCGCCGCGTTGCGTGCGGTTGCCCACGGCAAACAGGTGGCACTGATGGCACCAACCGAATTACTCGCCGAGCAGCACGCCAATAACTTCCGTAACTGGTTTGCACCGCTCGGTATCGAAGTAGGCTGGCTCGCCGGAAAACAGAAAGGTAAAGCACGACTGGCTCAGCAAGAAGCCATCGCCAGCGGTCAGGTGCAGATGATTGTTGGTACGCACGCCATTTTCCAGGAACAGGTGCAGTTTAACGGCCTGGCGCTGGTGATTATCGACGAACAGCATCGTTTTGGCGTACATCAGCGTCTGGCGTTATGGGAGAAAGGCCAGCAGCAGGGCTTCCATCCGCATCAGTTGATCATGACCGCCACGCCCATCCCCCGCACGCTGGCGATGACTGCGTATGCCGATCTCGATACCTCGGTGATAGATGAGCTGCCACCAGGCCGCACGCCAGTGACTACGGTCGCTATTCCTGATACCCGCCGTATCGATATCATTGACCGCGTGCGCCACGCCTGTATGACTGAAGGGCGTCAGGCGTACTGGGTTTGTACGTTGATTGAAGAGTCGGAATTACTGGAAGCGCAGGCGGCGGAAGCGACCTGGGAAGAGTTGAAACTGGCGCTACCAGAGTTGAATGTTGGCCTGGTTCACGGACGGATGAAACCCGCCGAGAAACAGGCGGTGATGACATCGTTTAAACAAGGCGAGCTACACCTGCTGGTTGCCACTACTGTCATTGAAGTCGGTGTTGATGTACCCAATGCCAGTCTGATGATTATCGAAAACCCGGAGCGTCTGGGTCTGGCGCAGTTACACCAGTTACGTGGCCGCGTGGGTCGTGGCGCGGTGGCCTCTCACTGCGTGCTGCTCTACAAAACGCCGCTCTCCAAAACCGCGCAAATCCGCCTGCAGGTACTACGCGACAGCAACGATGGTTTTGTGATTGCACAGAAAGATCTGGAGATTCGCGGCCCTGGCGAATTGTTAGGTACACGTCAGACGGGGAATGCTGAATTTAAAGTGGCGAATTTACTGCGCGATCAGGCGATGATCCCGGAAGTTCAGCGCCTGGCGCGACATATTCACGAACGTTACCCACAACAGGCAAAAGCCCTGATAGAACGCTGGATGCCAGAAACAGAACGCTACTCGAATGCGTAAAAGGCGGCGGTGAGAAGACCGCCGCTTCATCGGTTAACCCGTAAAAATCGGCAACATCAAATACAGCTTAATCACCAGCGCATTGACGATATCGATAAAGAACGCACCGACCATCGGCACGACCAGGAACGCCATGTGCGACGGGCCAAAGCGTTCAGTGATCGCCTGCATGTTGGCGATTGCCGTTGGCGTTGCACCGAGGCCAAAACCACAGTGACCCGCAGCCAGCACTGCCGCATCGTAGTTTTTGCCCATCATGCGCCAGGTAACGAAGATGGCATACAACGCCATGAAGATGGTCTGTACCACCAGAATCGCCAGCATCGGCAACGCCAGCGAAGCCAGCTCCCACAGTTTCAGCCCCATCAGCGCCATCGCCAGGAACAACGACAGGCTTACGTTACCCAGCACGGATACCGCTCGCTCAAAGACGCGGTAAAAGCCCATCATTGACAGACCGTTGCTCAGAATCACGCCAACAAATAGTACACAGACGAAGGTCGGTAGTTCAAAAGCAGTACCAGCCAAAAGTTGCGCAACAATTTTCCCCACCGTCAGGCAGATAGCAATCAGCGCGATAGTTTCAATCAGCACCAGCGAGGTGATCATGCGGCCCACATCCGGCTTTTCGAACGCAGTCGGAACTTCCTGGTCATCCGGAATACCGTTCGGTGTGGTGGAGTGTTTCACCAGATAGCGCGCCACCGGACCGCCAATCAAGCCGCCCAGCACCAAACCGAACGTTGCACAGGCCATCGCCACTTCTGTCGCGTTGGTGAAGCCATAACGTTCAATGAACAATTTACTCCATGCAGCACCCGTACCGTGACCGCCGGAAAGCGTAATAGAACCGGCCAGCAGCCCCATCAGCGGATCAAGCCCTAACAGGCTAGCCATACCAATGCCAATGGCATTTTGCATCACCAACAGGCCAACAACCACAATCAGGAAAACCCCCACCACACGCCCACCAGCTCGCAGACTGGCAAGGTTGGCGTTCAGGCCAATGGTGGCGAAGAAAGCCAGCATCAACGGATCGCGCAGGGACATATCAAAGTTGACTTCCCAGCCCATGCTTTTTTTCAGTATCAGCAGCGCCAGCGCCACTAATAAACCACCCGCAACAGGTTCCGGTATGGTGTATTTTTTCAAAAAGGAGACGGAATGGACCAACTTGCGCCCGAGCAGCAACGTCAGCGTTGCGGCAACAAGCGTTGCTAAAGTATCGAGATGAAACATAGTTACTCCTTTGTGTCCGCATCACTCTTTCATACTCGTCATACTTCATCGCGCATTTGCAGTAAGGCGAAATATGACGAGTATCGAGTCATGCTTTCCTGGTTCGAATTCTTAGCTGAAACTAGAAAAATGGCATGGATTTTAAGCAGAAAACAACTAAAAGTTATATAAAAAAGTACATTTATCTCATTTAAATATTTAGATGAGGATGTGGCAAACGTTTGCTTTTCTCTTTCGGTCAGCTAAAATGCCCGCTTTGCTACCACGGGATTGTTTTCGATGTCTGTTTCCACCCTCGAGTCAGAAAATGCGCAACCGGTTGCGCAGACTCAAAACAGCGAACTGATTTACCGTCTTGAAGATCGTCCGCCGCTTCCTCAAACCCTGTTTGCCGCCTGTCAGCATTTGCTGGCGATGTTCGTTGCGGTGATCACGCCAGCGCTATTAATCTGCCAGGCGCTGGGTTTACCGGCACAAGACACGCAACACATTATTAGTATGTCGCTGTTTGCCTCCGGTGTGGCATCGATTATTCAAATTAAGGCCTGGGGTCCGGTTGGCTCCGGGTTGTTGTCTATTCAGGGCACCAGCTTCAACTTTGTTGCTCCGCTGATTATGGGCGGCACAGCGCTGAAGACCGGTGGTGCTGATGTTCCTACCATGATGGCAGCTTTGTTCGGCACGTTGATGCTGGCAAGTTGTACCGAGATGGTGATCTCCCGCGTTCTGCATCTGGCGCGCCGCATTATTACGCCACTGGTTTCTGGCGTTGTGGTGATGATTATCGGCCTGTCGCTAATTCAGGTTGGACTGACCTCCATTGGCGGCGGTTACGCAGCCATGAGCGATAACACCTTCGGCGCACCGAAAAATCTGCTGCTGGCAGGCGTGGTCTTAGCCTTAATTATCCTGCTTAACCGTCAACGTAACCCTTACTTACGCGTGGCCTCACTGGTCATTGCGATGGCGGCCGGATATGCGCTGGCGTGGTTTATGGGCATGTTGCCAGAAAGCAACGAACCGAGGACACAAGAACTGATTATGGTGCCAACGCCGCTCTATTACGGTCTTGGCATTGAATGGAGTCTGCTGCTGCCGCTGATGCTGGTCTTTATGATCACTTCGCTGGAAACCATTGGCGATATCACGGCGACCTCTGACGTTTCCGAACAGCCGGTTTCCGGTCCGCTGTACATGAAACGCCTGAAAGGCGGCGTGCTGGCAAACGGCCTGAACTCGTTTGTCTCGGCGGTATTTAATACCTTCCCGAACTCCTGCTTCGGGCAGAACAACGGGGTGATCCAGTTAACCGGTGTTGCCAGCCGCTATGTCGGTTTTGTCGTCGCGCTGATGTTGATCGTGCTGGGTCTGTTCCCGGCAGTGAGCGGTTTTGTACAACACATTCCAGAACCGGTTCTGGGCGGCGCAACGCTTGTAATGTTTGGCACCATCGCCGCCTCCGGTGTGCGTATCGTTTCTCGTGAGCCGCTGAACCGCCGGGCAATTCTGATTATCGCGCTGTCGCTGGCGGTCGGTCTGGGCGTGTCTCAGCAGCCGCTGATTTTGCAGTTTGCCCCTGAATGGCTGAAAAACCTACTCTCCTCCGGGATTGCCGCGGGCGGTATTACTGCCATCGTGCTGAATCTGATTTTCCCACCAGAAAAACAGTAATTCACTGGCGGCGGTAAGATAATTACCGCCGCAGTCTCACCTCTTTCACCATTCCCGCCTTGAGGATTGCGCGTAAATCGTGCATAACTCCCTTATGTGCATTTCACGGGATGGAAGACCATGAAATTTATTGGGAAGCTGCTTCTCTACATTTTCATCGCTCTGTTAGTGGTGATCGCTGGCCTCTATTTTCTTCTGCAAACCCGCTGGGGAGCAGAACATATCAGCGCATGGGTTTCCGAGAATAGCGACTATCATCTGGCCTTCGGGGCGATGGATCACCGTTTTTCCGCGCCATCTCATATCGTGCTGGAGAACGTCACGTTTGGCCGTGATGGCCAGCCCGCGACCCTGGTAGCAAAAAGTGTCGACATTGCGCTAAGCAGTCGGCAACTGACCGAACCACGCCATGTCGATACCATCCTGCTGGAAAACGGGACGCTGAATCTCACCGACCAGACCGCGCCGCTACCGTTCAAAGCCGATCGTCTGCAACTGCGTGATATGGCGTTTAATAGCCCGAATAGCGAATGGAAACTGAGCGCGCAGCGGGTAAATGGCGGCGTGGTTCCGTGGTCACCAGAAGCCGGTAAAGTGCTGGGTACGAAGGCGCAGATTCAGTTTAGTGCCGGATCGCTTTCGCTCAATGATGTTCCTGCCACCAATGTACTGATTGAAGGCAGTATTGATAACGATCGCGTTACGCTGACTAACCTGGGTGCCGACATCGCCCGCGGGACATTAACCGGAAACGCGCAGCGTAACGCTGACGGCAGCTGGCAAGTGGAAAACCTGCGCCTGGCGGATATCCGTCTACAAAGCGAAAAATCGCTAACCGACTTCTTTGCGCCATTACGCTCTGTCCCGTCGTTGCAGATTGGTCGCCTGGAAGTCATCGATGCTCGTTTGCAAGGTCCGGACTGGGCGGTGACCGACCTCGATCTCAGCTTGCGCAACATGACCTTCAGTAAAGATGACTGGCAGACACAGGAAGGCAAACTGTCGATGAACGCCAGCGAGTTTATTTATGGCTCGCTGCATTTATTTGATCCGATTATAAACGCAGAATTTTCCCCGCAGGGCGTAGCACTGCGCCAGTTCACCAGCCGCTGGGAAGGGGGTATGGTCAGAACGTCAGGAAACTGGCAACGCGACGGGAAAACGCTGATCCTCGATGATGCGGCAATTGCCGGACTGGAATATACCTTGCCAAAAAACTGGCAACAGTTGTGGATGGAAACGACACCCGGTTGGTTAAACAGCCTGCAACTGAAGAGATTTAGCGCCAGCCGCAATCTGATCATTGATATCGACCCTGACTTCCCGTGGCAGCTCACCGCGCTCGATGGTTACGGTGCCAATCTGACGCTGGTTACCGATCATAAATGGGGCGTCTGGAGTGGCTCGGCGAATCTGAATGCCGCCGCCGCAACGTTTAATCGTGTTGATGTCCGTCGTCCGTCGCTGGCGCTAACTGCCAACAGCAGCACGGTGAATATCAGCGAACTGAGTGCATTTACTGAAAAAGGCATTCTGGAAGCCACCGCCAGTGTTTCACAAACGCCACAACGTCAGACCCATATCAGCCTGAATGGACGCGGTGTGCCGGTGAATATTTTGCAACATTGGGGATGGCCTGAATTACCGTTGACTGGCGACGGCAATATTCAGCTTACCGCCAGTGGCGATATTCAGGCCAATGTCCCGCTGAAACCTACGGTTAGCGGGCAATTGCATGCCGTGAATGCCGCAAAGCAGCAAGTGACTCAAACCATGAATGCGGGCGTAGTTTCCAGTGGTGAAGTTACGTCGACGGAGCCGGTGCAGTAAAAATAAGGACGCTAGCGGATATCAGCGCTAGCGTTCCCCGTTATTAGCGCAAAATTCCATACTCACTGCACAATAACCATTTCACCGGTTCATCTTCTTCTATCGCCGGAAAACGTCCTCCCGGCTCAAGAAAATAATTATCGTGTTGGTCATCATTTACCATCGAGATTTCCCAGCCGAGAACAAACGCTTTTTCCGCCCAGAAGCGATGATACAGACGCGGCGGCAGGCAAATGCCCTGCCCCGGCTTTAGCACCAGCGTTTCACCAGGTTTCATGGTACGCCGCTGACCATCAACACTCACGGTAATGACTCGTTGATCATCACAGAGATTGGCTTCGTTGGCCCAGGCCAACTGCATGCATAAGTCTCCACCGCCCCGATTGAGGATATCTTCCATTTTGTGGGTGTGAAAATGCCAGGGAGTCTGCTGATCTTGTTGGATCTGCAACATTTTCTCAGCATACGGTTTTGGATATGCCGCCGACCCCAGCGCGCCGTTGCGCATCGTTAGCAGTGTTAGTCCCGTTTGGTTGAAATCACCACGACCAAAATCGGTGATATCCCAACCGAGCTGTAAGTCGACCACTTCTTGCCAGTTATCCCGTTCCCGCTGCAGCCAGTCATCCACCGTAAAATAGGCGAACTCTGGCAAACAAACGCGGAAGGTCTGCGCAATGGCATGTGCTTTATCAATAACATAATTAATTTGTGAACGTTTCATTGGCTTCTCCGTTGCGCATAGCAAGCCAGGCAGCGCCACGCATTCCGCTACTGTCGCCGTGCTGTGCTTTTACAATGGGAGTGGTGAATTGATCGGTGAAAACCAGTGGAGCGACTTCTGCGTTCAGATCGGTGATAAGCAGTTCCACATTCGAAAGCCCGCCGCCGATCACAATCACGCCAGGGTCAACAACGTTAACGATGGTTGCCAGCGTGCGGGCAAGCTGTTGGCGAAAACGTGCCACCTGCTGCATGGCACAAGCATCACCACGTTGTGCCAGGGTGACAATCGCCGCAGGAGTGAGCAAGTTACCAGTCAGCTGTTGATAGCGTTCACTAAAACCGCTGCCGGAAACAAACGACTCCACGCAGTTGTGTTTGCCGCAATAGCAACTGACTGATGGACCATCTTCCTGCTCCGTATAGCCTGGCAACGTGATATGACCGCATTCGGCAGCATTTCCCCAGGCCCCTATAAACGGTCGTTGCTTGATGGCAATGCCACCGCCGCAGCCCGTACCAAGCGTAATACCAAATACCACGTCATAATCTTGCCCGGCACCGTCGCAAGCTTCTGATAGCGCGAAACAGTTACCATCATTGGCTATCACCACCGGTTGCCCAAGCAATTGCTGCAAATCAGCCTGTAACGCATGACCGTTAATCACCTGAATATTCGCGTTTTTAATCAGGCCAGTGAGTGGCGAGATACTGCCGGGTAAGGCGATCCCTGTCAGCATCGGTCGTTGAACGTCCCGCCTAATCTGCTCGATAAGCGCCACAACGCATGAGACAAATTGTTGATATGTCGACTTTTGCGTCGGGCAGCGGTAACGGCGAATCTCCCAGCCATGCGCATCCATGACAACGGCGGCGATTTTGGTCCCACCAATATCCAACCCCAGATAGTGCATATCTCGTTCCTTGTTGCGTAAAAGGCGGGTCACCCCGCCCTTCTGGCTTAGTACAGTGATGCTTTACCGAGCGAACCGAACAGTTTCATTTTGTGGCGAATGACTTCCCGCGCCGCGTTAATCGCATCCGGATAGATGACGTTCGGGTCCCACCAGCTCTCTTTAGCGAGAATTTCACGCACTTTCTGGAAATAGGCGTATTTCATATCGCTGGAGATATTGATTTTGCCGACGCCGAGCGTAACTGATTCAGCAATCTCCGCGTCCGGGTTTGCCGAACCACCGTGTAGTACCAGCGGAATATCAATACGTCCGGCAATGTCGCGCAAAATGTCCATTTGCAGCTTCGGTTGCATCCCTTTTGGATAGATGCCATGCGCTGTACCAATCGCCACAGCCAGTGTGTCGGCACCTGTACGAGCAATAAAATCGGCGGCCTGCGCCGGATCTGTGTAGGTCACTTGTGAAACACCACCTTCTACCGACGTTCCTGTTTGTCCGATGGTTCCCAGTTCACCCTCAACCGACACGCCAACCGCGTGAGCGAGGCGAACCACTTCTGCGGTCAGCGCCACGTTTTCTTCATACGGCAGCAGCGAACCGTCGATCATTACTGAGGTAAATCCGCAGCGAATCGCACGCAAAACATGCTCTACAGAGGCACCATGATCGAGGTGCAGTACAAACGGGACCGGACTACGCTGGGTAATTTCGCGAACGTGAGCGAAAAAGGCATCGCCCACAAAATCATGTTCGCTGGGATGGATGGCAATAATCGCCGGAGTATTTGTCGCTTCTGCTTCATCCACGACTGCGCGAAGGAAACAGTTATCCGCCACATTAAATGCGCCAATGGCAAAGCCGTGCTGGCGGGTAGGTTGCAGTAATTCTTTCATCGAAACTAACATGTTAAATCTCCAGTTTCAGCGTGTAGTCCGCCCTGCCGGTGCGTTATTGCACTGGCATAAAGGCCATGACAGAAAATGAATCAGGCTTTGCCGATAGAGCCGCTCGCCTGTAAATACGGTGTAATCGCTTCTTCGAAGGCCAGTTCCATAGCTTTCAGCGCGTCCACCAGTTCAATGGATATATCGTGACAGAGGGTATGCAGGAGCGCGGATTTCCCCCGTTCAAAAATGGCCGCCCCCACGTTGATTTTTGCTACCCCCAGCGTCGTACAGAGCTGGAGCTGATCGAACGGCGTACCGCTACCGCCATGTAATGCCAGAGGCACGCTCGAGCAGTGGAAAATCTCCGCCAGACGCTGAAAATCAATAGCAGGTACAACACCAGGCGCGTACATGCCGTGCGCCGTGCCTACCGAGACGGCCAGTAGATCAATGCCTGTCTGCGCGATAAACGTTTCCACATCAGTGGGTTGCGTCATCAGGTCTGCATTGGCGGCCTGGTCGTAACGCGGCGCATCTGCCAGATGGCCCAGTTCGCCTTCCACGCAGAGCTGCGCGCTGGCGGCGAGTTCCACCACCGCCCTGGTCTGGCGCACGTTTTCCTCCAGGGGAAAAGCAGAAGCATCAATCATTAATCCGCTGAAACCAGCACGAAACGCCTGACGAATACAGTCCGGATTTTTGCCATGATCAAGCGCCAGAGTGACCGGTACTGAGGCAGATTCCGCGAGCGTTTTAACCACTGCCGCCGCGACGGGTGCAGGAAAATGCGCCAGATGCCCCTGATAGAGATTGAGAATGATCGGAGCGCGATTCTTCTCCGCCACGCGGATAGCTGCGTGAGCACTTTCCAGATTCATACAGTTGATCGCCAGCAAGGCGTAATGTTCATGCCAGGCTTTCATCACCATACTTTTCATATCGGCAAACATAGGGCCTCCGGTTATTCGAGGGTGAAAGTGATCTCTTCATCTTTCAGCTTTTGATCGCTCAGTTCGTCAAACTCTTCGTCGCGTTCCGTTACCGGTTTCTTCCAGAGTGAAAGCATCACGCCACAAATCACCGTGCCTATACCCAGCGCCAGGCAAAACAGCAGAGGATGGGTGAACAGAGGCACAACAAACATGCCGCCATGCGGAACCGGACTCTCCACGCCCCACACCATGATTAAGCCGCCCGCGACCGCCGATGCCACCACACAAGATCCCACTACTCGCAGCAGGTCACGCGCGGCGATCGGAATGACTCCTTCAGTGATCATGCAGATCCCCATCGGAAACGCGGCTTTCAGCGCCTCGCGCTCCGCACGGGTATATTTATGGCGTGTCAGTAAGAACGAAAGTGTGATGCCAAACGGAGGGATGATTGAGCCGACAAATTTCACGGCTTCTGGTCCGTAGACGCCACTGACCAGCAAGCCATCGGAAAACAGCGACATGGTTTTGTTGACCGGACCACCGAAATCGAAGGTTGCCATCGCGCCAAGTATGGCCCCCATCAGGAAGCGCGATCCGCCCTGCATCGACTCGAGCAAATGAATCAGTGCTTCTTGTAACCAGGCGATGGGTTTACCAATCAGCGTCATCATTAACAGCCCACCGATAATGGTGCTTAATACCGGCAACACCATGATTGGCATGAGTCCTTGCATCGACTGCGGCAGGCGGATATAGCGTTTAAGTAGCAAAATGGTGTAGCCCACCAGGAAACCACCCAACATACCGCCAATAAATCCGGTATGGATTTGCCCGCAGAGAAAGCCGACAATCAGGCCCGGGGCAAATCCGGGACGATCGGCAATAGAATAGGCAATTGCCGCGCTAATCAGCGGCACAATCAGCCCCATTCCCCAGCCGCCAATCTGATTAAGCATCCACGGGATTGTTCCTGTTTTTTCACCAACATCTGTACCGCCAAGAACTTGCCCCAACGCAATACATATCCCGGCGGCCACAATAAGGGGTATCATCCACGAGATGCCGGTTAATAAATGTTTTTTAATTTCCTGTGAAACCGGAATTTTATTGTCTTTCATATTAAGATCCCTCCAGTATAAGGATCATTTGTTTCCCAGTGATTTTTCGACCTTTTCAAGAAATTGAACGGGCGATTTAATGACGATCTCTGTCTTTACTCGCACAATACGTTTATTGGTGAAGCGTTCTTCTCCTTTTATTTTCACATCTACAGCAAGAATCACGACGTCAGCAGCAGAGATATCTGCCGCCTGTAATTCATTTTCTGTACCAATGGTTCCCTGGGTTTCAACTTTAATGGTATGGCCCAGAGCTTTTGCTCCTTTGATTAACTTTTCACGAGCAATATAGGTATGAGCAATACCCGCCGTACAGGCGGCAACACAGACAATATTCATGACATACTCCCTGTTATTTAGCAGACATCGGATTGTGCATACTGACTAAAGAGATCAATGATTTTTTGCGGACTCGTCTCAACTAACAATTGTTCTATGATGTCATCATCCGCCAGCGCGCCCGCGACCTGGGAAAGTAAACGGATATGGGTGGTATTTTGATCTTCAAGACGTACCGCAAATAAAATAATACAGCGCACGCTACTGCCATCCAGCGTTTCCCAGGGAATATCCTGGCGGGTACGGCCAATTGCCAGCGTAGTATTAATCACAGCTGAAGATTTACCATGCGGGATCGCAATATGATTTTCAAAACCAGTCGAGCCTTCCGCTTCGCGCTGCCAGACATCTTTAATAAAGGTTTCCCGACAATCGATCGCACCATCTTTTTTGAGAAGATTAGTTAATTCTTCAATCGCCTCCGCTTTATTCGTCGCTTGCATATCTAAAATAACGCGATTCGTATTCAGGATTTTTGTTATGTCCATTCGTCATACCTCATAAAATTCTGACATTAAATTTCAACGACCCGAGACGTCGCATGATGTAATTTTTCCGTAATCACCATTTCAGTGACCCGCTTAATATCGGCATCATTAAAAAAAGCGGTAACATAAGCGACCGGCATAGTGACTGTAGGCAAATTAATGGTCGAAATAATCAGTTCGATATTGTCAGGCAAAACCTGTGATAAATTCGCTGCTGAAATAACATCAACAATCGTCCATTCAGGAAATGCTCGCAGAATACGGCTTTTCAGTAGATGCGAAGTTCCGATTCCGGTTGAACAGACCAGTAATACACGTTTACGGGCAATTTGCCGCTCCATCGCAGCCTGAAAATGAACGGTCAGGTAACCCACTTCATCCTCGCTCACTGCATTCTCACCCCAGGTTTTAAATACCTGATTCACCACATATTGCGTCAACCGCCAGACATCCGCTAATTCTGCTTTAATATCTTCCAGCAATGGATTACGGATATGAATGCGATAATTTAGACGGTTAATCAGCGGCTTAATATGCACCAATAAGCCATCATATAATGCGCTGTCTTCACTAAAATCGCAGTCCACGATGTCACTGAATACCGTAATTAAACGCCAGGTAATCAGACGCGCTTCATTGCTGGCCTGCATATGTGAAATAATGCTAACATCTTTTTGTCCATCAATCGCCACACCTGATGAAATGATATATTGATAAATAAACCAGACTTCATCATCGGGCAATGTATGTGCAATTCGTTGTTCTATCTTATGAATCATCTGACTGGCAACATTAAAGATATTTTCATCATATTGTCTGGTTTGATCTTCTTCTCTTGATAACGCATTCCCGTGCGTGTTGCGATACATCATAATAAGGATGTGAGTAAAAATGTTAACGTAATAAGGTTCTCCCAAAGACCAACTTAATTCATTTTCCATATCCAGTAACAATGACTGGACAAATAACACCTCTTCTTCTCCAAAATAATGGACTAATGCTTTATAGCTTCCGGGATCCAGACGTGAATACACGACACCTTGCGGCTCATTATGGTTAATAATGCCGTTAATCAGTAATGCCATTGCCTGTCGGACTTGCCCTTCACTACCTTCAATATGCGTACCACTTGGACTGCGGATCAACGATAACCCCAACGGCGCAAGCCAGGACTCAATTACTCTCAGGTCATTAACAATAGAGGCTCCGCTGATAAAGTAGCGTTCTGACAATTTACTGATCGACGTTTCATTCGGTGTTTCACTTAATAACTGCGACGCTATTTTAACGCGCCTGGCATTATTCATTACACCATCAATCTCTTCACATTCTGCCACCAACAAATGATCAAGATGCAGCAAATCAGCAATATTCTCCGCACTTAACATCACACCCGCGCCAGCACGCTTCTCAACATTTATTCTCCATTGTCCCAGCCATTGCTCAAGTAAACGTAAATCACGTTGAATGGTTTTTTCCGAAACATTTAAATAGCCGGCAATCGTAACAATAGTCGTATATTCCCTTCGAGGTAAAAGGAATCGTAATAATCTGTTTTGTCGCGAGGTAATCATTTGCATTTTTTACCCTTATCACAGATTAAGAAGCCCCATATGGAAGAGCTTCAGTTGCCATCTCTGAGGGTAAATATAAAGCAGAATAATTTCACAACAATACTAAAATCTGTCCGTAATCCGGACAGTGATAAAACAAAGCAAGGCGGTTAAGGGATATTTTTCAGCACAGATCACATTTTCGTGATGAATAATCGTGATCATGCTCGCAAATACGATGGAAGAAATATTTATTACCAGATGTGAGATTATTTACCGGATACGACACAAAACCATTCGTATCCGGCATTCTTCAATAGATTACAACGTAATTGTCAGCGCATTCCCTTGAGGAGTCACCACCAGTCCCTGCTCACTTTCAGCCTGCGAACCGCCTTGCAGACCATTTACTTTCACAATATTGCGCAAGCACAGTGTCCAGTTCTTCGCCTCGCCCGTACCAGTCACAGTAATCGTGTTGCCAGTACGTGCTGCTTTTAAAGTAAAGATCACCGAACCGTCAGCATCGGGCACTTCACAGACGGCTTCATGCCCGTCTTGCAGATTAAAGAGGTGGAATGCCGTACCTTCGTGCCACGCGTAATCGGGACGTTGATCGTTGTTGCCCAGCGCCAGTAGGGTGCTATCACGCACATAAACGGGCAGACTCAGGAAGCTGTGCTGCTGTTTATGCCAGCGACTACCGTCGAGTTCATCGTTGTGCCACAGGTGTGTCCAGCGACCTTCCGGCAGGTAGAACTGCACATCGCCCGCTTCTGTGAACACAGGCGCAACCATCACGTTGTCGCCTAACATATATTGACGGTCAAGGTAATCACAAGCCGGATCGTCCGGGAACTCCATCATCATGGCCCGCATCATCGGCGTACCCCGGGCGTTTGCACGTGCAGCTTCACGATACAGATACGGCATCATGCGGCATTTCAGTTGCGTGAAGAAGCGCACCACATCACAGGACTCATCATCGTAGGCCCACGGCACACGATAAGATTTGCTGCCATGTAAACGGCTATGGCTGGAAAGCAAACCAAACGCGCACCAGCGTTTGTAAACGTGCGCCGGAGCGGTATTTTCAAAGCCGCCGATATCGTGGCTCCAGAAGCCAAAACCTGAAAGGCCAATAGACAAACCACCGCGCAGGCTTTCCGCCATTGATTCGTAGTTAGCGTAACAGTCGCCACCCCAGTGTACCGGAAATTTCTGCGCACCAACGGAGGCCGAGCGGGCAAACAAGACGGCTTCTTCCTCACCAACGGTGTCCTTGAGCACGTTCCACACCAGTTCGTTGTAGATGTACGCATAATGGTTATGCATTTTCTGCGGATCGGAACCATCAAACCACTGAACATCGGTTGGAATACGTTCGCCAAAGTCGGTCTTAAAGCAATCAACGCCCATCGCGACCAGACCTTTCAGTTTGTCGGCGTACCATTTGCAGGCATCCGGATTGGTAAAGTCATAAATCGCCAGACCTGGCTGCCATTTATCCCACTGCCACAGCGAACCGTCCGGGCGTTTGAGTAAATAACCTTTCTCTTGTAACTCTTTAAAGACGGGGGATTTTTGCCCAATATAGGGGTTAATCCAGACGCAGATTTTCAGCCCTTTCGCTTTCAGACGGCGGATCATCCCCTCCGGGTCCGGAAAAGTCAGCGGGTCCCACTCAAAATCGCACCACTGGAAGGCTTTCATCCAGAAACAGTCAAAGTGGAAAACATGCAGCGGCAGATTGCGTTCCGCCATACCATCGATAAAGCTGTTTACCGTCGCTTCGTCGTAGTTGGTGGTAAATGAAGTGGTTAGCCACAGACCGAAGGACCACGCGGGCGGCAGCGCCGGACGGCCAGTAAAACGGGTATAACGATCAAGTACCGCTTTCGGCGTCGGGCCGTCGATAACAAAGTATTCGAGATATTCACTCTCAACGCTGAACTGTACTTTGGAGACTTTCTCTGCTCCCACTTCAAAAGAGACGCATTGAGGATGATTGACCAGTACCCCATAACCACGGTTAGTCATATAAAACGGGATATTTTTATACGCCTGTTCAGTACTTGTGCCGCCGTCCCGGTTCCAGGTCTCTACCGTCTGGCCATTGCGCACCAGGGCAGTAAAGCGCTCTCCCAGACCGTAAACTGTTTCGCCAACGCCAAGATCCAGCCGCTCAAACATATAATTTCGTTGATTATTCGTGTCCTGCACGTAGCCGTTATTTTTCACCTGACTACCGGTAATACGTTCGCCGTTGCGCAGAAAATCCAGTGACCAGAACTCACCTTTGCTGACACGCGCACTTAAGTTGCCACTTTTAAACTCAGCGTAACGTTCTGTGTTTTCGATAGTGACCTTCACGTCCTGCAAAATATTGAGCGGGTAATGAGGACCGTTATTCAGCGCCCCCTGAAAATGCTCAATCCGTACACCGACAATACCTTCCTGTGGGGAGAAAAAGCGCAGCGTAAATAAAGACGTATCAAGCTGCCAGGTACGTTCACGCACATCACGAGGGGCAGCATAGACCACCATTTCATTACCCTGCTGTTCAACCTCGAACATCTGAAGCGGGTGAATCAAATTGAGGCCAGGTTGAATCAACCAGTTTCCGTCGCTAATTTTCATTGCCGTTCCTTAGTTCTGCACTTCTTGAGAGGTGAATTGTTGCTGGCAACGGCGTTTGCCCTGCGCCAGCTGTTCCATAACGGTTTTCAGATTGTGCGTCGTGAGCGAGTAGTAGCGTTTAGCGATAATCGCGCTCAGCAAGTAACAGATCGCCGGAACAATCGTGAATAGCGCGATAATGATGCTAATTGTGACGCTGTTCTGCGCTTTTTCTGCCGCATCATATCCGCCATAAGCCAGCATCCAGCCGATAAGGGCACCACCGAAGGCCAACCCCAGTTTGAGCACAAACAGCGTGCCAGCAAAACTGATCCCGGTCAGGCGTTTACCATTACACCACTCGCCGTAGTCGACGGTATCGGACATCATTACCCACTGGATAGGTGTCACCAGTTGATGCAACACACCAATCACGAAGATGAAGACAAACATGGTGATGCTGGCCTGCATAGGAACAAAGAACATCGCCAGGCTAATCACTGCCAGCAGGGCGTTCGTCCACCAGAAGATAGTGACTTTACATTTCCAGTCGGTCAGCGGTTTCGCCAGTGCGGAGCCAATCAGGTTACCCACGCAATAAGTGGTGAGAAAAGCGACAAACACTTCCGGCGTACCCAAAATCCATGTGACGTAATACATCATCGCCCCACCGCGTACGCACACCGCCAGGATATTGAAAATTGTCAGGAAACCGACAATACGCCACTGGTCGTTTTGCCAGATATCACGTAAATCATCCCGCATAGACGTCGTTGTAGGTGGTGCTTCAACGCGTTCTTTAGTGGTGAAGAAACAGAATGCCAGCATCATAAATGCCACCACGGAAAGGACCGCGATACCGCCCTGGAAACCGAGTGGTTTATTATCACCACCAATTAAATTAACCAGTGGCATCATCAGAACAGTAGAGAGCATGCCTCCCGCGGTCGCCAGCACAAAACGCCAGGATTGCAGCGAGATACGCTGAGTCGGGTCATTGGTGATTACACCACCCAATGCGCAGTAAGGGATATTGACGATGGTATAAAGTAAGGTAAGTAGAGTGTAAGTAATTGCTGCATAAATCATTTTTCCGTTCATACTGAGATCTGGCGTGCTATAGGCCAGTACACAGACGATCCCGAATGGCAGTGCGCCAAACAGTACCCACGGACGAAATTTACCCCAGCGAGAGCGCGTTCGATCGGCCAACAACCCCATGCAAGGATCGGAAATCGCATCCAGTGCACGAGCGACCAAAAACATGGTTCCGACAAATCCGGCAGGAATGCCAAAAATATCGGTATAAAAGAACATCATATATAACATTACGTTATCGAAAATAATGTGGCTGGCGGCGTCTCCCATGCCATAACCAATTTTCTCTTTAACGGACAACACTTCACTCTTCATCTGCTTTTCCTTGATGCTATAGGGGTGCTGAGACCGATAACGCATTTTGTAAACCATCCCTGCGAGAGCGAATATTCCGATATCTGGTTATTAATTTATGATTCTTGTTTTATGTGATCGTGGTAGCGTTAATTTCGCTCATATATCATTGTAAAATATGAGTTTTATATGAACTATAATGTTTTCGTGATAATACGCTGCGTGTATTAGGCGGAAAAAACTGATCTGGGGGATGTAGAAACTCAAGGAAGTAGCTATAATGCGCCCCGCCTCCATGTAGCAATCGAGGCGCGGAAGATCGTCGTCTCCGGTGAGGCGGCTGGACTTCAAATCCAGTTGGGGCCGCCAGCGGTCCCGGGCAGGTTCGACTCCTGTGATCTTCCGCCAAACTTCATCCAGCCAGTTCCGAGATGATCCATAAAACCCTTTATATTCAATATGATGAATAATCATCTTATCCGTAACAGTCCGAGATCGTCTCCCTAAATCCGCGAAAAATATGTATAGTAATGTGTATAGATTTTTTATAAGTAGTTTTCAGTTATACACATGGCTCTCACCGATATACAGATCAAACGTGCAAAACCACAAGACAAGCCATACACATTGAACGATGGACAAGGTCTGTCATTGCTTATCAATCCCGATGGCTCGAAAGGCTGGCGTTTCCGTTTCCGGTTTGCAGGGAAAGCGCGGTTAATGTCATTTGGCAGCTACGATTTAGTAAGCCTCGCAGAAGCACGTGAGAAGCGTGATATCGCCCGTAAGCAGGTTGCTAATGGCATTGACCCGGTAGAGGAACGCAAAGCTTTAAGACTCGCCCAAAAGCTATCAACAGAAAATTCTTTCGAAGCAATATGTCGAGAATGGCATACCAACAAAGCTGACCGCTGGACTGTGGCCTATCGAGAAGAAATCATTAAGACATTCGAGCAAGATGTCTTCCCGTTCATTGGTAAACGTCCTATCAGTGAAATCAAACCATTAGAACTGCTTGAAGTATTACGACGAATCGAAAAACGTGGAGCACTAGAGAAAACACGCAAGGTGCGTCAAAGATGCGGTGAGGTTTATCGCTATGCAATCATAACTGGCCGTGCTGAGTACAATCCTGCACCTGATTTAGCTATCGCTCTGGCCGTTCCCAAGCAAAAACACCATCCATTTTTATCCGCTGAAGAGTTGCCTCATTTTATTCGAGATCTTGAAGCGTATACCGGTAGCATCATCACCAAAAATGCTACGAAGATAGTCATGCTGACTGGTGTAAGAACGCAGGAGATGCGCTTTGCTACGTGGGAAGAAGTAGACCTCGAAAAAGGTATATGGGAGATACCAGCGGAACGTATGAAAATGCGTAGACCTCACATTGTTCCTTTATCTACTCAGGTAGTTGACCTTTTCAAACAGCTCAAACCTATTACCGGCCATTACCCTTACATCTTTATTGGCAGGAACAACCGCAGCAAGCCAATCTCAAAAGAAAGTGTTTCACAAGTGATTGAGTTAATTGGCTACAAAGGCCGTGCTACAGGTCACGGTTTTCGGCATACCATGTCGACAATATTGCACGAACAAGGGTTTGATAGCGCATGGATTGAAATACAATTGGCACATGTTGATAAAAACAGAATCCGAGGGACTTACAATCATGCTCAATATCTTGAACATAGAAAAAAAATGATGCAATGGTATTCAGATAAATTATATTGAGAGGTATATACAATGGATTTGCTAAACAAACATATAGCTAGTATTTTAAGAGCAAAAGATGAGGAGTCTTTAGCTATTTTTGTAGGGGCTGGTGTTTCAAAATCCTCTGAAACAAAAACTATCAAAATGCCTTCATGGGGGGACTTAATTGACACTCTCATTTCAGATCTCAATATCAAAGATGAATCAGATTATTTAAAAATAGCACAGCTTTATTACCTCACATTTGGTGAGCATCTTTACTACAAAAGAATCAAAGATTTCTTTCCTGAAAATGTTCCCCATTCAAAGATTCACGATCTAATATTTAAACTGAATCCTCACTCTGTTATCACAACGAATTGGGACACTTTGCTTGAAGCAGCTATAAATGCCAAATCTTACTTTTATAATATAATAAGCAGTGACAAAGATTTGATGAAATCTTACCTTGGCAAAAAATTGATAAAAATGCATGGTGATTTTAAAAATCACAACATCGTCTTTAAAGAAGATGATTACTTAAATTATAGCTTCAATTTTCCCTTAATTGAAAATTATGTTAAAAGTGTTATTTCCACCCATACTGTGCTATTTTTGGGGTATTCATATAATGATATAGATCTAAAGCAAATAATTAAATGGACTCAGAATCATTCATCTGTTAGACCCCCTATGTATTTAGTAGTATTCGAAGATATTCCTGCTCAAAGAAAATATCTTGAAAGTCATGGTATAACCACTATTATTTTAACCGATGAAACAATCAAACCTTTCAATAACAATTCATATTCAAACAAGTTATATACTTTCCTGCATAGCCTAAATAGCCTAGAACTATGTGCAGACTTAGATGATATCGAAATAATTAATGCTATTTATTCAAGAGTGAGATCTCTTCAATCGTTAAATGCAATACTTGCTGAACAAGTTACCAGATGTTTCACTAATTGCGGTTTAATGTATATTGATGACAATGGACCAAAAGCTTTATTGCAATTTTATGACACCGAAGTAACCTCTAATGATAATAATATAGAGCTAAGAGGATTTTATAAGAAGTTTTTGAGTATACTCAGTAATGATAAAAAAGTTAAAGACTATAAGCCGCATCTCCAAAAATTATTTTTTATATTAAAAAAAGCAAGTATATATGGTATTGTTTTAAACGATAAACATGATGAAGTGCTACTGATTACTGAAGTGCTACCAAATGATTCATTAATTAAAATAGATAAGGAAATTAATTTCAACTATAACGAAATAGTTACCTATACACGCCCCCATAAGGTTGCAAATAGTATAGACAAGACTAAGAAATATAATTGCTTCCAGTTAAATAAATACGATGAGGCTTACAGTATTATAGAGGAGGAATTATCAGAAGAGATCAGACGAAAGGACTATGCAAATATTCTCATA
Source organism: Escherichia sp. WS1118 (assembly GCF_046487695.1). Classification (NCBI taxonomy): domain Bacteria; kingdom Pseudomonadati; phylum Pseudomonadota; class Gammaproteobacteria; order Enterobacterales; family Enterobacteriaceae; genus Escherichia; species Escherichia sp. WS1118. The sequence continues at coordinate 110,433 of NZ_JBJQIZ010000006.1, read as the reverse complement.
TCGCTTTTCAATCAAAATATTATTTTGAATAGATTGAAGTATGATTTTTCAATTAATAGAGAAAGATACTCAACTCTTGAGGAGAATAAAATTCATGAATTATATGATAACTTACCGAGAAATATAAAAAAAACCGTCTCCGTAATCTATGATTTAGTAACCTTTAATTATTTATTAAATCTTCACTACACCGTTAGCTCATTATTAACAAAGTATAGCGATATAAGAAAAAGAAATACAAAGTTATTAGTTGACGGGGATCTTCATAAAACGGAATTTCTTTTCGAAAACCTTATAATTTTTGTTGTAAAAAATGGATGTTTAATTGATGTTTATAAAGAATTCAAGGATGTGATTCGCAAATTCATTGAAATAAAAATAATCAAGGATTCTGATAAAGACGAGATTTCTCTAACAAGATTAGAATTATATTCATGCATTAAATACATTGATAATAAAACCCTATCTCTTATACTAAGGAAAGAAGATAAAAAACTATTATCGCTGTCTGTTCAACCCAAAGAATTAGATTGGTTAATAAATACTGTACTGCAAAACCTAGCGAAGTCATATAGCAAGTTCGCTACGTTTCTCAACCCTATAGAAGGAAAGTTAATCAACGCATTAAAACTACTATCTTTAATGAAAATAACCACAGAGCAAGACGCGGTAGTATTAAAAACATTAAACGACACTTTAAAGTCCTCATACCACAACCTAGCATTCTATGATGCTATTTCCGAATATGTCGTTATAAGGTACAACACCCACAGTGAAACTTTATCCACTGACAGCATAAAAACTTTAATATACACGATTCTCGATAAGTTAATAAGTAGAAACCTTGGTAGGTATGAGGTGATAGCTATAGTCAATAGAGGCCTTGCTAATATTTTTTCAGTAGCCAAAAAACTGGGCGTTAATATAGAAGACGACAGCAAGGTCGATAAATTACTTCATGAAATTAGTTCTTATCCGAATACAGATAAAGCAAGAGCTGCTGAAACAATACTATATGATCTGTACAGAATATCAACAGAAAAGAATAGAGATAAAATAAAATCATTTATCAAAAATATTTCCACAACTGATTTCAATGAAGAAAGAAAGATTAAATTTGAATTATTTTTATTAGCATCAGAGATTTCAGACAGCTATGACAATCTTCCTGAGAAAGTATCCAAGCTTGTTGAAAACTATAAAGGATTTAGATTTAACTCAGAAGCAGAGACAATCAGAGGTTTATTACGCTATATAGTCAACACACGGAAATTAAGTGATTTCTCACAAGCACTTTTGAAGATTGAAGAGATAATAAATAATTACAAATAATTTCGTTCCTAGCGCGCAGTGCTTTCCCCGCCTCGCCCGCCCGCTTTGCGGGGCGGTTTTAATGCAGTTGCACTGACACGCTCAGACCGCGCCGGGAATGGCGCGGTCTGCAGAAAATGAGGCAGGAAAACGCATGCAAAGCCATGCACCTTATCGATGCATGGCTTTTTTCAGTAAAAACGGGCGGATTTTCGGGGAATTTTACACAGACTGACGTGATGCCAGTTGCGCACTTTTACGCGAAAAAATCATGTTCTGCGCAGGGGTGAATTTTTCACGGTTGTCATCCACCGAAGCCGCGTCAGGCCTGAATCCGATGGTCGTTAAAATGTCGCTATCCTGCGCGGAATAATTAATTTTTTCCCCCTTCGCAAGCCAGGACAGAAGGGCTTCACGCAGGGCATCTGTGGCACGCTGTATGGCACAGTTTCGGGCAATGGCCGTCAGCTCACTGTAGCCCATCAGCTCCGGTGCCAGTGCGGCCGCCAGTGCTGTGCCGTGCTGCTGCATAAAATCATTCAGCCGCTCGCGGATGCTGATGTGCTGAACGGCTTCATGCGAACGAATATAACGACCGGCGGCCTGATTCACCTGCCATTTTCTGACTTCGATAATATTGCGTAATTCGTCCAGGCGGCTGACGTTTCTGCCTTCCCCGGACAGAAGCCGCAGATATTCCTGTTCGGCTGCAGCCAGCTCATTTTTGCGTTGCAGCCATGCCGCTTTGTTATTCTGGCAGACCTCAAAAGCCTGCTGTAATGACATTGTGGTCACACCCCGTCTCCTGATTAATGGTTGAATGGTGAGCTGTAACAGCCTTTAACTTTTCGGACAACAGCCGGTGCTGTGCTTGCCGGTGCTGGTTTTTCCTCCGTGACCGGAGAACGAATCACGGCACAAATTGACTCATGCGTTTTAAATGTCGCCGAACAGTAAATATTCTGGCACTGCAGATAACTTTCTTTGACATTGTCACTCACATACCGGCTGGTGCGGGTATGCGCTGAATGACGACAGAAAGGGCAGCGCATCATGACAGCAGCCCTCTGGCCTTAAGCTCTGCTCCCTGCTGGTCTATTTTGTCCTGCCACACCTTGCGCTGTGCCGGTGTGCCTGCCACCTCATAATCCATGTGCGGGAGTGTTGCCGCTGACAGTCCTGCCAGCCGGAGAACCGGCTCACCGCTGAGGCTGATTTGCATCTGTTTAATTTTCTGTTCCAGCGATGATTTCACCTGCTGCATGACAGCTTTATCGGGTGCGACGTAGCCCTGATGGCCGGTGGTGTTGGCGAGCGGATTTTCCTGTACCAGGATACTCAGATGCATTGCCCGGACAAGCGCCTCACAGGTTTCATTCAGGGCGTGTTCCAGCTCATTCTCTGCATACAGACTCAGAAGGTGATGATGTGCCTTCCGGTAGGCGGTGGCCGTGCTGTCACACGCCCCTTTCAGGCGTTCACGTTCAAAATTCAGCACCACGGCCAGATTGTCATATTCCTGTACCAGCTCCCGGCGTGCCACGCGCTCAATGTGGCGCTGTTTCAGCTCATCGCTCAGGACACCACCGGCTGCACGAAAGGCCGTGCGCCAGTCGTCAGCGTCGTTTCCGTCGGCCTGCGCCAGCGCATTTTTTTCCTGCTCTGCCCGTTCAATGGCCGTGACGGTCTCATCCATCAGGCGGGCGTTCTCAAGGTGGGCGGCTCTGGCCTTTTCCAGTTGTGCCAGTGCGGGTTGCAGATATTCAGGGATGGTGTTGTCAGACATTTTCCGGCTCCTCGTCACTTCAGGTTAAGAAAATTGTGACGTACACCGGACAACAACACGACGCATTGCAGATGTGCCAGTCCTGACACAGGAGACTCATCCTCAGACCGGCAAGCCAGGAAAAGGTCGCAGGAAAAACCGGCTTACTGTTTGTTTTTTTATATTTTACTGTTCACCTCTGTTCACCATAAGAAAAAAGATAAGTAATACAGTAAGTTAAAGGGTGAACAATCGCAGTAATGACTGTTCACCGTCTGTTCACCACTGTTCACCCGCTCATGGACTTTTTGTGCTGTTTACTACTGTTTGTTTTTATTAATTCGCTGTGAATGAATAAGAAGAAACGATTTGTATTTCACTATAAAAATTACGAATTGCTTTAAGTGGCTTTAAATGACTTTAAGTGGGAATGAACAAAAAACACACAAGCATTGTAAGGCTGCCGGAACAAATCCCCCCTGTTGCGTCTGCCAAAAATATTCACAAAATAAAGCGCTACCCGAAGCCGGACGGACTTATCCGGTGCTGTATGGACATTAACGAGGTAGCCCGATGCAAGCTGTTTTTTCTTCCCCGTCTCCCGCCCCTGTGACGCCACTGATGCCGCTGCCGGACATCACGCAGGAGCGTTTTTTACGTCTGCCGGAAGTGATGCACCTGTGCGGCCTGTCACGCTCGACCATCTATGAACTCATCCGTAAGGGGGAATTTCCGCCGCAGGTGAGTCTTGGCGGTAAAAATGTGGCCTGGCTGCACTCTGAAGTCACCGCATGGATGGCCGGACGCATTGCCGGACGCAAACGGGGGTACGACGCATGATGATGCCCGCTCTGCAAAAACTCCCTTTTTCTGGCTTGCCTTTTTCCGGCATTTGCGGATATAGTTTTTCCGCTGCCGCAAAATCGGCAGCCGGGCGTGAGAACCCGAGTATGTTATCGGCGACATATGACGCGCCATGCGTCTTTTTTTGTGTCGCAATCAACGCCACAGAGCACCAGATTATGGTGTGGCGTGTGGTTTGCCGTGCAGGTATGATCCTGTTCGCAATCGCATGTTATGCCACTGAGTCAATGGTAGCTCAGGCGGGGCAGCCTCCGGGCTGGCCGGTTTCCGATAACGCCGGTATTCTCACCCCCGTCTGGGCTATCGCCATCGAGCGTGAGAACTCCGGCGATAGCGTCATTTACGCTGTTATCGGAGGTTGCCTTATGGCTACGACCCTTACCCCCTCACACCCTGAATTTGTCTTTGTGTTTGCGGCTGTCCGTCGCGCAGACCGTCATCCCCGTATCTGTATGCTTCGCACCGTCGCCGGTGATGAACGCAGCGCCCGCCGTTCCCTTGTCCGTGACTATGTGCTCTCCCTTGCTGCCCGTCTGCCGGTGGTGGAGGTGTCCCGTGCGTAATAAAAAAGCCCCTCAGACCGTCTCAGCGCGTCATGACGCCCGTGAACACCTCAGCATTGAGGCTTACCATAAGCTCAACCGCGCCAGCGCCGTATCCCAGTTTGTTGGGGGTGATTTGATTCACCGTGAACTCTCCGGCCTGCATCAGCTCTACATTCCGCATATTTTCAGCTACCTGAATGAAGATATTGATTTTGTGCTGAATGAGCTGAAAGCCAAAGGCCTGTGCCGCGATTTTCTCGCCCAGCAGAAAGACCGGGGAGACAGGACGCATGTTTGATTTTCCCCAGCCCGGTGAGATTTACCGTTCTGCCGGTTTTTCCGATGTGGCCGTGGTCGGCATTCTGGAAGACGGTATTCCGTGGGAAATGCCGTACCGCTGCCCGGACATTGTCTGGAATCCGTACCGCCGTAAATTCAGTATCCTTGTGCGTATCCTCGCCGACGGGCGCACCACAGACATCCCGCTGGGGCGTTTTCTGCGGGAATTTACCTGTGACCGTCCTGACCTGTTTAAACGCAGCCCCGTAAACCGGCATGCGGTACTGAAAGAAATGGCCGGAGACCCGGAATTACAGAAATGGCGGGAGAAATATCTGGATATTTACCCGCAGGATCCTGTTCCGGTCAGCCGGGCGGCACCGGTGGCGCGGGAATGGCGGGAAATTCCCCGCACGGAGCCTGACCCGGAAACCACCCCGGATAACAGTTACCGCAATTATCTGTAATTAAAAAACGACACCCGAAAAATTAAATGTGCGTATTCGCGCAGGGATACGCATGTCTTCAGGAGACGCAGATATGCCTTATCAGTTAATGCAACCGGCACGGAATGCAGTCATCTGTCACAGGGAGGAAAGCAAATGAAAACACCCTTACCGCCCGTCTTACGCGCTGCCCTTTACCGTCGCGCTGTCGCCTGTGCCTGGCTGACCGTGTGCGAACGTCAGCACCGCTACCCGCATCTCACCCTTGAGTCACTGGAGGCGGCCATCGCCGCTGAGCTGGAAGGCTTTTATCTGCGCCAGCACGGTGAGGAAAAAGGGCGTCAGATAGCCTGTGCCCTGCTGGAAGATTTAATGGAATCCGGCCCCCTGAAGGCCGCGCCGTCGCTGTCCTTTCTCGGGCTGGTTGTGATGGATGAACTCTGTGCCCGTCACATAAAAGCGCCGGTACTGCACTGAAGGAGAACAACACCATGAAAATGAACGTAACCGCCACCGTCAGCCATGCGCTCGGCCACTGGCCGCGTATCCTCCCGGCGCTGGGGATTCAGGTGCTGAAAAACCGTCATCAGCCCTGTCCGGTCTGTGGCGGGAGTGACCGCTTCCGTTTTGATGACAGGGAGGGGCGCGGCACCTGGTACTGCAATCAGTGTGGTGCCGGTGACGGCCTGAAACTGGTTGAAAAGGTGTTTGGTGTCTCCCCGTCCGACGCGGCCACAAAGGTGGCTGCCGTGACCGGCAGCCTGCCCCCGGCTGACCCGGCAGTGACGGCCGCCGCCGGTGCTGAAACAGACGCTGCCCGGAAGAACGCCGCCGCACTGGCACAAACCCTGATGGCGAAAACCCGTACCGGAACCGGTAACGCCTACCTGACCCGCAAGGGCTTTCCCGGCCGGGAATGCCGGATGCTGACCGGCACACACAGAGCCGGTGGCGTGAGCTGGCGTGCCGGTGACCTTGTGGTGCCACTGTATGACGACAGCGGCGAACTGGTTAACCTTCAGTTAATCAGTGCTGACGGCCGTAAGCGCACCCTGAAAGGCGGACAGGTCAGGGGCACCTGTCACACCCTTGAAGGACAGAATCAGGCCGGAAAACGTCTGTGGATAGCGGAGGGATACGCGACCGCACTTACCGTGCATCACCTGACCGGTGAAACGGTGATGGTGGCGCTTTCTTCCGTGAACCTCCTTTCTCTGGCCAGCCTTGCCCGGCAGAAGCATCCGGCCTGTCAGATTGTCCTTGCCGCAGACCGTGACCTCAGCGGTGACGGCCAGAAAAAAGCCGCCGCAGCCGCAGATGCGTGTGAGGGCGTTGTTGCCCTGCCGCCGGTCTTCGGTGACTGGAATGATGCCTTCACGCAGTACGGCGGGGAAGCCACCCGTAAGGCCATTTACGATGCCATCCGGCCACCGGCTGAAAGCCCGTTCGACACCATGAGCGAAGCAGAGTTTTCCGCCATGAGTACCAGCGAAAAGGCCATGCGTATCTATGAGCATTACGGTGAGGCGCTCGCGGTCGATGCCAACGGCCAGCTTCTGTCCCGCTATGAAAATGGTGTCTGGAAGGTGCTGCCGCCACAGGACTTTGCCCGGGATGTGGCCGGGCTGTTTCAGCGTCTGCGCGCGCCGTTCTCCTCCGGGAAGGTGGCCTCCGTGGTGGACACCCTGAAGCTGATTATTCCACAGCAGGAAGCCCCCTCCCGCCGCCTGATTGGCTTTCGTAACGGCGTGCTCGACACGCAGAACGGCACGTTCCACCCGCACAGTCCGTCACACTGGATGCGCACCCTGTGCGATGTGGATTTCACCCCGCCGGTGGACGGTGAAACGCTGGAAACCCACGCTCCCGCGTTCTGGCGCTGGCTTGACCGTGCTGCCGGTGGTCGTGCGGAAAAACGCGACGTAATTCTGGCCGCACTGTTTATGGTGCTGGCAAACCGCTACGACTGGCAGCTCTTTCTGGAGGTGACCGGTCCCGGCGGCAGCGGCAAAAGTATCATGGCCGAAATAGCCACCCTGCTGGCCGGGGAGGATAACGCCACGTCGGCCACCATTGAGACGCTGGAATCCCCGCGTGAACGTGCCGCGTTAACTGGCTTCTCACTGATACGCCTGCCGGACCAGGAAAAATGGAGCGGCGACGGTGCCGGACTCAAGGCCATCACCGGCGGCGATGCGGTGTCCGTGGACCCGAAATACCGGGATGCGTACTCCACGCATATCCCGGCGGTGATTCTGGCCGTGAACAATAACCCGATGCGCTTCACCGACCGCAGCGGCGGCGTGTCACGCCGGCGGGTGATTATTCACTTCCCGGAACAGATAGCCCCGCAGGAGCGCGACCCGCAGCTTAAGGACAAAATCACCCGCGAGCTGGCGGTCATCGTGCGTCACCTGATGCAGAAGTTCAGCGACCCGATGCTCGCCCGGTCACTGCTTCAGTCCCAGCAGAACTCAGACGAGGCACTGAACATCAAACGGGATGCCGACCCGACGTTTGATTTTATCGGCTATCTGGAAACCCTGCCGCAGACCAGCGGCATGTATATGGGGAACGCCAGTATCATCCCGCGTAATTACCGTAAATACCTCTATCACGCCTATCTGGCCTACATGGAGGCAAACGGCTACCGGAATGTACTCAGTCTGAAAATGTTCGGGCTGGGGCTGCCGGTGATGCTGAAGGAATACGGACTGAATTACGAGAAGCGCCATACCAAACAGGGGATACAGACCAACCTGACGCTGAAAGAGGAAAGCTACGGCGACTGGCTGCCAAAATGTGACGACCCTGCGACAGCCTGACCCACCTGACCGGCATCTGCCGGTCTTTTTTTATCCCTGAATTCCCCGAAGGTGAACAATCCACTGTTCACCCTTCACCGTATATTCACCCGTTATCACACTGAAATTTAAAGAGAAAAATGAAAGGTGAACAGTGTGAACAATCAAATCAAAAAAAAACTTTTTTCTCCCTGTGTGATTTCAGTTCGGGGGATTAATCACCGGTATGAGTCACACCGGCAGAATGCCGGAGGTGAAGAATCGAATGTTCACCCTTCACCCATTATTCACCACCTATCACTCTGAAATAAAAGGAGAAAACAGAAAGGTGAACAGTGTGAACAGTTCTTTCGAAAAAAAATTTTTTTCCTGAGTTAACATGCGTGAAGATACGTGTAAAAATTAATCGATAGATATTATATGTATAAGGATGTGTATAAATGAATTATAATAGAAAAATATAAACGATTTGAATCAAATGGTTATATGGCAATTTTGACTCCTGTGATCTTCCGCCAAAATGCCTCTCCTGAACTCTCCCGACGTCAACAACACTCCTTCGGAGGCGACATGTCAGACAAAGACTTAACCCAGCCCCCAGCAGGCGAGTTTATTATGTTTGCCAGCGGTGACGGAAGAGTGCGTGTTGAATGTCGCTTTGAGTCAGACACAATCTGGTTATCCCAGGCGGCAATGGCTGAACTGTACGATAAAGATGTTCGCACTATTAACGAACATTTAATCAATATATTTTCCGAAGGTGAACTTGTTCAAAACTCAACCATCCGGAAATTCCGGATAGTTCGCCAGGAAGGAAAACGTCAGGTTTCCAGAGAGATAGACCATTACAACCTCGAAGCCATTCTCGCTGTCGGCTATCGCGTTCGCTCGCCTCGAGGCACGCAATTCCGCCAGTGGGCCACCCAGACGCTTCAGGAATACCTGATCAAAGGTTTTGTGATGGACGATGAGCGGCTGAAGAATCCGCCTGTCGGTTCATCGGTTGTGCCCGACTATTTTGATGAGATGCTTGAACGCATCCGCGATATTCGCGCCAGCGAGCGTCGGGTATATTTGCGGGTGCGGGAGATCTTTGCTTTAGCTGCCGACTATCAGCCATCGCTTAAAGAAACCACGCAATTTTTTCAAACCATCCAGAATAAACTGCATTTTGCCTGTACCGGGCATACCGCTGCGGAACTCATCCACAAACGAGCAGATGCCAACCAGCCGCACATGGGCTTGACCAGTTATAAAGGTGAAGAGGTACGTAAGGGCGACGTGACGGTGGCAAAAAATTATCTCACCCAGGATGAGGTCAGCGAACTTAATCGCGTGGTTAATATGTGGCTGGACTTTGCCGAGGATCAGGCCCGTCGTCGTCAGCAAGTCTTTTTGCGCGACTGGCAGGATAAGCTGGATCAGTTCCTGCAATTTAACGACCGAGAGGTTCTACAGGGCGCTGGTAAAATCAGCAAGAAAATGGCCGATGAAAAAGCGCAGGCGGAGTATGTTCAGTTTGCCGAACAACAACGGCGCTTAAAAGAAGCCGAAGGCGAGAAGGATATCGCTGGTTTGCTACAGTGGAATAAAGAGTCGAAAAAGTAGCCCGGAATCCCCCCAAACGCCATACGCAAAACCATTTGGTGGTACTTATGGGGTGACTCATTTATCAAATTCAAAATATAAACATTAAATCAATAAATTAACCATCAAATGCGACTCCTGTGATCGCCAAAATGCCTCTTCAGTGATCCCCATCCTGCTTATTTCTGAGCAACCTGACCCTGCTGATGTATCTGGTAGTATGACAGAGTGATTCGTTTTTCTTGCCGAGTGTACGAAAACGTCTTCCTTGCCACCGACTATCAACCGTCACTCAAAAAAACCTCTCTTTTTTTCAAGCTATCAAGAATAAGTTGCATTTTATCTGCACCGGACACCAGCCATCCATATATGGCTTTTACCTGCTACAAAGATGAAGAAGTGCATAAATGTGATGTTAAAACAATCAAAGAAAAATTACATGCGCAATAATTTCACTATAACATTATAATCAATGGTGAAAATAACACTGCACAAGGATTGTCATCATCAAACTCATCGGAACTATTTTTTCTGTCGTCATTGGTGTAATACTGATTGTAAGTATCCTTTCAGGAGATTATTTTTGCCGTGTGGGGCATGGAACTTGTAAAGCAGCCAAAAGCGCTAGGCATTTAATTGAAAGTAAAGAGAAAAACAGAAGTAGTCGCGTCAAAGTCTTTAGCACGCATATTAATTTGAGTCATCCAGCGGCATCCTGGCTAGCAACTCAAACTTGCGCTACCAATATATTCAATCTGTTTCAAAACAATAATGCCATTTATTTATTCGAAAACGATAATAAAATTGAACTGCGAATGGGGCATGATTCTTTTTTCTCTATTGAAACGATTGATAAAATTAACAAAGAAAACATCAAAGAAATAAAACTAAAAAATGAGACAACATATATTTATCTTCCTAATCCAACCATTTTAATAACCACGACATCAACACCTGAACGACAGTTTTCTATTTCTGTTCTGAATGATGACAACAAAGAAAATATACCTACCGATACCGCACCTTGTTTTACAATTGGTATTCCTGATGAATATACTAAAGCCATAGAGTTATTGAACATTAAATAATTAAATTTCATAGTGAGTTTTTTTAAATACCATATGAATAATTGTTATATGTCATTATTTCCTCCATTCACTAAAACTGATTGATTACTCTACTCCCTCACCGTCATCGGTAGTGGTATCCTTAACGTATATTGATGAAAAGACAAAACAGTATGCAGAGGGAAAAATGGGTTCCACCAGAAAGGGGATGCTGAACGTTCTGATTGCCGCCGTGTTGTGGGGAAGTTCAGGGGTCTGCGCGCAATACATCATGGAGCAAAGCCAGATGTCGTCGCAGTTTTTGACTATGACGCGTTTGATATTCGCCGGTTTGATTCTGCTGACGCTATCATTTGTTCATGGTGATAAAATCTTTTCTATTATTAACAATCACAAAGATGCCATTAGCCTACTGATTTTTTCCGTGGTTGGCGCGCTAACCGTACAGCTCACTTTTTTGCTAACCATCGAAAAATCGAACGCAGCCACGGCAACGGTGCTGCAATTCCTCTCACCGACTATTATCGTCGCCTGGTTCTCACTGGTGCGTAAATCCCGCCCGGGCATTCTGGTTTTCTGCGCTATTTTGACATCGCTGATCGGGACTTTTTTATTGGTGACACACGGTAATCCGACGTCATTATCGATCTCTCCTGCCGCGTTATTCTGGGGGATTGCCTCGGCATTTGCTGCTGCATTCTATACCACCTATCCCTCAACGCTGATTGCCCGCTATGGCACGTTACCGGTCGTCGGCTGGAGTATGCTGATTGGCGGTCTGATCCTGCTGCCCTTTTATGCCAGACAAGGGACAAACTTTGTCGTTAACGGCAGTTTGATTCTGGCGTTTTTTTATTTGGTGGTCATTGGTACGTCCCTGACATTTAGTCTGTACCTGAAAGGAGCACAATTAATTGGTGGTCCAAAAGCCAGCATTTTAAGCTGTGCAGAACCATTAAGTAGCGCGCTGCTCTCTTTGTTGTTGCTGGGGATCACCTTCACATTGCCGGACTGGCTGGGAACGCTGCTGATTCTGTCATCGGTGATTTTGATTTCAATGGATTCCCGCCGCCGCGCCAGAAAAATAAATCGTCCGGCGCGGCATGAGTGAGAATTACCAGCCAGGCACCGCGCCTCCGTTAAAGATGGTTTCTGCCGCTTTAGCGACTTCGGGTGATTGATAAGATTGCAGAAATTCCTTCACGTTTTCTGCATTCTTATTATCTTCCCGTGCCACCAGAATATTCACATACGGCGAATTTTTATCTTCAATAAATACGCTGTCGTTAACCGGAGAAAGTCCTGTTTGCTGGATGTAAGTGGTGCTGATAATCGCTACATCCACTTTCGGGTCGTCCAGTACACGTGGCAACTGTGCCCCTTCCAGCTCCATTATCTGCAAATGGCGTGGATTATCGGTTATATCCAACGCGGTAGGTAATAACCCTTTTCCCTCTTTCAGAGTAATTAGCTTCTCTTTTTGCAGCAGTAAAAGCGCGCGACCAAGGTTAGTCGGGTCGTTGGGGATCGCCACTGTCGCGCCTTCTTTTATTTGCGCCACGGTTTTGATTTTTTTGGAATAACCCGCCATGGGGAAGACAAACGTATTTCCCACCGCTACCAGTTTATAACCATGCGCCTGATTATCTTGTTCAAGAAAGGGTCGATGCTGGAAGACGTTCGCATCAAGCTCGCCATGATTTGTCGCATCGTTCGGTAGCAACGAACCGCTAAATCCTACCAGTTCAACATCGAGGCCATATTTCTCTTTTGCTACCTTTTTAGCGACTTCCGCGACATCTTGTTCTGCGCCATTAATAACGCCAACTTTAATATGCTTTTCATCGCTGCTGCTCTGGTCGCAACCTGCCAGCAGAACTCCTGCCAGTAATAATGCGGCCCCCGCCCGTAGATGATGTGTTGTCAGTTTCATTTTTTTATCCTTTTATTAATGATTACCTGACTATAGCGGTAAGGTCGCTGCAGTTTAAAAAACGAAACGCTATCGATAAGAATAAAAAGGAATAAAAGTGGAATATAAAGTCTGGCACTTCTTACTGACCACGCAAACACCTTTCGTACAGCATGATGAGAGCGGCAAAAGCAAACTACACTTATGCTTCATTCGATGCACATTTGCAGAAGGTTGCCGCTATGAAGCCAACGATGCTACTCATGATTACCGTATTCCTGATTTTTCCAGCCATTTCTCAGGCCGAGTCGCCATTCAGTTCTCTACAGTCGGCAAAAGAGAAAACCACGGTATTGCAAGATTTACGTAAAATTTGCACGCCACAGGCGTCATTATCAGATGAAGCGTGGGAAAAGTTAATGTTGTCAGATGAAAACAATAAACAACATATACGCGAGGCCATCGTGGCGATGGAACGTAATAATCAGAGCAATTATTGGGAAGCGTTGGGTAAGGTAGAATGCCCGGATATGTAAGAACGGCAACAACCACTGACCAACGCTTCTTTACCTGATATCAGGATTTCTTCATTTTCACCTTTGCAGTCACCAACAATGCAGTCAGCAACATCAATGTGCCGGACAACATCAGCGGCGAAGTCAGACCAATGTTATCCAACGCATAACCGCCGATTGCCGCACCGCAGGTATTGGCAAGCTGAATAACGGCCACCTGAATAGATCCAGCCTTTTCTGCCTGATCGGCCAATGAGCGAGTGATCCACGTTGACCAACCAACGGGAATTAAAGCAAAGGTCAGCCCCCAGATAATCGCCACACCAGTAGCAACAATTTTATCGCTTCCCCACAGCGTCAGTACCAGCGCGCTCAGGGCGAGCACAAACGGTGCGCCCGCTAAGGCCAGTTTCACCGAACGTTTGAGAATAAACGACGAAAGCGATGTCCCGACAAAGCTGGCGATACCAAAACTCAGCAGCACCAGGGTTAAGCCATCAACACCGAATCCCGCCAGATTCATATACACTGGGCGAATATAAGTGAAAAAAGCAAACTGTCCGGCAAAGGACATAAAGATGGCGATCATCCCGGCCATCACTCCCGGACGTTGTAATAAGCGGAAAGTATTTTGTTTCTGATGCGAAGGTTCACCTGGCAGCGAAGGCAGTGATTTGATAATCCAGAAAATACACAGCACACCCATCGCCGCCGCCGCATTAAAGACATTGCGCCAACCGATAAGCTCGCCTAAAAAACTGCCCAACGGCGCGGCAATCACCAGCGCAATAGAAACCGCGCCGAAGATCACCGACAGCGCCTTCGGCACCGTACGCGGCGGTACCAGACGCATGGTCAGCGACGCCGACATCGCCCAGAACCCGCCCAGCGCCAGCCCCAGACAGGCGCGACCGATTAACAACAGACTGAATGAGTTGGCAAAGGAAACCAGCAAACAGGAAAGCGTCAGCAAAACGGCGAACAGAATGACAACGTAGCGGCGGTCAGTGGCCTGAATGGTCTGGGTAATAAACAAACTGGCAAACATCGCCACAAAGGCGGTCACGGTCACCGATTGGCCGGCAACCCCTTCCGAAATGCCTAAATCCTGGGCCATTGGCGTCAACAAACTGACAGGCAAAAACTCAACGATAATCAGACAGGCGACGCAAAACGCCACTGAGAAAACGGCTGACCAGTTCGGTCGGGTGATGGCATTCGCGCCGCGGTTTTCAGCAATAAATTCACTCATGGTGTTACCCGTGGCATGTTTCAGAGGGAAAGCCGACCACTTTAACATTGAAATGTGTGACGTATTTAACGTTTTTGCAACTTTTACGGTGTTGCTTGAGCTGGAGTTAAGATCGAAACGGAACAGGGCAAAGATTACCGGATGCGGTGTGAACGTCTTATCCACCCACCAGGTCAGGCGCGGTCTGTAGGCTGATAAGACGAAGCGGTTTTAATGCAGCCAGTGAACGCCCTCGGCAGGCTGAAAGAACGCGTTATAGCGCATCTGAAAAGCATTGATATCCTGCATTTCAGGTTCGGTTTCGCGCAGAAAACCCAGCGCCAGCCTGACCTGAGCATCGGTAATCGGCGCGGCAAGGCGGGCTTTTTGTAAAAGCCGATGCCATTGCAGCAGGTTCTGTTCGCTACCATCGACAATGACAATTTGCCAGATGAGCAACACCTGCGCGGCGTTTTGCAGGTGCGACTCATCCGGGCGATGCAAATAACGTAAAAATTCGTCACCTGCTGACTTTCCCATTTGATCGACCATCGACTCCACGGGTACGACATCGATGTTCAGCCGATCGCTGAGACGGCGAATCGCTTTTCTGGCCCCGGATGTCAGCACCCGAAAACCAACCACAAACACTACCGCCAGCGTGGCGAGCATTATCCAGATCATGAGTTCTCCTGCGTAATCAGAACTCATGATATCTGGAAACCCTCGCCAGTTACTAATCCACCAGAATAATCTTCAGTGCAAACAGAGTTGCGACCACCACCACACACAGGTTCAGATCGCGCCAGCGCCCGGTGCACACTTTCATGATGCAGTACGACATAAAGCCTAGTGCAATCCCTTCGGTGATCGAGAACGTAAAGGGCATCATCACCGTGGTAATAAACGCAGGCACCGATTCGGTAAAATCATCCCAGTTAACGCGTGCCAGGCTCGATGTCATCAATACGCCAACAAAGATTAACGCTCCGGCGGTTGCGTAAGGAGGAACCATCGCCACTAGCGGTGAGAAGAACATAACCAGCAGGAACATAACGCCAACAACAACCGCAGTCAGCCCCGTGCGACCGCCGACAGCCACACCTGAAGTACTTTCAATATAGGCGGTAACAGACGAGGTACCGATAAACGCACCCGCCACCGAACTGACGCTATCAACATACAGCGCCTTATTCATATTGGGGAATTTACCGTTACTATCTATTAAGCCAGCTTTATCAGTCACACCAATTAATGTCCCTGATGAATCAAATAAGTTGATCAGCATAAAGGAGAAAATGATACCGGCGAGTTCAAGTGATAACGCACCGCTCAAATCCACTTCACCAATGACGCCGCTAATATCAGGCGGAATGGAATAGACGCCGCTAAAATGAACATCACCGAAAAATAATCCACAGCAAGACGTCACCACAATAGAAACAAGCACCGCGGCATGAAAATGACGTGATGACAACACAGTTATAATAAAAAACCCTAAAATACCTAACAACACGCCGTGAGAACTTAAATCACCAATCATCACCAGGGTGTCTTTATTGGCGACAATAACGCCAGTATTTTTTAATCCCATTAAGGCGATAAATAATCCGATTCCGCTGGTGATACCAATACGTAAACTTAATGGAATGTTGGAGATCATCCAGTACCGGATACGAAACAGCGTGAGCAAAAATAGCCCAACTGCGCCCCAGAATATCGCGCCCATCCCGGTCTGCCAGGAGATACCCATCGCCCCCACGACCACGAAGGCAAAGAAGGCGTTCAGGCCCATTGCCGGAGCCAGTGCCACGGGTAAGTTAGCAAATACCCCCATCGCAATACTGCCGATACCGGCAATCAAACAGGTGGTAACAAACACCACTTTCGGGTCCATTTGTGCCGCGCCGAGGATTTGCGGGTTCACAAAAACGATGTACACCATGGTTAAAAAAGTGGTCATCCCCGCAATCAATTCTGTGCGGACGGTGGTCCCATGCTGAGGTAGTTTAAATAATCGCGAAAGCGTCCCTGATTCATTACTCACGTAATCGGTATTGTCATTATTCATTTTTTTGTCCATTGGAGGAGATTTAATCCCTTGCTTTTGTAAAACAAATGACAACAACGGTTCAGTGATAATTATCACATTTCAATTGCACATTAATGGATATTCTTTAATAATCTCGCGACGTTTCTTTATGATAAATAATAATCAAATTGATAAAATCAAAATGAGAAAAATATGAATAATTCTATTAACCATAAATTTCATCACATTAGCCGGACTGAATACCAGGAATTGTTAGCCGTTTCCCGTGGAGACGCTGTTGCCGATTATATTATTGATAATGTCTCTATTCTCGACCTGATCAATGGCGGAGAAATTTCCGGCCCAATTGTGATTAAAGGACGTTACATTGCCGGTGTTGGCGCAGAATACGCTGATGCTCCGGCTTTGCAGCGGATTGATGCCCGCGGCGCAACGGCGGTGCCAGGGTTTATTGATGCTCACCTGCATATTGAATCCAGCATGATGACGCCGGTCACCTTTGAAACTGCTACCCTGCCGCGCGGCCTGACGACCGTTATTTGCGACCCTCATGAAATCGTCAACGTGATGGGAGAAGCCGGATTCGCCTGGTTTGCCCGCTGTGCCGAACAGGCAAGGCAAAACCAGTACTTACAGGTCAGCTCTTGTGTACCCGCCCTGGAAGGCTGCGATGTTAATGGTGCCAGTTTTACCCTTGAACAGATGCTCGCCTGGCGGGACCATCCGCAGGTTACCGGCCTTGCAGAAATGATGGACTACCCTGGCGTAATTAGCGGGCAGAATGCGCTGCTCGATAAACTGGACGCATTTCGCCACCTGACACTGGACGGTCACTGCCCGGGTTTGGGTGGTAAAGAACTTAACGCCTATATTGCTGCGGGTATTGAAAACTGCCACGAAAGTTATCAGTTGGAAGAAGGACGCCGGAAATTGCAACTCGGCATGTCATTGATGATCCGTGAAGGGTCCGCAGCCCGCAATCTCAACGCGCTGGCACCGTTGATCAACGAATTTAACAGCCCGCAATGCATGCTCTGTACCGATGACCGTAACCCGTGGGAGATCGCCCATGAAGGACACATCGATGCCTTAATTCGCCGCCTGATCGAACAACACAATGTACCGCTGCATGTGGCATATCGCGTAGCCAGCTGGTCGACGGCGCGCCATTTTGGTCTGAATCACCTCGGCTTACTGGCACCCGGCAAGCAGGCCGATATCGTCCTGTTGAGCGATGCGCGTAAGGTCACGGTGCAGCAGGTACTGGTGAAAGGCGAGCCGATCGATGCACAAACCTTACAGGCGGAAGAGTCGGCGAGACTGGCACAATCCGCCCCGCCATATGGCAATACCATTGATCGCCAGCCAGTTTCCGCCAGCGACTTTGCCCTGCAATTTACCCCCGGAAAACGCTATCGCGTTATTGAGGTAATCCATAACGAACTGATCACGCACTCCCGCTCCAGCGTCTACAGCGAAAACGGTTTTGATCGCGATGATGTGTGCTTTATTGCCGTTCTTGAGCGTTACGGACAACGACTGGCTCCGGCCTGTGGTTTGCTCGGCGGCTTTGGCCTGAATGAAGGTGCGCTGGCTGCGACGGTCAGCCATGACAGCCATAATATTGTAGTGATCGGTCGTAGCGCAGAAGAGATGGCGCTGGCGGTCAATCAGGTGATTCAGGATGGCGGCGGGCTGTGCGTGGTCCGTAACGACCAGGTACAAAGTCATCTACCGTTGCCCATTGCCGGGCTAATGAGCACCGACACGGCGCAGTCACTGGCGGAGCAAATTGACGCCCTGAAAGCCGCCGCCCGTGAATGCGGTCCGTTACCGGATGAGCCGTTTATTCAGATGGCGTTTCTTTCCCTGCCAGTGATCCCCGCGCTGAAACTAACCAGTCAGGGGCTGTTTGATGGTGAGAAGTTTGCCTTCACTACGCTGGAAGTCACGGAATAATAAAAAAAAGCCCGGCGTCATGCCGGGCAAAAGTCACCAGTTACGTTTATGCCACTGTCAACTGCTGAATTTTTTTCTCGCGGCGGATTTTGCGTTCTTCCATCACCGCCACTATCGCCATCAGGCAGATACAACCAATCGCGGCGATATCCAGCGCGGCGAAGGTGCCTGCCCAGCCGGTAAGGCCAAATACCGGCGTCCCATCGGCAATCATTCCCAGACCTAACTTGGCAAAGCTGTCACCAATCAGGTAAGCGAAGGTGCCTTTAATACCATCGGCAGCGCCAATCGCTTTTTTAGGTACAAAGCCAACAGCAGCCACACCAATCAACAATTGCGGGCCAAAGACCAGGAAACCCAACGCAAAGAGAGAAGCCAGGTAGATATATTCGTTGCTGGCGTGTTGATACACACCGAGCGTGGCGATAATCAGCGCCAGCGCGATACAGGCCACCAGGCCACGGCGACCGTTCGCCAGGTCAGAGAGCCAGCCCCACAGCAGCGTACCGACCAGCGCACCAGCTTCAAACAGCGTAAAGCCCTGAATCGCCACCGCTTTAGAGAGTTTCAGTTCCTGGAACGCATACACGGTTGACCACTGGTCGATACCAATACGCACCACATAGAGGAAAATGTTGGCAAAGCACAGCAGCCAGATCACTTTGTTTTTCAGCACATACTCAACAAAGATCTGCCACTTGGTCATATCGGTAGATTCTGTCTCTTTATCCTCTTCACTGATCTCCTCGCCAAACAGCTCTTCAGCTTTGCCGAGGCCATAAGATTCCGGGGAGTCGCTGCCGTAACGCAGACCGATAAAACCAACAATCAGCGCGATAATCGACGGGAAAATAAACATGCCGATGACATGACCATCGAACAGGTAATTTGCGCCGAACAGCGCCACACCTGCTGCGCCTGCACCACCAAGGTTGTGAGAAATGTTCCAGAAACCGAGGAATGTCCCGCGTTTACGACGCGGCGTCCATTTGGTGATGGTGGAGTAACTGCACGAACCGCCGGTACTCTGGAAAAAGCCGCTTAAGGCGTAGAAGGCAATCATCAGGAACAGGCTAACCGAGCCGCTGCCCATACTGGCACTGAAGCCCAGCATACAAATGGCAGACAGGATCAGCATGAACGGCAGGAATTGTTTGGTGTTTTTGCCGTCGGCGTAGTAAGAAACCAGCGTTTTACCCACGCCATAAGTGATGGAGAAGCCCAGGCCGATCATCCCCAGCTGCGTCATGCTCAACCCGTAGGTCGAGATCATGTCGTTCTGCGCGATGTTAAAGTTCTTGCGAATCAGGTACATCGTAAGGTAGCCGATAAAGACCACCAGGTAGGATTGCATGAACGGTTTGAACCACATTTTGCGCCGCACTTCGAGCGGAAGGTCCAGGGTCGGCTTGCGAACCTGGTTTAAGAAAGCCAGCATGGGTTACTCCTGAAATGAATACCTGCGTGAGGCATGCATTGTAAAAATCAGCAGCAAATCAGGCCTGAGATAGCGTCCAGGCAAAACCTGGAAAATTTCTTAGTTTTGCCGGATATGAAGTGAAAAGGTGAGATGCATCACGCTTCTCGCGGTGTCTGGGCGTTCAAAAAGGGCAGTAATAGCAGTGCGGAAATCCCGGCGGCGATGGCGATAACCACAAAAAATCCGCTCCAGTGCCAGGTATCGAGTACTTTCGCCAGCGGCCAACCAGCAAGCGACGCACCAAGATAAGCAAACAAGCCGACAAACCCCGTCGCCGCCCCTGCCGCCTCTTTGTGGGAACACTCTGCCGCCGCCATGCCGATTAACATCTGCGGGCCAAAGACAAAAAAACCAATGGTGAAGAAGCAGGTTGCCTGCATCACGTAGCTGGCAAATGGCATCAGCCACAGCGAGCCGACTGAAAGCAAAATTCCGGCGGCGAAAATCAAATTCATCGGCCCGCGGTTGCCGTTAAACAGTTTGTCCGAACCCCAACCCGCTACCAGCGCACCGATAAATCCGCCCAGTTCAAACATTGTCACTGCCGTATTCGCCGTGACCAGATCGACGCCCAGCGTCTCGGACATATACAAATTGCCCCAGTCGTTTATCGCCGCCCGGACCACATAGACCAGCACATAGCAAAACGAAAGCAGCCAGATATACGGATTCAGCAACACATATTTGGTGAGGATCTCTTTACGCGTCAGCCCTGCCCCTTCTTGTTGTTGAGCAATCTCCAGTGCGTCGTGCCGCCATTCACCAACCGCCGGTAAACCTAACGCCTGCGGGCGATCGCGCAGCCGCCAGCAGAGAAAAATCCCCACGACTATCGCCATACAACCCGCAATCATCATCCCGGCACGCCAGCCGTAATGCAGCGCGCTCGCTGCCATCACAATGGGAATGAGTGCGCCGCCGACGTTATGCGCCGTGTTCCATAATGCCCACCAACCGCCGCGCTCGGTACGAGAATACCAGGCGGTTAACAGACGCGCACACACCGGTGAACCCCAGCCCTGGAAAAAGGCGTTCAACACCCAAAGCACGGCAAACGCCCATAGCGACGTCGAGAAGCCAAACAGAATGTTGATAATGCCCGTGGCAATAAGCCCTATCCCCATAAAATAACGGGCATTTGAGCGATCGCTGACAATGCCGGAGACAAACTTCGACACACCGTAGGTAATGTAAAACAGGGTCGCTAACAGGCCAATATCGCTACGGCTGAGCACGCCGTTAGCAAGGATTTCTGGTACGGCGGCGTTAAAACTTTTACGCGTGAAGTAAAACAGCGCGTAACCCAGCCAGATGGTCAGCAGAATATGCCGACGCCAGTAGCGATAGCGGGCATCAATTTCATGTTTATCAGTCATTAATGGCGCATCGGCGGGCGCTTTCAGAAACGGCAACATCATCGAACCTTAGACATAACGTTGAGGTAGAGAAACGCTGACACGCGTGCCGTGCAGGCAGGAGATGGTCAATGTGCCACCCAGCGCCGTTACGCGCTCGCGCATTCCGGTAAGGCCAAAACCGTGTTGCCCGGAATCTGGCGGTAAACCGCTGCCATCGTCTTCAATCACCAGCATTAACCGCTCATCCTGCTGCCAACCTTGCAGCGTGACCGCGCTGGCATCGGCATGTTTCACAATGTTGTTCAACCCTTCCTGGCAGACGCGAAATAGCGTCACGCGCTGGTTTTCGCTTAACGCTGATTCATCGATTCGCCATTCGAGATGACTGACAATGCCGCGCCCTTCCAGCTCCATTTCCCGCATCAGTGAGCGGATGGCCTGCTCCAGGGTGAGATCATCCAGCTGGCGCGGACGTAACCGCCCTAACAAACGGCGCACCGCGTCGTAAACGCCCAGCGATAGTTGTTCGATGAGCTGCCCGCTCTGTTTCACGCTGGCGTTATCTGCCGCCAGCCGCTGAACAATGCCCGCTTGAGTTCGAATAGCAGTAATGGTCTGACCGATATCATCGTGCAGCTCACGTGCCACATCACGGCGCACGCTCTCTTCGGTTTCCAGCAACCGTTCAGCGAGATGCTGATTGCGCGCCAGTTCCTTTTGCAGCGACTGGTTAAGTTCACGCAACCGCTGGATGCCTGCGCCCAGTAACAACCCTGTCAGACTTTGCACCAACAGCGAGAGCAATAAATCCACCGGATGATCGCGCCAGGTTTGACTGGCGATCAGCGCGATGGCGTTCATCAATGTCGCAATCAGCGCTCCTTGCCAACCATAGTGCCAGGCCAGCGCGATAATCGGCAGCGCCAGACAGAATGGCGTAAAGCGCGACAGTTCGTCTGGCAATCCCAACTGGAGCCAGAGACTGATAACAAACAGCAGTAAGTACCAGACCAGATGTCGCCCGCGCCAGTTGATTGGCTGAGAAACCAGTGACGGGCCGAGCGGCAGCCAGGTGTTATTCGCCAGATAGTGCCAGAACACCAGACATATCGGGGCCAGCGTCAGGCCGCCAGTTAAAGTCAGCAGCAGCGCATTCCACGACTCTTTGCCGTGCCAAAGCCAGGGCAGCGACTGCAACAACGCCGCCGCAGTTAACGCCGCACCCTGTAACAGCAAGGTGCGCCAGTCACGTTGATGGCGATAGCGCGAGATCAGCGCCACGGGCAATAACGTCAGTAAACTACCGATCATCAATAAGGAGAAATGGGTTAAACCGACCGCCTGCATTAGCCAGTAAATCAGCAGCCACTCCGCACCCAGTAGCACCGGCCAGTATCCGCGCGGGCATTGCAGCATTAGCCCTAGCCGCAGGCCAAACGGAAATAACAGCACCGCCATATCAGGGCGCTCAACCAGGTGCAGGCTGATACTCCACAGGCAAAACCATGCGGCAGAGAAGATAAAAAAGCAGGCAATAACGGTAATTAAGCGGGAGAACAACGTCTTCATCACCAGCCATCAAACATGCGGCGCGCCAGTTCAACGTCGTTACTGACGCCCAGTTTTTCCATCAGGTTGGCGCGATGGACATGTACCGTTTTCGGTGACAAGCCCAGTTCGGCAGCAATCTCTTTCACCGCCATTCCTTGCGCCAGTTTTTCCGCCACCTGGCGTTCGCGTTTGGTTAGCGGGTCCTGGCGACCGGATGCCAGTTTAATGGCAATATCCGGCGTCAGATAACAGCCGCCCGTGGCAACCGTATGCACCGCAGCAATGAGTTCATCCGGGCTACAGCGTTTGGAGAGAAAGCCGCGCGCCCCCGCGTTAAGCGCCTGCTCAACCAGCGCCGGACTGTCATGAACGGAGAGCATAATTGTCGCCATGCCTTTCGGCAGCTGGCTTAGAAGCTCCAGACCGGAGATATCAGGCATGGAGATATCGCAAATACACACCTGCACACCGCGCCCCGGCAGCCCCGCCAGCGCCTCGCGCCCCGAACCAAACTCGGCAACTACCTGCAAATCAGGTTCCAGCCCCAGCAGCTGCGCAAAGCCGGAGCGGACGATAAGGTGATCGTCTATAAGGGCAACGGTGATCATGGTCTTGTCCTGGCGGGTAATAAAACGCGCTTACCTTAACGATAAGCGCGCCACTGTTCAAGCCTTGAGCGGTTACTGAAAAAAGCTGCGCTCCTGTTGCTTGTGAAAAGAAATGATGCCTTCAAGGTTTGGTATATCGACTAATCATTAAAAACGCTGGCAGCATTAATACCTTGTTAGTATCCATTTTGAATAAGAAAAATATATATTTTATATTTATAGTTTGATTGTTTGTATATTTATGAATTATTACTTCAGTATAAAAACCACTCTCTAAATAATTCGCAGACACAGCACATGCAACTTGAAGTATGACAAGCATGCCTGCTTCATTATTACACTTTAATAATAAAACCCACCGATTAATGTACAAAAAAATCCCTGCGTGATATTGTCTGTAAAAAAGGAGCAGATATGCGCACTCACCCTCACTTAATAAAACAAACTATTGATCCACGACTCATTAATGAAATAAACAAAAGAACACAAAGCAACAGTGAGAAGTTATCAAACAGTGATAAATTAACATATATTAATGACAACTACTGTGAGATAACGCGAAACTACACGTCATTTTATGGTATGAACATGCTGAGCATCGTTCTTTTCTTACCTATCGTTATTTTATGTTTTGCCTCTGTTTTATTCTTTATATATGACATAACATTTAACTTCGAACGATACTTAGATACGTGGAGATACAGAGCAGACTCTGAGTTAATGCTACATATTGCTTACTGCGCAATTTTTTTCATGTCTTTTGTTTTTGCTGCTATTCTAAATTATTTTATCTTTGCTCCGCGACATTACCCAATCCGTTTTAATAGAAAAACAGGAAAGGTCTATATTTGTGATTATATTCTTAATGATATGAGTCATAAATCAACCTATACTTTCTGGTGGCACTATCCATTCTATAAACATACCAAGCCTGAATATAAAGAGTACGACTGGGAACAAATTCAAGGTATAGCTTTTTTTGCACAAAATCGCCATTCCTCATACTCCACTATTCGCTGTATTGTTTATGAATCATTAGACAGTACAAATATTATTGACACCTTTAACCTGATAACGACAGAGAGTGCTATAGATGCATTGCATATGACAAATCACAAATTATGGTTATGGATTAATAGCTTTATGAATTTTGACGATGAGTTTTTAGAGAAATCTATCAATACTGCTCCAGGTATTTGGGGCCGTGAAGTGAATTGGCCTGAAGATATGAATAAGAAATCAATGTTGTCTTCAATGGACGAATATATACTCTGAATAATTCGAGTTACAGAATATACTCGTCATACTTCAAGTTGCATGTGCTGCGTCTGCGTTCGCTCCCCCCAGTCACTTACTTATGTAAGCTCCTGGGGATTCACTCGCTTGTCGCCTTCCTGCAACTCGAATTATTTAGAGTATATAAGCTCGCCCGGATGTAAATATCCCATCCAGGCGAGAAAATCACTTACTGAAAAAACACCGCAATCTTGTTAAACATCGTCGGATCGGACTGATTACGCTGCACTTTCACCACATCTTCCAGCTTGTCTATCTGGCTTATCATCTGCTCCAGACGCTGGTCGTCATTGACCAGTAGCCAGATGTGGCTTTTGTCGCTGTCCTGAATCGGCAGGCAGAGAATGCCTTCAACGTTAAAAGCGCGACGGGCAAAAAGGCCACAAACGTGGGTCATTACACCCGGATGGTTGCGAACGGTGAGTTCCAGAATCACGTTATCATGAGTTGTGTTTTGCATGGCTTATTCCCCCACCATTTCAGTATTCGCCGCACCTGGCGGCACCATCGGGTACACTTTTTCTTCGGCATCAATGCGCACATGGATCAGCGCCGGGCCAGGGCGATTGATGATTTCCTGCAATGCAGCCTGCGGATCGGCTTCGTTATTCAAATCACAGGTTTCGAGGCCGAATCCGGCGGCAATCTGCATAAAGTTGATTTTGCCCGGATAGGTAGCGGCAAAAACGCCCTGCTTGTAGAACAGACTCTGTTGCTGATGCACCAGCCCCAGCGCTTCGTTGTTCATCAAAATGATTTTAACATCCAGCTGATTTTCACTGGCGGTCGCCATCTCCTGAATATTCATCATCAGGCTGCCGTCGCCGGAGAAGCACAACACTTTGCGGTCCGGGTTCGCCAGCGCCGCGCCAATCGCCGCAGGCAGGCCAAAACCCATCGTGCCCAGCCCGCCGGAGGTCAGCCACTGGCGTGGGCGATTGAGCGGATAGGCTTGCGCGGTCCACATCTGATGCTGACCCACGTCGGTGGTGATAATCGCATTGTCATCGACACAGGCGGCAACGGCGTTGATCAGGCCGTAATGGCTTAATGGATCGCACGCTTTCGGGATTGGACACGGGAATTCACGCTGCAAATCCGCCACCAACTGGTGCCACTCTGCACGCGGTTGCGCTTCCACCAGCGGGATCAACTGCGCCAGCACGTCATCAACATCCGCCTGAATTGCCACATGCGGTTGCTTGATTTTGCCCAGCTCTGCGCGGTCGATATCGACATGAATAATTTTGGCATTCGGACAGAACTGCTCGGTTTTGCCAATCGCCCGGTCATCAAAACGCGCACCGAGAACAATCAACAAATCCGCCTCCTGCAAAATATAGTTGGTGCTGCGCACGCCGTGCATCCCCAGCATACCCAGCGACAGCGGATGCACTTTTGGCAACATACCCAGCGCCATTAAAGTCATGGTGGTAGGCAGTTGCGCTTTCTCCGCCAGTTCACGCACTCGCGCAGGCGCGTTGATCACACCACCACCCAGATAAAGCACCGGGCGTTTGGCGGCGTTAATCATCGCCGCCGCGTCACGAATACTTTCTTCGCTAAAGGCGGGTGCGGCGGCTTTTTCTGCCATAGCGGGCTGTGTTTCAATCTCAAAAACTGCCGTTTGCACATCCTTAGGAATGTCTATCCACACCGGGCCAGGGCGGCCTGATTGCGCAATACGGAAGGCATCGCTCATGACCTGCGGGAGTTCTTCGATATGTCTGACCAGATAGTTGTGTTTGGTGATGGGGATAGAGATGCCGTAGGTGTCGACTTCCTGGAAGGCGTCGGTGCCGATCATCGAGGCGGGAACCTGACCAGTGATGCAAATCAGCGGGATGGAGTCCAGCCTCGCATCGGCAATGGCGGTCACCAGGTTAGTCGCACCCGGTCCACTACAGGCCATACAGACCGCCGGTTTACCGTCGGTGCGCGCCATTCCCTGAGCGATAAACCCCGCGCCCTGTTCATGGCGAGCCAGAATATGGCGGATTTGCGTGCTTTGGCTTAAGGCATCGTAAACAGGCAGGATAGAACCGCCCGGAATACCCGTCACAATCTTAATGCCCTGCTGTTCCAGGAAATGAACGATAAATTCTGCGCCGGTAAAGCGCTTACGCGTCGATGTTGTGCCCGAACTTGCCATGCTCCAGTCCTTTTCTTCTGGGCCGACTTTCCGGGAGGAGCTTAAACGAAAAACCCCGCCCGGTTTGCGCCGGCGGGGTTTTGGAATCGTGTGTTGTTCCAGTCCCTACGGCGCATTGCCGACGACCACCACCACACGCACGACGACCACTGCGGCGGATGGCGCAATTGGTAGTAGTTTTGCGTTGAACATGGAAGTAGTCATTGGGGACCTTGTTGGTTTTGTGTTTAACAATATTTATACAAGCACAGCTTTACAGGGGAGACAATGGAAAATTTTTCTTCCGGATAAAAATACGTGGCAGATCACATTTTGAACTGAAACTCAGGCAATAAAGCATCATCACCTGAAAGACGGTCAGATTGTTGACAGAGTGCGCCTTATTCATGTCGAATACAGCGTAAACATCTTACCCTACCAACCGCACCATCACTGTTTCCGGCAACATTTATTGCCGCTTTTGTTTACATATTCTGCCGCTAAACAATTCCCCATTCCTGGCGTATATCTGGCTAACATTCATCAATGTGATAGATTCCTCTCCCGCATTTATGGGAATGCGTAGTGACTTATTCTAATTATTTTTATAAAAGCATCCGTGATAATGAAAAGGCATAGAAACGTCAATTTGTTATTGATGTTGGTATTACTCGTGGCCGTCGGTCAGATGGCGCAAACCATTTATATTCCAGCTATTGCCGATATGGCGCGCGATCTCAATGTCCGTGAAGGGGCGGTGCAGAGCGTAATGGGCGCTTATCTGCTGACTTACGGTGTCTCACAGCTGTTTTATGGCCCGATTTCCGACCGCGTGGGTCGCCGACCGGTGATCCTCGTCGGAATGTCCATTTTTATGCTGGCAACGCTGGTCGCGGTCACGACCTCCAGTTTGATGGTATTGATTGCCGCCAGCGCGATGCAGGGGATGGGCACCGGCGTTGGCGGCGTAATGGCGCGTACTTTGCCGCGCGATTTATATGAACGGACACAGTTGCGCCACGCTAACAGCCTGTTAAACATGGGGATTCTTGTCAGTCCGCTGCTCGCACCGCTAATCGGCGGTCTGCTGGATACGATGTGGAACTGGCGCGCCTGTTATCTCTTTTTGTTGGTTCTTTGTGCCGGTGTGACCTTCAGTATGGCCCGCTGGATGCCGGAAACGCGTCCGGTCGACGCACCGCGCACGCGCCTGCTTACCAGTTATAAAACGCTTTTCGGTAACAGCGGTTTTAACTGTTATTTGCTGATGCTGATTGGCGGTCTGGCCGGGATTGCCGCCTTTGAAGCCTGCTCCGGCGTGCTGATGGGCGCGGTGTTAGGGCTGAGCAGTATGACGGTCAGTATTTTGTTTATTCTGCCGATTCCGGCGGCATTTTTTGGCGCATGGTTTGCCGGACGTCCTAATAAACGCTTCTCAACGTTGATGTGGCAGTCGGTTATCTGCTGCCTGCTGGCTGGCTTACTGATGTGGATCCCCGACTGGTTTGGCGTGATGAATGTCTGGACGCTGCTCGTTCCCGCCGCGCTGTTCTTTTTCGGTGCCGGGATGCTGTTTCCGCTGGCGACCAGCGGCGCGATGGAGCCGTTCCCTTTCCTGGCGGGCACCGCTGGCGCGCTGGTCGGCGGTCTACAAAACATTGGTTCCGGCGTGCTGGCGTCGCTCTCTGCGATGTTGCCGCAAACCGGTCAGGGCAGCCTGGGGTTGTTGATGACCTTAATGGGATTGTTGATCGTGCTGTGCTGGCTACCGCTGGCGACGCGGATGTCGCATCAGGGGCAGCCTGTTTAAGCTCACGTCACCGCAGCATCGTCATCAGCTCCATGGGAGAACGATGCTGCTTTATCAGATCACGCATCACCCGCATATGCGGCGCGGAGTAAGAATAAAACGCCTGATAGCCCGCACAAAGCACGTTGTCTGGCGTCTCCTCCCGAGCGTGCGGGCACAGGCGATGCCAGTCGCACGCCTGGCAGCCACGACGCGGTTGCGGGTTTTCGCTGCCACACCATTTTTGTAGGGTGGCGTCAAAAAGCTCAATCGAAATACGACTGATATCTGCCCGTACCCAACACTCGAACAGGGCAATTAAAAATTTCCCCCACAGCTCTGCTGTCACCGAAGCGGCCGTCAGATCGCCCCGGTCATCAAATTCAAGATGGGGAATAAGCTGTACGGAGCGGATACCCCGTTGTTTGAAATTGTGATAAAAATCGGCAGGTTGCAGAGCATCCTTGTACTCTACAACCAGTTTATGCCTGTCCTCTTCAGCATCAATGACCTGACTTCCTGTCATGCGACTCTCTCAATAAATACGATAAGTTGATGTATATGCGTTACAGCAAACAGTATTGCGAGAGATAACACCGCGAGGGAGATCAAAAATTTGTCACGGACTACGTGAAATTGGGAAAAATCGCTATTCGTGACATCCATTAAATTGCGATTACGGGTGTAGTGCCAGAGGATCAGCGCCACGATGGCGAGGATGCCAATCGAAATCCAGAATAACATGCCCGCCTGGTGCCAGTTGTGTTTGATAGCCAACGCCATCAACGCGCCGTAGCCCAGCATAGTACGAAACCACGCCAGTGATGTGCGTTCCGGCTGCAGCCCTGGGTCGGCAATGCGTCTGGCTTTGCGGCTATCCGGCATACAACACCAGTCCCATGACGATCACTGCCACGACCATCAATATTAAGCTGATGATTAATAAGCTGTTGGTATAGGGCAGGTCCTCTTTCAGGCGCATCGCTTTTTCATTGCGTAACCAGCGCAAGTAGCCATACATCGCTAACCCGCCGGAAAACAGACACAACAACAACGCCAGCAGTTCGCGGATGACGGGCGTGGCGAAATCTGGCGCAAGTTGATCAAGCCCAACCCCCGCCGCCAGAAATCCTAGTGCAGTACGGATCCACGCCAGAAAAGTACGCTCATTAGCCAGCGAGAAGCGGTAATCGGGCGCTTCTCCGAGGCGGGAAATTTTCATTGTTGCTCCTTGTAAACTGTTCCTCGCCGAAAAATTAGGCCAGGAACAGCAATAATGCATCAGAACTTCTGTTTTTTCTCTTCCACCTTCACCCCTTGTGTCGGT
Organism: Escherichia sp. WS1118; assembly: GCF_046487695.1. Lineage (NCBI taxonomy): Bacteria > Pseudomonadati > Pseudomonadota > Gammaproteobacteria > Enterobacterales > Enterobacteriaceae > Escherichia > Escherichia sp. WS1118. Next base: position 80,555 of record NZ_JBJQIZ010000006.1, on the reverse strand, counting down.
AAACCGGTGTCATAGTCGCGTACCACTGGAGAATAACCATCCTGTGGGCGTGGACGAAACGCCCCCATCCAGCGCGGTTGTGCATCTTTGCGCCACGGACGCAGGTTCCATTGATAACTGCGGAACGGATCGCGAATTTTGTCCATGTAATCCAATAAGGCGTCATGCATTTTGCTGCGAACGTCGGCAAAATGGATATCATCGATCAGGTTATGCATTTCATTTGGGTCATTACGGCGATCGTAAAGTTCATCACTGGTGAAGAGGTTGAGCACCAGTTTAAAGTCATCCGTTACCCAGCAACGCACCGGAATAAAACCGCCAAAGCTGTCATGCTCAATCTCGTAGCGATTAAATTCCACCAACACGCCACGTGGTTCTTTTACGGCAAGGATATTTTCCCCCGGCAGAATCTCTGGTTTTTCAATATCTGCCAGCGCCATCATTGTCGGCAGTAAGTCAATATGACTGACTGGCGTATCGACCTGTCGCCGCTCCCCTTGCGGCGAACGGATGATCAGCGGAATGCGGGTGATGTCGTCATACATCGCCGCTCCTTTACTGATCAGCTTATGTGCGCCCATCATTTCGCCGTGATCGGAGGTATAAATAACCCACGTATTTTCACGTTGCTCTGGCGTTAAGGCATTGATGACCCGTCCGATTTGGTCATCAACAAAGTCATTGCAGGCAAAATAGAGCGGATGGTGATAAAGCCCGTCATCACCGACTGGCGATGGCATCGCCTGCGCCCATAAGCGGTGATGTTCCGGTTTGTTCGCCAGGTCATCCTCTGCTTTCTCACCCAGTTCGTAGTAAAAATCAGTGTATTTCTCTAAATACTCCACCGGACAGGTGAACGGGTGATGCGGCTCATCATACGAAATCACCATCAGGAAAGGTTCGTCGGCGCGCGCGGGCTGTTGCAGAAAATCCACCGCCCGATTGCTGATGCGGTGCGCCCAGGTGAAGGTTTCGTCAATATGGTTCGCCTGTAAATCCTCAACGCTGTTTAGGCCATTGCGCCACAGGCTAATCTCTTTCTCCGTCAGTTCACTAAGATAGTTCGCGCCATCGAACCAGTAATCAGCGTCCCACTCCGGCGGACACTCGCCAGTGCCGAAATAGTCATGTCCATCGAGATGCCATTTGCCGATGTAGCAGGTGTGATAGCCCGCATCCTTAAAGTAGCGCCCCATGGTGGAAATGTTTTTGCCCGGCGCGACGTTGTTGGTCCACGGGCCGGACTGGTTAGCGTAGATACCGGTGAATAGTCCGGCGCGTGCAGGTGTACAAACCGGTGAACAGGTGTAGGCAGAATTAAAGCGAATACCTTCTGCCGCCAGACTATCAATATTTTGCGTATTCAGCGGCTTACCGCTATAGCAACCGACCATATTGGTGGCCTGGGTATCGGTCATGATGAACAGAAAATTGGGGCGTTTCATAGGCTATCCTTCGCATCGGGAGTAAAGGTGACGGCTGGGTCGTGACGATGCCGCCAGCTGTCAAAAATCAGGTAGACAATCACTACGGCGGCGATGAAATAACTGATCATCGCTAACCAGCGCGTACCGTAGCCACCGAATTCAGCCAGCCCGGCATAGACGCCAATCATCGCGAACAGGATACCAATTGACGCAATCTTGACGTTTTTCCACGGTTTCATGTCCACCGCAAACGCATCTTTGAAGGTGAACGGCGTGGCGCGCGGTTTGATAAAACCGATCACCAGCATCACGACCACGTTGATGCAGAACGTACAGGCCAGCACATAGAGGAAATGGAAGTCGAACTTCACCAGATAGTTGATGGTGATGTAGCTGATTATGCCAATCCCCATCGCCACTTTTGCCGCCAGCGCCGGAATGCGCGGGAAGAAAAAGCCCATAATGATGATGGTAACCAGCGGCACGTTGTAAATACCGTTGAGCTGTTTCATCCAGCTATACAGCCCCTGCGGCGCGTTGGCGATCCACGGCGCGACTATCACCGAAACGATGGCGATAAAGAAACCAAATTTGCGCCCGACGGTGACCAGCTGTTGCGGCTCGGCATTCTGGTTAATGATGCGCCGGTAAATACCCATACTGAATAACGTACTGGCGCTATTCAGAAAGCCGTTGAAGGTACTGATCACCGCACCAAATAACACCGCACCGAAGAAGCCCACCAGTGGCACCGGCAGAACGTTATTGACCAGCGTCGGGTAGGCCATGTCGGCTTTCGGTAAATCCTGATACAGATGAAACGCAATCAACCCTGGCAGCACCAGTACCAGCGGGTCGAGCATTTTCAGCACCGCCGTTAACAGCGCCCCCTTTTGCCCTTCCGCCAGGCTTTTTGACGCCAGCGTGCGTTGCACGATGCCCTGATTTGTACACCAGTAAAAGGTGTTCACCAGAATCAAACCGGTAAATGCCGCGCCAATCGGCAAGGGATCGGTCGGGCCGCCGACTGAGTTTAATTTCTCGGAGTGAACGGTGGTGAGTTGCTCAATGCCCTGCATAAAGCTGCCCTTGCCCATCGCGATCAGGCCAAATATCGGCACCATCAACCCGCCAATAACCAGCCCAATACCGTTAATGGAGTCCGCCACTGCCATTGCGCGCAGTCCGCCGATCACCGCATACAAAATTCCCGCCAGACCAAGCAAAATAACCAGTAACCAGATAGCCGCACCATCGGAAAGTTGTAGCGACTCACCCACATGAAACAGGCTGTTGAGCGCCAACGCGCCGGAATAGAGAACAATCGGCAGAAAGCAGACGCCGGTGGCAATGAGGAAGCAGAAGTCGATGATAATACGCGTCGTTTTATCATAACGTTCCTCCAGAAAATCGGGGATGGTGGCAATGCCGCGCTTCAGATAGCGCGGTAAAAAGATTAGCGCGAGGAAGATCAGCGTCACTGCAGAGGTGACTTCCCAGCCCATCACCGACATGCCGCTTTTGTAGGCCTGCCCGGAAAGGCCGACCAGTTGTTCCGTGGAAAGGTTGGTTAGCATTAACGAAGCGGCAATAACCGGCGCTTTTAGTGAACGTCCGGCAAGAAAATAGCCTTGTTGCGATCCAGTATCTGTTTTGCGGACTTTCCACCAGGTGATGACCGCCACCAGCAGCGTAAAACCGACAAAACTCAAGATTTGTAACGAATTCATCTCATAGCCCTTATTTATGTTTATGTCCCGGACGCATGAATATAGGGAGAGGTAAAATGTGTCGGGTCAGGCAGTCAGATTCTTAAAATACAAACGTCATATCCCTGAACGGATTGTTTTCTGTTAAGTTCAGGTTGTGAGCATAATTCGCCGGAGGGATATTAAAATGAATGGAAAATTGCAAAGTTCGGATGTAAAAAACGAAACTCCGTACAATATTCCCTTATTGATTAACGAAAATGTGATCTCCAGCGGAATTTCTCTGATATCGCTCTGGCATACCTACGCCGACGAGCATTATCGGGTGATCTGGCCGCGGGACAAGAAGAAACCGCTTATCGCCAACTCATGGGTTGCGGTGTATACCGTACAAGGATGTGGGAAAATTCTTTTAAAGAATGACGAACAAATAACTCTGCATGGCAACTGTATTATATTTTTAAAGCCAATGGATATTCACTCTTATCACTGTGAAGGTTTGGTCTGGGAACAGTACTGGATGGAATTTACCCCCACCAGTATGATGGATATTCCCGTCGGTCAGCAAAGCGTTATTTATAATGGCGAAGTTTATAATCATGAACTCACCGAAGTTGCTGAGTTAATTACTTCACCAGAAGCAATAAAAAATAATCTGGCAGTCGCTTTTCTGACGAAAATTATTTATCAGTGGATTTGTCTTATGCACACAGTCGGTAAAAAAGATCCACAACGGCGGCAAATTGAAAAATTAATTGCCACTTTACATGCCAGTCTACAACAACGCTGGAGCGTAGCTGATATGGCTGCCACGATCCCCTGTAGCGAGGCCTGGTTGCGTCGTCTGTTTTTACGCTATACCGGCAAGACGCCGAAAGAATATTACCTCGATGCGCGTCTGGATCTGGCGCTATCGCTATTAAAGCAACAAGGGAACTCGGTTGGCGAAGTCGCTGATACGCTCAACTTCTTCGACTCCTTTCATTTCAGCAAAGCCTTTAAGCATAAATTTGGTTATGCGCCGTCAGCTGTGCTGAAGAATACGGACAGGTAATAACCAGAATGGCGAGTGTGTAAATGACTCGATGATGTTCAGAAATACCAGGCGGAGTACCATTTACGGCGACTCCACCGGGAAAAGAGTTAACCGATACTCCAGAAGAGCACCGCCAGTAATTGGGGTGTGATAATGCGCAGGAACATCACTAACGGATAGACAGTGGCGTAAGAGAGCGCCGCCGCACCGCTGGTTGGATGAAGATTATTAGCAAACGCCAGCGCCGGAGGATCGGTCATGGAACCTGCCAGCATCCCGCACATGGTCAGGTAATTCATTTTGGCTAACATCCGCGCCAGAATGCCAACAGTAATCAGCGGAACGGCGGTGATCAGGGCACCATAACCAATCCAGCTTAGCCCTTCGCCATCCACCAGTGTATGGATAAAATCGCCACCGGATTTCAGGCCAACCACCGAGAGAAAGAGCACAATGCCTAACTCGCGTAGCGCCAGGTTAGCGCTTGGTGGCATAAACCAGTACAGCTTGCCGATACTGCCGATACGCCCGAGGATCAACGCCATAATCAGCGGACCGCCCGCCAGCCCGAGTTTCAACGCCGCCGGGAACCCAGGCACAAAGACGGGAATAGAACCTAACAATACGCCAAGCCCGATACCAATAAACACTGGCAGCATCTGAACCTGTTGCAGTTTTTGCTGCGCATTCCCCAGCACATTGGCAACGGCATCAATTGCGGACGGACGCCCCACCAGGTTGAGGATATCGCCGAACTGCAGGCTGATATCGCTACTTGCAACTAATTCAACACCAGCACGGTTCAGGCGCGAGATAACAACGTCATAGCGTTCTTTAAAGTGCAGGTCGCGAATACGTTTACCGAGCACGTTTTCATTGGTGACCACCACACGCGCGACGCGCAAATCAGTGCCTTTCGTAGACAGCGAGGTATCGACCTCCTGACCAATCACCAGTTGCGCATTATGTAAATCCGCAGGCTGCCCCACCAGATGCAGCAAATCGCCCAGTTGAATAACGGTTTCTGGCGAAGGCACTTTTAGGGTTTCTTCTCGTTTCAATCGTGAGCAAATAACTTTATCGCCATTGAGAATCGGCACATCTTTAATGGCTAAATTATGCAAATTAGGATTCTCAACTCGGATGTTAATCGTCCTGATTAGCGCACCGCCGTTGGTTCGCGTGGACTCGTGCTGCTGGGCCTCAGTCTCAACATTGACGCGGAAAATAACCCGCAGCATCCACATAGTGAACAAAATGCCGCAAATCCCAAATGGATACGCCATCGCATAGCTCATCCCCATTTGATCGACCATTTCCATTGGTGTCCCCAGGTCGCGCAAGATCTGCTGCCCTGCCCCCAGCGCTGGCGTATTGGTGACCGCGCCGGAAAAAATCCCCAGCACTACCGGCAGTGGAATATCAAACAGTTTATGCAGGATGGCGGTAACCAGACCACCGATGATGACGATCAGAACAGCAAACAGGTTGAGGCGTAATCCGGAGACGCGCAATGAGGCAAAGAAGCCCGGCCCTACCTGAATCCCGATGGTATAAACGAACAGGATCAGGCCAAACTCCTGAATAACATGCAGCATATCGCTACTTAATGTCATCCCCGCCTGAGAAACAAAATGGCCGACGATGATCCCACCGAACAGCACGCCGCCAATGCCCAATCCAACACCGCGAAACTTGACGTTGCCGATAAACAACCCGACGACCGCCACCAAAGCCAGAATACTGACCGTTAATGCTATATCACTCATCGTCCATTTCTCTTGAAATAACATTTTAATTGCTACGGATTATGGCTGAATCGGTGAAGCAGATTTGCCTTATAGCGCACATTATCACGGGAAATAACGTGCCGAAATATCTTAAACAGGCGAAATTTAACGCATTGCTGAAGAAAAAAGACAAAAAAAGCCCCACCAGAATGGCGGGGCAAAGAGAATAGCTAGTTAGCTATTTAACGCGGGACGTTCGCTGATAGCGATACGCTGCGCTGCGATGGGTTCAGGCTCATTACGAATTAAATCAATATGCAGTAAACCGTTTACGAAGGTTGCGCCAGAGACTTCCATATTTTCAGCCAGCGTAAAGCTCAGACTAAAAGGCTGATTCATAAGCCCTTGATGCAGCCATTTTTTCTCTTCTTTTGGCTGCTCCGGCGTGCCTTTTACGCTCAGGCGCGTACCTTCCAGTTGAATCTCTAAATCTTCCTGACGGAAACCTGCCAGCGCAAGGGTAATGCGGTAGTGGTTATCGTCGCTTTTCTCAATGTTGTACGGCGGGAAGCTCTGGCTTTCACCGGCGTTTTGCAGTGCGTTGGCCAGTTTGTCAAAACCGATCCATTGACGCATCAGTGGGGATAAATCGAAGTTACGCATAGTCATTTCTCCTTCTAAGAAGCGAGTAAGTACCTGCAAATCCGAAGATTCGCATATGCTCCCTGACGGCGAGCATGGAAATGTCAGGCCGCGCCAGGCGGCCTTAGGGAATTAGTTGATTTCGATACGGCGCGGTTTTTTCGCTTCCGGAATCACGCGTTCGAGATCGATATACAGCAGACCATTCACCAGGTTAGCACCACGAACATGAATGTTCTCAGCTAACTGGAATTTACGTTCAAAGTTGCGTTCAGCGATGCCCTGGTACAGATAGGTGCGCTCTTTTTGTTCGTCGGCGTGAGCACCTTTCACCACCAGCAGATTATCCTGGGCGGTAATTTCCAGTTCGCTCTCAGCAAAACCAGCCACAGCGATAGCAATGCGATAATGGTTTTCGTCTACCAGTTCAACGTTATACGGAGGGTAGCCGCCATTACTCTGGCTCTGGTTGTTTTCTAAGTGGTTAAACAAACGGTCAAATCCAATAGCAGAACGGTAAAGCGGGGATAAATCAAAGTTACGCATAATCAATAGCTCCTGAAATCAGCGAGAATCTAAGACCTTCCACAATGGACAGGTCAGGTAGCCAGAACACCCATCAGGCGCGTCCTCATCGGCTACGATGTAAAAATGGGTCTGGAAATGAACTTTTCAAGCCTTATCAGCGGACTTTTTTTTGCAGTTTATGGTCTATTGCATAGACTGAGGGGGCAGCACGAAACGTTAAAGTGCGATAGCCGCCACAGTGCGACGTAATGATGATGTTATTTTCAGCAAGGGATCGCTATAACTCATCAGGCCAACACCCACGATCAACAGATGAATTTATTATGATAAGAAATGTGTTGTTAGCGTTCATGATATGCAGCGGAATGACATTACTCGGAGGATGCTCCAGCGTGATGTCCCATACCGGGGGGAAAGAAGGAACGTATCCTGGCACCCGCGCCAGCGCAACCATGATTGGCGACGATGAAACCAACTGGGGCACAAAATCGCTGGCGATACTCGACATGCCATTTACCGCAGTACTGGACACAATATTGCTACCGTGGGATGTGTTCCGCAAAGACAGCTCAGTGCGCTCGCGCGTTGAAAAAAGCGAAGCCAACGCGCAAGAAACCAATAACGTCATTCCCCCCGCCAAAATGCCTGCAAACTGAGAGCTAGCGGTCAGTTTCGGTGATCCACAACTGACCGTCCTCCATCCACGCCAACCATTGACCATCCGGCGAGAAAACCACGGCGTCCGCAGAAGGTGGATTGGCGTGGTTTTCGGTTAAATACTCAACCTCGCCGCTTTGCGCATGGGCACAAGCAATCCGATTATCCAGCACAAATCCCAGCCATTCGCCTGATGGATGCCAGTTAAATGCAGACTGAATATCCGTTTTATTATGGGTTAACTGGCGTGGTTCACCGCCCTGTGGCGAGATAAGCCACAGTTGCACAATGCCGTTATCATCACGCATTAAAAACGCAATTTGTGTTCCTTGAGGATTACAACGCACCCAGTGGCGCGGAATGTTAACCAGGCCCGGGTAAATACGATGGTGCGTAAAGGTTAAACGTCGCTGCACGACGCCACGCGGTGGCGCAGGCAGGGTTGTTTCCGTTCCGCTTAACGGCGCATCACCTGCCACTTTCCAGCCAGCTTCATCTTGCGGCAACTCGACAATAAACAGCTCCGGCACTTTCTCGCCCTTTGCCGAAAGTGTGTCGCCAATAAACGCCAGTGCGTGATTTCCTACCCATCCTTCTTCATAAGCACGATTGATTTCATCACTGCCAGGCTGTGGCGTGGGCGTGGTTTTACTTACCAGCACGCACCAGTGGCTACCGCTGTATTCACGCGGATGCTGCTTTTGTACGTTGACCGGGCAAAACGGTGCAGCAACACCGACATTTCGCAAATCCAGCGCCGGATCGAGTTCATGCATTACATGGTCGTTGTAGGTAAAGCTCACCCTTTCACCGTTTGGGCTAAAGACATGTACATGACTGCCGCCGCGCAGCGCTCCTGGCGTATATGGCGCGGTAATATCCATTGCATCGAGATTGCTCACCTTGCCGCTTTCAACAATCACTCCGCGCCGATGATGAAAGTCGTAATACCATGTTTCATCAGGATTTTCCGGGCCGTGGATGAAGACATACTTCTCTGACTTCGGATGAACGGTCACCACGCCGACGTGTGCGCCCTGTGACGCGCGATAGATAACCTCGACCTTGCCGGTATGGATATTCACACGCTCAATGGTCTCGCCGGTAAACGACGCCCCAGAAGGCCGCACGTCAAACACCAGCCACTGGCTGTCGGGCGTCCAGGTATTGGTGTTGGTGAGCAGGTGATTACGGGGAGCAAAGGTTATCTGTTTCATGGCGCGGTCCTGATACAAAACGGTTCCCGCCATCATACTTCACAAGGACTTCACTTTCAGACAATAGTCTTTTGCCATCGTGATGAATGTGAGTGAAAAGATGGAACATTTCGACGTGGCGATTATTGGCCTCGGCCCGGCAGGGTCGGCGTTGGCGCGAAAGTTAGCAGGCAAAATGCAGGTGATCGCGCTGGATAAAAAGCACCAGCATGGTACTGAAGGTTTCAGCAAACCTTGTGGCGGTCTGCTGGCACCGGACGCGCAGCGATCTTTTATTCGCGATGGACTGACGCTTCCTGTCGATGTCATCGCCAACCCGCAGATTTTCAGCGTCAAAACCGTCGACGTCGCCGCATCGCTCACGCGTAACTACCAGCGAAGCTATATCAATATTAATCGCCATGCTTTCGACTTGTGGATGAAATCGCTGATCCCCGCCAGCGTTGAGGTTTACCACGACAGCCTGTGTCGAAAAATCTGGCGTGAGGATGATAAATGGCATGTCATTTTTCGCGCAGACGGCTGGGAGCAGCATATTACCGCCCGCTATCTGGTCGGTGCCGATGGTGCCAACTCGATGGTGCGGCGACATCTCTACCCGGATCATCAGATTCGTAAATATGTCGCCATCCAGCAGTGGTTCGCAGAGAAACATCCGGTGCCGTTCTACTCCTGCATCTTTGATAATGCGATAACTGACTGTTACTCATGGAGTATCAGCAAAGACGGTTATTTTATCTTTGGCGGTGCCTATCCGATGAAAGACGGTCAGACGCGTTTCACGGCGCTGAAAGAGAAAATGAGTACCTTTCAGTTCCAGTTTGGTAAGGCGGTGAAAAGCGAAAAATGCACGGTGCTGTTTCCCTCACGCTGGCAGGATTTTGTCTGCGGCAAGGACAACGCCTTTCTGATTGGCGAAGCGGCGGGATTTATCAGCGCCAGCTCGCTGGAGGGGATTAGCTATGCGCTGGATAGCGCAGAGATTCTGCGTTCGGTATTACTGAAGCAGCCAGAGAAGCTCAATACCGCTTACAGGCGCGCCACTCGCAAACTGCGTTTAAAACTCTTCGGCAAGATAGTAAAAAGCCGATGCCTGACCGCACCGGCTTTAAGAAAGTGGATTATGCGCAGTGGAGTGGCGCATATTCCACAGTTGAAAGATTATCCAACGCGCTTCACATCGCCCACCAGCAGGATGTAAGAGAGCGCGCCAATCAACGCGACGGCGGAGATATAAACCAGTGCAGGTGCGAAACCGTAACCCTGCGCCAGGTACCCCACCACCAGCGGAACAGTGATGCCGCCCAGGCCACCGGCAAAGTTAAACACGCCGCCGGTTAAACCAATCAGGCGCATCGGTGCCAGAGAAGAGACCAGCGACCAGGTAATCGAAGCAAAACCGTTGCCGAAGAATGCCAGCGCCATCAGGCACATAATCATCATCGGATCGTTGGTGTAGTTCGCACCCATAATGCAGGTGGAGATCAGCAAGCCGCAGATAATCGGCGTTTTACGCGCAAAGCCCAGTGAAAAGCCCTTACGTACCAGCAGATCCGCGACCCAGCCAGAGAGCAGGACGCCGACAAACGCCGCGAGGAATGGCACCGTGGTCATAAAACCTGCTTTCAGCGCCGTGATTCCTTTTTCCTGGGTTAAATAGTTCGGGAACCAGGTTAAGAAAAACCACAGTGTAGAAGCCACCGCAAATTGCCCAAGATAGACACCGATCAGTTTACGATGGAACACCAGTTTCCAGTCTTTGGCTGTTAACGGCTGACGCGCCTCTTTCTTCACCGGCGCATCGCCATCCACCAGACCGCCGCCATCACGAATGTAATCCAGTTCAGCTTTGCTGATGCCTTTGGTCAGACGCGGCGGCTGATAAACCTTAAACCAAATCAGCGACCAGATAATGCCGATACCACCGGTGACAATGAACACCCAGTGCCAGCTCAACATCTCCTGAATCCAGATCAGCAGCGGAGTCAGAAACGCCAGACCGACAAACTGACCAGACGTATAAAAACCAACGGCAGAAGCGCGTTCATGTTCCGGGAACCAACTGGTTACCATCCGGTTATTGGTCGGGAACGCGGGCGCTTCGAAAATACCGGTTATCGCGCGCAGACCAATTAATGACATTAAGCCCGTGGCAAAGCCCTGGAATAACGTCGCCACTGACCAGCCAAATATCGCAATAAAATAAGTCACGCGTGAACCTACGCGATCTAAAAACCAACCACCGGGGATCTGACATAGCGTATAAAGCCAGGCGAAGGCCGAAAATACATAGCCCATTTGCGCTTTAGTAATACCAAACTCTTCCTGAATATGGGCAGAAGCCACGGCCAGGTTAGCGCGGTCAACATAACAAATGACCACCGTAATAAAGATCATCACCAGCGTCAGATAACGCCGACGCCCCGGCTTTGCTGCATTAACGGGAATATCCATAGCGAGCTTTCTCCAGATTTTGGGCATAGCGAAGCCGCTCACCATGCCCTGTAATTTACAGAGGGTTATATTTTTGTATTGCTGTTTTAGTGCCCGATGAGGGGCTTACGTGGCAGGAATTACCACTCTGCTACGCTGTTATCTTCATGACGCCAGAGCGGATTACGCCAGTCCGGGGCATTTTTACTGAACTCAATAACTTTAGCTTCGTCGATTTCCACGCCTAAGCCCGGTTTCGTTAATGGTTTAAAGAAACCGCCGACCATGCTGAAGTCCTCTTTGTTTTTCACAAAGTCGAGTAACTCCGCGCCTTTGTTGTAATGAATGCCCATACTTTGTTCCTGAAGGACGGCGTTATAGGAAACAAAGTCGATATGCAGGCAAGCCGCCAGTGCAATCGGTCCGAGCGGACAGTGCGGCGCAAGGGTCACGTCATAGGCTTCTGCCATTCCGGCAATTTTGTAGCATTCGGTAATACCGCCTGCGTGGGAGAGATCCGGTTGCAGAATCGAAATACCGCCTGCCTCCAGCACACGTTTAAAATCGAAGCGTGAGAACATGCGCTCACCCGCCGCCAGTGGAATATGCGTTTGTGCCGCCAGTTTCGGGTAGTATTCGGCCTGTTCCGCCAGCACCGGCTCTTCAATAAACAGCGGACGATACGGTTCCAGCTCTTTAATCAGCACTTTCGCCATCGGCGCGCTGACGCGACCATGGAAATCAAGACCAAACTCAATCTGATTGCCAAAAGCTTCACGAATTTGTGCCACGGTGTTGACTGCCGCATCTACCGCGCGGGAGTTATCAATTAGCCCCAGTTCTTCACAACCGTTCAGTTTGAAGGTATCGAAGCCGATTTCGCGTAGCGTTTTAATGCCGTCGATAACATCCGCCGGACGATCGCCGCCGACCCAACTGTAGGCTTTAATTTTGTCGCGAACCAGGCCGCCCATCAGTTGCCAGACCGGCGCATTCAGCACTTTACCTTTGATATCCCATAACGCCTGGTCGATCCCGGCGATGGCGCTCATCAGGATTGGACCGCCACGATAAAATCCGGCGCGATACATCACTTGCCATAAGTCGTTGATGCGTGACGGGTCCTGACCAATCAAATAGTCACTCAGCTCGTGGACTGCCGCTTCCACCGTGCGAGCGCGGCCTTCAATCACGGGCTCGCCCCAACCGACCACGCCTTCATCGGTTTCAATTTTCAGGAACATCCAGCGGGGAGGTAAACGATACGTGGTAATTTTGGTGATTTTCATTGCACTGCCTCTCGATACGCCTTAACAAATGCTGCTGCCTGCTGCGCAGTCCGTTCTACGGACTGCCCGGCGCGATAGAGATCGCTACCTAAGCCCGCCCCTGCACAACCTGCGTCTATCCACTGCGCCAGGTTTTCTGGCGTCACACCGCCAACGGCAAAGACCGCGATGTCCGGTGGTAATACCGCTTTTAATGCTTTGATGTATTGCGGACCAAAAGCCGATGACGGAAATATTTTCAGCGCCTGCGCGCCCGCTTCGAGCGCGGTAAAGGCTTCGGTCGCCGTCGCGCAGCCGGGGCAGACGGTCATGCCGTAGCCCACCGCACGGCGGATCACTTCACTATGGATATTGGGCGTAACGATGAGCTGACAGCCCATTCTGGCGAGCGCATCGACCTGTTCAGGTTTCAGTACCGTACCTGCGCCAATCAACGCCTTATCGCCGTATGCATCAACGATGGCGGGAATGCTCTGCTCCCATTGTGGAGAATTCAGCGGGATTTCAACCGCGTCGAACCCGGCGTCAATCACCGCGCCAACATGTGCCAGTGCCTCGTCGGGCGTAATGCCGCGCAAAATGGCGATCAGCGGGAGTTTAGTTTGCCACTGCATGAGCGATGCTCCTTATACCAGCCTGAAATGCCGTGTCGCCTGCCACCGCCGTCACGTCGCAACCCATCGCCTGAAAGGCTTGCTGGTAGCGCGCGGTCAGCGATGTTCCGGCGACAAGGGTGATGACTTGTTGATGGGTCACATAGTCGCGCATACTGGCGACCTCTGCGCCAATCAACAAACCAGAGAGAAATTCGCTGACCTGTTCGCGGGGAAGTGTTCCCAGCACATGCGAGGCGCGAACTTCAAAAAGCTGCGGCAATATGTCGGGAGCATTAAGGCCACGCTCAAGACCAGCCGCGAAAGCATCGGCAGAGTTTTCCTGCGGCGGCAAACCTGCGCCAATCAATGAGTGATTTAACAGTAAATGATGTAATTCACCGGTCATCACGGTGCGAAAATCGTTAATTTGCTGGCTATCGGCCTGCACCCATTTGCAATGCGTACCGGGCATGACATAAAGAGAGGAAGGAGCGAGAGTGCGCGCGCCGATCAATTGTGTTTCTTCGCCGCGCATCACATTGTGGTTATCGTCATGAGAGACGCATAATCCGGGAATAATCCAGATATTGTCGCCAGCAGATGTTAATTGTTCGCCAATAGACGAGAAACGGGCTGGAACGGATAAATACGGCGCAACTTTCCAGCCGACATTGCTGCCGACCATTCCTGCCATTACCACTGGCGTATTCTCTTCACGCCAGTCGGTCGTCACTTCTGCTAACACCGCAGCCGGAGATTTTCCGTTCAGGCGCGTGACGCCTGCTTCTGATTGCCTGCTGTCCAGGCAGTGGTCGCCCTGATAAAGCCAGGCGCGCAGATTGGTCGATCCCCAGTCAATTGCGATGTAGCGAGCTGTCATGTGATTTCCTTTAACCTTCGTGTCGAGCTGGCGATCATGGTAAGCGCCGCCTGCTCTGCCGCATCGCCGTCCTGATGCCTTATCGCATCGAACAGCGCCTTATGTTCCTGGAGCGTTTGCGGCATGTTGGCCTCATCGCCCATCCAGGTTCGTTCAAAAACCGCCCGCTGCAGCGAACTGATCGCAATGCTCAGTTGCTGTAACACCGGGTTATGCACCGACTGCAGCACCGCCTCGTGGTAGCGAATATCCGCTTCGTTAAACGCTTCGCGGTCCTGATTGTTAGCAATCATCTCGTTCAGCGCCGATTCAATCTGCGCCAGATCGCTGGAGGTCGCGCGCTCTGCTGCCCAACGGGCAATAGCCGGCTCTACCAGGTTTCGCACTTCGCTCATTGCACTGATAAGCCGTGGGTCATAGTCGTTTTCCAGCACCCATTGCAGTACGTCAGTGTCGAGGTAATTCCACTGGTTACGCGGAGCCACAAACGCCCCGCGATAACGTTTCATTTCAATCAGCCGCTTCGCCATCAGCGAACGAAATACCTCACGGATGATGTTGCGCGAGGTTGCAAACTCCTCACAGAGTTCTGCCTCAGCCGGAAGCGGCGAGCCTGGCACGTATTTGCCGTGAACGATCTGTTTACCCAGCGTAATAACGATGCGATCGGTTTTATTGAGAGTCATGGAGAGTCCTTGTGCTCTGTATGTTCTTCTCTACTTTACCCCGATCGATGCATAACGCGGCAATTTTGTAGTACCAGCGTGATGACGTTCGCGTTTGCTGTGCGCCTAATGTAGTACAAACTTATATAGTTGTACTACAATTTAGATCACAAAAAGAACAACCCATAAGAAAATGTTCTACGTCGGGCAAAAATCTGAAAAGGGAGATCAGGCGCTAAACTGGGGGGAAAGAAGAGTATGCTTTCAACGGCTTAGTACTCTTGTTTAAAGGATTAATCATGAAGTTGAATCTTAAGGGATTTTTCAAGGCTGCCAGTTTGTGTTCTTTGGCATTTGCGTTGACCGGATGTATCACCTGGGGATTGGTTTCCAATACTGCAAGCCGTCCACATGCCGAGCAATGGCGGTCAGACACGATTAAGGGTTTATCGCTGGCAGAAGATAGTAACGGTACGAAAGGCTATGTTTTTGTTGGTGAATCGTTGGACTATCTGTTGACCACCGGCAGCGATGAGGTAGTTAACATGCTGAACGATCCGGCAATCCATGGTGAAAGAATCACCGTTTCTGATAACGCGAAATTTATTTTAAGCAGCAGTAATAAGAATTTCTCTGGTGCTATTACGCTCTATTACGACTGGAACAACGAAGAAGATAAGGCACTGGCAACACAATATGGTTTTATTTGTGATACCCGGCGTTGTACATGGATGCTGGACGGTTTGAAAGGCTCAATCCACCAGAAAAATAAAAAAGCGGATTACTCAAACGTGATGGTTTTCCATCAACCCTTTACGGTGGGATTTTATGAGTACAAAGCAACAGATGGCGTCCCGCACGGCCTCGTTAATGCGCTGCTGCCAGTCACTCTTACGCTGGATATAGTAACGTCACCACTCCAGTTCCTGATTTTATGCACGACCAGAAATTGTTAATCGCTGCGGGCAAACGCATTCATGCCGTTTGCCCGTTCACTGATTAATTCAGCACATACTTCTCAATAGCAAATGCCACGCCATCTTCAAGGTTGGATTTGGTGACAAAGTTCGCCACTTCTTTCACCGAAGGAATAGCGTTATCCATCGCCACACCGACGCCTGCATATTCAATCATTGCGATGTCGTTTTCCTGATCGCCAATCGCCATGATTTCTTCCGGTTTAATACCTAACACGTCGGCCAGTGATTTCACACCCGTACCTTTGTTAACGCGTTTATCGAGGATTTCGAGGAAGTACGGCGCACTTTTCAGCACGGTGTATTTTTCTTTCACTTCCTGCGGAATACGCGCAATGGCCTGGTCGAGGATGGCGGGTTCATCAATCATCATCACTTTCAGGAACTGGGTATTGGGGTCCATTTTCTCCGCTTCGCAGAACACCAGCGGAATGGTGGCAACGAAGGATTCATGCACCGTGTAGTAGCTGATATCACGGTTGGCGGTGTACAGTGTGGTGCGGTCCAGGGCGTGGAAATGAGAACCGACTTCGCGAGAGAGTTTTTCCAGGAAACGGTAGTCGTCATAGCTCAAAGCAGTTTGCGCCACGGTGCTACCATCAGCGGCCTTCTGTACCAGCGCGCCGTTGTAAGTAATGCAGTAGTCGCCCGGCTGTTCCATGTGCAGCTCTTTCAGGTAATTGTGAACACCTGCATAAGGGCGGCCCGTCGTCAGCACGACATTTACGCCACGGGCGCGAGCTGCGGCAATCGCATTTTTAACGGCGGGTGAAATGGTGTGATCGGGCAGCAGAAGGGTGCCATCCATATCGATAGCAATGAGTTTGATAGCCATGAGTTCCCCAGGTAGATTGGTTCCTGACCCATGCTAACGCGATTCCGCTCAAAAATCAGTACAACACCCGAGGGAAAAGGGGGATGCAACGCGCATTGCGTGCTCCCCTTTTGCTTAGCGGAAAAGTTTCCCTTTCAGCAGTTCCATGCCTGCGGAAAGCAGATCGTTATTGGCTTGTGGTGACACTTCACCTTGCGGTGAGAGTGCATCAATAATCTTCGGCAATTGTTCTGCCAGTAAACTGGAAGCTGTACTGGTATCCACGCCAAGTTTTTGCCCGAGATCGAACACCGCATTTGTGCCGAGCGCCGATTCCACTTGCTCGCCGCTAACTGATTGATTGCTCTGTTGATTACTCAGCCAGGTTGAGAGAATGGCCCCTAAGCCGCCACTTTGCAGTTTTTCCAACAGCACCTGAATGCCGCCCTGTTCCTCAACCCAGCTCAAAATGGCCTGATATTTCCCCGCATCGCCTTTCAGAAAGGCACCGACAACGTCATCAAAAAGCCCCATGATAATCACCTGTAAAGCGTTACGTGTTGACCCAAAAAGTATAGATCTGCGGGATGATAATTGCGGATTGCAGGAATAAAAAGGGCGGAGATGATCTCCGCCCTTTTCTTATAGCTTCTTGCCGGATGCGGCGTGAACGCCTTATCCGGCCTACAAAAACATGCAAATTCAATATATTGCAGGAGTCTCGTAGGCCTGATAAGCGTAGCGCATCAGGCACGCTCGCATTGTTAACGCCATTAAATATCGATATTCGCCGCTTTCAGAGCGTTCTCTTCAATAAACGCACGGCGCGGTTCAACGGCGTCGCCCATAAGCGTAGTGAACAACTGGTCGGCAGCAATCGCATCTTTAACGGTAACGCGCAGCATACGACGGCTTTCCGGGTCCATGGTGGTTTCCCACAGCTGTTCCGGGTTCATCTCGCCCAGACCTTTATAACGCTGGATGGAGAGGCCGCGACGGGACTCTTTCACCAGCCAGTCCAGCGCCTGCTCGAAGCTGGCTACCGGCTGACGACGTTCGCCACGTTCGATAAATGCATCTTCTTCCAGCAAGCCACGCAGTTTCTCACCCAGCGTGCAGATACGACGATATTCGCCGCCAGTGATAAATTCGTGATCCAGCGGATAGTCAGTATCCACACCGTGGGTACGCACGCGAACAATCGGCTCGAACAAGTTTTGCTCAGCATTGGTGTGGACATCAAACTTCCACTGGCTGCCGTGCTGTTCTTTATCGTTCAGTTCGCTGACCAGCGCGTTCACCCAGCGGGTAACGGTCTGCTCGTCAGAAAGGTCGGTTTCCGTCAGCGTCGGCTGATAGATAAGCTCTTTCAGCATTGCTTTCGGATAACGACGCTCCATGCGGTTGATCATTTTCTGCGTCGCGTTGTACTCAGACACCAGTTTCTCTAACGCTTCGCCAGCCAGCGCCGGTGCACTGGCGTTGGTGTGCAGCGTTGCGCCATCCAGCGCGATAGAGATCTGGTACTGATCCATCGCTTCGTCGTCTTTAATGTACTGTTCCTGCTTACCTTTCTTCACTTTGTACAGCGGCGGCTGAGCGATGTAGACGTGACCACGTTCAACGATTTCCGGCATCTGACGATAGAAGAAGGTCAACAGCAGCGTACGAATGTGCGAGCCGTCGACGTCCGCATCGGTCATGATGATGATGCTGTGATAACGCAGTTTGTCCGGGTTGTACTCGTCACGACCGATACCACAACCAAGCGCGGTGATAAGCGTCGCCACTTCCTGAGAAGAGAGCATCTTATCGAAGCGCGCTTTCTCGACGTTGAGGATTTTACCCTTCAGCGGCAGAATCGCCTGGTTCTTGCGGTTACGCCCCTGCTTCGCAGAGCCGCCCGCGGAGTCCCCTTCCACAAGGTACAGTTCGGAAAGCGCCGGATCGCGTTCCTGGCAGTCTGCCAGTTTGCCCGGCAGGCCAGCTAAATCCAGCGCACCTTTACGGCGGGTCATTTCACGCGCGCGACGCGCAGCTTCACGGGCACGGGCAGCATCGATAATTTTGCCGACCACGATTTTCGCGTCGGTTGGGTTTTCCAGCAGGTATTCCGCCAGCAGTTCGTTCATCTGCTGTTCAACCGCCGATTTCACCTCAGAAGAAACCAGTTTGTCTTTGGTCTGTGAGGAGAATTTCGGGTCCGGCACTTTCACGGAAACGACCGCAATCAGGCCTTCACGCGCATCGTCACCGGTGGCGCTGACTTTGGCTTTTTTGCTGTAGCCTTCTTTGTCCATGTAGGCGTTCAGAGTACGGGTCATCGCCGCACGGAAGCCTGCCAGGTGAGTACCGCCGTCACGCTGCGGAATGTTGTTGGTAAAGCAGTAGATGTTTTCCTGGAAGCCATCGTTCCACTGCAACGCCACTTCGACGCCAATACCGTCTTTTTCGGTGGAGAAGTAGAAGATATTCGGGTGGATCGGCGTTTTGTTCTTGTTCAGATATTCAACGAACGCCTTGATGCCGCCTTCATAGTGGAAGTGGTCTTCTTTGCCGTCGCGCTTGTCGCGCAGACGAATGGAAACGCCGGAGTTGAGGAACGACAACTCACGCAGACGTTTCGCCAGAATGTCATATTCGAACTCGGTCACATTGGTGAAGGTTTCAAGGCTTGGCCAGAAACGCACCATAGTGCCGGTTTTTTCAGTCTCGCCGGTAACCGCCAGCGGGGCCTGCGGTACACCGTGTTCGTAGATCTGACGGTGAATTTTACCCTCGCGCTGGATAACCAGCTCCAGTTTTTGCGACAGGGCGTTTACTACCGAAACACCAACGCCGTGCAGACCGCCGGACACTTTATAGGAGTTATCGTCAAATTTACCGCCTGCGTGCAGAACGGTCATGATCACTTCCGCCGCCGATACGCCCTCTTCCGGGTGAATACCGGTCGGAATGCCGCGCCCGTCATCCTGTACAGAGACAGAGTTATCGGCGTGAATGGTGACGATAATTTCTTTACAGTGACCCGCGAGCGCTTCGTCGATAGCGTTATCTACCACCTCGAATACCATGTGGTGCAGACCGGTGCCGTCATCCGTGTCGCCGATATACATACCCGGGCGCTTACGCACCGCATCCAGCCCTTTCAGGACTTTGATACTGGAGGAGTCATAAGAATTCGACATCAACGTTTCTCGCTCATTTATACTTGGGTTAATCCGTTATTTTACCCTTTTCCACGGTAAACATCTTCGAATTTTCGTCCGACATGTCTATAACGTGTTCAGCACTGATCGCGCTGACAAAGACCTGTGATTGCGTCGCTTTTAAGCGGCTGGCAAGCAGCCCGCGACGCTCATCATCAAGCTCAGAGGCAAAATCATCTATCAGGTAGAGACACCGCCGCCCGCTTTCACGGGTGAGGAACTCTCCTTGCGCCAGACGTAAGGCGCACATCAACAGCTTAAGCTGCCCACGCGATAAGGTATCTTCCACCGGCGCACCGTCGGCGCGAATGCGTAAGTCCGCTTTATGCGGGCCGTGCGCGGTGTAGGTTAGCTGGCGATCGCGTTCAAAATTACGTTCCAGCACCTCAGCGTACTCTGTCTCTTTCTCCCAGCCGCGCTGGAAAGAGAAAGTCAGAGAAAACTCAGGGAGAAATTGCTTACAGGTATCAGCCATATCGGCTGCGATACCGGCGCTATACTCCGCGCGCCAGGTGCTGATTTGCTCCGCCAGCGGGATCAGTTCTTTATCCCACGGGCGTAGCTGTTCGTAACGAGTCACCTGGCGCAGCGCCGCATTGCGCTGCTTGAGCAATCGCTTGAGATTGCTCCAGGCGGTGAAAAATCCGGGTTCGTTGTGAAAGCATCCCCAGTCGAGGAATGCTCTTCTGTATTTGGGGCCGCCGTTGAGTAAAGTAAACCCTTCTGGCGTTATCAGCTGCATTGGCATCAGGTGCGCCAGCTCCGCGACTTTATGCCCGTCTGTACCGTCAATACGGACTTTGCTGTCGCCTTGTTTGTCTTTGGTTAAACCAATCGCCGTCTCGCGCTCTTCGCCCTGTAATCGCCCGTGGAGAACAAACGCCTCCTGCTCGTGGCGAATGACGCGACCAATCTGCAAACTGCGAAACGCCCGACCGTGGCCGAGCGTATAGATGGCTTCCAGCACGCTGGTTTTGCCACTGCCGTTGGCACCTACCAGAAAGTTAAAGCCGGGAGATAAGGCGAGATCCGCGGTTTCAATGTTGCGGAAATCGCGGATCAACAAGCGGGTGAGGGACATTACAGTCTCATTGGCATGACAACATAAGCCGCGCTCTGGCTGGCCGCATCTTCAATCTGCACGCTGGAAACCGAATCGGTCAGCATCATGCGGACGTTTTCGCATTTCAGCGCGTTGAGAACATCCAGCACATAGCTGACGTTGAAGCCGATTTCCATCTCCGCACCGCTATAGGTAACGTCGAGGATCTCTTCCGCTTCTTCCTGTTCTGGGTTGTTGGCGGTGATTTTCAGCTGGTTTTCGCTGACATACAGACGCACGCCGCGGAATTTCTCGTTAGAGAGAATTGCCGCACGGGCAAACGCCTGCTTGAGCAGATCACAGCCAGCTTCCAGATGCTTGTCCGGGTTCTTCGGCAGAACGCGACGGTAATCCGGGAAGCGACCATCCACCAGTTTCGAGGTGAAGATAAAGTCGCCAACGTGGGCGCGAATGTTGTTGCTGCCAATCTGCACGCGCAGCGGATTGTCGCCGCCGTCGAGCATACGCATCAGTTCAATCACGCCTTTACGCGGCACGATCACCGAATGGCTTGGCAAAGATTGACCAATTGGCATTGAACAGACTGCCAGACGGTGGCCGTCGGTCGCCACGGTGCGCAGTTCTTCACCTTCGGTTTCAAACAGCATACCGTTTAAGTAATAGCGAACGTCCTGATGCGCCATAGAAAACTGGGTCGCTTCAATCAGACGCTTCATCGTCGCCTGCGGCAGGGTAAATTCGACTTCGCTCTGCCAGTCATCGAGGTTCGGGAAATCTGCCGCTGGCAGGGTAGACAACGAAAAACGGCTACGCCCGGAGCGCACCAGCATCCGCTCACCTTCCAGCTGCACGGCAATTTCCGCGCCTTCAGGCAGACCACGGCAGATATCAAAGAATTTGCGCGCCGGAACGGTCGTCGCCCCTGGTTCGTGCGGCTGAACCAGCGCAACGCGTGCCACCATTTCCATCTCGAGATCAGTACCGGTCAGCGACAACGTACCGTCAGCAACCTGTAACAGCAGATTACCGAGAATCGGTAGCGTAGGACGACCACCTAACGGACCGCTCACCTGTTGTAGCGGTTTTAATAAATGCTCACGTTCTACGGTAAATTTCATAGGTTTACGATGACAATGTTCTGATTAAATTAGAAAAATCTTCTTTGATATCGTGGCTCTCTTCACGCAACTGCTCGATCTTCCGGCAGGCATGAAGCACCGTCGTGTGGTCACGACCACCAAAGGCATCGCCAATCTCCGGAAGACTGTGGTTAGTCAGCTCTTTCGCCAGCGCCATCGCCATCTGGCGCGGACGGGCCACCGAGCGGGATCGACGCTTGGAAAGGAGATCCGCGACTTTGATCTTGTAGTACTCCGCCACCGTCTTCTGAATATTGTCGATGGTGACCAGTTTTTCCTGCAATGCCAGCAAGTCACGCAGCGCCTCACGCACGAAGTCGATGGTGATCGCCCGTCCGGTAAAGTTGGCGTTGGCAATGACGCGGTTCAGCGCGCCTTCCAACTCACGTACGTTAGATCGTAGACGCTTGGCGATAAAAAACGCCACTTCGCCCGGCAAACGAATGTCGTTTTCGTCGGCCTTTTTCATCAGGATCGCCACGCGGGTTTCCAGCTCTGGCGGTTCGATCGCCACAGTCAGTCCCCAGCCGAAGCGGGATTTCAAACGATCCTCAACGCCGTTGATCTCTTTCGGATAGCGATCGGAGGTGAGAATGATCTGTTGATTACCTTCCAGCAGGGCGTTGAAGGTGTGGAAAAACTCTTCCTGAGATCGTTCTTTATTAGCAAAAAACTGAATATCGTCGATCAGCAGTGCATCTACGGAACGGTAGTAGCGTTTAAACTCTTCGATCGCGTTGTTTTGCAGGGCTTTAACCATGTCCTGAACAAAGCGCTCGGAGTGCATATAAACCACTTTGGCATTCGGCTTGCGCGCCATAATGCCGTTACCCACCGCATGCAGCAGGTGAGTTTTACCCAAACCCGTGCCACCATAAAGGAACAACGGGTTATAAGCACCGCCAGGGTTATCTGCCACCTGGCGAGCCGCCGCGCGCGCCAGTTGGTTAGATTTACCTTCAACGAAGTTATCAAACGTGTGTTTGACGTTTACGTTAGAACGATAGGTCGGTTCTGCCGGAGCAGGGACGTTATCCCAACCCGAGCGCGTAGAAGGCGCAGCACGTTGCGGCTGCGTTTGCGCCACCTGTGCAGGGGCCGCGACGTTGCTCGTCACTGCCGCTTGTGGCGTTTGCGTCACCGGTTTGGTGCCGACTTCAAAACGCAGCTGTGGGGCATCCGCTCCGCAGAAACTGGTTAGCAGTCCATTGATATTATTAAGGTACTTGTCCCGTACCCAATCGAGGACAAAACGGTTTGGCGCGTACAGGGCCAGCGTGTTATCGCTCAGTTCCGCCTGCAATGGGCGTATCCACATACTGAATTCTGTGGCTGGTAACTCATCCTGCAATCGGGCAAGACACTGCTGCCAAAGCGAAAGTGACACGGCGGACTCCACTCGAACAAAAGTCGATAATGACTAAGGCTGAAACATTCATGATTGTTGACGTACGTCGAAAAGACCCTGCATGAGGGTGACGCACGAACCGCTGTCTGCGGTTATATGCCCGATCAAGATCCTGCAAAACGATCGGGACCGCGGATCATAGCCTAAACTGCGCAAGAGATCTTCTGTTTCTCACAGATTTTCCCGATTTATCCACAGGATGATCCAGAACTCGCTAAGTGTAAACGATCCTGCCGCGGGCCGGGCACGATTTACGCCGCATATTGGAAAATTTAATGACCATAGACAAAAATTGGCTTAATCGATCTAATAAAGATCCAGGACGATCCTTGCGCTTTACCCGTCAGCCCGTATAATCCTCCACCCGGCGCGCCATGCTGGTTTTCACTGGTGTGAGGCCGTACGTTTTCCCCGCGAAAAGGTGCGGAAAAGCGCGGTAAATAAGGAAAGAGAATTGACTCCGGAGTGTACAATTATTACAATCCGGCCTCTTTAATCACCCATGGCTTCGGTGTCCATCGTTTCATTTTTCGGCGGATATCCAATAAAGCCATTGAATTTATTCAAGTTTAGGTAGAAATCGCCATGAAACGCACTTTTCAACCGTCTGTACTGAAGCGCAACCGTTCTCACGGCTTCCGTGCTCGTATGGCTACTAAAAATGGTCGTCAGGTTCTGGCACGTCGTCGTGCTAAAGGCCGCGCTCGTCTGACCGTTTCTAAGTAATAAAGCTAACCCCTGAGTGGTTAAGCTCGCATTTCCCAGGGAGTTACGCTTGTTAACTCCCAGTCAATTCACATTCGTCTTCCAGCAGCCACAACGGGCTGGCACGCCGCAAATTACCATTCTCGGCCGCCTGAATTCGCTGGGGCATCCCCGTATCGGTCTTACAGTCGCCAAGAAAAACGTTCGACGCGCCCATGAACGCAATCGGATTAAACGTCTGACGCGTGAAAGCTTCCGTCTGCGCCAACATGAACTCCCGGCTATGGATTTCGTGGTGGTGGCGAAAAAAGGGGTTGCCGACCTCGATAACCGTGCTCTCTCGGAAGCGTTGGAAAAATTATGGCGCCGCCACTGTCGCCTGGCTCGCGGGTCCTGATAGCCCTCATTCGGGTCTATCAACGCCTGATTAGTCCGCTACTCGGGCCGCATTGTCGTTTCACTCCAACCTGTTCAAGCTACGGAATTGAGGCATTGCGCAGGTTTGGAGTGATAAAAGGCAGTTGGTTGACGGTGAAACGCGTATTAAAATGCCACCCTTTACACCCTGGTGGTGACGATCCCGTCCCGCCCGGACCATTTGATACCAGAGAACACTAACGATGGATTCGCAACGCAATCTTTTAGTCATCGCTTTGCTGTTCGTGTCTTTCATGATCTGGCAAGCCTGGGAGCAGGATAAAAACCCGCAACCTCAGGCCCAACAGACCACGCAGACAACGACCACCGCAGCGGGTAGCGCCGCCGACCAGGGCGTACCGGCCAGTGGCCAGGGGAAACTGATCTCGGTTAAGACCGACGTGCTTGATCTGACCATCAACACCCGTGGTGGTGATGTTGAGCAAGCCCTGCTGCCGGCTTACCCGAAAGAGCTGAACTCTACCCAGCCGTTCCAGCTGCTGGAAACTTCACCGCAGTTTATTTATCAGGCACAGAGCGGTCTGACCGGTCGTGATGGCCCGGATAACCCGGCTAACGGCCCGCGTCCGCTGTATAACGTTGAAAAAGACGCTTATGTGCTGGCTGAAGGTCAAAACGAACTGCAGGTGCCGATGACGTATACCGACGCGGCAGGCAACACGTTTACCAAAACGTTTGTCCTGAAACGTGGTGATTACGCTGTCAACGTCAACTACAACGTGCAGAATGCTGGCGAGAAACCGCTGGAAATCTCCACCTTTGGTCAGTTGAAGCAATCCATCACTCTGCCACCGCATCTCGATACCGGAAGCAGCAACTTCGCACTGCACACCTTCCGTGGTGCGGCGTACTCCACGCCTGACGAGAAGTACGAGAAATACAAGTTCGATACCATTGCCGATAACGAAAACCTGAACATCTCTTCGAAAGGTGGTTGGGTGGCAATGCTGCAACAGTATTTCGCGACGGCGTGGATCCCGCATAACGACGGTACCAACAACTTCTATACCGCTAATCTGGGTAACGGCATCGCCGCTATCGGCTATAAATCTCAGCCGGTACTGGTTCAGCCTGGTCAGACTGGCGCGATGAACAGCACCCTGTGGGTTGGCCCGGAAATTCAGGACAAAATGGCAGCTGTTGCTCCGCACCTGGATCTGACCGTTGATTACGGTTGGTTGTGGTTCATCTCTCAGCCGCTGTTCAAACTGCTGAAATGGATCCATAGCTTTGTGGGTAACTGGGGCTTCTCCATTATCATCATCACCTTTATCGTTCGTGGCATCATGTACCCGCTGACCAAAGCGCAGTACACCTCCATGGCGAAGATGCGTATGCTGCAGCCGAAGATTCAGGCAATGCGTGAGCGTCTGGGCGATGACAAACAGCGCATAAGCCAGGAAATGATGGCGCTGTACAAAGCTGAGAAGGTTAACCCGCTGGGCGGCTGCTTCCCGCTGCTGATCCAGATGCCAATCTTCCTGGCGTTGTACTACATGCTGATGGGTTCCGTTGAACTGCGTCAGGCACCGTTTGCACTGTGGATCCACGACCTGTCTGCACAGGACCCGTACTACATCCTGCCGATCCTGATGGGCGTAACGATGTTCTTCATTCAGAAGATGTCGCCGACCACTGTGACCGACCCGATGCAGCAGAAGATCATGACCTTTATGCCGGTCATCTTCACTGTGTTCTTCCTGTGGTTCCCGTCAGGTCTGGTGCTGTACTATATCGTCAGCAACCTGGTAACCATTATTCAGCAGCAGCTGATTTACCGTGGTCTGGAAAAACGTGGCTTGCATAGCCGCGAGAAGAAAAAATCCTGATTCGGTGAGTTTTCGCTAAAATAAGGGCGGTCAGTTGACCGCCTTTTTTCTTTTCGTAGGACGGATAAGCACCGCACATCCGCCACACAAAGCAACAGGAACATCATGAGCGATAATGACACTATCGTAGCCCAGGCCACGCCTCCGGGACGTGGCGGCGTTGGCATCCTGCGCATCTCCGGCCTCAAAGCCCGTGAAGTTGCCGAAACCGTGCTGGGTAAACTGCCTAAGCCACGCTACGCCGATTATCTTCCGTTTAAAGACGCCGATGGCAGCGTGCTCGATCAGGGGATTGCGCTATGGTTCCCTGGCCCGAACTCGTTCACCGGCGAAGATGTGCTGGAACTGCAAGGTCATGGCGGTCCTGTGATCCTCGACCTGCTGTTAAAACGCATTCTGACCATTCCCGGCCTGCGGATTGCCCGCCCTGGTGAGTTTTCCGAACGCGCATTTCTGAACGATAAACTCGACTTAGCCCAGGCCGAGGCGATTGCGGATCTTATCGACGCCAGCTCGGAACAGGCGGCCCGTTCGGCGCTAAACTCGCTGCAAGGCGCGTTCTCCGCACGGGTCAACCATCTGGTGGAAGCCCTCACCCACTTGCGCATTTACGTCGAAGCGGCAATTGATTTCCCGGATGAAGAGATCGATTTCCTCTCCGACGGCAAAATTGAAGCCCAGCTCAATAACGTAATTGCCGATCTCGACGCGGTACGCGCCGAAGCTCGTCAGGGTAGTTTGTTGCGCGAAGGGATGAAAGTGGTGATTGCCGGACGTCCTAACGCCGGTAAATCGAGCCTGCTGAACGCGCTGGCGGGCCGTGAAGCAGCAATCGTAACCGATATCGCCGGAACCACGCGTGACGTGCTGCGTGAGCATATCCACATTGACGGAATGCCGTTGCATATCATCGATACCGCCGGGCTACGTGAAGCCAGTGACGAAGTTGAACGTATTGGTATCGAGCGCGCATGGCAGGAAATTGAACAGGCAGACCGCGTGCTGTTTATGGTCGATGGCACCACGACAGACGCCGTTGATCCGGCAGAGATCTGGCCGGAATTTATCGCCCGTCTGCCAGCGAAACTGCCGATCACCGTGGTGCGCAATAAAGCCGATATCACCGGCGAAACGTTGGGGATGAGCGAAGTGAACGGTCACGCGTTAATTCGTCTTTCGGCGCGGACTGGCGAAGGTGTGGATGTACTGCGTAACCATCTCAAACAGAGCATGGGCTTTGACACCAATATGGAAGGCGGCTTCCTGGCGCGTCGTCGTCACCTACAGGCGCTGGAACAGGCGGCAGAGCATTTGCAGCAAGGTAAAGCGCAACTGTTAGGTGCCTGGGCGGGTGAACTGCTGGCGGAAGAGTTGCGCCTGGCGCAGCAGAACTTAAGCGAGATCACCGGGGAATTTACTTCAGACGACCTACTGGGGCGGATTTTCTCCAGCTTCTGTATCGGTAAGTAACCGCGCTTGCGAAGCCGCATTCTGACTGTCAGATGCGGCTTCGCTTCATTGTTAGCACTCCTGTTATTCCTCAACCCTTTTTTAAACATTAAAATTCTTACGTAATTTATAATCTTTAAAAAAGATATTTAATATTGCGTCCCGAACGATTGTGATTCGATTCACATTTAAACAATTTCAGAATAGACAAATTCCTTGAGTATTATACTGTAGCCTCGTGTCTTTCGAGGATAAGTGCATTATGAATATCTTACATATATGTGTGACCTCAAAATGGTTTAATATTGACAACAAGATTGTCGATCACCGCCCTTGATTTGCCCTTCTGTAGCCATCACCAGAGCCAAACCGATTAGATTCAATGTGATCTATTTGTTTGCTATATCTTAATTTTGCCTTTTACAAAGGCCATCTCTCGTTTATTTGCTTGCTTTAGTAAATGATGGTACTTGCATATATATCTGGCGAATTAATGAATATTGCAAATGTAATATTCACAGGGATCACTGTAATTAAAATAAATGAAGGATTATGTAATGGAAAACTTTAAACATCTCCCTGAACCGTTCCGCATTCGTGTTATTGAGCCAGTAAAACGTACCACTCGCGCTTATCGTGAAGAGGCAATTATTAAATCCGGTATGAACCCGTTCTTGCTGGATAGCGAAGATGTGTTTATCGATTTACTGACCGACAGCGGCACCGGGGCGGTGACGCAGAGTATGCAGGCCGCGATGATGCGTGGCGACGAAGCCTACAGCGGCAGCCGCAGCTACTACGCGTTAGCCGAGTCAGTGAAAAATATCTTTGGTTATCAATACACTATTCCGACTCACCAGGGCCGTGGTGCAGAGCAAATCTATATTCCGGTACTGATTAAAAAACGCGAGCAGGAAAAAGGCCTGGATCGCAGCAAAATGGTGGCGTTCTCTAACTATTTCTTTGATACCACGCAGGGCCATAGCCAGATTAACGGCTGTACCGTGCGTAACGTCTATATCAAAGAAGCCTTCGATACTGGCGTGCGTTACGACTTTAAAGGCAACTTTGACCTTGAGGGATTAGAACGCGGTATTGAAGAAGTTGGCCCGAATAACGTGCCGTATATCGTTGCAACCATCACCAGTAACTCCGCAGGTGGTCAGCCGGTTTCACTGGCAAACTTAAAAGCGATGTACAGCATCGCGAAGAAATACGATATTCCGGTGGTCATGGACTCCGCACGCTTTGCCGAAAACGCCTATTTCATCAAGCAGCGTGAAGCAGAATACAAAGACTGGACCATCGAGCAGATCACCCGCGAAACCTACAAATATGCCGATATGCTGGCGATGTCCGCCAAGAAAGATGCGATGGTGCCGATGGGCGGCCTGCTGTGCATGAAAGACGACAGCTTCTTTGATGTGTATACCGAATGCAGAACCCTTTGCGTGGTGCAGGAAGGCTTCCCGACATATGGCGGCCTGGAAGGCGGCGCTATGGAGCGTCTGGCGGTAGGTCTGTATGACGGCATGAATCTGGACTGGCTGGCTTATCGTATCGCGCAGGTGCAGTATCTGGTCGATGGTCTGGAAGAGATTGGCGTTGTCTGTCAGCAGGCGGGCGGTCACGCGGCATTCGTTGATGCAGGTAAACTGTTGCCGCATATCCCGGCAGATCAGTTCCCGGCACAGGCGCTGGCCTGCGAGCTGTATAAAGTCGCCGGTATCCGTGCGGTAGAAATTGGCTCTTTCCTGTTAGGCCGCGATCCGAAAACCGGTAAACAACTGCCATGCCCGGCTGAACTGCTGCGTTTAACCATTCCGCGCGCAACATATACTCAAACACATATGGACTTCATTATTGAAGCCTTTAAACATGTGAAAGAGAACGCGGCGAATATTAAAGGGTTAACCTTTACCTACGAACCGAAAGTATTGCGTCACTTCACCGCAAAACTGAAAGAAGTTTAATTAAAACACTCAGAGTGGCTATAAGGATGTTAGCCACTCTATTACCCTACATCCTCAATAACAAAAATAGCCTTCCTCTAAAGGTGGCATCATGACTGATCAATCAGAAAAAAAACACTCTGCATTTTGGGGTGTTATGGTTATAGCCGGTACAGTAATTGGCGGTGGGATGTTTGCTTTACCTGTTGACCTTGCCGGAGCCTGGTTTTTTTGGGGCGCTTTTATTCTTATTATCGCCTGGTTTTCAATGTTACATTCAGGGCTATTATTATTAGAAGCAAACTTAAATTATCCCGTCGGATCCAGTTTTAACACCATCACCAAAGATTTAATCGGTAACACCTGGAACATTATCAGCGGTATTACCGTTGCCTTCGTTCTCTATATCCTCACTTATGCCTATATCTCTGCTAATGGTGCGATCATTAGTGAAACGATATCAATGAATTTGGGCTATCACGCTAATCCACGTATTGTCGGGATCTGCACTGCCATTTTCGTTGCCAGCGTATTGTGGATAAGTTCGTTAGCCGCCAGTCGTATTACCTCATTGTTCCTTGGGCTGAAGATTATCTCCTTTGTAATTGTTTTTGGTTCTTTCTTCTTCCAGGTCGATTACTCCATTCTGCGCGATTCCACCAGCACCACTGCGGGGACGTCTTACTTCCCGTATATCTTTATGGCTTTGCCGGTGTGTCTGGCGTCATTTGGTTTCCACGGCAATATTCCCAGCCTGATTATTTGCTATGGAAAACGCAAAGATAAGCTCATCAAAAGCGTGGTCTTCGGTTCGCTGCTGGCACTGGTGATTTATCTCTTCTGGCTCTATTGCACGATGGGGAATATCCCGCGAGAAAGCTTTAAGGCGATAATCTCCTCAGGCGGCAACGTTGATTCGCTGGTGAAATCGTTCCTCGGCACCAAACAGCACGGCATTATCGAGTTTTGCCTGCTGGTGTTCTCCAACTTAGCTGTTGCCAGCTCGTTTTTTGGTGTCACGCTGGGATTGTTCGATTATCTGGCGGATCTGTTTAAGATTGATAACTCCCACGCCGGGCGTTTCAAAACCGTGCTGTTAACCTTCCTGCCACCCGCGTTGTTGTATCTGATCTTCCCGAATGGCTTTATTTACGGGATCGGCGGTGCCGGACTGTGCGCCACCATCTGGGCGGTAATAATTCCTGCTGTACTGGCAATCAAAGCCCGCAAGAAGTTTCCCAATCAGATGTTCACGGTCTGGGGCGGCAATCTTATTCCGGCGATTGTCATTCTCTTTGGCATAACCGTAATTTTATGCTGGTTCGGTAACGTCTTTAACGTGTTACCTAAATTTGGCTAAATCCTTCAGGAAGCCAGCCATTCGCTGGCTTCTTGCCTGTCAGGAAATCACTTATGTCCAAATGGCAACTCGCCTGATTCTCCTTCACCACGTATGCTTTGCGTCACCTTACTATCAGGACGCTTTAGCCCATGTCCCGCTTTTTGATTTGTAGTTTTGCCCTGGTTTTACTTTATCCCGCAGGGATTGATATGTACCTCGTTGGTTTACCGCGCATCGCCGCCGATCTCAATGCCAGCGAAGCGCAGTTGCATATTGCGTTCTCCGTTTATCTGGCGGGGATGGCGGCTGCGATGTTATTTGCCGGTAAAGTGGCCGATCGTTCAGGGAGAAAGCCTGTCGCCATACCCGGCGCGGCGCTATTTATTATCGCCTCGGTGTTCTGTTCACTGGCTGAAACCAGCGCGTTATTTCTTGCAGGGCGATTTCTACAGGGACTGGGCGCGGGCTGTTGTTACGTAGTGGCGTTCGCCATTTTGCGCGACACGCTGGATGATCGACGTCGGGCTAAAGTGCTGTCGTTACTCAACGGCATTACCTGCATCATTCCGGTGTTAGCGCCGGTGCTCGGACACCTGATTATGCTTAAATTCCCCTGGCAGAGTCTGTTCTGGACGATGGCAACGATGGGCATCGCGGTACTGATGCTGTCTTTGTTTATTTTAAAAGAAACGCGCCCTGCGGCCCCCGCAGCTTCGGACAAACCACGAGAAAATAGCGAGTCACTGCTTAATCGGTTTTTCCTCAGCCGTGTTGTTATCACCACCCTCAGCGTTTCGGTGATCCTCACCTTCGTCAACACGTCGCCGGTATTACTGATGGAAATCATGGGTTTTGAGCGCGGAGAATACGCCACCATTATGGCGTTGACCGCTGGCGTCAGCATGACCGTTTCATTCTCCACGCCGTTTGCGCTGGGAATTTTTAAGCCACGTACGTTGATGATCACCTCACAGGTGTTATTCCTGGCGGCGGGGATCACCCTTGCTGTTTCACCTTCCCATGCGGTTTCGCTGTTTGGTATCACGCTGATTTGCGCCGGTTTCTCGGTAGGTTTTGGCGTAGCGATGAGTCAGGCGTTAGGGCCGTTTTCATTACGCGCGGGCGTAGCCAGCTCGACCTTAGGTATTGCGCAAGTTTGCGGTTCGTCACTGTGGATTTGGCTGGCGGCGGTGGTTGGTATCGGCGCATGGAATATGCTGATCGGGATTCTGATTGCCTGTAGCATAGTGAGCCTGTTGCTGATTATGTTCGTCGCGCCTGGACGCCCGGTTGCCGCTCATGAAGAAATCCATCACCACGCTTGATCTCAATCTGCTGCTCTGTCTGCAACTGCTGATGCAGGAGCGCAGCGTGACCAAAGCGGCGAAGCGGATGAACGTGACCCCTTCGGCGGTGAGTAAGTCGCTGGCAAAGTTAAGAGCATGGTTTGACGACCCGCTCTTTGTGAACTCACCGCTGGGGCTGTCGCCCACACCGCTAATGGTCAGCATGGAGCAAAATCTGGCGGAGTGGATGCAAATGAGCAACCTGCTGCTGGATAAACCGCACCACCAGACACCGCGCGGCCTGAAGTTTGAGCTGGCAGCAGAATCACCGCTAATGATGATCATGCTTAATGCGCTGTCGAAACGGATCTACCAACGTTACCCGCAGGCGACCATCAAATTACGTAACTGGGATTACGATTCCTTAGATGCCATTACTCGTGGTGAAGTGGATATTGGTTTTTCCGGTCGCGAAAGTCATCCCCGTTCGCGGGAGCTGTTAAGCTCGCTACCGTTAGCCATTGATTATGAAGTGCTGTTTAGTGATGTGCCCTGCGTCTGGTTACGCAAAGATCATCCGGCACTGCATGAAGCATGGAATCTGGACACCTTTTTACGTTATCCGCATATCAGCATTTGCTGGGAACAGAGCGATACCTGGGCGCTGGACAATGTGTTACAGGAGCTGGGGCGCGAACGCACGATTGCTATGAGCCTGCCGGAATTCGAGCAGTCACTGTTTATGGCAGCACAGCCCGACAATCTGCTACTGGCGACCGCGCCGCGCTACTGCCAGTACTACAATCAACTCCACCAACTGCCGTTGGTTGCTCTTCCTCTCCCGTTTGATGAAAGCCAGCAAAAAAAGCTGGAAGTCCCTTTTACCCTTCTGTGGCATAAACGGAACAGCCGTAATCCGAAGATCGTCTGGTTACGGGAAACCATTAAAAATCTTTACGCGTCGATGGCATAACCGAATCGAATGAAACGCGACCCAATTTCACAATGAAATGTAAAAAAGTTGTAATAAACTTATCTGAATCGAACTTTTAGCCGCTTTAGTCTGTCCATCATTCCAGTAAATGATTACTCTTGTATTCATAATGGACCATTAAGCATGGAGCGAAAAATGGCGACTCACTTTGCCCGAGGGATTTTAACGGAAGGACATCTGATTTCTGTTCGTCTCCCCTCCCTGTGTCATCAAGAAGCCCGAAACATTCCCCCTCATCGTCAAAGCCGTTTTCTGGCGTCCAGAGGTTTACTCGCAGAACTGATGTTCATGCTGTATGGCATTGGCGAATTGCCGGAAATCGTCACCCTGCCGAAAGGAAAACCGGTTTTCAGCGATAAAAATTTGCCTTCGTTTTCTATTTCCTATGCCGGGAATATGGTCGGCGTGGCGTTAACAACCGAAGGTGAATGTGGCCTCGATATGGAACTACAGCGTGCGACACGCGGGTTTCATAGCCCACACGCGCCCGATAACCACACCTTTTCCAGCAATGAATCGCTATGGATCAGTAAACAAAACGATCCTAACGAAGCGCGGGCGCAGCTCATCACGCTGCGCCGAAGCGTGCTAAAACTAACCGGTGATGTTTTGAATGACGATCCGCGCGATCTGCAACTACTGCCCATTGCCGGACGCCTGAAATGTGCTCATGTAAATCATGTAGAAGCGTTATGCGACGCGGAGGACGTGCTGGTGTGGTCCGTGGCGGTCACGCCCACGATTGAAAAGCTCAGTGTCTGGGAGTTAGATGGCAAACATGGCTGGAAAAGCCTGCCCGATATTCACAGCCGCGCCAACAATCCTACCAGCCGGATGATGCGTTTTGCCCAGCTCTCTACCGTGAAGGCTTTTTCGCCAAATTGATAGACAACCACAGGAGTCATCATGTCTGAAAAATTGCAGGTGGTTACGTTACTGGGGAGCCTGCGCAAAGGCTCATTTAATGGCATGGTTGCACGTACCCTGCCGAAAATTGCTCCGGCGAGCATGGAAATCAATGCGTTACCTTCCATTGCCGACATTCCCCTGTATGACGCTGACGTACAGCAGGAAGACGGTTTTCCAGCAACAGTTGAATCTCTGGCGGAACAGATCCGTCAGGCTGACGGTGTGGTGATCGTCACGCCGGAATATAACTACTCGGTACCGGGTGGGCTGAAAAATGCCATCGACTGGCTTTCCCGCCTGCCGGATCAACCGCTGGCAGGTAAACCGGTATTGATTCAGACCAGCTCAATGGGCGTGATTGGCGGCGCGCGCTGTCAGTATCACCTGCGCCAGATTCTGGTTTTCCTCGATACAATGGTGATGAACAAGCCAGAATTTATGGGCGGCGTGATTCAGAACAAAGTTGATCCGCAAACCGGGGAAGTGATTGATCAGGGTACGCTGGACCACCTGACCGGGCAATTGACCGCATTTGGTGAGTTTATTCAGCGAGTTAAGATCTAAATAAAAACCCGCCAGCAATCATGCATGGCGGGTTTTTAACGCGCTATCGATTTTAGTGAGCGTCGATAAAGACAATCTTCAGGATAAACAGCAGCGCAACGATGATTACGCACGGGCTAAGGTCACGCAGACGTCCGGTACCAATCTTCATCACGCAGTAGGAGATAAAGCCCAGCGCGATACCTTCAGTAATCGAGAAGCTGAACGGCATCATCACAGCGGTAATAAACGCCGGAACAGATTCAGTAAGATCCTGCCAGTTCACGCGAGCAAGACTTGAGGTCATCAACACGCCAACGTAAATCAGCGCACCAGCTGCAGCGTAGCCTGGCACCATCCCCGCCAGCGGCGACAGGAAGATAACCAGCAGGAACAGCAGACCAACAACCACTGCCGTCAGACCGGTACGACCGCCAACGGAAACGCCGGAAGAAGACTCGATATACGCCGTAACAGAAGAAGTCCCGATAAACGAACCGGTCACGGAAGAGATGCTGTCGACATACAGTGCCTGCTTCATGCGCGGGAATTTACCTTTTTCATCCGCCAGTCCTGCTTTATCGGTCACGCCAATCAGTGTACCGGAGGAGTCAAACAGGTTGACCAGCATGAAAGAGAAAATCACCCCTGCCAGCCCGAGGTTAAACGACCCGGCTAAATCTACATGACCCACGACAGTCATTACGCTCGGCGGCGCAGAAACGATGCCATTGTAGTGGACATCACCCAGCATCCAGCCCAGCAGCGTCGTCACCACGATGGAAACCAGCACCGCCGCGTGAATGTTGCGTGAGGCCAGAATAGCAATGATGAAGAAGCCGAGGATCCCCAGCAGTACGCTGTGAGAAGTCAGATTACCGATGCTCACCAGCGTTTCCGGGTTAGCGACAATCACACCTGCGTTTTTCAGCCCCATCATGCCAATAAACAGACCGATACCGCTGGTAATGCCCACACGCAGACTCACCGGAATGTTGGCTATCATCCAGTAGCGAACGCGGAAAATCGTCAGTAACAGCAGACCAATCGCGCCCCAGAAGATTGCGCCCATCCCGACCTGCCACGGCAAGCCCATCGCCTGCACAACCACAAAAGCGAAGAACGCATTCAGGCCCATTGCCGGTGCCAGTGCAACTGGCAGGTTAGCAAACAGCCCCATCATAATACTGCCGAATGCAGCAATCAGACAGGTCGTGACGAAGACGGCGCTGGTATCCATGCCAGCAACGCCAAGAATTTGCGGGTTAACAAAAACGATGTAAACCATCGTCAGGAAGGTGGTAAAACCGGCGATCACTTCGGTCCGTGCCGTCGTGCCATGTTCGCGCAGTTTAAACACGCGTTCCAGCATCCCCTGGCCAGAAGCCTGGGTTGTGTGTTGTTGACTCATTATCTATTTCCGAACAAGGAGGGAAAATCCGTCGCTATCGTATACCAAAATGAGACAATATGGACGGCTGAATATAACTTTTTTTCATTGTATTTGCTTATACGGCAACGATTGCGTCATGCGAATTGGCATGACGAAAACGTTAAACTAACGATAAAGGAAAGACATGTCCCAGATAGAAGCGGTATTTTTCGACTGCGACGGTACGCTGGTCGATAGCGAGGTCATTTGCTCTCGCGCCTATGTCACGATGTTCAGGGAATTTGGCATTCACGTTGACCTGGAAGAGATTTTTACCCGTTTTAAAGGCGTAAAACTCTACGAAATCATCGACATCATCAGTAAAGAACAGGGCGTGACGATGGTCCAGGCCGATGCCGAGCACGTTTACCGCGCAGAAGTAGCACGTCTGTTTGATACCGAACTTGAGGACATCGCAGGAGCGAACGAATTGCTGGCAAGCATTAACGTGCCGATGTGCGTCGTCTCTAACGGTCCGGTCAGCAAAATGCAGCATTCGCTTGGTAAGCTCAACATGCTGCACTACTTCCCGGAAAAACTGTTCAGCGGCTATGATATCCAGCGTTGGAAGCCCGATCCGGCATTAATGTTCCATGCGGCAAAAGCGATGAATGTGAACGTTGAAAACTGCATTCTGGTCGATGACTCCAGCGCAGGTGCGCAATCAGGGATAGATGCCGGAATGGAAGTGTTTTACTTCTGCGCTGACCCGCACAATAAACCGATCGTTCACCCGAAAGTCACCACCTTTACCCATCTTTCGCAATTACCGGAACTGTGGAAGGCGCGTGGTTGGGATATTACGGCATAGTTATTCACACTCCCTTCACTTACTCCACTTAAATTGGCACGCAAAGGTAAGTAAAGGGAGTTTGATATGTCTGTTTCACGTCGGGTAATTCATCACGGACTGTATTTTGCGGTTTTAGGGCCGTTAATTGGTGTTCTGTTTCTTGTCCTCTACATATTCTTCGCAAAAGAACCGCTGATTCTTTTGGTAATAATACAGGTACTTCCATTGTTTCTCTTAATGTCGATAACTACGGGAGCTATTCCTGCAATGTTAACTGGCGTAATGGTCGCCTGTCTGCCGGAAAAGATCGGGTCACAGAAACGTTATCGTTGTCTGGTTGGCGGCATAGGTGGAGTCGTTATCACCGAGATCTATTGCGCTGTTATCGTACATATTAAGGACATGGCTTCCTCAGCGTTGTTTGAAAACATTCTTTCTGGTGAAAATCTCGTTGTCCGCATCATCCCAGCATTGCTGGCAGGCGTAGTGATGAGCAGAATCATTACACATCTACCCGGATTGGATATTTCATGTCCTGAAACAGACTCTTTAAGCTAAGCGGAATGCTTTATCTATTTGTCATTAAATGTTGGAGAACAGGCCGGAGCGTAATTCACACATCCGGCCTTATTTTTAAGCTTAACCGAGCGCTAATTCTGCGGCAGCGGCTTTATCAGCGATTACCATCAGCGAAGGATGCAGCTGCAACACGGAAGCTGGAACATCTTCGGTAACCGGACCTTGCAGAACATTTTTCAGTGCCTGCGCTTTACCTGCGCCACTGACAATTATCAGCAAGTTTTTCGCCGCCATGATGCTTTTCGGCCCCATCGTCACGTAGCTGTCAGGCACTAATGAAAAGTCGCCGCCCAACTCGCCATGCGCCACAATATCAACCATCTCTCCCTGGATCGGGAACTCCACGGTTTGCTCATGGAAATGGGTCGTATTTGGCAGATTGCCACAAAAATGACCATCTACACCTAATCCCAACACCACCAAATCCAGGCCGCCTTCACGCGCCAGTTTCTGATCATGCTCGCGGTAGTTATCAATAGTGAGCTTCTGGATATTCTCTTCTTTGATCCCCGCAGGGGTGAAAAACAGATTACGCAGATTGGTAATCGTTACGCCTTCTCCCTCTTTGCCGCGAAATGGAATTTCATCGAAATTATAGAAATAGCAGTTATCGTACCAGGGCTTACCTTTAACCAGAGTGATGAGATATTCGTACATGCCTTTGGGCGTGCTCCCGGCGGTAATTGCCAGGTTAACACGACGCGTCTTCGACATATAACCAAGCAGATGGTGTGCCGCGACACGGCTCATTTCCTGGTAATCTTCGGTAATGATTAATTTCATCTTAATGCCTTATATTATTTGAATAATTTCTGTACGAAGGCTGCATAGGCAGGCCGCCAGACATCCATTTCATGGTTCAGACCCGGATATTCCTGGTAATCAAACTTAATTTTTTTCTGCTCAAGCTCAGTTTTCAGCCCGGCGATATCCTTGCCGGTTACAACATCTTTATCCCCAACAACCACAGTAAAATTACGTAGTTGCTGGTTAATAGCTGCCGGCTCGTTCAGCCGGGCAGCGACCCCTTCATCTGGTACGGTCGTCGTGGTAACACCACTGAATGTGGCCAGCCAGCCAAAGCTTTCCAGATGATTCATTCCCGATACCAGTGCCTGATACCCACCTTGTGAAAGCCCTGCCAGTGCGCGACCATCGGCATCTTTACGGACATTAAAACGCTTGCTAATCAGCGGGATAATATCGTTCATCAGTTCGCGATCTGCCGCTTTAGCATTTAACGGATAAAAGACTTTACGTCTCTCCTGAGGAACGAAATCTTCGGGAATAATGCCCTTCGCATCGGTTTCGGTATCCGGGATCACCACCAACATCGGTTTAATTTTCCCTTCAGCCAGCAGGTTATCCATGATTTGCGGGATACGCCCCTGATCAATAGCGGAACGTCCGGTATCACCAAAGCCGTGATAGAAATAGAGCACTGGCAAAGGCTCGCCTATGCCGGTGTATCCTGGCGGGGTCCAGACATACATCTGACGTTCGGATTGCAATGCGTTGGAGTGGTAAGTTATGGCGATCAAATCACCATGCACAACAGAACGTGTATCCAGATAACTGCCCGGTACCAGAATCATACTGGAGTTAACCTGACGCTGAGGCTTAGTCATTGCCGTGCCTGTATCAATGCTGCGTACACCATCAACATTGAAAAAATACTCGTACAGATTGCCTTTCAGGACAGGCGTGCGCCACGACCAGACTCCCGCTTCATCTTTGGTCATCGGGTGAATATTGTCCGGAACCGGAACACCCACCACTACGGAGACATTTTTTGCCCCAGGGGCAAAGTAGCGAAAGGTCACGCTGTTATCGGTATTGACCTGAGTCACATACTGTTTCACCGGAATAGTGGGTGCCGGGCTGGCTGGCATATCCGCTGCTATGGCCCATTGAGCAGAAATACCGCTGGCAATAGCCAGCGTTAAAGCAGCAATTTTTATATTCATCGTAATATTCCTTTTATTAAGTTCCATTACCACCAGATTTCAGCCTGGGCACCGACAGCAAACTGGTCGTCTTTATTGTCTTCAAAGGTGAAGCCATCCAGTTCATTTTCCAGAGCTTTGATATACGTAGCGTAGAAACGAATTTCCGGGCGCGAGATCAACATACTGGTATTGACTTTAAAGGTATGGAAGAGTGTGGTTTTATAACCAGACTCATTATATTTATTGCTATTCGCATCTTTGTTTTGCTGGGTGAAATAGCCCAGTTCAACACCTGTCTGGTTATATTGGTCCCAAATATAGGCCGGGCGAACAACCGCACGAATAGATTCGAAATCAGAATGTGCGCCTGTTTCGTAGCTATAAATATCGTTACCGAAGGAGTAAACAATCGCGTTAGCCACAATGAAATGATCGCCGATATAAGCTTCGCCCTGCGAAGTCAGACGAACTGCAGTTCCGCCTGTGTGATCACCATAATAACGACCATTAAAGGTAGTAAATGGACTTGCACCAGCATAACGACCAAAGTTACTGGCGATAGAGTTATTCGCAACCAGGAAGGAGAATTCGTTGAAGCCACCCTTATCAAATTTCTGCGTTAAAGATGTACCAAACATCCAGGTATCTTTCCAGTCATAATACCCGTTATTATCCTGATTATCTTTTTCCGATGCGCTTTCATTTGCTGAGACATAACGACCGCTCACCATTAAGGTGGCTTTATCCCATAACGGGATATCTTTATAGCGTAAATCAATGGTATTGGTATTAATCTGCTGTTTGTTTTGCAGGCTGCGATCGTAATCATCGACATCTTCACGAACCAGCGCGATATCAATTTTACCCGGACCGACTTTCCAGTTTTCCAGACCTACACCTGCGGCAGCATCGGTACGCTGCGTTTTCCAGTCAAGCATCTGGATTTCAATTTTCGGCGCACCGTGTTTACCCACCCAGAAATCAGCCTCTGGCGCAAAGGGCAGGAAACCTTTGGTGGTAACGTACATATCAGAGAACTGCATAAAGTTCTCACCACCGGCGTTATCGCCAAACCAGCCAGTAGAGTACTGCTGACCCACGTTACCATCCATCATCACGATGACATCAACCCGTTTGCCGTTTTCGTTGTAGACACGTTGTTTTAACTGCAAATCAAACCAGCCGGAGTATTCGTTACCAAAGCGGCCCAGAGAACCAATTGCCCATGATTTAGGTGAACCATGAGAGGCTGTTCCCCAACCAGAACGGTAGTAGCCGTTGTAACTAAAGCCGATTTCATCTTTCACAAATTTACTGAAATCTTTCAGAGTCATGGAAGAATAAATCGAGCCTGTCTCACTGGCATTTTTCTCTTCATTTTTAACCAGTACAGCATCAGGCTTTGCGGCACGACTGGTCGGGAATGGATTGGCGGCATACCCTTGATCATTCGTACTTACGCTACGATTCACCGTCGCTGGCGTATACTTTTTCTTCTCTTCATCTTTATATTTTTTCAGTTCGCTTTGCGTTTCTCTTAACGCCTTTTCTAATAGCTCAAGGCGTTGTTCCACTGTTAATGATTCAGCCAATGATTGTGCGGAAAAGGCTAACGGTGCCATTAATAAGATGGCAGAGGTAATAATATTTCGTCTAAACATAATATCCCTTTATGGTGCAAAGAAAGAATTAATGCATCGCATCCAGACTGTTCTGAATGCGACGATAATTAAGGTGCTTTATTGGTTATTTTTTTAATGATAGCCCCCGAGTATTGATCACTTCTGCATACCATCCGAAGCTTTTCTTGCGTGTTCTTGTGAGGCTTCCTTCGCCATTATCATCACGATCCACATAAATAAAGCCGTAGCGCTTAGACATTTGTGAATGAGATGCACTGACTAAATCAATTGGCCCCCAACTGGTGTACCCCATAATATCCACACCATCGGCAATCGCTTCATTTACCTGTACCAGGTGATCGTTTAAATAGGCAATTCGATAATCGTCCTGTATCGAACCATCCACTTCAACGCTGTCTTTTGCGCCTAATCCGTTCTCGACAATAAATAACGGTTTTTGATAACGATCCCAAAGCGTATTTAACAGAATCCGTAATCCAACCGGATCAATTTGCCACCCCCACTCTGAACTTTTCAGATGCGGATTTGGGATCATATTCAGTATGTTGCCCTGCGCATTTTTATTAATGCTTTCGTCGTGGGAAACACAACCGGTCATGTAATAACTAAAAGAGATGAAATCTACGGTATGTTTTAAATCTTCTGCGTCACTTTCAGTCATCTCAATGGTGATATTGTGGTCGCGGAAGAAACGCTGCATATAGCCGGGATACTGACCACGCGCCTGAACATCACCAAAGAACATCCAGCGCCGGTTCTCTTCCATGGCCTGCAACATATCCTGTGGCTGGCAGGTAAGGGGGTAAACTAGCCCACCGAGAAGCATATTGCCAATTTTCGCTTCGGGGATCAGGCTATGACAGGCTTTAACTGCCCGCGCACTGGCAACCAGTTGATGATGGATCGCCTGATAAACTTCCGCCTCGCCACTCTCTTCTGCCAGCCCCACGCCCGTGAATGGCGCGTGTAATGACATGTTGATTTCATTAAATGTCAGCCATAACGCAACTTTATGTTGGTAGCGGGTAAAGACCGTGCGTGCGTAATGCTCGAAGTGATCGATGACCGCCCGATTAGCCCAACCGCCGTAGTTTTTCACCAGCCCATATGGCATTTCGTAATGGGATAACGTTACCAGCGGCTTGATCCCCGCCTGCGCCATTTCATCAAACAGCCGCTCGTAAAACGCTAACCCCGCTTCATTCGGTTCGGCTTCGTCGCCCTGAGGGAAAATTCGCGCCCAGGCAATGGAAATACGCAGACAGGTGAAGCCCATCTCGGCAAATAACGCGATATCTTCCGGGTAACGGTGATAAAAATCGATGGCGACATCTTTGATATTCTCTTTCCCCAGGATGCGCGGTTCCATTTTTTCCATTACGCCATGAGGCTGTAAATCTGAGGTCGTGATCCCTTTGCCATCTTCCTGCCAGGCGCCTTCCACCTGATTGGCAGCTGTTGCACCACCCCAAAGAAATGTTTCTGGAAATGCTTTCATAATTAACTCCTTTTATCGTTAGCGAATGATGGATAACAGCGGCTCACCAGCGTTTATCTGCGCCGTGCCGTGGGGTAATACGTCCGTAAAATCATCGCTATTACTGATTAATACCGGCGTCGTCAGATCAAATCCGGCCTCGCGAATAGCAGGGATATCAAAAGAAATCAGCCGATCGCCTGTATTGACCTTGTCACCCACATTGACGTGAGCGGAAAAGAATTTGCCGTCCAGTTTTACGGTGTCGATACCGACATGAATCAGGATCTCCACGCCATCATCTGACTCAATGCCAATGGCGTGTAATGTGGCGAACAACGAAGCAATTCGACCTGCCACCGGAGAACGCACTTCACCAACCGAGGGCATAATGGCAATACCTTTACCCAACAGGCCGCTGGCAAACGTGGTATCAGCGACGTGAATGAGCGGCACAATCTCTCCCGTCATCGGTGAACAGATACCGCCCTGCTCAGGTGTAATAACCTCTGGTGTTTTCTCTTGCTGGGCAACTTGCGCTGACTGACGTTTAGCGGTGATGAAATGAAGCATTACCGTACCGACAAATGCGCAACCGATGGCAATGAC
Organism: Escherichia sp. WS1118; assembly: GCF_046487695.1. Classification (NCBI taxonomy): domain Bacteria; kingdom Pseudomonadati; phylum Pseudomonadota; class Gammaproteobacteria; order Enterobacterales; family Enterobacteriaceae; genus Escherichia; species Escherichia sp. WS1118. The sequence continues at coordinate 37,204 of NZ_JBJQIZ010000006.1, read as the reverse complement.
ACCACCAATAACGCTGGCCCATACGGTGAAATCAATCCCCGTTGACGGGATGGTTTGCATGAAGGTGAAAATACCTGGCAAACCAAAGGAGTAAACTTTCGTTTGCGCGTAGCCAATGATGGTGGCCCCCAATGCCCCACTTATGCAGGCGATAACGAAGGGGTACTTACGCGGCAGGTTGACGCCATATACTGCCGGTTCGGTGATACCAAACAGCCCCGTCAACGCCGCCGATCCCGCTACCACTTTTTTCTGCGCATCGCGTTCGCAGAGGAATACGCCGAGCGCCGCCCCGACCTGCGCCATAATGGCGGGCATTAACAGCGGGATCATGGTGTCGTAGCCCAGCACGGTGAAGTTATTGATAATTAAAGGTATCAAACCCCAATGCAGACCGAACATCACAAAGATTTGCCAGAAGCCGCCCATTACCGCGCCTGCAAATGCAGGAACCGCCTGATAAAGCCAGAGATAACCGGCAGCAATCAGTTCACTTATCCAGGTTGATAGCGGCCCCACCAGCAGAAATGTGATGGGCGTGATGACCATCAGACATAGCAAGGGTGTGAAGAAATTTTTGATTGCCGAAGGTAACCACGCATTAAGTCGGCGTTCCAGAATGCTGCACAACCAGGCAGAAAAAATAATGGGAATAACCGATGACGAGTAATTCAACAATGTGACCGGAATACCCAGGAAATCCAGGCCCAGCGCATCCACTTTTTGCCCGTTCTCGAAGGCAGTCAGAATTAATGGATGCACTAACGCTCCGCCAATCACCATGGCAGTAAATGGATTGCCGCCGAAGCGTTTCCCTGCGGTGTAGCCCAGGATTATCGGGAAGAACCAAAACAAGGCATCACTGGCGCTAAATAAAATTAAATAAGTACCACTTTGTTCGGTCGTCCACTGAAAAGTGAGTGCCAGAGCCAACATACCTTTCAGGATCCCGGTTGCCGCCATCAAACCGATCAGAGGCGTAAAAATACCTGAAATAACATAAACAAAGCGGTTTAACAGATTATCTTTATCATCATTTTCCGGTGCCTGTTGCGCTTTTTCGCCAAGGCCTGCCACGCTGTTAACCGCCAGGAAGACATCGGCCACATGGTTACCTATGACAACCTGAAACTGGCCACCGCTTTCCACCACCATAATAATACCGGGGGTCTTTTTCAGTATCTCAGCTTGCGCTTTGCTTTCATCCTTTAACTTAAAACGTAATCGCGTTGCACAATGCATCAGACTCACAATGTTATCTGCGCCCCCGACTCCTGCGACTATTGTTCTGGCTAACTCCGTCATAACTTGCCCTCTACCGCTTTGCGGCAAAACTCCAAAAAAAAACCTGAAAAAAACGGCCTGACGTGAATCAAGCAATTTTTTTCAGGTTTTGCCCGCTTAGTGCGGTAACAATCCTTTATTCAGTAATAATATTTCAGTGTTCTTTGCGCACGCGCTCTATATTTATGGCTAAAAACATAATCTCTGCAGGTGAGATTTTACGTTGATACTGCAAACCAATAAAAATGGCGATCCGCTCCGCACATTGCCATGCTTGCGGGTAATTTTGCTTTACTGCTTGTTGTAATGATTCATCACTATCGTTAATCGATGCATGTTCAAGAATACGCCAGGATAAAAATTTCAGATGCGTAACCAGTCGCTGATAACTCAAGCTTTCTTCCTGGTAATTAAGGCTGAACTGAAATTTTATTAATTGCAGCATTTCTCGCATTAATTGCGTGACACCTGCAACATCCTCCATATTTCCGCTCATTTGGGCACTGACCAGATGCATGGCAATAAAGCCCACTTCATCTTTCGGTAACTGCACGCCCAACCGTTTATCAATAATGGTTAACGCTTCTTCCCCTAGCTGGAACTCTTTCGGGTAAAGTCGCTGGATATCCCACAGCAGCGGGTTGGGCAGTAGCACGTTTTGCTGAAAGCGTTTAATCGCAAACTGGCAATGGTCAGTTAGCGAGATATAAATACTGTCCTGCAACTTTCCCAGACGCTCCTGCGCCAGAGAGATAATACGATCACAGGTTGCCATCACCTCAAGAGGCATATGACTTAAGAGTTCGCTTAATCGCCCGTTCAGTTCATGACTGCTCAAGGCATACTCTTTTTCTATTCCACTTGAATTAATTCTTTCGCCTGGGCGTTTTTGAAAGCCAATTCCGCGCCCCATGACGACTTTTTCCCGCTGTTGATCATCAATAACCACCACAACATTATTGTTGAGAATTTTGGTGATTTGCATGTTCATAGCAAGGACCTTTTTTATAAACAAAAAAACCCGACTTCACCAGTATTCTCTGGTTATGTCAGGTTTTGCCTGCGAATGCAGTAACAATCCAGTCATTAATTAATGGTTTTTATAACGAACATCCAGGTTCGAAAATTAATTTAGTTGCGTGCAGAGAAAATAGCAATGCTCTATTTATAAAAGTATGACCATGCTCGCAGTTATTAATTTTGTGTAATTTTAGGATTTTATAAAGTTATATATAACAAATCCCAATAATTAAATTATTGGGATTTACTTGGTGAATTATTTATCGCTATCTTTTTCTGCCAGCAGTTTATCGAGCTCGTCACCACCGACGTGACGGAAATCCTGCCCCTTCACGTAGTAGAAGATAAACTCACAAATATTCTGGCAGCGGTCGCCAATACGTTCGATAGAACGCGCACAGAATAACGCGGTAAGTACGCTCGGAATGGTACGCGAATCTTCCATCATGTAGGTCATCAGTTGACGAACAATACCTTCGTACTCCTGATCGACTTTTTTATCTTCACGATAAATACGTACCGCTTCGTCAATGTCCATCCGCGCGAACGCGTCCAGCACGTCGTGCAGCATCTGGATGGTATGACGGCCCAGCGACTCCAGACTTACCAGCAATGGCTGATGCTGCTGGGAGAATTTCTCCAGTGCAGTACGGCAGATTTTGTCCGCCACGTCGCCAATACGCTCCAGCTCGGCAATGGTTTTACTGATCACCATAACCAGACGCAGGTCGCTCGCCGTCGGCTGACGTTTGGCGATAATGCGCACGCAGGCTTCATCGATCGCCACTTCCATCATGTTGACGTTCTTGTCGCCTTCGATGACGCGCTTCGCCAGATCGCTGTCCTGGTTATGCATCGCGGTGATTGCATCAGAAAGCTGCTGCTCCACCATGCCGCCCATGGTCATCACCTGCGTGCGGATGCTTTCCAGTTCGGCGTTGAACTGGCCGGAAATATGTTTATTAAGATTGAGACTGTCCATAACGCACTCCTGAATCAACCGTAACGACCGGTGATGTAGTCTTCTGTTTGTTTCTTCGCTGGCTTGGTGAACAGATCGTCCGTGTTGCTGAACTCAATCAATTCGCCCAGGTACATAAACGCCGTGTGGTCGGAACAACGCGCAGCCTGCTGCATGTTGTGGGTGACGATCACCACGGTGTAATCCTGCTTCAGTTCGGTGATCAGCTCTTCAATACGCCCGGTAGAGATGGGGTCGAGTGCCGAACACGGTTCGTCGAGCAGCAGCACTTCCGGGCGAATGGCGATACCACGCGCAATACACAAACGCTGTTGCTGACCACCAGAGAGAGAGTAACCGCTCTGGTGCAATTTATCTTTGGTTTCGTTCCACAATGCGGCTTTGGTCAATGCCCACTGCACGCGCTCGTCCATGTCAGCACGGGAGAGCTTCTCAAACAGACGCACGCCAAAAGCGATGTTGTCGTAGATGGACATTGGGAACGGCGTCGGTTTCTGGAACACCATGCCCACTTTCGCACGCAGCAGGGCGATATCCTGAGAGTTGGTCAGGATGTTGTCGCCATCGAGCAGAATTTCACCTTCCGCACGCTGTTCCGGGTACAGTTCAAACATTTTGTTGAAGGTACGCAGCAGCGTTGATTTACCGCAGCCGGACGGCCCGATAAACGCCGTAACCTGGTTTTTGGCGATATCCAGGTTGATGTTTTTCAGGGCATGGAATTTGCCGTAGTAGAAGTTCAAATTACGAACCTGAATTTTACTCGGGGCAGTTTCAACCATACTCATTGCAATCTTTTCCTCATCGTGCCTGATGCACTTCGCGAATCAGGCTTACCGTAGGCCGGATAAGGCGTTTACGCCGCATCCAGCAAAGTGTTAACCGTGTTTATTCTTCGCAAAAACAACGCGCGCCAGAATGTTCAGCAGCAGTACGCACAGGGTAATGATCAACACCCCGGCCCAGGCCAGTTGCTGCCATTCCGCAAACGGGCTCATCGCAAACTTAAAGATCGTCACCGGCAGGTTGGCGATCGGCTGCATCATGTCCGTGCTCCAGAACTGGTTGGAGAGCGCAGTAAACAGCAGCGGTGCGGTTTCACCAGCAATACGGGCAATCGCCAGCAGGATACCGGTCATGATCCCGGACACCGACGCTTTCAGCGTGATCGCGGCGATCATCTTCCACTTCGGCGTACCCAGCGCATAAGCCGCTTCACGCAGGCTGTCCGGCACCAGTTTCAGCATGTTCTCGGTGGTGCGGATAACAATCGGCACCTGCAACAGCGCCAGCGCAATCACGCCCGCCCAGCCGGAGAAGTGCTCCATCTGCGCCACCACGATGGTGTAAACAAAAAGACCAACCACAATCGACGGTGCGGAGAGCAAAATGTCGTTAATGAAGCGAATCACTTCTGCCAGCCAGGATTTACGACCATATTCAGCCAGATAAATCCCCGCCATAATGCCCAGCGGCGTACCGAATACCGTGGCCCACAAAATTAACAGGCCGCTACCCGCCAGGGCGTTCGCCAGACCACCGCCTTCCGTATTTGGCGGCGGCGTCATTTCGGTGAACAGCGCCAGCGACATACCGTCGATACCGCGAGTGATGGTGGACATTAAAATCCAGATCAGCCAGAACAGACCGAAGGCCATCGTCGCCATTGAGAGCGTCAGCGCAATACGGTTTTTGAGGCGGCGACGCGCCTGCATTTTGCGGCGGGATTCAGCCAGTGCCGCAGTGGTTTGCATTTCAACCATAGCCATTAGCGTGCCCCCTCATTCTTAGCCAGGCGCATAATCATAAACTTCGATGCGGCGAGGACGATGAAGGTAATCACAAACAGGATCAGGCCCAGTTCCATCAGTGCAGCGACGTGCAGACCGGATTCCGCTTCCGCAAATTCGTTGGCCAGCGCAGAGGTGATACTGTTGCCCGGCATATACAGCGAGGCGCTGTCGAGCTGGTAGGTGTTACCAATGATAAAGGTCACCGCCATGGTTTCACCGAGCGCGCGCCCCAGCCCCAACATAATGCCGCCGATAACACCATTTTTGGTGAACGGAAGAACGATACGCCAGATAACTTCCCAGGTGGTGCAGCCGATACCGTAGGCTGACTCTTTCATCATCACCGGGGTTTGTTCGAATACATCGCGCATTACCGCCGCAATGTACGGAATAATCATGATGGCGAGGATCACGCCTGCCGCGAGGATACCGATACCAAAGGCCGGGCCGGAGAACAGCGCGCCGACAATCGGGATATTCGACATGATATTGCCGACCGGCTCCTGGAAGTAAACGGCGAACAGCGGCGCAAAGATAAACAGGCCCCACATGCCGTAAACGATACTTGGAATGGCAGCCAGCAGCTCAATGGCGATACCCAGCGGGCGTTTCAGCCAGCCAGGCGCAAGCTCGGTCAGGAACAGGGCGATACCAAAACTCACCGGGACGGCGATCAGCAGCGCGATAAACGAGGTCACCAGCGTACCGTAGATCGGCACCAGCGCCCCGTAGATATCGTTCGGCGCATCCCACTCTTTGGTCCACAGGAAAGCCAGACCAAATTTCTGAATGCTCGGCCAGGATGAGATGATCAGAGAGACAATAATGCCACCCAACATCAATAGCACAATCAGCGCCGCCAGTTTTACCAGCACGCTGAAAATTATGTCGCCCTTTTTACCCGGTGGGTTAAAAGCAGGCTTGGTTGCAGCCATAAGTTACTCTTCAGTTAAACGCGTTTACAAAGTCATTTTGTAATGCCGGATGCGGCGTAAAACACCGTACCCGGCCTGGAGTTTTATTAGTACAGCGGCTTGCCGCTACTGTCTTTAATATTGGTCTTCCACGCAGCGCGAACCTGTTCAACTACGCTATCCGGCAGGCTGGCATAATCCAGGTCGTTCGCCTGTTTAGCCCCGGTTTTGTATGCCCAGTCGAAGAACTTCAGCACTTCGGTGCCTTGTTCTGGTTTCTTCTGATCTTTATGGATCAGAATGAACGTGGTAGAGGTAATAGGCCATGCATCTTCGCCTTTCTGGTTGGTCAGATCCTGAGCGAATGTTTTGCTCCAGTCTGCGCCTTTTGCTGCATTAGCGAAGTTTTCTTCGGTCGGACTCACCGGTTTGCCATCAGCGGAGATCAGTTTGGTGTACGCCAGGTTGTTCTGCTTCGCGTAAGCATATTCAACGTAACCAATTGCACCCGGCAGACGCTGAACGAACGCGGCGATACCGTCGTTACCTTTACCGCCCAGACCGATCGGCCATTTTACGGTAGAGCCAGTACCAACGTTGTTTTTCCACTCTTCGTTCACTTTCGCCAGGTAGCTGGTGAAGACGAAGGAAGTCCCGGAGCCATCTGCGCGGCGTACTACAGCAATGTTCTGTGAAGGCAGTTTCAGACCCGGATTCAGTTTGGCGATGGCTTCATCATCCCACTTCTTGATTTTGCCCAGGTAGATGTCGCCGAGGGTTTTACCATCCAGCACCAGTTCGCCAGACTTCAGACCCGGAATATTAACCGCCAGCACCACGCCGCCAATCACGGTCGGGAACTGGAACAGGCCTTCCTGAGCCAGTTTTTCGTCAGACAGCGGCGCGTCAGAAGCACCAAAATCAACGGTATTGGCGATGATCTGTTTTACACCACCAGAAGAACCGATACCCTGGTAGTTAACTTTATTACCGGTTTCTTTCTGGTAAGTGTCAGCCCATTTGGCATACACCGGCGCAGGGAAGGTTGCACCTGCACCTGTCAGGCTTGCTTCTGCAAACACAGAGAAAGCGCTCATCGATAAGGTCGCGGCGACAACAGTTGCGACGGTGGTACGCATAACTTTCATAATGTCTCCTGGGAGGATTCATAAAGCATTGTTTGTTGGCTACGAGAAGCAAAATAGGACAAACAGGTGACAGTTATATGTAAGGTTTATGACAGTTTTATGACAGAGAGAGAAAGTCTTTAGTCTGATTTAAATAAGCTTTGATATTCAGTTAATTACAAATATTAATAACGAAGAGATGACAGAAAAATTTTCATTCTGTGACAGAGAAAAAGTAGCCGAAGATGACGGTTTGTCACATGGAGTTGGCAGGATGTTTGATTAAAAACATAACAGGAAGAAAAATGCCCCGCTTACGCAGGGCATCCATTTATTACTCAACCGTTACCGATTTTGCCAGGTTACGCGGCTGGTCAACGTCGGTGCCTTTGATCAGCGCAACGTGGTAAGCCAGTAGTTGCAGCGGAACGGTGTAGAAGATTGGTGCAATCACCTCTTCCACATGCGGCATCTCGATGATGTGCATGTTATCGCTCCCCACAAAACCAGCATCCTGATCGGCGAAGACATACAACTGACCGCCACGCGCGCGAACTTCTTCAATGTTGGATTTCAGTTTTTCCAGCAATTCGTTGTTCGGTGCAACGACGATAACCGGCATATCGGCATCTATCAGCGCCAGCGGACCGTGTTTCAGTTCGCCAGCAGCGTAGGCTTCAGCGTGAATGTAAGAGATCTCTTTCAGCTTCAATGCACCTTCCAGCGCGATTGGGTACTGATCGCCACGGCCCAAGAACAGCGCGTGATGTTTGTCAGAGAAATCTTCTGCCAGCGCTTCAATGCGTTTGTCCTGAGACAGCATCTGCTCAATACGGCTCGGCAGCGCCTGCAGACCATGCACGATGTCATGTTCAATGGAGGCATCCAGACCTTTCAGGCGAGACAGTTTCGCCACCAGCATCAACAGCACAGTTAACTGGGTGGTGAATGCTTTGGTGGAGGCCACGCCAATTTCCGTACCGGCGTTGGTCATCAGCGCCAGATCGGATTCGCGCACCAGAGAAGAACCCGGAACGTTACAGATTGCCAGCGAACCAAGGTAACCCAGCTCTTTCGACAGACGCAGGCCCGCCAGGGTATCCGCGGTTTCGCCAGACTGTGACAAGGTGATCATCAGGCTGTTACGACGCACGGCAGATTTGCGATAGCGGAATTCAGAGGCGATTTCGACGTCGCACGGAATACCTGCCAGCGATTCAAACCAGTAGCGGGAAACCATACCGGAGTTATAAGAAGTACCACAGGCGAGGATCTGAATATGCTCAACCTTCGACAGCAGTTCATCGGCGTTCGGTCCCAGCTCGCTTAAATCAACCTGACCGTGGCTGATGCGCCCGGTAAGGGTGTTTTTGATCGCGTTCGGCTGTTCGTAGATCTCTTTCTGCATGTAGTGGCGGTAAATACCTTTATCGCCCGCGTCATATTGCAGATTGGATTCGATATCCTGACGTTTTACTTCCGCGCCAGTTTTATCGAAGATGTTTACCGAACGGCGAGTGATTTCCGCAATATCGCCCTCTTCAAGGAAGATAAAACGACGAGTCACTGGCAACAGCGCCAGCTGGTCAGAAGCGATAAAGTTTTCGCCCATACCCAGGCCAATCACCAGCGGACTACCAGAACGTGCCGCCAGCAGGGTATCCGGATGACGGGAGTCCATGATCACTGTACCGTACGCACCACGCAGTTGCGGGATAGCACGCAGAACTGCCTCACGCAGAGTACCGCCTTGTTTCAGCTCCCAGTTCACCAAATGTGCAATCACTTCGGTGTCGGTTTCAGAAACGAAGGTATAGCCACGCGCTTTTAACTCTTCACGCAGCGGTTCATGGTTTTCGATGATGCCGTTATGCACCACCACAATGTGTTCAGAAACATGCGGATGCGCGTTAGCTTCTGAAGGTTCACCATGGGTCGCCCAGCGAGTGTGAGCAATACCGGTGCCGCCATGCAGAGGATGTTCTTCCGCTGCCTGAGCCAGCATCTGTACTTTACCGAGGCGACGCAGGCGGGTCATATGACCTTCTGCATCAACAACGGCCAGACCGGCAGAATCATATCCGCGGTATTCCAGACGACGTAAACCTTCAAGAAGGATTTCTGCTACATCACGTTGCGCGATCGCGCCAACAATTCCACACATAGTTTTTGATTCCGATTTATATCGTTGTCGGTCAACCTGTATGCCCGTTTTTCGGGCGCCCCGAGCCTTGTAGAGAGTGGGGTTATTTTTATAGTTACTGCTTGTGGGCGGGAGATTATGTTATCTCCTCATCCCATATGACCGGATTACCCGGCCAGAATTACTTTTTCTTTATCGGACGACGCCAGCCTTCTTTTTGAGTCTGCGGCACACGGCTGATAGCCAGGGCATTTTCGCCGACATTACGCGTCACGGTTGTACCCGCAGCAATGGTCGCGCCTTTGCCTACTGTTACCGGGGCCACCAGTTGAGTGTCGGAACCGACAAACACATCGTCGCCGATAATAGTCTTAAATTTATTCGCACCATCGTAGTTGCAGGTAATGGTTCCCGCGCCGATGTTAACGTTATCGCCAATTTCCGCATCGCCCAGGTAAGTCAGATGACCAGCTTTCGAGCCTTTACCCAGACGCGCTTTTTTCATCTCAACGAAGTTACCGACGTGTGCACCTTCCAGCAACTCAGCACCAGGACGCAGACGGGCAAACGGGCCAATAGTACAGGCCGCTGCCAGATTCGCATCTTCCACGACGGTATACGGGCTAATTTCGCAATCATCGCCAATCACGCTGTTTTTAATCACGCAACCGGCGCCGATTTTCACGCGATGACCGAGAGTCACGTTGCCCTCGATGATAACGTTAGTATCAATTTCAACATCGCGCCCGTGAGTAAGCGTACCGCGCAGATCAAAACGCGCCGGATCGCGCAGCATAACGCCTGCTAACAGCAGTTTTTCAGCCTGTTCGGACTGGTAAACGCGCTCCAGTCGGGAGAGTTGCAGGCGGTTATTCACGCCTTCTACTTCGCTTAAACGTTGCGGATGAACGGCGACGATTTCACGTCCTTCCTGATACGCCAGCGCAATAATGTCGGTGATGTAGTATTCGCCCTGAGCATTATTGTTGGTCAGCTTCGCCAGCCAGCGTTTCATATCTGCGCCGTTGGCAATCAGAATGCCGGTGTTGATCTCCTGAATCTGACGCTGCTCGTCGGTGGCATCTTTGTGCTCAACAATGCCGGTAACTTTGCCGTTTTCACGGGTGATACGTCCATAACCGGTCGGATCATCCAGTTTTACCGTCAGCAGACCAATGCCACCCTGCGGTTTAGCATCACGCAGACGCTGGAGTGTTTCGACAGAGATCAGCGGCACGTCGCCGTAGAGCATTAAAATGTCTTCATCATCGGCAAAGAAAGGTGCGGCCTGCTGCATCGCATGACCCGTACCCAGCTGTTCTGCCTGAAGCACCCAGTTCAGGTTGTCGTCTTTCAGCGCCTGCTTAAGCAGATCGCCGCCGTGACCATACACAAGGTGAACGTGCGCTGCGCCTAATTCATTCGCAGCATCAATGACATGCTGAACCATCGCTTTCCCGGCAAGGGTATGCAGCACTTTCGGAAGATCGGAATACATGCGCGTGCCTTTGCCTGCGGCAAGGATCACTACGCTCATAGCATTATTCAACATACGCGTCCTGACTGTAATTTGAGAACGAATTTAAACCGCTTCACCTTGAAAAAACTACATTTTTTTCATCGTGAAATGGACAGAGGATAAATTGTTCAATAACGGATTATCCCCGCTGACGAAAGCGCCATTTTCGACCATCGTCACGCCTTTTGTCTGCAGAAAATTAAGGCAGTACCTTCATTTAAGCGTCAGGTGGATGTTTTTGCTCTTATTTCGATCAATGAATAAACGGGAAAACAGGGGTGTTTTATATCATCAGGATCTATGTGAACGCTTTTCAGGACGGGTCAATACGCGTAAAAAAAGCCAGCCTGTTGCCAGACTGGCTTTTGTGCTTTTCAAGCCGGTGTTACATCGCTTTTTTGGTCAACTCGATAACGCGCAGCTGCGCGATCGCTTTGGCCAGTTCCGCAGACGCCTGAGCGTAATCTACGTCGCCGTGAGAGCTGCTAATGTGCTCTTCAGCCTTACGTTTCGCTTCCATGGCTCGCGCTTCGTCGAGATCCTGGCCGCGAATTGCGGTGTCGGCCAGAACGGTCACGTTGCCAGGCTGCACTTCAAGAATGCCGCCAGACAGATAGATAAACTCTTCGTGACCGTGCTGTTTCACGATGCGAATCATACCAGGCTTAATGGCGGTGAGCAGCGGTGCGTGGCCAGGGTAGATCCCCAGTTCACCTTCGCTACCCGTTACCTGGATTTTCTCGACCAGACCAGAGAACATTTGTTGCTCTGCGCTGACGACGTCCAGGTGGTAAGTCATTGCCATATCACCCTCCGATTAAGGCGTTAAAGTTTTTTGGCTTTTTCCACAGCTTCTTCGATGGAACCGACCATGTAGAACGCCTGCTCCGGCAGGTGATCGTATTCGCCTTCCATGATGCCTTTAAAGCCACGGATGGTGTCTTTCAGGGAGACGTATTTACCCGGAGAACCGGTGAATACTTCTGCCACGAAGAACGGCTGGGACAGGAAGCGCTGGATCTTACGAGCACGCGCTACCACCAGTTTGTCTTCTTCAGACAGTTCATCCATACCCAGGATGGCGATAATGTCTTTCAGTTCCTGATAACGTTGCAGGATGGACTGAACGCCACGCGCGGTGTCGTAGTGTTCCTGACCAACCACCAGCGGGTCCAGCTGACGGCTGGTGGAGTCCAGCGGGTCAACGGCCGGGTAGATACCCAGAGACGCGATCTGACGGCTCAGTACCACGGTTGCGTCAAGGTGCGCAAAGGTGGTTGCCGGAGACGGGTCAGTCAAGTCATCCGCAGGTACGTATACTGCCTGTACGGAGGTGATAGAACCGGTTTTGGTGGAGGTGATACGTTCCTGCAGAACGCCCATCTCTTCCGCCAGGGTCGGCTGATAACCTACCGCTGAAGGCATACGGCCCAGCAGTGCGGATACTTCCGTACCGGCCAGGGTGTAACGATAGATGTTGTCAACGAACAGCAGAACGTCACGACCTTCGTCACGGAATTTCTCAGCCATGGTCAGACCGGTCAGAGCAACGCGCAGACGGTTTCCCGGCGGCTCGTTCATCTGGCCATACACCAGGGATACTTTGTCGATAACGTTGGAGTCGGTCATTTCGTGGTAGAAGTCGTTACCCTCACGAGTACGTTCACCTACGCCCGCAAACACAGAGTAACCGGAGTGCTCGATCGCGATGTTACGAATAAGCTCCATCATGTTTACGGTTTTACCTACACCCGCACCACCGAACAGACCAACTTTACCGCCCTTAGCGAACGGACACATCAGGTCGATAACTTTGATACCGGTTTCCAGCAGTTCCTGAGAGTTTGACAGCTCTTCGTAGGAAGGTGCTGCGCGGTGAATCGCCCAACGCTCTTCTTCACCGATCTCGCCTTTCATGTCGACCGGTTCACCCAGTACGTTCATGATACGGCCCAGAGTCGCTTTACCTACCGGGACTTCGATCGGGTGTTCGAGGTCTTTTACATCCAGACCGCGACGCAGACCGTCGGAGGAACCCATTGCGATGGTACGCACGATACCGCCGCCGAGCTGCTGCTGAACTTCCAGCACCAGACGCTCATTACCATTTTGCACCTCAAGAGCATCGTACACGCGCGGTACGGCATCCTGAGGGAATTCGACGTCAACTACGGCGCCGATTACCTGGACAATCTTTCCAGTAGCCATCTTAAATCCTCTACGAAATAACCTGTTTAAACCGCGGCGGCCCCCGAGACGATCTCGGTGAGTTCCTGAGTAATGCTGGCCTGACGAGCTTTGTTGTATACCAACTGCAGCTCTTTAATCAGGCTGCCGCCATTGTCGGTCGCGGCTTTCATCGCCACCATACGGGCGGCCTGCTCGCTGGCCAGGTTTTCAACCACGCCCTGATAAACCTGAGATTCGACATAACGACGCAGCAGGGTATCCAGCAACGCCTTCGGATCGGGTTCGTACAGGTAATCCCAGGATTTATGTTTCAGATCATCATCATCTGATGCCGGTAACGGCAGCAGCTGGCTGATGGTCGGAACCTGAGACATGGTGTTAATAAATTTGTTGCTGACAATGTAAAGCTTGTCCAGACGGCCTTCGTCGTAGGCCTGCAACATCACTTTTACCGGACCGATCAGTTCGGACAGGGAAGGGTTATCCCCCATGCCGGTGACCTGGGCAACAACATTGCCGCCCACGGAGTTGAAGAACGACACGCCTTTCGAGCCGATCATTGCGAGGTCGCATTGAACGCCTTTGTCGGTCCAGGTCTTCATTTCCGCCAGCAGTTTTTTGAACAGGTTAATGTTCAAACCACCGCACAAACCACGGTCGGTCGACACCACCAGGTAGCCCACGCGTTTAACGTCGCGGTCTTCCAGGTAAGGGTGCTTATATTCCAGATTACCGTGTGCAAGGTGACCAATCACTTTGCGCATGGTTTCTGCATAAGGACGGCTGGCCGCCATGCGATCCTGCGATTTACGCATTTTGGAAGCGGCGACCATCTCCATCGCTTTAGTGATCTTTTGCGTGTTCTGGACGCTTGCGATCTTACTACGTATCTCTTTTGCGCCGGCCATGAGCTTCTCCTCAATGCCTTGCGGCCTGCCCTAAGGCAAGCCGCCAGACGTTACCAGGATTGGGTTGCTTTGAAGGAATCGAGGATGCCTTTCAGCTTGCCTTCGATTTCGTCGTTGTAGCCACCGGTCTGGTTGATCTCTTGCATCAACGGAGCGTGATCACGGTCGACGTAAGCCAGCAGAGCGGCTTCGAAGCTGCCGATTTTCGACAGTTCAACATCCGCCAGGTAACCACGTTCTGCTGCGAACAGAACCAGAGACTGTTGCGCTACGGACATCGGCGCATACTGTTTCTGTTTCAGCAGTTCGGTCACTTTCTGACCGTGGTCAAGCTGCTTACGTGTTGCATCGTCAAGGTCGGATGCAAACTGAGAGAACGCTGCCAGTTCACGATACTGTGCCAGAGCGGTACGGATACCACCGGACAGTTTTTTCATGATCTTGGTCTGTGCTGCACCACCAACACGGGATACGGAAATACCCGGGTTAACCGCAGGACGAATACCGGCGTTGAACAGGTTGGTTTCCAGGAAGATCTGACCATCGGTAATGGAGATTACGTTGGTCGGAACGAACGCAGAAACGTCACCCGCCTGAGTTTCGATAATCGGCAGCGCAGTCAGAGAACCGGTTTTCCCTTTCACTTCACCTTTGGTGAAAGCTTCAACGTATTCGGCGTTAACACGCGCAGCACGCTCCAACAGACGAGAGTGGAGGTAGAATACGTCGCCCGGGAATGCTTCACGTCCTGGCGGACGACGGAGCAGCAGGGAGATCTGACGGTAAGCAACAGCCTGTTTAGACAGGTCATCGTAAATGATCAGCGCATCTTCACCGCGGTCACGGAAGTATTCACCCATTGCGCAACCAGCGTACGGTGCCAGGTATTGCAGTGCTGCGGATTCAGACGCGGTTGCTACCACAACGATGGTGTTAGCCAGTGCGCCGTGCTCTTCCAGTTTACGTACCACGTTAGAAATGGTGGACGCTTTCTGGCCGATAGCGACATAGATACATTTGATACCGGAATCGCGCTGGTTGATGATGGCATCGATAGCCAGTGCGGTTTTACCGGTCTGACGGTCACCGATGATCAATTCACGCTGACCACGACCGATTGGGATCATGGAGTCAACGGCTTTATAACCGGTCTGTACCGGCTGATCTACGGACTGACGTTCGATAACGCCCGGAGCGATTGCTTCTACAGCAGAGAAGCCGTCGTGATCCAGCGGACCTTTACCGTCGATTGGTGCACCCAGAGTGTTAACCACACGGCCCAGCAGGCCACGGCCAACCGGAACTTCCAGGATACGGCCAGTACACTTAACTTTCATGCCTTCGGCAAGGTCAGCGTACGGACCCATAACAACCGCACCTACAGAGTCGCGCTCGAGGTTCAGTGCGATAGCGTAACGGTTACCCGGCAGGGAGATCATTTCACCCTGCATACAATCGGCCAGGCCGTGAATGCGGATAACACCGTCACTTACAGAAACAATAGTACCTTCGTTGTGAGCTTCACTCACAACATTGAACTGAGCAATGCGCTGCTTGATCAGTTCGCTGATTTCGGTGGAATTCAGTTGCATGCTCCAGTCCCCTTAAGACTGCAAGACGTCTGCAAGGCGCTCAAGACGACCGCGTACGCTGCCATCAATGACCATATCACCCGCTCGGATGATAACGCCTGCCATTACAGACTTATCGATTTTGCAATTCAGCTTAACTTTGCGTGACAGACGTTTTTCCATCGCAGCAGAAATTTTCGCGAGCTGTTGTTCACTCAGTGCGGCAGCGGAAATGACGTCTACCTCAGCGGTAGCCTCACTCACGGCACGCAGGTGAATAAACTGCTCCAGAACATCCGGGAGCGCCTTAAGACGACCATTTTCAGCCATTACCCGAATCAGGTTCTGACCGTTTTCGTCCAGTTGCTCACCACAAACTGCGATAAACGACTCGGCGAGCGTTTCTGGCGCAAGCGCGCCAGAGAGAAGCTCTGCCATTTGTTCGTTTTTGGTTACCTCGGCGGCAAACGCCAGCATGTCCTGCCAGCGTTCTACACTTTGGTGTTCGACGGCAAAGTCAAAAGCTGCTTTGGCGTAGGGGCGAGCTACCGTAATAAATTCAGACATCAGCCCCTCCCTCCTTACAGTTCAGCGACAAGTTTATCCACGATGTCGCTGTTAGCAGCTTCATCCACGGAACGTTCGATGATCTTCTCGGCGCCAGCAACAGCCAGGATAGCAACTTGCTTACGCAGCTCTTCACGGGCACGTTTACGCTCGGCTTCAATTTCCGCCTGCGCCTGGGCCACGATTTTAGTACGTTCCTGTTCTGCCTCAGCTTTCGCTTCATCCAGAATCTGCGAGCGGCGTTTGTTAGCCTGCTCGATGATTACCTGGGCTTCCGCTTTCGCTTTTTTCAGCTGGTCGGTCGCGCTGGCCTTTGCAAGGTCAAGGTCCTTATGTGCTCGTTCTGCGGAAGCAAGGCCGTCAGCAATTTCTTTTTGACGTTTTTCGATGGCTGCCATTAATGGCGGCCATACGTACTTCATGCAGAACAGAACGAACAGGACAAACGCGATGGCCTGGCCGAGGATTGTTGCGTTAAGATTCACAGCACAATGCCTCTATTTAGTTAACGTTCTGATATTGCTCTTTAAATAAAAGCAACGCTTACTACGCGACAGCGAACATCACGTACAGACCCAGACCTACAGCGATCATCGGGATAGCATCCACCAGACCCATAACGATAAAGAACTGAGTACGCAGCAGAGGAATCAGATCAGGTTGACGCGCTGCGCCTTCCAGGAATTTACCCCCGAGGATGCCGATACCGATCGCAGCACCGATTGCCGCCAGACCCATCATCACAGCGGCAGCCATGTACAGCAGATCCATATTCAGGTTTTCCATGACAGTCTCCAGTTTGTTTCAGTTAAAACGTAGTAGTGTTGGTAAATTAATGTTCTTCAGACGCCATCGACAGATAGACGATCGTCAGAACCATGAAGATGAAGGCTTGCAGCGTAATGATCAGGATGTGGAAAATGGCCCACGGCACATTCAGGATCCACTGTGACCACCACGGCAACAGACCAGCAATCAGAATGAAAATCAGCTCACCGGCATACATGTTACCGAACAGTCGCAAACCGAGTGAAACTGGTTTGGACAGCAGGCTTACCCCTTCAAGGATTAAGTTGACAGGAATGAACGCCCAGTGATTGAACGGCTGCAGCGTCAACTCTTTCGTGAAGCCGCCGATGCCTTTCATTTTGATGCTGTAGAACAGAATCAGGATAAATACGCCCAGTGCCATAGACAGCGTTACGTTCACGTCAGCAGACGGAACCACACGCAGTGCAGGCAGACCCAGTACATGTTCAGCAATGTACGGCAGCAGGTCGATAGGCAGTAAATCCATCAGGTTCATCAGGAATACCCAGACGAAGATCGTCAGGGCCAGCGGAGCAATCAGCTTGCTTTTGCCATGGTACATGTCTTTCACGCTACCATTAACAAAGCCGATCACCAGCTCAATCGCGGTCTGAAACTTACCTGGCACGCCGCTGGTTGCCTTTTTGGCTACACTACGGAATAAAACCAGGAACAACAGACCCAGCACCACCGAGAAGAACATGGAGTCAATATTGATTGTCCAGAAGGTGGCTGGGGGGTTATGTGGATCCACCAGCGAGAATGTACGCAGGTCCAGCTGAAGGTTATTCAGGTGGTGTCCTATGTAATCCTGCGGCGTCATATTTTCTGAAGCCATGATGCCTTTTACCCTTTGTTGTTAATTACAGCCGGTGCCAGTATCTGAACCACCAGCACCAAAACCCACGTAACGATCAGCGGCAAGAATACCGCCTTTAAAACCGCCAACGCCACCACCAGTAACACCAACATCGCCAGAACTTTGAAAGCTTCGCCAAATGCGAATGTCCAGGCCACCCGGCCTTTCGCTGGTGTATGCGCCTGGTGACGCCAGGCAAATATCATAAACAAAACGTTAGGCAGAAAGACTGCCAGGCCCCCGCTTATTGCAGAGACGCCCCAGAAGGGGTCTTTGAGGCTGAACAGCAATCCACTTGCTATCACCACCAGTAACTGAACGAGCAGAAGCTTCCGAGCAACGTTTCGACTCACGAGCGACACAGACATCACGTTTTTCACTCCTGCTCCCTTCGAGGTATGCCGCGTGTCGTATAAAACTTTCTTTAAGGCTTAGAGTCAAGCATCAAAAAGCGGTCAAATTATACGGTGCGCCCCCGTGATTTCAAACAATAAGTAGCCAAAAGGTGAATAAATGTTTAAATATTTTTCCAGTGCATACAATTGCGACTTTTCTGCAAACCCTGTTCGATCATGAAAAACTGTAAATAACGCGTAAACACTGGTGATAAAGCGTGCTTCAGATCACATATTGCGCATGTTCGCGCACAGCATATTTATTTACTTGGCAAATGATGCCTTTGCAAGTTTATGATATTTCAGTCTAAAAACAGATACTGTTTTAATAAATGACATTTACATAACAAAAACCACCCATTGACATTTTTAATAATGTTTTAACAGTCAATGATGATTCTTAGCGCCGATTTTTAGCAGACTGATATTTTCACTTATGACTTATTTTCTGCTTACCAAAAAAAGCCACGTTATCTTGTTGATACAAAAGAGTGAACGTGGCGTTAAATGTAACCAGTTATATCAGTAGAAAACCTGGTTGTTGTTAACAGTCTAACCGGTCAATTTTTTATGATTTTTTTGATAAAAATTAAATTTTATTTGCTTTAATCACCACCAGATGACGTTCGCCATCCAGGGCTGGAACCTGAAGTTTAACCACTGATTCGACCTGATATTCCTCGGGCAACAAAGCGATTTCATCTTCCGGCATTTGCCCTTTCAGCGCGTAGAAACGGCCTTGCTCACCAGGAAGATGGTGGCACCAGCTCACCATATCGTTCAGAGAGGCAAAAGCGCGGCTAATTACGCCATCAAATGGCGGCTCTGACGGAAACTCTTCTACCCTGCTCTGTACTGGCTCAATATTCTCCAGTTTAAGCTCATGTTGCACCTGACGAAGGAAACGCACGCGTTTACCAAGGCTATCCAACAACGTGAAATGAGCTTCAGGACGCACGATAGAGAGTGGAATGCCAGGCAGTCCCGGTCCGGTGCCGACATCGATAAACCGTTCACCTTGCAGATACGGTGCCACCACAATGCTATCGAGAATATGGCGTACCAGCATCTCATTAGGATCACGAACCGAAGTCAGGTTGTACGCTTTATTCCATTTATGCAGCATATTCACGTAGGCAATAAGCTGGTTTTTCTGGTGATCGGTAAGCGAAATACCTGCGTCTTTCAGCAGTAAGGAGAGTTTGTTGAGCACGGTGATTACCTGTTCTTGATGCGTTGCCTGGTAAGCGGGTGCTTACCAGGCATTTTTAATGCGTTATGCGCTACGACGCAGCATACCCTGTTTTTTCAGCCACACCAGCAGAATGGAGATAGCCGCAGGCGTGACGCCAGAAATACGCGAAGCCTGGCCAATAGAGGCCGGTTTGTGATCGTTAAGTTTGGCGATCACTTCGTTAGAAAGACCGGATACCTGGCGGTAATCCAGCGTCGCTGGTAGCAGGGTATTCTCGTTACGCAGCTGCTTTTCGATCTCATCTTGCTGGCGCGCGATATAACCTTCGTATTTAACCTGAATCTCAACCTGTTCCGCAGCCTGTTCATCTGTCAACGCAGGGGCAAACGGCGTCAGCGTGGTTAATTTTTCATAAGTCATTTCAGGACGACGCAGCAGATCTTCACCACTGGCTTCACGGGAAAGCGGCGCAGTCAGGTGAGCATTCACTTCGGCTGCAGCTTCCGCCGACGGGGTTACCCAGGTCGATTTCAGACGCTGACGCTCACGCTCGATATTCTCAAGTTTCTCGTTAAAGCGCGCCCAACGTTCGTCATCCACCAGGCCCAGTTCGCGACCGATTTCAGTCAAACGCAGATCCGCATTATCTTCGCGCAGCATCA
The DNA here is from genome assembly GCF_046487695.1 of Escherichia sp. WS1118. Classification (NCBI taxonomy): domain Bacteria; kingdom Pseudomonadati; phylum Pseudomonadota; class Gammaproteobacteria; order Enterobacterales; family Enterobacteriaceae; genus Escherichia; species Escherichia sp. WS1118. The sequence continues at coordinate 17,265 of NZ_JBJQIZ010000006.1, read as the reverse complement.
GACGATATTCTGCGCGCGAGGTAAACATACGATACGGTTCTTTGGTTCCTAAAGTGCACAGGTCATCAACCAGTACGCCGAGATATGCCTGAGAACGCGCCGGAGCCCAACCTTCTTTGTCAGCAGACAGACGGGCAGCGTTAAGACCAGCCAGCAAACCTTGCGCAGCGGCTTCTTCGTAACCGGTAGTGCCGTTAATCTGACCAGCAAAGAACAGCCCCTGGATAAACTTGCTCTCCAGCGTCGGTTTCAGGTCGCGTGGATCGAAGAAGTCATACTCAATGGCATAACCCGGACGCACGATCTTCGCGTTTTCCATCCCCTGCATGGAGCGGACGATTTGCATCTGCACATCGAACGGCAGGCTGGTGGAGATACCGTTCGGATAAATTTCGTTTGAGGTCAGCCCTTCCGGTTCAAGGAAGATCTGATGCTGATTTCTGTCGGCGAAGCGCATGACTTTGTCTTCGATCGACGGGCAGTAGCGTGGGCCGACACCTTCGATCACCCCTGCATACATTGGGCTACGATCGAGGTTACTGCGGATCACATCATGGGTTTTCTCGTTGGTATGGGTGATATAACACGGCACCTGCTGTGGATGCTGGGACGCATTACCCATAAACGAGAATACCGGCATTGGGTTATCGCCATGCTGTTGCGCCAGCACGCTGAAGTCGATAGTACGTGCATCAATACGCGGCGGTGTCCCGGTTTTCAGACGACCAACGCGCAGCGGCAGTTCACGCAAACGGCGAGAGAGCGGAATGGACGGCGGATCACCAGCACGGCCACCGCTGTAATTATCCAGACCGATATGAATTTTACCGTCGAGGAACGTCCCAACGGTGAGCACGACAGCTTTGGCACGGAACTTCAGTCCCATTTGGGTAACGGCACCGACCACGCGATCGTTTTCGACAATAAGATCTTCAACCGCCTGCTGGAAGATCATCAGGTTCGGTTGGTTCTCCAGCGCCGTACGTACCGCCTGACGGTAGAGCACACGATCTGCCTGAGCTCGGGTAGCGCGAACCGCCGGTCCCTTGCTTGCGTTTAGTATCCTAAACTGGATACCCGCCTGATCGATCGCTTTCGCCATCAGACCGCCGAGTGCATCCACTTCTTTTACCAGATGTCCCTTCCCAATACCGCCGATCGCCGGGTTGCAGCTCATCTGCCCCAGAGTGTCGATATTGTGTGTCAAAAGCAGAGTCTGTTGACCCATACGCGCCGCGGCCATCGCGGCCTCGGTGCCTGCATGACCCCCGCCAATGATGATGACGTCAAAAGGATCCGGATAAAACATGGTGATTGCCTCGCATAAAGCGGTATGAAAATGGATTGAAGCCCGGGCCGTGGATTCTACTCAACTTTGTCGGCTTGAGAAAGACCTGGGATCCTGGGTATTAAAAAGAAGATCTATTTATTTAGAGATCTGTTCTATTGTGATCTCTTATTAGGATCGCACTGCCCTGTGGATAACAAGGATCCGGCTTTTAAGATCAACAACCTGGAAAGGATCATTAACTGTGAATGATCGGTGATCCTGGGCCGTATAAGCTGGGATCAGAATGAGGGGTTATACACAACTCAAAAACTGAACAACCGTTGTTCTTTGGATAACTACCGTTTGATCCAAGCTTCCTGACAGAGTTATCCACAGTAGATCGCACGATCTGTATACTTATTTGAGTAAATTAATCCACGATCCCAGCCATTCTTCTGCCGGATCCTCCGGAATGTCGTGATCAAGAATGTTGATCTTCAGTGTTTCGCCTGTCTGTTTTGCTCCGGAATTTTTGAGTTCTGCCTCGATTTTATCGATAGCCCCACAAAAGGTGTCATATTCACGACTACCAATACCGATTGCGCCAAAGCGGACCGCAGAAAGATCGGGCTTCTGTTCCTGCAATGCTTCATAGAAAGGAGAAAGGTTGTCCGGAATATCTCCGGCACCGTGGGTTGAGCTGATAACCAGCCAGATCCCCGAGGCAGATAAATCTTCCAACAGCGGACCGTGCAGCGTTTCGGTGGTTAAACCCGTCTCTTCCAGCTTTTCAGCCAGGTGTTCTGCTACATATTCGGCACCGCCGAGGGTGCTGCCGCTGATAAGAGTGATATCTGCCATAAACCGCCACCTTTATTAAGAGTGGCGTATTGTACGCTGTGAACGCGTTGGGATCTACCTGTGGAAAAGTATGGGATTAAAAAAGCCGATCAGGGCTTAATGGTACGCATGATCGGATTCTGCAGGACGATCAGTGTCTCGGTGGACTGAATTTCATCAATTGTTTGGATCTTGTTGATAAGTACATGCTGGAGAGCATCGATCGAACGGCACATCACTTTTATAAAGATGCTGTAGTGGCCGGTTGTGTAATAGGCTTCAGTGACTTCATCGAGGCTTTCCAGCTTTGCCAGCGCGGAAGGATAGTCTTTGGCGCTCTTTAATATAATGCCGATAAAGCAGCCTACGTCATAACCAAGCTGCTTCGGGCTGACATCAATACGCGCCCCGGTAATGATCCCCGCCTGCTTCATTTTCTCTACTCGAACGTGAATCGTCCCCGGGCTGACGCCAAATTGTTTCGCCAGTTCGGCGTAAGCGGTGCGCGCATTGCCCATTAATGCTTCCAGGATGCCTCGGTCCAGATTGTCGATCAGATAATTTTCCATAGGATTTTCTTATGCGGATTGATGATTCATTCTATTTTAGCCTTCTTTTTTAATGAATCAAAAGTACGTGAGGCTTTTTATTGAATGATTATTGCATGTGTGTCGGTTTTTGTTGCTTAATCATAAGCAACAGGACGCAGGAGTATAAAAAATGAAAACCGCTTACATTGCCAAACAACGTCAAATTAGCTTCGTGAAATCTCACTTTTCTCGTCAACTGGAAGAACGTCTGGGGCTGATCGAAGTCCAGGCACCGATTCTTAGCCGTGTGGGGGATGGCACGCAGGATAACTTGTCGGGCTGTGAAAAAGCGGTGCAGGTAAAAGTGAAAGCTCTGCCTGATGCCCAGTTCGAAGTGGTTCATTCACTGGCGAAGTGGAAACGTCAGACCTTAGGGCAACACGACTTCAGCGCGGGCGAAGGGCTGTACACGCACATGAAAGCCCTTCGCCCCGATGAAGACCGTCTTTCCCCGTTGCACTCGGTCTATGTAGACCAGTGGGACTGGGAACGCGTAATGGGCGACGGCGAGCGTCAATTCTCGACTCTGAAAAGCACGGTAGAGGCGATCTGGGAGGGAATTAAAGCAACCGAAGCTGCGGTTAGCGAAGAGTTTGGCCTGGCACCGTTCCTGCCGGATCAGATCCACTTCGTACACAGCCAGGAGTTACTGTCTCGTTATCCGGAGCTCGATGCCAAAGGGCGTGAGCGGGCGATTGCGAAAGATCTTGGCGCGGTATTCCTGGTCGGGATTGGCGGCAAGCTGAGCGATGGTCATCGTCACGACGTGCGCGCACCGGATTATGATGACTGGAGCACCCCGTCAGAGCTGGGCCATGCGGGTCTGAACGGCGATATTCTGGTATGGAACCCGGTACTGGAAGATGCGTTTGAGCTTTCTTCCATGGGGATCCGCGTGGATGCCGACACGCTGAAGCATCAGCTGGCGCTGACCGGTGACGAAGATCGCCTGGAGCTGGAGTGGCATCAGGCGCTGCTGCGCGGTGAAATGCCGCAGACCATCGGCGGCGGTATCGGCCAGTCTCGTTTGACCATGCTGCTGCTGCAACTGCCACATATCGGCCAGGTTCAGTGTGGTGTATGGCCGGCAGCTGTTCGTGAGAGCGTCCCTTCTCTGCTGTAATAATTTATCGCCGCCAGCGTCTGAGCAGGCGGCTTCGCATCCCGGTATCAAAGCGCCAGATATGATCGAAAATGCGCATGATGCCGGGTTTGCCATGTGCCGACATCGCCACGGCATGAAAGCGATGCTGATGTACCCGCTGCAACTCTTTCACTTTGCTCGTCACGTCGTCAGGCAACCGCTGGGCGATAAAATCAGAAATCACCACCGCATCGGCATCAAACCATTCCCGGCTTTGCAAGCGTTCCATAATGGCGCGAAAACAACTGGCCAGATCGGTGCCGCCACGAAACTGCTGGCTTAAAAAACGGATTGCTTGTTCGATGCCTTGTGGGCCTGAAAGCTCATAACGGACGATCTCGGTGGAAAATAGCATAATATAGCAGCGCCGGTTTTCAGCGAGGGCTATGCGCATCAAGGCCAGGCAGAACGCTTTCGCACACTGTTCATTAAAGCCGCCCATTGAGCCGGAAGTATCCACGCAGACAATAAACGGTCCGCGCGGCTGTTCGTCGTAATCTTTATGCACCACCGGGCGTTCGATCATTTTTTCACGCCACGACTCACCATGCAGGCGATAGGTGAGCAACTGTTTTTCCACCAGCCGACGGTAAAACTCATACTCCAGTTCCGTTATCCCTAGTGTCGCCAGTTCTGGCGGCAAGAGACGTAAAATATCATCGCTTTGCTGCAGACCATCAACCTGCTCAGGAACTGTCGCCGGTTCGCGCACCATGGTGCGGAAGGTTTCCATCTGCGCATCGTTGCGCGGTATTGATTTGGCTTCCCGGGAACGCCCCAGCTGTTCTGCCAGACGTTTCAGTTCCGGCTGTTCGTTAAGAAATTCACCGTATTTCACAATCAACTGATAGTCGCCACGTTTAAGCTGACCGGCGCTCATATCCCACAGACGACCAGCTGCGGTATTGTTATCTGCGAGAATCGGTTCAAGTTGCCCGCTCAGCGTCATGCGTTCCTGAACTTCACTCAACAGTTGTTCGCGTTCTTCTTCTAATAGCTGCTGATTTAACGTCGTTGCTTGCACGATCAGGCTTAAACGCCAGCGCTGGAGAAAAAGCGTGTGTAACGCTGAAGTGATCGTGCTGTTAGCATCAACCAACTGGCGGGCTTGTTCTGCCCATGGGGAATTCAGACGATGCAGTAAGTCCAGGATTTGTGGTAGCTGCACAATAAACTGCGGCGTGGAGAGGAGCTGGCTTTGCTGATAGCACATCACCTCTTCGGTGAGTTCCGGCGGGACTCGGGCATCTTTCAGCCGACTGCGCAGCGCCTCACGCCAGCGGGGAACATCATCAGTGATTGCCGCCTTCAGTCGTGGGAATTTTTCAAAGAAGACTGCCAGCTGCGGTGAGGCCAGCAGCGCGATGATCATCTCTTCGATCAATCCCTCTTCGCTGACGGCCAGCATCACATTAAGCGTATCCAGCGTTAGCATTGTTGTGCCTGGCGAATCTGTGCGCCGACATCCTGTAGGCTGGCTTCAATGCGACCTAACCAGTCGCCAGGGATAAACAGACATTTTTGCTGTTCGCTGAATAAAGCGTGTTGCTTGCGCCAGTCGCTTTCAAGCTCTTCCAGTTGTTGTTTTATTTCACCTGGCAGACCTTCAGCCGATGAACCTGGAAGTGCTAGCGTACTGCCTTGTAAACTTACATCGCGTACAACAAGATGTTGGGCGCTATCGACTTCCAGATTCAGTTTCTGGGCAAAGCCGATACCGTTCAGTTTGCCGCGAATCTCACCACCTTTACTCAGCCACTGTTCCAGCGCGCTACGCTCAAAGGAGATATGAACCACTTCCATATCATGCAGTTTTAACGGTTTTTGCAGCAGCAGAGTCAGAGTGGAAGCAGTAACGTTAACAGGGAGTTGATACTGCTGACGACGGCTAAAAATGCCGCCCAGACGAATTACCGTTAAGGCTGTTTTATCGCTTTGTTGCTGCTGAAGTTGCAGGTGACGTTGCACAATCGCGCCCAGGCGGGTCAACATCCCTTGCTGTTGCCAGGCGTGACCGGTCATCAATACATCAATTTGTTGTTGTATCAAATTCAGGCTTTGCGCGTCATACCACAGGCAATCTTTCAGCAAAATGAGATCAACCGGGGCGACAGCACTGCGACCGCTAAAAAAGGCGCTGGCCTGCAATAAGCGGATCGCTTTTTTCCAGCGACGATCCGAGACATAAGGCGCATCCGGTAATTTATCCAGTTGCTGGCGCAGCATAAAAATCAGCTCAAATACATGATCGGGCAGCGTAATTTCACCAATCTCTTTCTGCCAGCGTTCATATTCTTCATCTGTGATCTGCAAGGAGGCAGGAACCGGATTGTCATTTTCATCCTGTTGACTGGTCAGCATGGAGCGGAAATTCGCTTTATCCTGCACTTTATCTAACCACAGACGAATCAGCATGCGGTCATATAACGCTTCCAGACTGCTGTCTGCTTCCGGCAGCTCGTTGGAGGCCGCCACCAGCAGACGCATCGGGATTTTTTCTACGAGTGCGCCGTTGCGGAACTGGCGCTCGTTAATGGCGGTGAGCAGGGTATTAAGAATTGCCGGACCCGCTTTCCAGATCTCATCCAGAAAGACGATTTCAGCTTCCGGCAGGTAACCGCTGGTTAAACGTTCATAGCGCCCTTCATCTTTTAGCGCCTGAATAGAAAGGGGACCAAAAACTTCTTCCGGCGTGGAGAAGCGGGTCATCAGATATTCAAACGCGCGGGCATTCTGAAAGGCGAATTTTAAGCGCCGGGCGATCAAACTTTTGGCAATACCTGGCGGGCCAAGGAGGAACACACTTTCACCACTTAATGCCGCTAATAAACACAAGCGGATGGCGTGGCTACGTTCATAAAGCCCCTTTTCCAACGAACTGCTCAGGCGGGAAATTCTTTCCGCTAATAAATGAGGGTGAGCCATAATGAAGTGGCGTCCTTTCGTCAAAAGTTCTGCGTAAATTGCGAGTATAGACGTTTCTTGCTGGTGGCTAAAATAGTCTCAAAGGAGGGGTATTTTTCTTTGAGCCAGGTTAATGTGGCCGCATTTAGGAGTACGATTTTGCCGTTAATCGTGCATACTGTGCGCTTTTTTGTGGGCCAAGGGACTAAGCACACATTTCATATTTCAACGAAAGACTAGTCTATGAGCACTGATAATAAGCAATCATTGCCCGCGATTACCCTCGCGGCGATTGGAGTTGTCTACGGCGATATTGGTACCAGCCCGTTATATACACTTCGTGAATGTTTGTCCGGCCAGTTTGGTTTTGGCGTTGAACGCGATGCCGTATTTGGCTTTTTATCGCTGATCTTCTGGCTGCTAATCTTTGTGGTTTCCATTAAATATCTCACCTTCGTGATGCGGGCAGATAACGCCGGTGAAGGGGGGATCCTGACGTTGATGTCGCTTGCCGGGCGTAATACGTCGGCGCGAACCACATCAATGCTGGTGATTATGGGGCTAATCGGCGGCAGCTTTTTCTATGGTGAAGTCGTCATAACACCCGCTATTTCGGTGATGTCCGCCATTGAAGGTCTGGAAATCGTCGCCCCGCAGCTGGATACCTGGATAGTTCCCCTCTCAATTATCGTTCTCACATTATTATTCATGATTCAAAAACATGGCACGGCTATGGTCGGTAAGCTGTTTGCGCCGATCATGCTGACCTGGTTTTTGATTCTGGCAGGGCTGGGGTTACGTAGCATTATTGCTAACCCGGAAGTGCTGCATGCACTGAATCCGATGTGGGCGGTGCATTTCTTCCTTGAATACAAAACGGTTTCTTTTATTGCATTAGGGGCAGTGGTGCTGTCGATTACGGGGGTCGAGGCGCTGTATGCTGATATGGGGCACTTTGGTAAGTTCCCTATTCGTCTGGCGTGGTTCACCGTCGTATTGCCTTCCTTAACCCTTAATTACTTCGGCCAGGGAGCGCTGTTGTTAAAGAATCCGGAAGCGATTAAGAACCCGTTCTTCCTGTTGGCACCGGACTGGGCGCTGATCCCGCTGCTGATCATCGCCGCACTGGCGACGGTAATTGCCTCGCAGGCGGTTATCTCTGGCGTCTTCTCATTGACGCGTCAGGCGGTACGTCTGGGATATTTGTCGCCGATGCGCATTATTCACACTTCCGAAATGGAGTCAGGGCAAATCTATATTCCCTTTGTGAACTGGATGCTCTATGTCGCGGTCGTGATTGTGATTGTCAGCTTTGAGCACTCCAGCAACCTGGCGGCGGCGTACGGGATTGCGGTGACCGGAACCATGGTGCTGACGTCTATTCTCTCGACTACCGTGGCACGTCAGAACTGGCACTGGAATAAGTATTTTGTTGCGCTGATCCTGATTGCTTTCCTTTGTGTCGATATTCCCTTGTTCACCGCTAACCTCGATAAACTGCTCTCCGGCGGCTGGTTGCCATTGAGCCTCGGTACGGTGATGTTTATCGTGATGACCACCTGGAAGAGCGAGCGTTTCCGCTTGCTGCGGCGGATGCATGAACATGGTAACTCTCTGGAAGCGATGATTGCTTCGCTGGAGAAATCACCGCCCGTTCGCGTGCCTGGGACCGCGGTGTATATGTCGCGTGCAATCAACGTCATTCCCTTTGCGCTGATGCATAACCTGAAACATAACAAGGTATTGCATGAGCGGGTGATTCTGTTAACTCTGCGCACCGAAGACGCGCCATATGTCCATAACGTCCGTCGGGTACAGATTGAACAACTGTCGCCCACTTTCTGGCGCGTGGTGGCAAGTTATGGTTGGCGAGAAACGCCAAACGTGGAAGAAGTTTTCCACCGCTGCGGTCTGGAAGGATTAAGTTGCCGGATGATGGAAACCTCCTTCTTTATGTCGCATGAGTCGTTGATCCTCGGCAAACGCCCGTGGTATTTGCGTCTGCGCGGCAAGCTGTACTTGCTGCTGCAACGTAATGCGCTGCGGGCACCGGATCAATTTGAAATCCCGCCAAACAGAGTTATCGAACTGGGTACTCAGGTCGAAATCTAACGCCAGACGCCTCCTTTCTCCATAAGGGGGCGTTTTTGTTTTCATGGTTAATCACCATGTAAAACGTTTCGAGGTTGATCACATTTCCGTAACGTCACGATGGTTTTCCCAACTCAGTCAGGATTAAACTGCGGGTCAGCGAAACGTTTCGCTGATGGAGAAAAAAATGAAAAAAGGCACCGTTCTTAATTCTGATATTTCATCGGTGATCTCCCGACTGGGACATACCGATACGCTGGTGGTGTGTGATGCTGGTTTACCCATCCCCAAAAGTGCAACGCGTATCGATATGGCATTAACCCAGGGTGTACCTTCTTTTATGCAGGTGCTGGGCGTCGTCACAAATGAAATGCAGGTCGAGGCTGTCATTATCGCGGAAGAGATCAAACAACATAATCCGCAACTCCACGAAACGTTGCTCACTCACCTTGAGCAGCTGCAACAACACCAGGGAAACACCATTGAGATTCGTTACACCACGCATGAACAATTCAAACAACAAACCGCAGAAAGTCAGGCGGTAATTCGCAGCGGAGAATGTTCTCCGTATGCGAATATCATTCTCTGTGCTGGCGTGACGTTCTGAGGCCGTCATGGAAGCATTACTTCAGCTTAAAGGCATCGATAAAGCCTTCCCGGGCGTAAAAGCCCTCTCGGGCGCAGCGTTAAATGTCTATCCGGGCCGCGTGATGGCGCTGGTGGGCGAAAACGGCGCGGGTAAATCCACCATGATGAAAGTGCTTACTGGTATCTATACTCGCGATGCCGGTACGCTTTTATGGTTGGGGAAAGAAACGACATTTACCGGGCCGAAATCTTCCCAGGAAGCCGGGATTGGGATTATCCACCAGGAACTGAACCTGATCCCGCAGTTAACCATTGCCGAAAACATTTTCCTCGGTCGTGAGTTTGTTAATCGCTTTGGCAAAATTGACTGGAAAACCATGTATGCCGAAGCGGATAAATTGCTGGCTAAACTTAACCTGCGCTTTAAAAGCGACAAGCTGGTGGGCGATCTTTCCATCGGTGACCAGCAAATGGTTGAAATCGCCAAAGTGCTGAGTTTTGAGTCGAAAGTCATCATTATGGATGAACCGACCGATGCGCTGACCGATACCGAAACCGAATCCTTGTTCCGCGTCATCCGCGAGCTGAAATCGCAAGGCCGCGGTATTGTCTATATCTCCCACCGCATGAAAGAAATCTTCGAGATTTGCGATGACGTTACCGTTTTTCGTGACGGACAATTTATTGCTGAGCGCGAAGTGGCATCACTGACCGAAGATTCTCTGATTGAGATGATGGTGGGCCGCAAGCTGGAAGATCAATATCCGCACCTGGACAAAGCGCCGGGAGATATCCGCCTGAAAGTCGATAATCTCTGCGGACCTGGCGTTAACGATGTCTCTTTTACTTTACGCAAAGGCGAAATTCTTGGCGTCTCTGGTTTGATGGGCGCTGGGCGTACCGAACTGATGAAAGTGCTCTACGGTGCACTGCCGCGCACAAGCGGTTACGTCACCCTGGATGGGCATGAAGTCGTTACCCGTTCGCCGCAGGATGGCCTGGCAAACGGCATTGTTTATATCTCCGAAGACCGTAAACGTGACGGTTTAGTGCTGGGCATGTCAGTAAAAGAGAACATGTCGCTGACCGCGCTGCGCTACTTCAGCCGCGCTGGCGGCAGTTTGAAGCATGCCGATGAACAGCAGGCTGTGAGTGATTTCATTCGTCTGTTTAATGTGAAAACGCCATCGATGGAACAGGCAATTGGTCTGCTTTCCGGTGGCAATCAGCAAAAAGTAGCGATTGCCCGTGGTCTGATGACACGCCCTAAAGTGTTGATCCTCGATGAGCCTACCCGTGGCGTAGATGTCGGCGCGAAAAAAGAGATCTATCAACTGATTAACCAGTTCAAAGCCGATGGCTTGAGCATCATTCTGGTGTCATCGGAGATGCCAGAAGTATTAGGCATGAGCGATCGCATCATCGTCATGCATGAAGGGCATCTCAGCGGGGAATTTACTCGTGAGCAGGCCACCCAGGAAGTGTTAATGGCTGCCGCTGTGGGCAAGCTTAATCGCGTGAATCAGGAGTAAAAAAATGACAACCCAGACTGTCTCTGGTCGCCGTTATTTCACGAAAGCGTGGCTGATGGAGCAGAAATCGCTTATCGCTCTGCTGGTGCTGATCGCGATTGTCTCGACGTTAAGCCCGAACTTTTTCACCATCAATAACTTATTCAATATTCTTCAGCAAACCTCGGTGAACGCCATTATGGCGGTCGGGATGACGCTGGTGATCCTGACGTCGGGTATCGACTTGTCGGTAGGTTCTCTGTTGGCGCTGACCGGCGCAGTTGCTGCATCTATCGTCGGCATTGAAGTCAATGCGCTGGTGGCTGTCGCTGCCGCTCTCGCGTTAGGTGCCGCAATTGGTGCGGTAACTGGGGTGATTGTAGCGAAAGGTCGCGTCCAGGCGTTTATCGCTACGCTGGTTATGATGCTTTTACTGCGCGGCGTGACCATGGTTTATACCAATGGTAGCCCAGTGAATACCGGCTTTACTGAGAACGCCGATCTGTTTGGCTGGTTTGGTATTGGTCGTCCGCTGGGCGTACCGACGCCAGTCTGGATCATGGGGATTGTCTTCCTCGCGGCCTGGTACATGCTGCATCACACGCGTCTGGGGCGTTACATCTACGCGCTGGGCGGCAATGAAGCGGCAACGCGTCTTTCTGGTATCAACGTCAATAAAATCAAAATCATCGTCTATTCTCTTTGTGGTCTGCTGGCATCGCTGGCCGGGATCATTGAAGTGGCGCGTCTCTCCTCCGCACAACCCACGGCGGGGACTGGCTATGAGCTGGATGCTATTGCTGCGGTGGTTCTGGGCGGTACGAGTCTGGCGGGCGGAAAAGGTCGCATTGTTGGGACGTTGATCGGCGCATTAATTCTTGGCTTCCTTAATAATGGATTGAATTTGTTAGGTGTTTCCTCCTATTACCAGATGATCGTCAAAGCGGTGGTGATTTTGCTGGCGGTGCTGGTAGACAACAAAAAGCAGTAATAACGACTACAGGACATCTTGAATATGAACATGAAAAAACTGGCTACCCTGGTTTCCGCTGTTGCGCTAAGCGCCACCGTCAGTGCGAATGCGATGGCAAAAGACACCATCGCGCTGGTGGTCTCCACGCTTAACAACCCATTCTTTGTATCGCTGAAAGATGGCGCGCAGAAAGAGGCGGATAAACTTGGCTATAACCTGGTGGTGCTGGACTCCCAGAACAACCCGGCGAAAGAGCTGGCGAACGTGCAGGACTTAACCGTCCGCGGCACCAAAATTCTGCTGATTAACCCGACCGACTCCGACGCAGTAGGTAATGCTGTGAAGATGGCTAACCAGGCGAACATCCCGGTTATCACCCTTGACCGCCAGGCAACGAAAGGTGAAGTGGTGAGCCACATTGCATCTGATAACGTACTGGGCGGCAAAATCGCCGGTGATTACATCGCGAAGAAAGTGGGTGAAGGTGCCAAAGTTATCGAGCTGCAAGGCATTGCCGGTACATCCGCAGCCCGTGAACGTGGCGAAGGTTTCCAGCAGGCCGTTGCTGCTCACAAGTTTAATGTTCTTGCCAGCCAGCCTGCAGATTTTGATCGCACCAAAGGTTTGAACGTAATGCAGAATCTGTTGACCGCTCATCCGGATGTTCAGGCTGTATTCGCGCAGAATGATGAAATGGCGCTTGGCGCGCTGCGCGCACTGCAAACTGCCGGTAAATCGGATGTGATGGTCGTCGGATTTGACGGTACACCGGATGGCGAAAAAGCGGTGAATGATGGCAAACTAGCAGCGACTATCGCTCAGCTACCCGATCAGATTGGCGCGAAAGGCGTCGAAACCGCAGATAAAGTGCTGAAAGGCGAGAAAGTTCAGGCTAAGTATCCGGTTGATCTGAAACTGGTTGTTAAGCAGTAGTTTTAATCAGGTTGTATGACCTGATGGTGACATAAATACGTCATCGACAGATGAACGTGTAATATAAAGAAAAGCAGGGCACGCGCCACCCTAACACGGTGGCGCATTTTATGGACATCCCGAATATGCAAAACGCAGGCAGCCTCGTTGTTCTTGGCAGCATTAATGCTGACCACATTCTTAATCTTCAATCTTTTCCTACTCCAGGCGAAACCGTAACCGGTAACCACTATCAGGTTGCATTTGGCGGCAAAGGCGCGAATCAGGCGGTGGCTGCTGGGCGTAGCGGTGCGAATATCGCGTTTATTGCCTGCACTGGCGATGACAGCATTGGTGAGAGCGTTCGCCAGCAGCTCGCCACTGATAACATCGATATTTCTCCGGTCAGCGTGATCAAAGGCGAATCAACAGGTGTGGCGCTGATTTTTGTTAATGGCGAAGGTGAGAATGTCATCGGTATTCATGCCGGCGCTAATGCTGCCCTTTCCCCGGCGCTGGTGGAAGCGCAACGTGAGCGTATTGCCAACGCGTCAGCATTATTAATGCAGCTGGAATCACCACTCGAAAGTGTGATGGCAGCGGCGAAAATCGCCCATCAAAATAAGACTATCGTTGCGCTTAACCCGGCTCCGGCTCGCGAACTTCCTGACGAACTGCTGGCGCTGGTGGACATTATTACGCCAAACGAAACGGAAGCAGAAAAGCTCACCGGTATTCGTGTTGAAAATGATGAAGATGCAGCGAAGGCGGCGCAGGTACTGCATGAAAAAGGTATCCGTACTGTACTGATTACTTTAGGAAGTCGTGGTGTATGGGCTAGCGTGAATGGTGAAGGTCAGCGCGTTCCTGGATTCCGGGTGCAGGCTGTCGATACCATTGCTGCCGGAGATACCTTTAACGGCGCGTTAATCACGGCGTTGCTGGAAGAAAAAACATTGCCAGAGGCGATTCGTTTTGCCCATGCAGCCGCTGCGATTGCCGTAACACGTAAAGGCGCACAACCTTCCGTACCGTGGCGTGAAGAGATCGACGCATTTTTAGACAGGCAGAGGTGACGCTTGGCTACAATGAAAGATGTTGCCCGCCTGGCGGGCGTTTCTACCTCAACAGTTTCTCACGTTATCAATAAAGATCGCTTCGTCAGTGAAGCGATTACAGCCAAAGTTGAAGCGGCGATTAAAGAACTCAATTACGCGCCATCAGCTCTGGCGCGTAGCCTCAAACTCAATCAAACACATACCATTGGCATGTTGATCACTGCCAGTACCAATCCTTTCTATTCAGAACTGGTGCGTGGCGTTGAACGCAGCTGCTTCGAACGCGGTTATAGTCTTGTCCTTTGCAATACCGAAGGCGATGAACAGCGGATGAATCGTAATCTGGAAACGCTGATGCAAAAACGCGTTGATGGCTTGCTGTTACTGTGCACCGAAACGCATCAGCCTTCGCGTGAAATCATGCAACGTTATCCGACAGTGCCTACCGTGATGATGGACTGGGCTCCGTTCGATGGCGACAGCGATCTTATTCAGGATAACTCGTTGCTGGGCGGAGACTTAGCAACGCAATATCTGATCGATAAAGGTCATACCCGTATTGCCTGTATTACCGGTCCGCTGGATAAAACTCCGGCGCGCCTGCGGTTGGAAGGTTATCGGGCTGCGATGAAACGTGCGGGTCTCAACATTCCTGATGGCTATGAAGTCACTGGTGATTTTGAATTTAACGGCGGGTTTGACGCTATGCGCCAACTGTTATCACATCCGCTGCGTCCTCAGGCCGTCTTTACCGGAAATGACGCTATGGCTGTTGGCGTTTACCAGGCGTTATATCAGGCAGAGTTACAGGTTCCGCAGGATATCGCGGTGATTGGCTATGACGATATCGAACTGGCAAGCTTTATGACGCCACCATTAACAACTATACACCAACCGAAAGATGAACTGGGGGAGCTGGCGATTGATGTACTCATCCATCGGATAACCCAGCCGACCCTACAGCAACAACGATTACAACTTACTCCGATTCTGATGGAACGTGGTTCGGCTTAGATTTACGCTGTCTTTTGATCAAATTATTACCATCGGTTGTTTTCAGTAGCATGAACATTGCTGCTGAAGCAACAGTAATAATGCCCATCGTGATAAACGTATAGTGGAATTGTTCGACTGTCGTTGTGCCTTCCATCCCTTCGTAAACGCGAAGGACTGCCGCACTTACAGCAACGCCTAAACTGATCGACAGTTGCTGCGTGACCGCCAGAACACTGTTACCGCTGCTGGCGTTGTCATCGGTCAGATCGGCAAGTGTGATGGTATTCATCGCGGTAAATTGTGTCGACATAGCCATCCCTAATATAAACAACGGCAAGATCAGCATCCATATCGCCATTGCTGGTGATTGCAAAGAGAACTGAGCGATCATTAGCCCTATAATCACCGTGATCCCCACTAACGTATGGCGATAGCCCAGACGACGTAAGACTTGGGTAACCATCGATTTTGCAATAATGGAACCTAACGCTGTCGGTGCCATCATACAGCCAGCAATAAACGCCTGATACCCAAATCCTACCTGTAACATCAATGGCATAAGGAACGGTACACAGCCGGTCCCCAGACGGGTTGCAATATTGCCTACGATACCGATCGAGAAAGTGCGGGTTTTAAATAAATCTAATGAAATTAATGGGTTTGGCGTGCGTCGCGCATGGAGAATATAGAGAAGCAGTAACCCGATGCTGGTGACAATTACCGTCAAGGCAATCCAGCTGGCGACAATCTTTTCCCCGAATAGCTCTATTCCGCTTGAGAAGAGAACAAGGCTGAGGCCAAACAGCAAAAAGCCAGTGGTATCGAATCTGCGTCGTGCGGTGGTGAAATTGGGCATATGTTTGTGCGCGTAAAGAAGGCCCGCAATACCTATGGGGATATTGATTAAAAATATCCAGTGCCAGGTTGCCCAGGTGACCAGCACGCCGCCAAGAACGGGGCCTAAAATTGGCCCCACCAGACCCGGCATGGCGACAAAATTCAATACAGGAAGAAGCTCATTACGAGGATAAGCGCGCAGTAAGGCCAGCCGAGCAACAGGCATCATCATTGCGCCGCCTATCCCCTGAATAACCCGGAAGACAACCAGTTGTGGTAGCGAGTTAGAAAGTGCGCAGGCCAGAGAACCCAACGTGAACAGACTCACGGCAAGGGTAAATATGCGACGCGTACCGAAGCGATCGGCTAGCCATCCGCTTACCGGAATAAGCATCGCCACCGTCAGCGTATAACTGATGATGGCTGATTGCATCGCGAGAGGAGAACGATTAAGGCTATGAGCGATTGCGGGTAAGGCGGTATTCAGAATAGTGGCATCAAGTGCCTGCATGAAGAAGGCCATCGCCGCGATCCACGGCAAACCCGCCATACTGCGCTTCTTTTTATCGCTCATTCAATGTCCTGTTATCGGGTTATCACTTATCTGGTGAGCGTAGCAGCGCCTGACAAGCTTTAAATGCCGCGTCGCCATCGCTTTGGATAATCGCATCGACAATCGCCTGGTGCAGATCCAGCTTTATCACTGTGTCGCTGGTAATTGACGTGAAGTAAGTGTGATAAACCGAATGGAATAGCGAGGCGAATGAGGTCAAAAACGGATTGGCGCTCATTTCATAGATATGCTCATGCCAGGCCATATCGACTTCGATCCAGCGTTCACGGCGAAAGTTCTCTTTTAATGCCGCCATTTCGGCCATTAACGTATTGAGATGCGCCTTCTGTTCCGCGGTGCCAACCTTTGCTGCCAGTAGGCAAGCTTGCGGCTCCAGACAGATACGCATAACCAGAAAGTGATCGATGACCTGATGAAAGTTCTCTTCTGTCATCCACCAGGTAAGCAATTCCTGATCAAGAAAATTCCAGTTCGATTGTGGCATGACTCGGGTACCAATTCGCGGTCGCGGTAAAACCATCCCTTTTGCCGTTAACGTTTTGACCGCTTCGCGTACCGCTGTACGACTCACTCCAAATTGCTCGCCCAGCTCAATCTCACCAGGCAAAATGGTGCCGGGTTCATATTCACCTTTTAAGATCCGCTGCGCCAGCTTCTCAGCCAGAACATACGAAAGGTTTTTCTGTGCAGCTAACTGTTGTGCGCTTAAAGGCATTACTAATCTTCCTTTTTCTTTTTATTCCTTCTTAGTATGCCACCAGGAAGTGTGATTACGGTTGCAAAAACGGCAAATTGCTTGTTTTATGGCACATTAACGGGGCTTTTGCTGAAAAAATGCGCGATCAGAAAATTATTTTAAATTTCCTCTTGTCAGGCCGGAATAACTCCCTATAATGCGCCACCACTGACACGGAACAACGGCAAACACGCCGCCGGGTCAGCGGGGTTCTCCTGAGAACTTCGGCAGGGAAAGCAAA